>NZ_JAGBLU010000062.1 GCF_017635265.1 Butyrivibrio sp.
GATCCTGAGAAGAAACAGCGTAATGATCGTATTCTTGATGCCTGATAATACAGCAGATTCAGTGATCGAAAGGTTTAACTACCTTGAAAAGGGACTTGGAAAGGAATGTTTTTCAAGGCTCTTCGGGATAGGCCTCACTGACTATACCGAAGAAAATACTATGCCGAAGTTTTTGGTGTATATCTGAAATTATGCTGCTTGTTCATATTTCTTCGGTATAGTGTTCTATACTTGAAGCATCAAATATAAGGAGGTGCTTCAAGATGGATATAGACACTGTTTGCAAGCTACTTATTAGTGCTTTAGAAGATGCTGGGTATAATGCTTCAACCATCTTCAATTATCAAGGCGCTGTCAGGAGGTTCAAAGCTTTCTGTGAAGAACGCAATGTAACTGAGTATAGCAGCGATGTTGGTGAACTCTATGCAAATGATGTTATCAGCCCTAAAACCGGCAAGTTCAGTAAAGAGCGATACCATTTACAAGGTCGTTTTATACGGCTTATAGATTCATATATCAACACAGGCAAGTTTGATTTTGCAGTATCTGCGAGAACAAGGCTTCAGCCGGACAATGCCTATCATCGCTCTGTTTATAATGAATTCTGCGCTTACCTGAAGGATGAGTATGATAATGAAAATACACAGCATTTCTATGATTACGGCATGTACTCATTTCTTACCTTTCTTGAAAACAACTACAATACACTGCGCATAGAGGATTTAACCGCACCTATTGTTCTTGACTATATAAAAAACACCAAACCGACCAGACAAAGAGAAGTTCTCTGTGAAACCAGAAAAATCTGTCGGTACTTAGATCGTAATGACCTGTTACTGGCTTTGGCCGGAATTCATGCTCCTAGATATAACCGCATTATTCCGGTGTTAGAATCCGATGAACAAGAACGAATTAAAGTTGTAACGGAGGATAAGAACACACCTCTACGTGATACCGCAATGATTCTCCTTGGATTATCTACCGGCATAAGAGCCTGCGATATAATCAACCTCCGCCTGTCAGATATAGATTGGAGAAATGACACTATATCATGGCGGCAGAGCAAAACAGGAAATCTTGTCTGCATTCCTCTGATACCATCAGTAGGCAATGCAATAGCCAGATATCTCGTAGAACAGCGTCCAGATGCACCAAATGATTATCTTTTCGTGAGACTGCTTGCACCATTTGATCGGCTATCATGTCACTCTTCTTGCTATGTTATGGTCAAACGTATCCTGGAGAAGGCATCTGTCCCCAAAAATGGTCGTATCCTTGGGATGCACATGCTTAGGCACAATGCAGCCTCAACTATGGTAAGAAATGAAGTCCCTATTGAAACAATTGCTGCTATACTGGGGCATTCAGATCCAGATACAACTGGAATCTATATCACAACTGATCAGGAAAGGTTAAAGGAATGTGTACTTCCTTTTGGTAGTATTTCGAAGGAGGTGATTCCGTGAAACCATTCTATAGCAAACTAAGTACAGTAATTGAGGATTTCCTTGCGTACAAACATGCGCTTGGCATTAAATATCAATCAGCCGAAGTATATCTTCACGAACTGGATCAGTATAACTTTAGCCATGGAAATCATGGAACTCTAATCAAAGCTGTTGTAGATGGTTGGGCATGCGAACATGCTGAAAAGTCTACAACCAGTGACAGAAGCTGGATATCACCCATACGGGAATTCGGAAGATATCTTGTAAACATGGGAGATACAAATGCCTATGTAATAGATAATTCGTTTATTATCCAAAAGTATCATGCAGAAGTTTACCTTATGACTGAGCATGAGATACAGCGCTTCTTTGAAGAGTGTGACATATATGTTAGAAGGAAGAATATCCCCGGTAGAGCATACGTTTTTCCAGCACTATACAGATTTATGTATTGCTGCGGTATAAGGTCTCAAGAGGCAAGGCAACTTAAGTGCGAAGATGTACATCTGGACAAAGGATATGTAGATATACTCTGGGCAAAAGCTCATCGTGACAGACGACTTTTTCTATCTGACGAACTCATACAATACCTGAAGGACTACGAATCAGCAATACAAAAGGTCTTTCCGGATAGGGAATACTTTTTCCCAGGCGGCAGTGGCGGCATCTGTTCCTCTTCTGCATTATCGGTTAATTTCAAAAACATATGGCTGGCTGCAGGTTTAAAAAGAGATGGTAAAGTAAAACCAAGAGCATACGACTTTCGTCACCACTTCGCCTGTGCAAACATCATGCGTTGGTCAGCTGAAGGCAAAGACATACATGCAATGCTTCCTTATCTCATGCGGTACATGGGGCATTCATCACTTGAGAGTACCTATTATTACATACATCTGATTCCTGACTTCTTTCCCATATATCAGGAAATGGCTGTTACTACCGAAGATTTGATTCCGGAGGTGGACAGCGATGAAGTATAAAAGGAAAAAAGATAAGGATTTCTGGCTAATGGCACGGACATATCTTCATGACTATATGCCAGCAGTGCGAAATATGTCAGACAAATCGGTTGAGACCTATAAGCAGTCATTGCAATCATTTCTTACTTTCCTCGAAAGTGAGAAAAATCTTAAGGGAGGTGATGTGACATTTGATGCTTTTAATAGATCCAACGTCAAAGATTTTATTGGATGGTTATCAACTAATAAGTATGCTCCTAAAACTATAAATCTGAAGCTTACTGCAATCCGCTCATTTCTCAAATACTGTGGAGACGAGGATTTCGAGCTAAGAGGCATCTATAATGATGTCTGCACAATCAGAAAAGTCAAAGAAGAGAAAAAGCCTATTGAATATCTCCAATCTACAGCAACTAAGGCTATACTTGATGCATATGACACCAAAACAGCCAAACACAGGCGAAACAGAATGCTTTTGATTCTTCTTTATGACACAGCTGCAAGAGTGCAGGAATTAGCAGATTTAAAAGTATCATCACTTCATTTAGATGCTGCAAATCCGTTTGTTACTCTTATAGGCAAAGGCCGAAAAACCAGAAATGTACCGATTATGAAGAAAACCATTGCTCATCTAAACCACTATTTAAAAGAATTCCATCCCGGCATGAATGAAGGGCCTCTGTTCTACAGCAGGTTTGATGGCGTACCGCATCCTCTTTCAACAGATAGTATCAGCCTGATATTAAAAACAGCGGCAGACAAAGCACGCAAAACCTGCGCTGATGTCCCACCAGATGTGCATTGTCACCTGATCAGAAAGACTAAGGCCATGGATTTGTATAGGAATGGAGTTCCATTACCGTTTATAATGCAGCTTCTTGGCCATGAGAGTATGTCAACCACATCTGGCTTTTATGCATTTGCAACGTTGGAAATGATGAGTGAAGCCATGAATAAAGCTGCTCCAGCCTTTGCTGATAATGGCAAGATATGGAAGGAGCCGGCAATAAAAAAGCTCCTGTACTCACTGGATTGATGCTGATACTATGCCGAAGATTTTGCGAAAAATAGCTAATTTTCAGGCAAAATCCAAAAACTTCGGCATAGTATTTTCTTCGGTATAGTCTGTCTTATCCCGAATTCGGGATAAGACCGACAGGGGTACAGAATTTCTTTATCCTGAGGCATTAGAATGCGATTTTTATGGGGAAATAAAGACAAAAGTATTCTATTGTGATCCGCAATGTTCATGGCAGAAAGGCGCTCTGGAAAAGAACCATGAATTCATAAGATATGTTATTCCTAAAGGTTTTTCATTTGAAGATCTAACCCAGGATGACATCACTCTTTTAGTGAATCACATCAACAGTTATTCCAGGGAGAAATTCCATGGAAAAACGCCATATATTCTTTCGAAAGTTCTTTTGGACAACAAGCTCCATGAAGTCATGAAGCTTGTTGAGATAAAGCCGGATGACGTATTTCTTAAACCAGCGCTTCTAAATCGCAGAAAATAAGCCATCCATGCTCATTCTAGCTGCAACTAGAATGAACAACTTTTGATTATCATATGACAACTCCCATTCGAAATGCAACATAACGGAACAAACAGTCAGATGTGTGCATTTATTCTAAAAAAATAGATGGTAGACGTCTTTTTGTCATGCCATTGATTAAAAATCCATGCCATTTAAGGGCATAAAAAATAAGCCAGAGTGCTGAAAAACTCTGGCTTTGTGTGCATTTAGTTCGATAAAATTTTTTTATTAAAAAGTGTGCGTTTACCCTGAAAATTTACCCGTATTAAAGTGTTTTCTTTTATAATAACACCCAGAGAGCCTTTTGTCAAAGAATCTGGGTGTTCTAAATGCTCTGTATTACGATTTCAAAATTCAAAAGGTATAATTCTAAGTTCTAAATCCTAATCATGTAAAGATTTTTCGAGTGTTTTGGAAGGTTTATATTCCGGTATAACTTCATTCGGATCTTTGCCTCTTCCTGACTGCCTTGATTGCATCATCAATGTCTTCCTCTACAGCTTAAATATCTTTACCTCGTAGCCTTGCATAATGACTTCTTCTGATTCTATGCTTCCCGCCAATAGTTCCTTAAGCTCTTTTTTAAGCCACATGTTCTGAACCTTTCTCTGATAATTGAGGACGAAAGCATATTTATCACCGTTTTTTTCTCTTACCGCAAGTTCCATTTCATCCGGAATATCAAAGTACTCGTTAAACGGATCAATTACCCCAAGGTTCTTCAGAAATACAAAAGCAGCCTCTTCGCTAAATGCGCTGCCATAATAGTAAACATAACCATTTCCAAGTTTATTCTCGGTAATAGCTCCAAATCCTTCATAGTAATCATCTTCATAACTGCCAACCATTTTGGCTGTAGACGTGCATGCAAAGAGCTGATCTGCAAAAGAACTTGCTTTAAACTCATCTTTACCCCATTTGATGTAGACATCACCGGCATCCGGAGAGATTGCAGTATACTCAGGAATATCATTGCCGGTTAGACTTTTAAGCTTTCCCGGAAGATACTCCATGGTGCATTTTCCAGTCATGTCTTTATATCCGCTTCTGCAGCCAATGACCAGCTTTCCGCCATTTCGCACATACTCCTCAAGAACCGGGATAAATTTTTCGTTGACCATAGTCATGTGAGGATAAATCAGTACTTCATATTTTGAAAGCTCTTTTGCAGTAATATTTTCGGTTAGATAAACATAATCTATTGGAGTATGACTCCTTTGGGCGGCATTAAAAATTGCTCTCTGGCTGTTTTCTTCTACATTTTTATGCCAAACATCCAACTCCGCATCAAATATATTGTCATAATCCTTAATGACAGCAACTTTGGCTAAATAACGGCTTCCTGCGATTTCAGAGAGCTTTTGCGTTTTACCGTAAATATCCTCAATCTCTTTTAACCTTCTGTTATCTCTTCCTGAATAATCAAGAATTCCATGCCAGTACATCTCTGTTCCAAAGGTTGCAGTGCGCCATCTGAAATAGCTGATAAAATCCGCCCCGTGGGCAATAGACTGCATTGTCCAAAGAGTAATCTGTCCAGGCCTTGGTGTTGGTGCTGCCATTCCGGTATTCCAACCATTGGCCCCGGATTGCTGCTCCATTATTCCAAAGATAGGAGAAATAGCTCTTGTATCTGTAAGGTTTCTGCTCCATTTTCTGTCGCGAAGTGAAGCTTCGTCCTTATCGTAGCCATCTAATGTGTATGCAAAGTTTGGATAAGAGTCATAGGTTATGAAATCAAGGCTCTCATCCCGCATTCTCTGATAATCCACATGGCCAAAGATGCCATTGGTAGTAACAAAGTCATCTTCCTTTTTGTATTTGCGGATTATGTCTGCCTGCATCCTTGCCCATTTGCAAGCGCTATCAGACACAAATCTGTAATAATCAAGCGTCTGATGGGGATTCACTGTCCCCTGCACCGTTGTCCTTGGAATATGAACCTGATTCCACTCCGTATAAGTCTGATTCCAGAAAACCGTTCCCCAGGCGTCATTAAGCGCATCCAAAGTCTTGTACTTATCCTGAAGGAACTTGTTGAAAGCCATGTCATCGCTCTCTGAATAGAATTCAGCAATTTCGCAATTGATTTCATTATCAATCTGCCAACCAATCACGCATTTTCTTTTTCCATAGTGCTTGGCAAATTTTTCTACGATAATTGATGATAGTCTTTTATAGTTCTCAGAATTATAGTTGTAGTGCCTTCGCATTCCGTGCCTGAAGAGTGTGCCATCCTTACGAGCATTTAGAGCATCGGGATATTTTGATGTAAGCCATGCAGGAGGAGTTGCTGTAGGTGTTCCCATGATAACCCGCATGTTCATTTCGTCTGCAATATCAAGAAACTCATCAAAGAATTCATAGGTAAAAGAGCCTTCTGTGGGCTCTACCTTGCTCCATGCAAACTCCGCAATACGTATAGTCTTGATTCCCACCTTCTGCATCCGCTCAAGGTCTTCTCTCCAGAGCGATTTATCCCAATGTTCAGGATAATAACAAGTTCCAAGACTGATTTCGTTTCCGTTTAGTAGCTTACTCATTAATAATCCCCTCGCTATTTATGCATTATGATTACAGTTTTAATTGCAAACCTTTAAGTCCATCCGATTCAATTCTAATCGTTGACATATCCTTCATATCTTTCTTTTTTACGACAACCAATATCTTACCGCCCAGCATAGCTCTTTTGTCTGATTTATACGAAGTAAGATCTGACATATTTCCGGCATCCATACCGATAAGATAGGCATTTATATCCATTTTTACATAGATAAGGCCATTAAAAGTCGGAACTACTTTATAGTCTGTATCGCAGGCAGATACCTCGATAAAAAAGAAATCTCCAAGCTGTTTTACTTCTGCACAAAGTCTGTCAGCTTCTTTTGTCGTTTGAACAATTGTAGTTTTTACCAGCTTATTTCCAATGTAGCCTTCTGCTCTTAATGTTCCCTTTTCATAAGGTACATCCCAGGACAGGTGCAGATCTCCAGTTGTTGGATGATAGCGCCTTACCTCATCATCCCAGCTCTTAGTTGCTCCATACCTTGGGCATGCTGCACAAGCCTTTTCTCCCACCAGTCTGTCATTGATGAAAAGCTTAACCTTCTCACAGTTTGTATAACACAGAACCTGCTTGAACTGTCCTTCTTCACCCTCAAAATTCCAATGAGGTAAAAGATGCAATGTAACCTCATCCTTATTCCATATGGACTTAAAGTAATAAAAGGCATCCTTTTTGAAATTAGCTGTATCAATAGCTCCAAAGTTAGCACCACGCCTTGGCCAATGCGCTTCTCCAAGATAGTCAATTCCTGTCCAGATAAAATCTCCGGCAACATAATTTCTGCTGGCTGTAAATCTCCACAACGCCTCATGAGTAAGCGGGGCTGTTACATAGCTGAAGTTATATTTGTTATCGGTGCTGTAATCACCTCGGTCACCACAAACTGATGGATTTTCTGTCCCGATCATTATTCTGTCCGGATTAGCCAGTTTATCCTCCTCATAAAAGCTTTCTGCTCTTTCACGCCATCTACCAACATAGTTGTATCCGACAACCTCAAGCGCATCAATAAAATCTTTTCTTGTTTCTATCTCAGGAAGAGATGCAATATTATCACATGCGCTTGTAACCAGCCTCAAGCTGTCCTCAGAGTGAACTATATCTGATAGAAACTTTACAATCTTGGCGCCATCAGAGTAAGCCTGTTCCGGAATTTCATTTCCAATGCTCCACAATATTATCGATGGATGATTGTAGTCGCGCCTTAGCATTGTGCGCAGCTCCTGCTCTGCATTCTGATAAAAGAACTGACTAAAGCCGTAAGATGGCTGATCAGAAAAATAGTTTTCGTTCTTGTTTTTTCCAAGGGTCCATTCATCATAGATTTCATCCATAACGACAAAGCCCAGCTCATCGCATAAATCAAGTAAAGCCGATGCCGGAGGATTATGTGAGCATCTGATTCCATTAACCCCCATTTCTTTTAACAGCTTTAATCTATATTCCCATATTTCCTTATGAAACGCTGCTCCGAACAAGCCTGAGTCATGATGAAGGCAAACGCCTTTTATCTTAGTCCTTACCCCATTAAGCAAGAATCCGTCAGAAGGTGTAAACTCTGCAGTTCTGATTCCAAATCCGTCTACTCTCTCATCAATCTTTTCGTCATTCTTATAAAGCTGTGTTACAAACTTATAAAGATAAGGAGTTTCACAAGACCACAGGCTTGGATTATCTACATAAATCCTGCTGCATGCTTCCGAGGAGTCAAAAGAGCTGATATAAAGCGTTGCCCCTGCACTTGCTACCTGTTTTCCTCTCTTATCTTTAAGAATCCATTTCACCTGGACATCACTATCATCCTCGCTGTAGTTATTTACAAGCGTGCGAACATCAATAGTTGCGTTGAGTCCTTCCCTATATATTCCGCTGGTATCGGCCTTAACCCCAAAATAATCAAGGCACACAGAATCTGTTTTTCTGTAGTAAACATCTCTATATATTCCTGAGCCCGTGTACCATCGGCTATTAGGCTGCTTGCTGTTATTGACTTTCACAGCGACAATGTTTTCGCCTTCTATAAGTGCCTCTGTGATATCAACGACAAAAGTGGAATAGCCATAAGCTCTTTTACCAACAAGTATTCCATTGACGAATACTTCGCTCTCCATGTAAACGCCTTCGAATATCAGCTCGTGCCTCTTTTTCAAGTCTTTCTTAGAAATGGTAATTATCTTTCTATACCAGCCAATTCCGCCTTTAGCGTAGCCTCCACCGGCACCGCTTTTACTTTTTTTGTCCGGGGCAAAAAAGGTATCCCAGTCATGGGGAAGCTTAACTTTTTCCCATTTTTTGTCATCAAAATCTGTGGCTGCATAAGCATAATCGCCGCAATCGCCCAGTGTGAACGTCCAATTGTCATTGATTCTTGTAGTGTCTTTTAAAAGCATCTTAACTCCTCATTACTTAAAAAATAAGGGGAACAGTTTCCTGCTCCCCTATCTGCCCTGTTAATACCATTATCTGGTAGCAAGCCATGCATCATACTGATTATAGAATTCATCAAGAACAGTCTGAAGACCTGCTGCATAGCATTCTTCTATCATCTTATCAAGTGTAGCATCCACATCGTCTACAAGGCCAAGCTCAAGCATTGGTACATATGAGCTAAGAACTGTATTTACTGCAGCCTTCTCGTTGACTACATTTGCATCATCAAATACAAAGGTAATTGTAGGATTGCTTACAACTCTCTCTTCCCAGCTATCTGAAACAGCCTTTTCTCTTTCATCTCCGCCTGCCTCTGAAAGCTCACCGTTCTTGATTGCCCAAGATGCAGAAACTGTCATTGGAGGATAATTCTCAACTGCGCCATCAATTCTGGTATACTCGTTATTGTCACCCATTGAATAGTGCTTGCCCTCTTCTCCAAGAAGAATAAGGTGATTAACATATGTGTCCATCTTCATGATATCAAGTACCATAGCTGCTCTTTCAGGCATCTTGGAACTTGCTGTAATAGCCATATCATTGTTTGAATAAGCTTCACACCCAACAAGATGTGGGCTTGTAATATCATAAGCTGCACATGTAACGCCATCTGTCTGCTCAGCCTGTCTCATGTATGTAAATACTGATGCGTTCCATGCAATTGATGCGCCCTGAAGTGCTCCAAAAGCATCATCATCTGTTACTGTATTTGTCAGAGCTGATCTGCTCCAGCAGCCTGCATCAGCCATTTCCTTCATATCCTTTGCATATTCTCTAAATGGCTCATACTCGTAGGCAAGCTTGATATCATCACGTGTAGGAAGCTGTCCTTCCTTGTACTCATAGATCATGTCGAACCAGTCTGAATCAAGAGCAAGGAAAGTATCATACTGCTCTCTGTAAACATCCCAAAGCTCATTGTTATCACCGGCAGCTGCAAGTGCATAAATACCACTGTCAGGAGTTTCTTTTTCTGCAACTGTCAAAGAAAAGTTCTTGTAATCTTCCCAGCTGGAGAGTTCTTTAATGTCATACTTATCAGCAATGTCCTGTCTGATAGCGACAATCTTGCCCATTGGCTGTGCTGTATTTGAAGGAACTGCTATTGTCTGACCTGAAAGAGTTGTCTCATCCCAGCTTTCAGCGGCCTGATACTTGTTTGTAAGTGGCATGTTGTTTGCTATAAAGTCTTTATCCAGTGTGTAGAATGAACCCTTAGCAGCTTCTGTGTACATATAGCACCAAGGTGCTGTGAAGATAAGATCTGCATCGCCGCCCTGAAGAACAAGGGAATACATTGTTGAATAATCACTCCAGCTAAGAAATGTAACATTAATATCAGTATTGAAAGGCTTTAAATAATCGTTGATAAGACCAAGAACCTCGTCCCAGTCATTTGGTGTATCACCGATAAGATACATCTGAACTGTGTAAGGGCTGCTAAGATCGATTGCTGAATACATCTCTGGAGTTGCAGCAATTATGCCATCTCCGATTGCATCGGGAAGCCCTGCCAGCGCATCGCTTGTAGCAGCAGGTGTCTCTGTTGCAGCATCTGACTGAGTAGTCTCAGTAGCCTGTGCATCAGTTCCTGTGCTCTCAGTAGTTGTAGCATTCTCGCTACCACAGCCTGTCATTATACCGGCTGTCATAGTAAGCGCCATTAAGATTGATAATACTTTCTTTTTCATGTTTTCCTCCTTTATCCTTTTACTGCTCCTATTGTTAACCCCTTTACAAAGTACCTTTGCACGAAGGGGTAAAGTAACACGATTGGACCTGTGGCAATAACTGTCATCGCCATTTTCATACTTTCAATCGGTATAGACGGAAGGGCAATCCCTGATTTTTCCGCAACTATCCTCATTGCTTCCGCACTTCCAAGGATTCTCTGAAGGTAATACTGAAGTGTGAACTTATTCTCATCTGTTATGTAAAGCATACAGTTATACCAGTCATTCCAATAAGCGAGTGCTGAAAACAATGACAATGTAGCTATGAGCGGTTTAGACAAGGGAATGATCAGCTTTGTAAATATAACCAGGTCATTTGCTCCATCAATCTTTGCGGACTCAGTAATCTCCATTGGAAGTCCTGACATAAAAGACTTTGCTATGATCATGTTCCATACTGAAAACATCAGCGGAAGGATTAACCCTGTAAAATTGTTCTTAAAATTCAGGTATCTTACGCAAAGAAGATACCAGGGAACCAGACCCCCATTAAACAAAGTCGTGAAAAAATAAAAAAATGCAAACTTATTTCTCCAAGGAAAATCTTTTCTTGAAAGAACATAACCTGTCATCGTTGCAAGTAAAACTGCTAAAAATGTACCAACTACTGTTACTCCGATAGTTGTTCCATAGGCCTTTAGGATAGCCACAGGATTTTTTAAACTGAGCTGATAGCTTTCAATACTGAAATTTGTCAGTGAAGGCAGAAGTGGATATCCATTCTTTATCAGCGAACTTTCTGAGGTAAATGATGCAATAATGATCAGATAAAAAGGTATAACGCAGATTAGTGCAAATAGTCCAATAAGCACAGCGCCAACAACATTAACTGCGACTTCATCTCTACTCATTGGGCGCTTTCTATTCATAACTATTACTTCTTTAGCCATTTTCTCCTCCATCAATAAAGTGCATAATCAGGGTTAGCTTTTTTAACCAAAGCATTAGAAATCATAATCGTTATAAAGCAGAGTACTGACTGATACAAGCTGGCTGCCGCCGAAACACCGATATCACCGTTGTCGATAAGGAGTCTGAAAACGTAGGTGTCAATTACATCTGTTGTGGGCTGCAGTAATGCGCTTGAACGCACTGTCTGGTAGAACAATCCGAAATCTCCCCTGAAAATATTTCCGATACCAAGAAGAACCAGGATCATCATAGTAGGCATCAGTGAAGGGATTGTAAGATATTTGATTTTCTGCCATGCACTTGCGCCATCAATGGATGCAGCTTCAAACATTTCCTGATCAAGCCCTGTTATGGCTGCAAGATATACAACTGAGCCATATCCTGTCTGCTTCCATATTCTCAAAAAGATGATAACTATTGGCCAGGCAGCCGGCGTATTGTACAGGTCAAAGGCTGTTCCGCCAAGCATTGTGATCACGTGGTTAAATACACCCTTTTCATAATTGAAAATGTTATACATTATGGCTCCGGCAACAACCCAGCTTATGAAATACGGTAAGAACATCAATGACTGTGATATCTTCTTGAACCACTTTGAAAACAGCTCATTAAGAAGAATTGCGCTTCCCATTTCAAAAACAACGCCTAGGAAAATAAATGCTACGTTGTATAAAAGTGTATTTCTTGTAACCATTCCAAGTTTTCCGGAAATTAAAAGGGCTTTGAAATTGTTAAGACCGTTCCAGGGTGAAAAATAGATTCCCCCATTATATTGATATCTTTTGAATGCAAGAATGATTCCCGTCATGGGAACATAGCTGAAAATTATTACATATAAAAGACTTGGCAGGAGCATCAAGAGCAATAGCCAATGCCTTTTAATAACCTTCATAAAAGGTGTTTTTGTTTTTATATTTTCTTTTCCCATACCCCTCTCCTCTATACGTTTTTCACAAAAAGACATATCGATTAAGTATTAGTTTAGGGAAAATAGACAAATTAAGCTATTTGCATTACTGTCAAATATAAAAAAAATATTAAGCTAATTTAGACAAAATCCATTTAATATGTGCGCAATTTTGCGCTAATGATGCGCAAATTTTAAATATTTGCGCATTTTCTGTTGAGAATTAACGGTTTAACACATATAATCTTTTATTATGGGAAAGAAAATCAGATTAAATGAAATTGCAAATGAACTGAATATATCACCAACCACCGTATCCAGAGCTCTTTCAGGGACAGGACGTGTTTCAAGTAAAACCCGCCAAAAAGTTCTGGCATATGCTGAAACAATTAACTATCGCTCCCCTTCTCAAAACAAGTTTAATGCAAAAAATAACCAGTCTTCCAGAAGCGGAAATGTTGCTATAGTCCTTTCCAGAGACCTTCTCTATGAATCAGAATTTTTTCATTTGTGTCTTCTCGGCGCAGCCAGTGCATTGGCAGATCATGGCTATGAAACACTACTGATACTCTGCAATACCAATGAATATGAGCCTCTAAAACCAGCAGTCGAAAAGGGAATGCTAGATGGTGTCATTTTTACCAGAGCAATTGCCCACGAAAAAAGCTTCTCGTTTCTTAAAAAGAACAGAATCCCTGTAGTTGTAGTAGGCTCTGGTGTCAAGAATGCTCTGATGGTTGATACAAACACAGCGCTTGCATGTCGTGAACTTTCTTCATCTATGGTAAATAGCGGATGCAGAAATATTGCATATATTGGCGGAAGCATGAATTACAACGTCAATGCCAAGAGATTGGAAGGTGTCCTTATGGGCATATCAGATTATTCCATCGAGCCAAACACCAATCTTATTTTCAGAGATGTTGTTGATTTTGAATCCTGCAGAATTGCAGTTGAAAACGCCATCCAGCGCAAAGCCGATGGTATTATCTGTTGTGATGATGTGACTTCCCTTTGGACTCATGAAGTGCTGACAAGAGCCGGATTGTCTGTCCCAAAGGATATAGCACTGGCTTCTTGTTATGATAGCAATGACCTTGCCCATCACCTTCCTGCAATCACTGCTGTTCATATTGATGCCAGAAAAATGGGAATTGATGCAGGAGAAGCCATGTTCAGGCTCCTCTCCGGAACAGAAGACCGCTCATTTATTCCTGTGGAGCATACCATACATTTAAGAGAATCAACCAGAAGCAAAGCAGTAAAAAGATATTGTCACACTTGATTCTATTTTGGAGGAATCATCTATGTTACTATAAAATGAACAGTAACGTAATGATAGGTAATGCTTTCCTATAATCTTTATTTGTAAAAATATATGCTGTTCCAAATAGAAAACCGGCCACTGCAGAAAAAATCCCAACAAGCACGCTGCCTTTAGTCAATATGTGGAACAATCCCCATATCAGTCCAAGAACAATTCCACCATAAGGAATCTTATCGTTCTTAAACCATTTCTCAAATGCCTTCTGACCATAGACAATAACAAGAGAAATAAGGAATCCTTCTGCCAGATAATAAATATATTGGAACACAAACAAAATCGGTTCCTTGGAATTCCATTCAATAAGAACCTTAAAACCATTCCAATCCAGATACTTCGCAATGATATTTACAACAAAGCACACCAGGAGTGCCACGTATTGCCATCCCTTTATTTTTTCACGGTGCTCCCAGATATCGAAGTCTGTTGTTTTCTTTCCGATATAGATTACTATAATTCCGGCAACGATCCATAATACTATAGTTATTACCCAATGAATTATGTTTTGCGATATATTATCAGTGTTTTCATCTGTTTTACTCCTTACATGAATCAGAATTATAGTTCGACAAATCAAGATTTGTCTTAGTTTATTATCCCCATAATACAACCTTTTATTTAATCTTTTCCTTATTCGCTCTTATCAATGTGGACTTTGAAATCCCTGTCATAGCCGCAACTTGATTATAAGAGTTTTTCTTGAGCATAGCCAGAGCATGTTCCATTTGCTGCGGAGTGTATTTCTTTTTACGA
>NZ_JAGBLU010000017.1 GCF_017635265.1 Butyrivibrio sp.
ACAAAAGCTGCCTGATATCTAATTTGTCATTTTCAATGTGCTATAAATGAATTAGCTTTATTAAGGTTACCCAAAATGCAGGTAATGGCTAATTTCTAACATTTTCAATTTACTCCTTGACATTTCTTAGCTGGACTTTATATAAGAAAATGTATGTAAATATTTTCTGTTCCCGTTGTTAGTTGCGAAGTTAAACCTCGCTGCGTTAACCTTTTACTGCACCTATCATAGTTCCCTGAACGAAGTATTTCTGAAGGAACGGATAAATAATAAGGATTGGTATTGTTACGAACATAATGCTGGCAGCCTGAAGTACTTCCGGTGTTGACTGTGTTGCTCCACCTGTATCTGCAAGTGATGCTGTCTGTGCCTCTGCTGCAGACGCAACAAGCTGATAAAGTTTGTACTGAATAAGCTTAAGGTCTGCGCTTCTTGTGTAGTACATGTTATCTGCATATGAATTCCATCTACCAACCGCATAGAAAAGAGAAAGTGTAGCAAGGATTGGCTTTGACAATGGAAGTACAATTTTTCCAAGTATCTGGAAATTCGTAGCTCCGTCAAGGAATGCAGATTCTTCCAAACTGTCAGGAATTGTACTCTGAAAGTAGTTCTTCATTATCAGCATGTTATACGGAGAATAAATAAGCGGTAATATCAAAACCCATACCGTATCTAAAATATGTAAATCCTGATAAAGAAGATATGCAGGGATAATACCTGCACTAAAGTACATAGGCACCATCAAAAGGAATGTGAAAATATGTCTTCCTTTAAGTCTCTTTTTTGATAAAGGATATGCCGCACATGTACATACGATCATTCCAAGTAACGTAAATACAAGAGTTACAATTGCCGAAAATAGCATTGAATGAGTCATTGTTGAATCGCCCAAGACTCTGGTATAGGCATCAAGTGTAATATCTTTGGGCCAAAAATAAACCTGTTTTGACATTACAACTGTGTTTCCTGAAATTGACTTAGCTGCTACATGGATAAAAGGCAATACGCAGGTAAGACAAAGCAGTACTATGAATATGATCATTACAGCATCACTGATTCTGAATTTATTAACGGCATGAGCTCCACCTGCTGAAGTGGACATCTCTTCGCCACGAACATTTTTCTTTGACATTTAAGGCCACCTCCTACAGCAATCCGTCTTCGCCAAGCTTCTTGGCTATTCTATCTGATATAAGTACAAGGAACAAACCAATAAGCGACTGGAAAAGACCTACGGCAGTCGCCATAGAAAACTTACCGGGTCCAAGACCTTTGTTATAGATATAGACAGCAAGCTGATACTGGAAGTCTTTGACCTGTGTATTTTCAAGAGCTGTAAGACGCTCAAGGTTACTTCCCATTACACGACCAAGGTTCATAATAAGAAGTGTAACGATTGTACTTCTGATTCCCGGAAGTGTGATGTGCCACATTCTCTGCCATCTGTTTGCTCCATCGATCATAGCCGCTTCATAAAGCTCGCCATTAATACCGGTGATAGCTGCCAGATACAAAATTGAGCCCCATCCCATGCCCTGCCAGACACCAATCAGCAGGTAGGTGAATGCCCAATGCCATTTTTCATTTAGGAATGGTATTCCATCCTGAATGATTCCCGCATTCATCAAGGCTATGTTCACAAGTCCAGATGAGGGCTTAAACATTGTAAGCGCTACCGAACCGATTATGGCCCATGAAAGGAAGTGTGGCAAATAAAGTATTGTCTGCGAAACTTTTTTAAATTTCTGGAAACGTAATTCATTTAAGATAAGTGCCAAAATTATCGGCATAGGAAATCCAACAAACAAATCCGATACATTGAATACTATTGAATTTCTAAGTGCTCTGATAAAGTCAGCATCTTTAAAGATTTTTTGGAATGTACCAAATCCTACCCATTTACTACCGGCATAGCCCTTAGCAGGCTTGTAATCCATAAATGCCATTCTAAGTCCCGGGTAAGCGCCGTAACTAAATACAAAAACAAGAATCAACGGAATAAGCAAAAGAAGGTATAGCTGCCAATCGCGCTTAAGTGCGTTTTTCCACGATGTAGTTGTCTTTACCCCCATGCTTTTGGTATTACTCTTTTTCATGCTATATTGCTCCTCCCCTTTTATAAGTTAAATCCTAAAATAATTTAGATTGTATATCTAATCACTTAGTCGAAAAAACTTTGCATAATCGACCATTTATTATCAATTTTATAGGTCGATATGTTGCATTTTAATAATAGAGAGGAGCATTTTTTGTCAATTATCAACAAATCGAGTTTTCCGTTTTTTCGTATTACTTCCTTTCCTCAGAAAGATTCTGTGCCTGCATCCAGCCTGTGTACTCAAGAATAGATGCATTATCTACTTTAGCCATCCGGTGACGCCACTCACTAGGCTGCGTCCCCATTATTTCAGAAAAGTGTCTGTTAAAACTTGAAACAGATCTGAATCCCACCTGTTCAGATACTGATAAAATAGATTCCTCTGTTGTCCGCAAAAGAATACATGACTGCAGTATCCTTGTTGTATTAAGATAGCTCAACGGACTGGTATTCATAATCTCATTGAAAACCCTTCTGAAATGTGTCTGGCTAAGGTGGCACATATCAGCAAGATCTTCTATAGGAAAATTAACCATATAATTATCCTTGATGTAATCCAGTGCCGGTGCGATAACTATGGCATTCTCATGAGTTTCTTTCTCATCCTGGGTTAACTTGTTAGTATTGGAATAAATTCTCATCATCTTCATAAAAAGCGATAACAATAATCCCTTTACCGACAGCTGATAATTCATCCCCTTATGACCCAGTTCCTCTATAATATTGGTTATAAGAAAATAAATATCGGGATATTCCCTTTTATTTATTAACATTTGGAAGTTCTGCATCATATCTTCAAAGATATTGGCATAGGGAGAAGCTCCTCCAAAATTACCTTTAAGCAATTCAGTGGGCTCTAAAAAGATATAAGACCAAAGACTTGCTTCCCCTTTATTACTATAGGTAGTATGCGGAACATTTCGTGAGATAAACGTCATATCTCCTTCCCGGAATTTGACAGGCTTATTGTCAAATTCGATTATTCCGCTATCAGAATGACATATCCCTATCTCCAAACAGTTGTGAAAATGCAGTTTCCCTGATTTAACATCGGAAATATGCCATCTGTCTCCCGTTAAAAGAAGTACCGGAAAGTTTAAAGGAAGTTCATAATTTCTGTATTCTATGACTGTTTTCTTTGGTTTAGACATCTCTTTTCCCTCTTCGCAGGTATTAAATATCGTCTATTTCATGTATTTATTTATTCTATATCAAATAGTTGAAATTGCATAGTTTTTTTATTTACTTGAATAGACTTTTCAACCATCCCCATCTATAATTTGCTCAAAATATTATTATCTTGGGATAAAAGAGGGCATTATGGCAAATCTAATTTATGACAAAAAAGAAATTGAGAAAGCTATTGATCAGATTGTAAAAAGAACCATGAGGATGGACCTCACATGGGATTGGCCGGGTGGAGTCGCATATTATGGAGTTTGCGAGGCTTATCTTGCAACTGAAAAAACAGAATATATTGAAGCACTTAAAGAAAGAATTGATGAGTACATTGAACTTGGCCTTCCTTCATGGACAGTTAACACTTGTGCCATGGGTCACGCAATGCTTACTCTTTATGAATATTCAGGTGATGAAAAATACCTTGATATAGCCAAAAGCAAAATTGACTATTTGGAAAAGGATGCTCTTCGTTTTGGTGATAATGTTTTGCAACATACTGTTTCTGTTAATAATGATTTTCCTGAACAGTGTTGGGCAGATACTCTATTTATGGCTGCATTTTTCCTTTTACGGGCAGGAGTTCTTTTAAAAGATGAAAAACTCATAGATGATGCTCTTAACCAGTACTACTGGCACATCAAATATCTTCAGGATCCCGCTTCAGGTCTTTTCTATCATGGATACAACAATATTTCAAAAGACCACATGTCCGGATTTTACTGGGGACGTGCCAACGCATGGGCTGCTTATACGATGTCAGAAGTTGGCAGAGTTCTTCCTGAATGTTATCTTTATCCAAAGTTTCTTGATATTGTTGGTTCTCTTAATGAGCAACTTGCATCTATCAAACTTTTACAGACTGAAAACGGTCTTTTCAGAACCATACTTGATGATCCTGATTCCTATGAAGAGATCTCGGCATCTTGTGGAATTGCTGCCGCAATGATCAACAAAGGCAATCCTCTTCACATTAAATACATAAACAAAGCTACAAAAGGAATTCTTGAGAATATTTCAGAAGACGGAAGAGTTCTCAATGTTTCAGGCGGAACTGCTGTTATGAAAGACAGAGATGGATATAGAAATATTTCAAGAGACTGGATTCAGGGATGGGGGCAGGGTCTTGCTCTTGCATATTTATCCGGTGTTCTTAACTATGACAAGGTAAGAAGTGATGGCGCACTATAATTTATCAATATATATTGGGGGACAACTTAATGGATTCACAAAGTAATCACACAACAGGAGGCTTCACTCTTCCTGGCGAGTCCGGATTTGAAAAATTAACTCTTGAACTCGCAAAAAAATGGGGAGCTGACGTAATCAGAGACAGCGATGGAACAGTTTTGTCCGATGAAATTTTAAATTCCGGATACGGAATCTATTCCACCATTTGCATAATTCGTGATCATAATTCATGGGCAAAGGAGAACATGGATAAGCTTCAGCAAACATTTTTGATGACACAGCCAAAAATCGCTGAAGATTCTTATCTTACATTTCACTTGCTCGATGATTTTTTTGATGAACAGTTCATGGTAAATGACAGCAAAGCTTCCATGAAATACTGGCAGGTGTTTGACAGAACAACTAATCAGGAAGTTAGCAGCAGCTTTTGGACTTATGAAAAAGAAGCCGGTAATGTTATAGTTAACAACGTCATCCCTTGGCACAGATATACTGTAAGTTTTCTGGCTTATCGTATCTGGGAAGAAATTTCCATGTACAATCACACAACAAATAACTGGGACAAAGAGCATCTTATGCAGATTGATCCCATTTATCCCGAAACACAGGAGTATATGCTTTCATGGCTTAGAAACTGGTGTGAAACCCATCCTGCTACAACTGTAGTCAGATTTACTTCAATGTTCTACAACTTCGTATGGATCTGGGGAAGTAATAGCCGTAATCGTAATCTCTTTACAGATTGGGGTTCATATGATTTTACTGTAAGTCCTAAGATGTTGGATGCTTTTGCAGACAAATATGGCTACAAGCTCACAGCTGAGGATTTCATTAATAAAGGTAATCTACATGTAACGCATATGCCACCGGTAAAAACCCAGCTTGACTACATGGATTTTGTTAATTCGTTCGTAGTTTCTTTTGGAAGAAAGCTTGTTGATATCGTCCATGAATACGGTAAAAAAGCTTACGTATTCTATGATGACAGCTGGGTTGGCGTTGAACCATACAGTAAAAGATTTAAAGACTTTAATTTTGACGGACTTATTAAATGCGTATTTTCCGGATATGAAGTAAGGCTATGTGCCGGAGCAGATATTGAAACTCACGAACTCAGATTTCATCCTTACCTGTTCCCTGTTGGACTTGGTGGTCTTCCAACCTTCGCTCCCGGCGGCGATCCAACGAGAGATGCAAAAGAATATTGGAATCATACAAGAAGAGCTCTGCTTCGTGCAAAAATCGACCGTATTGGTCTTGGTGGTTATTTACATCTTGTTCAGGACTTCCCGGACTTTGTCGATTATATCGCTAAAATATCTGATGAATTCAGAACCATCAGAGACCTTCATGAAGCCGGAGCGCCATATACACTTGACATAAATGTTGCTGTACTTCATAGCTGGGGAAGTCTTAGAAGCTGGACATTAAGCGGACACTTCCATGAAACTTTCATGCATGATCTTATTCATGTAAATGAAGCTTTATCTGGTCTTCCTGTAAATGTATCATTCATCAGTTTTGATGATTTAAAGCATAGCGATTTATCCAATTTCCAAATTATCATAAATGCCGGCGCTTCAGGTACAGCATGGAGCGGCGGAGATAATTGGAACGATCCTGCGGTTGAGGAAATACTAACAAAATGGGTATATGAGGGTGGAACGTTTATTGGTGTTAATGAGCCTTCAGCTGTAGAAGGCTTTGACACCGCATTTAAGATGTCTAACGTTTTAGGTGTTGATAAAGATACCTCAGCTAAGGTTTGCCACGGCAAATGGTCATATGAAGTATCTGCTATAAAGGGATTGATTCCTGAAGGAAGTTCAGTAAAAGAAAGAGCCCATGTTCATCTCTCAGATGGAAATGCCAGTGTTTTGGCTGACAATAATGGTAATCCGCTCTTTACTGTAAATAGTTTTGGCAAAGGAAAAGGTATCTACCTTTCATCTTTTGAAACTAACACTTTAAATAACAGATTATTATTCAATATCCTTTTATTTGCAGCCAATAAGTCTTTGGAACAAAACTATGTTACTGATAACCCTGCAACAGAATGTGCTTATTTCCCTGCTAATAAGAAGTTAATTGTTATCAACAATTCCGATTCTGTTCAAACTACTACAGTAGCAACCGAGTACGGCAGCAAAACATTCACCGATATTGATCCGTTTGATACAGTCATTGTTGAATTATAAAACAGCAAGTCAATCTTCCTAATATAGTTTGTGTTGAAATAGCGATGATCATTTAATAATCATCGCTATTTCTATTTGCTTTATTATATCCATATACACATTATCTATAATCAAAAGAATGAAATACATTTTCCCCGGCTTTTTATATAATAAAAAAACCAATAAACAAAAGTTTACTGGTTTTAAAGAGGTGACAGGCGGATTTGAACCGTCGATCAGGGTGTTGCAGACCCACGCCTTACCACTTGGCTATGTCACCTTATTAAATTATAATGACTCCGACGAGAATCGAACTCGTGTTACCGCCGTGAAAGGGCGATGTCTTGACCGCTTGACCACGGAGCCTTATCTTTTGCGACCGTGTTACGGTGCTTTGTGTTTTTCGCTCTGCCCACTCTACTAACTTAGTAGCGGTGCAGACTCTAACTCCGGCTGCCTCACTAAGTTCGGAAATACCTCACCAAGTGATCATCCAGGCTACGTACTAAGCTCGATAAGACCTCGCTAAGTACTATCGCTCCCCCTGTCGGACTCGAACCAACGACACTTCGGTTAACAGCCGAATGCTCTACCGACTGAGCTAAGGAGGATTATTTAAGATACCTCATTATACAAAATACCATGCTCCTGCATGGCCTTTCGCTTTTTGTACCTTCAAAACCGAACACTGATTTATCTAAATCCTATCTATACTATCTATCGAAGTTATGTCTCAGTTGCTTTGCAACTTCACCATAACACGCTCGAACTAGCTTCGTAAATACCTCAGCAAGTTCTCACAGCTTTGGATAAGCCCTCGACCTATTAGTACACATCAGCTCAACACGTTACCATGCTTACACCTTGTGCCTATCTAACCTCGTACTCTACAAGGGGTCTTACTGCTAAAAGCAGGGATATCTCATCTTGAGGGGGGCTTCACGCT
>NZ_JAGBLU010000063.1 GCF_017635265.1 Butyrivibrio sp.
ACGATAGGTATCAGGTGCAGCTACAAGGTATGGCACCAAATGAATACTATCACTATAAGGTAACCAATCAACTACCATCAGCATTGGCAATAAATACTGCCAAAAAATAATGCGTGTGTCCTTGACATGGGGTTCACTTTACTCTTAAACACACTGCCTATATTACAAGAATATGAATGGTAGCAGAACAAAAGCTACTAGAAAGTTCAATTGGAATATAATCAAGATAATTGACGAGGGCAGTAGTAAAACAGAAAGATTTCTTTTAAAGAGTAGATGGAGAATGAAAGCATATTCACATAAAGTTCAATATTACGAAACAGATAAGATGGGAATTACTCATCACTCCAACTATATCAGGTGGATAGAGCAGGCAAGGATAGATTTTTTCTCATTTGTGATTCAGAAATAAGAAATTTAAAAATATAAGCAATTTACTGATTCAGAAAGAGTAACTGCAAAGCTACATGTTTTTCTGATTGAAACCTACCGATAAACAATAGCCCTCAGGTAATATACGCCTGAGGGATAAGTATTTGTTCTGTAACTACTTCTACGAAAAGTAGAGTGAGATATTGAGCAAAAATATTCTCTGTTCTCCTATTGGTAGGGTTACAATATTAGTATGACCGTTTAACCTTATAAGTGTAACCAACCAATTTTCGGATAGGAGATTTTTATGCTTGACCAGAAGAAAACAGGAATGTTCATAAATGAAATGCGAAAGGAAAAGGGACTAACCCAAAAGCAATTGGCAGAAGAAATAGGTGTCAGTGATAAGGCAGTTTCCAAGTGGGAAAACGGAAGAGGTATGCCGGACACTTCGATTATTCCTGACCTTTGCAAGGTACTTGGCATTAACATAAATGAACTATTATCAGGTGAGCGCCTGTCTGAAGATGCTTATAACGGAAAGGCGGAAAACAATATGGTAGAACTGATAAAAGATAATGAAAAAACAAAACGTGAGAACACGGGGGCAGTAATTGGTACAATTATAGGTGGAGTGCTGCTTTGCCTGTTTATCTATGGCATTACAGTTATTTCCGGCGGCATGGCACAGATAATATGGTTTTTGGATGCGCCATCTCTGGTTGCTGTTCTTGGAATACAGTTTATTATTTTGGGAGCATCCGGGCAGTTTTACAACTATTTTAGAAGTTTCAGACTTGTTTTTGCGCCCAAAAGCTATAATCCTGAGGAACTTAAACTGCTTGCAGACAAATCCGAATATGCTGTTAGTTTTGGAATTAAAGCAATATTGTTGGCCGGGGCATTATCCAGTATCATAGGCTTTGTCATGGTGGCCGGAACAATAGGTGATTTATCACTCCTTGGGCCAAGCCTCGCGGTCGCTGTACTGACGTTGTTCTATTCGGTCCTGATATCGCTTTTTATGTATGTCATAAAAGGAAGAGTACACAGAATATATGAAGATTGAAAGCTAAATATAAAAAGGTCTCCGGGTGCGTGTGATATGTACCCAGAGACCTTTTTTGATTCAATTCTTTTTTGTACAAAGGCTTACAACAACATTTACTGCAAGGGCAATCAAAAATGCCGGTAAAAGCTCATAGATTGCGAATCCACCGCCAAGTTTTGCGATTCCGTATTTCCAGATAAATACAAAGGCGCCACCGGTTATCATTCCGGCAAGAGCACCCTGAAGAGTCGATTTATTCCAGAAGAGGGACAAAAGAACTACAGGACCAAATGCAGCTCCAAATCCGGCCCAGGCAAAGGAAACAATCTGGAAAACAGATGAATCAGGATCTCTTGCTATGAAGATGGCAACTATAGAGATGAGAACTACAGTAATCTTGGCAACTTTAACCT
Source organism: Butyrivibrio sp. (assembly GCF_017635265.1). GTDB lineage: Bacteria > Bacillota > Clostridia > Lachnospirales > Lachnospiraceae > Butyrivibrio. Next base: position 1,837 of record NZ_JAGBLU010000063.1, read on the forward strand.
GAGTCTCGTCATCAAGTTTCTTTTTACCGAAAGCCTGTATAAGGTCGGATGAAATTGCAGAAGCAGAAGCCAAAAGCTGAGAGTCCGCAGTTGACATAGTTGCGGCTAGGATTCCTGAGAGAATGATACCGCCGACAACTGCAGGAAGTATTCCATAGTTGCTCATAAGGTTTGTGATATAGATAATAACTCTCTCCGCATTTCCGCTGCCTTCGAGCACTGGGATCTTGCCATTTGCACTCATTGCAAGACCGATAACTCCAATGGCAAGGGCAATGAACATGGCTATAACAACCCATACACTGGCAACTCTTCTTGAAATAGAGATTTTCTTCTCATCTTCGATAGCCATAAAACGCACTAAGATATGTGGCATTCCAAAGTAGCCAAGTCCCCAGGCCAGCATTGAGCATGCAGTCAGTGCGCCGTAAGGAGTTGAAGTTTTGGAAACGGGGTCATAAAGTTCGGATATACTTAAATAGCCGGGAAGAGATCTGGCATTATCTATAACGGCATTTAAACCGCCGGCCTGATTTATTCCAAAAAAGATAACGATAATGAGAGACAAGGTCATTGCTATACTTTGAACCAGATCAGTCATACATACTGCCTTAAATCCACCAAGTGAGCAATACAGCGCAATTATAATAGCGCTTACTATCATTGCAAAGGTGTAATCAATTCCAAACAGGGTATTAAAAAGCTTGCCGCAGGCAGCAAATCCGGATGCAACATAAGGAATGAAGAATACGACAATAACAAGAGCTGAGATAAGAGTAATTATTTTTTTCTCATCCTTATATCTGGCAGCAAAATATTCAGGAATCGTGATGGCCCCGAGCTTTTCCGTGGATTTTCTGATCCTTGAGGCAACTAAAAGCCAGTTGAGATATGTTCCAATGGCAAGGCCGATTATTGTCCATGTGGCATCGGCCATACCGGAGAGATAGGCAAGTCCGGGAATTCCAAGAAGCAGCCAGCTACTCATATCTGAGGCTTCCGCACTCATGGCTGCAACCAAAGGACCTAGTTTTCTTCCTCCAAGATAGAAATCTCCGGCATCATCATTTCCTTTAGAAAAAATAACACCTATAAGGATCATCATCGCCAGATACAGCACAATTACAATACCGATTACAAGTTGTGTTCCCATAAATCCTCCCACATAATATTTTTCTTTTTTAATACGTTAGCACAGTAAAGTTACAGAGTCAATGTATAAATGAACAGGGCCATGTGCCTGAAAACAGTAGAAACAGCACTTGGGACTGTGTAAAAAGCAGCATGGAAAAAATACATTGTGTGCAAGGTAAAATAATGATAGAATCGGCTTTGAGATGATGGAAGATGTTCCATTTAATAGATAACAGCAATAAGGAGCACGGTTATGACAGATTACAAGTTATTAGCACAGCAGATAAAGGTTCTTGCAGAGGATGAACCGAATTTCATGCCGGTATTTTCCAATGCGTCGGCACTTTTATATGAGAACATGGAAGATTTGAACTGGGCAGGCTTTTACCTTATGGACAAGGGATCTCTTTTGCTGGGACCTTTTCAGGGAAAGGTGGCATGTATAAGAATTGAGCTTGGAAAAGGAGTATGCGGTACTGCAGCCGGTAAGGACGAAACACAGCTGGTAAAAAATGTTCATGAATTCGCCGGACATATTGCCTGCGACAGCGCATCAAATTCTGAAATAGTTGTTCCGATTCACAAGGATGGAAAGGTTGTTGCAGTACTTGATATTGACAGCCCAAGCCTTAACAGATTTGACGAGGCAGATAAAGAGGGCCTTGAGACTTTCGTAAAAGCCCTTGAAGAAGTAGTGGATTTTAGTGAAATAACCTTTGCATAAAATTTTTATAAACGTATAATTGATAATTTATAATCATAAAATGCAAGAATAATGGAGGCAGATATACCGGCATGAATCAGAAGATTTCTTTTTCCAGTGATTACACAAAAGGCGCACATCCACTGATTTTGCAGCGTCTTACTGAAACAAATTTCGAGCAGATAGCAGGATACGGGACAGATGATTATTGCAAGAATGCTGCAGATAAAATCAAGAAGAAATGCAATGCCCAGGATGCAGATGTCTTTTTTCTCGTAGGTGGTACTCAGACAAACCAAACGGTCATTGACATGTTGCTTGAGCCTTATGAAGGAGTAGTGGCAGCGCAGACAGGACACGTTGCAGCCCATGAGGCAGGTGCCATTGAGTTTTCCGGTCATAAAGTTCTGACCCTTCCAAGTTTTCAGGAAGAGCCACAGTTCGAAGACAAGACAAAACCATGTTATTCAGATCAGGTGGGCAAAATAAAAGCTGAAGACATAAAAAAACTGATTGATAGTTTTTATGTTGACGATAATCATGAGCACATGGTTTTCCCGGGGGCTGTTTATATTTCCCATCCCACTGAGTACGGAACTCTTTATTCAAAGGCTGAACTGGAAGAGATTTCAGCGATTTGCAGACAGTATAAGATTCCTCTTTTCCTTGATGGTGCAAGGCTCGGATATGGTCTTAAAGCTAAAAGAACTGATGTCACATTGGAAGACATAGCAAGGCTTGTTGACGTTTTCTATGTTGGAGGAACCAAAGTAGGAGCGATGTTTGGAGAAGCGGTTGTGTTCCCGGGGAAAGTCCCGGTAAAGCATCCTGTTCCCATAATCAAGCAGCATGGAGCGCTTCTTGCGAAAGGATGGCTCTTGGGGCTTCAGTTCGATACGCTTTTCACAGATGACCTTTATATGAAGATAAGCCAAAATGCTATTGATATGGCGGAACTTTTAAGAGAAGGACTTCAGAAAAAAGGCTATCAGCTCTATATCGATTCTCCAACCAATCAGCAATTTGTTGTAATGGAGGATGAGAAGTTAAAAGAGCTTTCAGAGCACGTAACATATGGATTCTGGGAAAAGCTTGATGATACTCATACTGTAGTGAGATTTGCTACGGACTGGGCAACCAAAAAAGAGGATATCGATACACTTTTGAAATATCTGTAATAACCGTTTAAAAGAAAAAGCTTACCATATTTTAGATGAACGGCGGCTACTGATCAGTAATGCCGCTTACATGCCAAAATAGGGTAAGCTTATTTTTTAATTATTATTTAATCAAGAAACACTTTTTATGTTTTCAAATGATATATTTTCACAGTATTCCATATGGATGCTGTCGCTGTCATTTGACGGATTTTCCATTGTAATATCTTTAAAAGAAATATTTTTTATCTCGAAACCTGGTTCATCAAAACCGCAAAGCAGGATCGATGGGCAGTTGTGCCATTCATTTTTTCCGGCATTATTGTCCAGATAGCGCCCTAAAAGATGCAGCCTTTCAAAGTGACAGAAGCCAAGCACAGGTGGCACTTTTGAACCTTCACCGTCGTCGTTGTAACCAACGGAATGCATCTGGATATGGGAGGCTGTAATGTCTCTTACGAGCACATTTTTTACATATCCGCCGCGCTTTTTGGTGGCTTTTATCTCAATTCCTGACCAGGTAGGCCCCATATCACAGTCCCATAGTCTTACATCTTCAACACCGCCTGACATCTCACTTCCGATACAAAGACCATGACCGTAATGGCAGATGCTGTCAAAAACACGGATATGCTTTGTTGGTCTGTTAATGACGTTTCCCTCGGGATTTTTTCCCGATTTGATGGCGACTGAGTCGTCTTCTGTATAGAATTCGCAGGCATAGAGCGTTGAATTGGTAGAAGAATCCGGATCCCATCCATCGCCGTTCCATACGCCTTCTGACTTGATAATACAATGATCGGTCACAATTCTATCGGAGTAGATAAAATGCAGGTTCCAGGATGGGCCATAGCCGAGAGTAAGACCATGAATCCAGATGTTTTGGCAATTACTCATATTTATCAGCCTGCCGCGAAATCTGCTGGCAATGGTTTCAGGCTTCTCATATTCTTTTATCTTATCGCCAAGAGAAGCGATGTAGTCCTTTAGTCTTTCTCCCTCAATTCTGGCAATGGCCTTGGCCAGAGTAGCTCCGCCGCCCATTATGCTTCCTTTTCCGTGAATAAGCACATTTTCGCAGTTATAACCGCTATCATGATCAAGTTCGCCCAGATTAAGAAGGCTCCTGTAACATTCCATCTCGTAGCCTTCAAAGCGGCTTTTTATTTTGGGAAGATAATCAAAGGGCTCGTCAGTACCCTGTAAAAGAGCTCCCTCATCAAGGAATATTTCTGTATTTGAATGAACGTTCAATGCACCTGTCAAAAAAGTTCCTGCAGGAATATAGACTACTGAATTTTCATCACACGCATCCAGAGCAGACTGAATTACGTTAGTGTTTAGTGTTTTACCATCTCCTATGGCATTGTATGGAGCCTTGGTGATGTCGATTTTTTCACGGGATTTTTTTGTTTTTATTTTTATGTCACCAAGCAGAAGTGGCTCGCCGGCATCTTTTCCTTCCACATTCGGGCTATATACTATATAAACTGAAACCTCGTAAGTTGTATCAGGAGTAAGATCTGATAAAGTGGCGTGAGTTTTGTTGGTTTTTATCGTATCCAGAGTATTGGCATTAACAACCAGATATTCACAATCAGGAGTTGCATCAAGCGGAAGATCCCAAAAAATCTCTGCGAAGGTATCAGATACTCTGTAATCTAAAAGAAAATCAAAAATAACGCTCATAAGAAATCCTCTTTTCTAATATATAAAACCATAATAAATTGTGAAAAAAAATGAATCTATCTGAAAATGACCTTAAATTATGCAGTTTCAACCATGCGAAAAAACGTTAAATCCATATGGAATATCAGTGATGCCGGTAAGAGATTAATTTTTATCTTGCATGGTAAAAAAATAAGTAGTATTATATGAACGTTATTAAGAATAAAAAAGCTGTGACGAAGACAGTAGGCAGTGTATGAAAGCTTTCAGAGAGCCGGCGGTTGGTGTGAGCCGGTGCGAGTAGACGCTATCGAAAATCACTTCTGAGCTGCAGGATTGAACCTATAGTAGATCCTGACGAGTATCCCTTCGTTAACGGGAAGCGTATTCAACCATTTTAAATGGCGCGTATGTGTAAACAGGTGGTATAACGAGAGTGTAATTACAGCCTCGTCCTTTTTACAAGGACGGGGCTTTTGTTTGAGCAGAGCACCTGGCGAGGTATTATCGAGCCTGGTGTGAGCCATGGGTGAACACTTAGCGAGACTATGTCGAGCTTAGTGAGAATCCCAGTAATGATGAAAGGAGCAAATTATGTACACAAAAGTCGAAACTGACATGAATTTCGTCGGCAGAGAGAAAAAGATTGAAGAATTCTGGAAAAAAGAAAACATCTTCCAGAAGAGTGTTGACACCAGAAGTAAGGGTGAAATGTATATGTTCTATGATGGCCCGCCAACAGCCAATGGTAAGCCACATATCGGACACGTTCTTACCCGTGCTATCAAGGATATGATCCCAAGATACCGTACAATGAAGGGATATACAGTTCCACGTAAGGCTGGTTGGGATACACACGGTCTTCCTGTTGAGCTCGAAGTCGAGAAGATGCTTGGTCTTGATGGCAAAGAGCAGATCGAAGAGTACGGAATGGAGCCTTTCATCAAAAAATGTAAGGAATCTGTTTGGAAATACAAAGGAATGTGGGAAGATTTCTCCGGCACAGTCGGATTCTGGGCTGATATGGAACACCCATATATCACATACGATGACAATTTCATTGAGTCTGAATGGTGGGCTCTTAATGAAATCTGGAAGAAAGGTCTTTTATACAAGGGCTTTAAGGTAGTTCCTTACTGTCCTCGTTGTGGCACACCTCTTTCATCACACGAGGTTGCACAGGGTTATAAGACACTAAAAGAGCGTTCAGCTATCGTTCGTTTCAAGGTTAAGGGCGAGGATGCTTACTTCCTTGCATGGACAACAACACCTTGGACACTTCCTTCAAACATCGGTCTTTGCGTAAATCCTGATGAGAAATACGTCAAGGTTAAGGCAGCAGATGGCAATGTATACTATCTTGCGCAGGCACTTGCAGATAACGTACTTGGAAGCCTTGCAAAAGAAGAAGGCGAAAAGGCTTATGAAGTTCTTGAGACATACGTTGGTACAGATCTTGAGTACAAAGAGTACGAGCCACTTTATCAGTGCGCAGCTGATGAGACAGAGAAACAGCACAAGAAGGCATTCTTTATCTACTGCGATACATATGTAACTATGACAGATGGTACAGGTATCGTACATATCGCTCCTGCATTCGGTGAAGACGACGCAAGAGTTGGTCGTAAGTATGATGCTCCTCTTGTTCAGATGGTTGATTCAGAGGGACGTCTTAAACCTGAAACTCCTTTTGCAGGTATGAGATGTAAGCCTACACAGAAGGAAATGGACGAGGGTGCTATTAGTGCAGATCCAGAGGTGTTAAAAGACCTTGATAAGAGAGGACTTCTCTTTGGTGCACCAAAGATGGAGCATGATTATCCTCACTGCTGGAGATGTGGAACACCACTTCTTTACTACGCTCGTTCATCATGGTTCATCAAAGTTACAGAAGTTAAGGATGACCTTATCCGCAACAATAAAGAGATCAACTGGGTTCCTGAGTCAATCGGTAAGGGACGTTTTGGTGACTGGCTTGAGAATATCCAGGATTGGGGTATCTCACGTGACAGATATTGGGGAACACCTCTTAATATCTGGGAGTGCGATGACTGTGGACATCAGCTTTCTGTTGGTTCAAGAAAAGAACTCGCTGAGCTTTCAGGAGATCCTTCAGCAGAAACTTGTGAGCTTCACAGACCATATATTGATAAATTTGAGATCACATGTCCTAAGTGCGGCAAGAAGATGCACAGGGTAAAAGAAGTTATCGACTGCTGGTTCGATTCAGGAGCAATGCCATTTGCTCAGCTTCACTACCCATTTGAGAATAAAGAACTTTTCGAGAAGCAGTTCCCTGCTGAATTTATTTCAGAGGCTGTAGACCAGACAAGAGGATGGTTCTACTCACTTCACGCAGAGGCAACACTTCTTTTCAACAAACCTGCATTTAAAAATGTTATAGTTCTGGGCCTTGTGCAGGATGAGAACGGACAGAAGATGAGTAAATCAAAGGGCAATGCAGTTGATCCTTTCGATGCACTTGAAAAATATGGCGCAGATGCTATCAGATGGTACTTCTACACTAACAGTGCTCCATGGCTTCCTAGCAGATTCTCAGGTGATGCTGTTATGGAAGGACAGCGTAAGTTCCTGGGAACACTTTGGAACACATATGCGTTCTTTACACTTTATGCAAACATCGATGGATTCGATGCTGCAAACTATAAGCTTGAGACAGATAAGCTCACAGTTATGGATAAGTGGCTTCTTTCAAAGCTTAACAGCTGCGTAAAGGCTGTAGATGAGAACCTTGCAAACTATCGTATTCCTGAAGCAGGCAAGGCACTTGATAGCTTTGTAGACGAGATGTCTAACTGGTATGTACGCCGCTCACGTGAAAGATTCTGGGCTAAGGGAATGGAGCAGGATAAGATTTCTGCTTACATGACTCTTTACACAGCACTTGTAACTGTATGTAAGGCAGCAGCTCCTATGGTTCCATTCATGACTGAGGAGATTTATCAGAACCTCGTAAGAAATAGCTTCAAGGATGCTCCTGAAAGTATTCACCTCTGCGATTTCCCTGAGGTTGATGAGAGCATGATCGATACAAAGCTTGAGAAAGATATGGAAGAAGTTCTTGATATCGTTGTTCTTGGACGTGCAGCAAGAAATGCAGCAAACATCAAGAATCGTCAGCCTATCGGCCAGATGTATGTAAAGGCAGAAGAGACTGTTGGCGAGTTCTATACTGAGATTATCAGAGAAGAGCTCAATGTTAAGAATGTAAGCTTTACAGATGATGTTCGTGACTTTACAAGCTACACATTCAAGCCACAGCTCAAGACTTTAGGACCAAAATATGGCAAGAACATCGGAGCTATCAAGAGCTATCTTGAAGGACTTGATGGAAATGCCACAATGGATGAACTTAACAGAGGCGGAAGCATCAAGTTCACAGTAAATGACGTTGATGTTGAACTTGTTAAGGAGGATCTTCTTATAGAGATGGCTCAGAAGGAAGGCTTCATTTCTCAGGAGAACTGTGGTATCACAGTTGTTCTTGATACAAACCTTTCAGAAGAACTCTTAAATGAAGGTTTCGTACTTGAAGTAATCAGTAAGGTTCAGACAATGCGTAAGGATTCCGGATTTGAAGTTATGGATCATATCAAGGTTTCCTTAAATGGCAATGACAAACTTGCTGAGATCATCAAGGCTAATGAAAGCAGCATCTCAACAAAGGTTCTTGCTAATGAGATCATCTATGGCTCTGATGTAGCAAATGCAAAAGAGTGGGATATCAACGGCGAGAAAGTTACAATCGGCGTAGAAAAGGTTTAATACAGAATAAATAATGTGGGCGGTGCTGCAGATGCAACACCGCCTATTTACACATAACCACATTTTTGTCGGTAAATTCAACTTGAACAGCCGACAAAAATGTGGTTATATTAATTTATGGAGGAATAGTTTATGGCAAAGTACGTAACTCCTACAGGAGTAACTGCAGAAGAAATAAAGCTTGTTAGAGAGATTTTGGGGATGACGCAAAAAGAATTTGCGGAGTTTGTAAATGTTTCAAAGCGTACAGTTGAAAGATGGGAATCCACAGATGAACAGATAACAGGACCTATTACGGTGTTATTGGATTTAATAATAAAGAATCATGGATTGGCGGAAGAGCTCTCAGTTCCACAGAAAAAATACAAAATGCGTTTGTGGTACATGTATCATGATTTTGTGTGCACAATAATTGATGTTGACGAGATGGAAAAGAAGGTGTTAATACACAACTATATTTCCAATCCTTTGTATAGAGCATTTGGAGTTAATACGGAGCCTACATATGAAGAATACGTAGAGTTTTTAAAATCCAGATGCTTTCCTGAGAGCAGAGATAAGCTGAAACTAGAGTTAAAAAGATTGGATATACCTTTTTATGATCCAATCATGATAATTGAGAAAACTCAAGGCCGTATGGCTGACGATGACTTTTGGATAAAATTGGAGTGGTAAAGCATGGTAGAGCTTTTTGATAAAGATATAAAAACAGAAAATCGAAAGTCTTCAAAAGGCAATCAGCTCAAATTTGAGAGAGAGGGAATATGGTACAAGGCTGACTATATGGGTTATGAAGGTTTGGCGGAATGCGTAATATCAGCTCTTTTAACAAAATCATCCCTTGAAAAAGATGAGTATGTGAGCTATGACTTTGAGACAATAGGTTATAAGGGAAATACTTATAGAGGCTGTAAAAGCATTGATTTCACCGATGGTTGGAAATTGATTACTCTTGAAAGGCTTTTTGCAGATAATTTTGGAGAGTCGCTTAATAAGATGATATATCGAACTCAGAGCCATGAAGACAGACTAAAACTGATAGTTAATCAGACCGAGCGCATTACAGGGCTTACAGGTTTTGGGGCTTATATGAACAAATTGCTTACTATTGATGCGCTATTTCTTAATGAAGACAGACATACGCACAATATAGCAGTTTTGATGAATGATAAGCGAGATTTTAAGTTGTGTCCTATCTTTGATAATGGTGCAGGGCTTCTTTCCGATACTAAGATGGATTACCCTTTAGGAAGAGATGTTTTCTCACAGATAAATGATGTTAAGCCAAAAACATTTTCAACGTCGTTTGAGGAACAACTTGAAATATCAGAAAAACTCTATGGACAGAATATTTCATTTCATTTTTCGCAAGAAGAGGTGGAGGATATATGTTTTACAGAGAACAATTACACAGATAAAGAAAAAGAACGTGTTGTGGAAGTGATTCTGGAGATGAAAAGACGATATAAATATCTGTTTAAGTGATTGGAATAAAAAAAGGGCGGTGCTGCAGATGCAACACCGCCTATATTATTGTAGGAGGTCATATATGAAAAGGAGAAACGTAGGTAAACTTAAATTACATGTCTACCTTTCTTGATTGCTACAATGTGACGCCAAAAAAATGGAAAAAGTGTATGATTTGTGAGTAAAATTCATAGAAAAAGTGTATAATATAAGAGCGGAGATTATAGAAAAAGTGCTTTTTGTTCCGTAGGAATCTACAGGAGGTCGTATGATAAGAAGAACGATTGAAAAAGAAATATCAAATTGGATAATGGGGGATCATAGGGCGCTGCTTATTGACGGAGCAAGACAGGTTGGAAAAACTTATACTATAAGGCATTGTTTAAAAGAACAAAAATGTGATTATGTTGAAGTTAATCTGATAGATAATCAAGATGCTTTAAAGGCTTTAACGAAATCAGAATCTGTCGATGATCTGGTGATTAATCTATCTGCTTCAACGGGGCATAAATTCATAAAGAATAAAACTATAGTATTTATAGATGAAGTCCAGGAGCTAAAAGAACTTGTCACAAGAATAAAGTTTTGGGTTGATGATGCCAGCTTTCGGTACATTTTAAGTGGCTCATTACTTGGAGTAGAACTTAGAGCACTCAGATCGGCACCTGTTGGTTACATACACGAGCTTAAAATGTATCCGCTTACGTTTGAAGAATTTATGATTGCTAATGGCGTAACTGAAGAAGTGTTAAATCACTTAAGGGACTGTTTTGAAAATAAGAAAAAAGTAGGTGAGATAGTCCATAATAAGGTGATGAAACTGTTCAATAGATATCTTGTTGTTGGTGGAATGCCACAGTCGGTTCAAAAGCTGATAGATACAGGAAATATTGGTGAAATTGATGAGATACAGGGGGATATTATTTCTTTTTACAAACGAGATTATACAAAATATGAGGATGTAGACAAAAGACTTTTGCTAAATGACATATATGATTTGATTCCTGCTCAACTTCTAAAACAAAACAGAAGATTTAATTATGCAGATATAAAAAAGGGATTACGTTTTGAAAAGGTGGAGAATTCTTTTATGTGGCTGTATAAAGCAGGAGTCGTGCTCCCATCTTTCAATGTTACAGAGCCCAAAATTGCCTTGAAGTTAAATGAAAAGAGTAGTCTGGTAAAGCTTTACTATTCAGATGTCGGATTATTGACATTCTCATGTGGGGATTCAATGAGGCGTGGAATACTATATGGAGAAGGAGTTCCCAATTTAGGAGGAGTGTATGAAAATGCAGTTATCCAAGAGTTAAGTGCTAATGGATTTGATGTTTATTATTATAATAGTAAAAAACTTGGTGAGCTGGATTTTGTCGTTGAGTATAATGGAAGAGTTTTACCAATCGAAGTAAAAAGCGGCAAAGACTATTATGTTCATTCTGCAATCAGCAATGTGGTAAACAATAATGAATTTGATATTGAAGAGGCATTTGTATTTTCAGGGCATGATGTCTCGGTAGATGGAAAAATTGTATATTATCCAATATACATGACAACATTTATGAAAAAAAAGCTGGAAATGCCAACACTTGAGAAAATTATAATTTAAAAAGGGCGGTGCTGCAGATGCAACACCGCCTATATTATAGAGAAAATTTTCAATTAAAGTTCTGTTGAACCAAGGATTGACATAAGTCTTAAGAATCCACAATAGCCACCTTTATCAAGAAGTGAATTTACATCGTAACCGGCGGGAATAGTAACCTTAAGCTTTTTTCCACCATATGTGAATACAACGTTAACATCAATATCAGGACGTGCGGCAATTGCATCAATCATTTTTTTGTCAAAACAAGCTACTCTGTCAGTTTCAATGTTTAAAGCACCATCTTCTGGAGCTGCTGCTACGTTAGAAATAATTGATTCCTTATACTGAGCAGGCGTAACTTTAGCAATATCATAGCTTACCATACGAGCTGGCTTATCACCACTGATTGCAGCTGAAGCGGCAGCAGCATCTGCAGATGTAGAAGTGTTGGCTATAACAATTGCACCTTCAGAAATCGGGCTCGTGCTAGACGCTGACTCTTCGTTAGATGGTTCATTTTCAACAATGTATGATGTAGAGCCGTCGCTGTTAGTAACAGGAATAAGACGAACGTTAACATAGATTCCACCTTTGTTATTGGTAAGTGTTAATGCATAGGTTCCATCATCATTCTGTTTAACAGAAACGTTATCTCCAGCGTTTACTTCGTATCCCTCGGGAAGCGCGTTGTCTAACGCTACGATGAAAGAGTCATTTACATTGATTGTGTCATAATCACCTGTACCATGTTTTTCGATATCATCTCCGCTTATATTAATTCCATATGTTTCATCAGATGCTGCATCTTTCTTAATAATGTAATTAATCGCTGAAAGCACAGTTTCTTTTACTTTAGAAACAATGTCTTGAGATGTGGAGCTTGACATGACAGAGATAGGATTGTCGGTACCTGTTATCTCATAAATTGTAATATCAGGAATATCATTTAGCATGTCTTTTTCAGAAGAATATTCATTACCGCCATTATTCACGGAAGGGGAGTAAATTTCGATTCCCTGCTGTTTGTCATCGGAGATGGAAATCGTACCAGTTACAGTTATGCTACCACTTTGGTCATCATCATCAGGATTAATTAGAATTCCTTCTTTAATTGTGTTTATATCTCCATTAATGGTGACATTGCCGTCGCCTTCAGAGCTTATACCTCTGCTATTAACAGTCACGTATTCGTCTATTTTATTTCCATCATTATCATGTACTGTAACTGTTGTTTCTACTCCTGTAACATTGATGTTACCATTAACTGTCACTGATGAATCTGAACTCATAGATATAGCTGAACCACCTGCAACAATATCATTATTTACAGTAACAGATGCCCCACTATTAGCAGAAACAGCAGCGCTTGCAGCAGTATAGGTATTGCCGTTAGATGTGGTATATTCATAGGTACCCTGCTGGTCAATATGACCATTCATTGTAACTTCAGTTTCTGAACCTGAAGCAGTAATTGCAGACGAGCCATCTGTAATTACAATATCCTTATCAATAGTAATTACTTCTCCAGAGTGAGCAGATTGGGTTTCAGTCAATACTTCAGAGTCTTCCGCAAATGCAGTAAGACTAGGTGCAACGAGCATTGAGAAAGCAGTTGCTGTTGCTGTTAAAGATACTAGAAATTTCTTTTGCATAACACTAATTCCCTCCTTAGAATATGTGTACATAGGTTAAGCGAAAAAATCGCCGATTGCATAAATGTTAGCACTTGCAAAAAGAAAAACAATCGAAAATTCGTTCGAAGGGGGCGGAGGATTCGCATAAATAGTAGGATTAAGCTTATATGTTAAATTACAATTAAGCAAAAATAATGGAATTATAAACCAAAATGTTGCGATAGAAGTGAGAGCAGGCACAATATATGAGTCGGAACAAAAGATAAATTATTTACCGTTTTTATAAAAGTGATAAAATATATTTCCGAGTATTACATTTTGATATTTCCTGGGCTAGCCTTAATTATAGAAAATTATCGAAATTTAAGCGGTTTAGGAGATGAGCATGTCAGATACACCATTAACAAAACAGCTTAGAATGTTAAGAAAACGTCATCATTATACACAGAAAAAAGTCTCAGACTATATTGGAACAACAAGAGCAAATTATTCACATTATGAGACCGGAATCACAATTCCTTCAAATGATATATTGAACAAGCTTTCAATTCTATATAATGTTCCACTTATGAATCTTATAAAACTTTCAGCATTATCCAAAAAGGAAGAACTGGAAAAGATAAAGCCGGAGGGAAAAGCGGGATTTGACGGACTCTTTATAGATAATCCAAGTTCACCTTCGCTGGATCCGTTATATCTGGAATTTATTAATAACTGGTCTGAGATGAGTGACAAAGAGTTAAAGGAGTGGATGGAACCTGAAGATTTGGAACTGATTTATTACTATCATCAACTATCACCTGAGAATAAAAATCTGGCAACAGAGATGGTCAGACTGTTTATAAAAAATGACAGAAATATAAAAAATTGAACTTTAATACATATTGGCGATAAAAGTTGTAACAAAACATAGGAATTTGTCCAAAAGCGTAGCGTAAAAAGCTGCGCTTTATTTTGATAATGTGATATAGAAAAAATGGGAGAGAGTCGCTATTACAAGGCTTTCCGGGAGGTAAAAAGGAAAAATAAGAAACAGTTGTTTTGTAGATTATAGACAAAGTAATATAGAGTTTTTTTCAATAAGCAAGGATAATAACCAATGCGTACTGTCAGCCAATAAAAAGCTAACAATTTAACGAACATTGCATGTGCTGGCAGAAATAAAGATAGATAAATATTTCACAAATTATACATAAAATTCAGTTAGCGCTGTTAAACAGTAATAGGTAATCGAAAAGCCGTCATACCAGTATCTGCCTTTATTTCATATATGTACAAAATAAAGTTTCAAAAGAATAAACATACAATGAAATTACACACCATAATTATCACAAATGCGACACACTTTTTTGTGTAGTAGTGCTAATTGCATAGGAAAAACGACTGTGATAGAGTGTTTTCTGCGCTTTGGAGCGCGGGGAAACGTTTTTGGAAAGGCATATGTGGAAGTCATGAGAGTTCTTTCTTGGATGCTTGACTGTTTGCAGCCTGGCACAGTCGCATTACCACATAGAAAGCAAAAATACCAATAATAAAAAGACGGTCTTAGTTTGATATGTACCGTCTTTTTATCGTTATACAAGGATTGGTTTGAAACGATATCCTGAATTCTGAGAATTGACGTTATTGCAATAATGTACGAATATGCGGTAAAATTATTACGTGTACTGTATTTTGTTTGTGAGTGCAGATTAGAAAATGTTCTATGAGGAGGCAACATGAAGAAAAAGGCACTGAAGTTTGACAAAGATTTATTCAAGAGAAGTGTGCAGTATAACGTAAAAACTCTCTATAGAAAAACTATGGATGAGGCTACACCGCAGGAAATGTATCAGGCATCAGCCTATGCAATCAAGGACGCGATAGTCGATCACTGGATGACAACACAGAAGGTTGCTTCAGAGCAGGATCCTAAGATTGTCTATTATATGTCCATGGAATTCCTTATGGGAAGAGCTTTTGGAAATAACCTTATAAACCTTCAGGCTTATAAGCCGGTAAAAGAGGCTTTGGATGAGCTCGGGGTTGATGTAAACCTTGTTGAGGATCAGGAACCGGATCCGGCTCTTGGAAATGGAGGCCTTGGAAGACTTGCTGCCTGCTTTTTGGATTCTCTTTCAACGCTTGGATATATGGCTTATGGCTGTGGAATCCGTTATAAATACGGAATGTTCCGTCAGAAGATCAAGGATGGCTATCAGGTAGAAGTTCCGGATACATGGCTTGAGAACGGCAATCCATTTGAACTTAGAAGAAACGAATACGCCAAGGAAGTAAAGTTTGGCGGTTACGTAAATATGTATACCGATGAGCGTGGAAGAACTATGTTCAAGCAGGAAGGCTATCAGGTTGTGCGTGCTATTCCTTATGACCTTCCAATTGTAGGTTACGGAAACGGTGTGGTTAACACTCTTAGAATATGGGATGCTGAGCCGATTCAGTGCTTCCAGCTTGACTCTTTTGACAAGGGTGATTATCAGAAGGCTGTAGAGCAGGAGAATCTTGCAAGTCAGCTTTGTGAAGTGCTTTATCCCAATGACAATCACATTGCAGGAAAAGAACTAAGGCTTAAACAGCAGTATTTCTTTATATCTGCGTCAGTTCAGACTGCTCTTCAGAGATATTTAAAGACACATGATGATATCAAGAAGTTTTATGAAAAAGCAGTATTCCAGCTCAATGACACGCATCCTACGGTTGCAGTTGCAGAACTTATGAGGCTTCTCATGGATGAGTATTATCTTTCATGGGATGAAGCCTGGGATGTTACAACCAAAACATGCTGCTATACCAACCATACAATAATGGCGGAAGCTCTTGAAAAGTGGCCTGTAGATTTGTTCCAGAGACTTCTTCCGAGAATTTATCAGATTGTAGATGAGATCAACAGAAGATTTGTTGACCAGATCATGCGCAAGTACACTGGTTCTGCGGGAATCGACGTTCAGGCCAAGATACGCAGCATGGCAATTCTTTATGATAATCAGGTTAAAATGGCTCATCTTGCTATTGTTGGCGGACATTCAGTAAATGGTGTTGCCAAGCTTCATACAGAGATTCTTGAAAAGAGGGAGCTTAAGGATTTCTATGAGATGATGCCTGAGAAATTCAACAATAAAACAAATGGTATCACTCAGAGAAGATTCCTTATGCATGCAAACCCACTCCTTGCCGACTGGGTAACGGAAAAGATCGGAGACGGATGGATCACAGACCTTTCTCAAATGGATAAACTGAAAGCTTTTGCTGATGACAAGAAGGCACAGGCAGAGTTTATGGATATTAAGCTTCAGAATAAAAAGCGTCTTGCAAAGTATATTTTGGAGCACAACGGAGTAGAAGTCGATCCTAAGTCAATATTCGATGTACAGGTAAAGCGACTTCATGAGTATAAGAGACAGCTCCTTAATATCCTTCAGGTAATTCATAAATACAATGATATCAAGACTCATCCTAATAAAGATTTCTATCCAAAGACATATATCTTTGGTGCTAAGGCTGCAGCCGGATACCTTACGGCAAAGCTTACAATTAAGCTTATCAACTCGGTTGCAGATGTAATAAACAATGATCCCGATATCAATGGCAAGATCAAGGTTGTGTTTATTGAAGACTACAGAGTTTCAAATGCTGAGCTTATATTTGCGGCAGCTGACGTTTCAGAGCAGATTTCAACAGCATCAAAAGAAGCATCGGGTACAGGTAATATGAAGATGATGCTCAACGGTGCAGTAACCCTTGGAACACTTGATGGTGCAAATGTTGAGATTGTAAACGAAGTTGGAGAAGAAAACGCATTCATATTTGGACTTACTTCACAGGAAGTAATGGAGTATGAGAAAAATGGCGGATATAATCCGATGGATATCTATAACAACAACCCTAATGTCAAAGCGGTTCTTGATAAACTTGTTGATGGTACATTCTCAAGTGACAGAGAACTGTTCAGACCGCTTTATAACTGCCTTCTTAACACAGTTAATTCCAACAAGGCAGACCAGTACTTTATATTGAAAGATTTCGAGTCTTATCTGGAAGCACAAAAGAGAATATCCGATGCATATCAGGATAAGAAGCGCTGGGCAAAGATGGCTCTTTTGAACACAGCAAGCTGCGGAAAGTTCTCGTCAGACAGAACAATTCAGGAGTATGTTGACGAAGTATGGCATCTTGACAAGCTTGAAATGTAAAAATGTTATATTTATAAATATGAGGCAGTACCTTGGAATAATCCCGGGTACTGCTTTTTTGACATTATACGGGGAAAGGATTTGCAATACCCGGTTTATTTACTCACTTTAAATCATGAAAGCCTGCTGTTATAATGTTGGATAGTGAATGAAAGGAATGACCATGGAAAAAGCATATAAACTTCTTTTTAGTACAGAAGAATCAGATGATTTGTATGTGTACTGTTGTGGGCTATCGCAGACGGAGGCACATCACAGCTTTGGACCGGCTCTTAAGCCGCATTTTATGATTCATTTTGTGATGAGCGGAAAAGGCAGATTTTCCATAGGCGGCAATAACTATCCACTTAAAGAGGGCTACGGCTTTTTGATAGTTCCGGATGAACTGGCTTATTATGTGGCTGATGAAAAAGACCCTTGGACTTATGTATGGATCGGATTTGGCGGTAAAAGAGCTGAAAAAATTGTTTCACAGCTTGGTTTATCTCTTCAGCAGCCTATTTTTAAGAGTGATAAGTCAAAAACTATCTATAATCTTGTAAAAGATATGATGGAGCACAATACCTTTAGTGTGGAAGACGACCTTCGAAGAAATGGGCTTCTATCTATGTTTTTGTCGGTAATTGCATCGGGACTTTCGGTGACACCCAAAAGTGATTCAGGAACGGACAATGACTATGTGACAAGAGCACAGGCTTTTGTGCGCAGCAATTACTGCAACCCCATAAAGGTCACCGATATAGCTGATTATGTCTGCATAAACAGGAGCTATCTGTACACATTGTTCCAAAATAGTCTTGGCATTTCGCCGCAGCAGTATCTTGCAAGCTATAGGATTGCCAAGGCGACTGAGTTGTTGCAACTGACATCTCTGTCAATAGAGTCTGTAGCCATATCCTGCGGATATTCTGATCCACTTGTCTTTTCCAAGGCATTCAGGCAGGAAAAAGGTATGTCTCCGTCAAGGTATCGCAAGTCTTTGCCCAAAAGTGACAGTGAGATAAGTAGTAAAGAGCATTTAAAGCAGGTAGAGCAGCTTATAGAGGCAAGGCACATGAAGTCTAATGACCCTGATTAAAGCCAAATAAGGGGAGCTATTTCTCAGCAAATAAAGTTGATTGTAAAGCGCAATTACTGTAAAATTAACTTGCATTTTCGAACTATTTAACATGCATTTGGAGGCTGTTTTGGATAAGAACACACAGGAAGTTATAAGAGCCGGAGGAGAGATACTAAAAAGTGTTACGATGGCGATAGATACAAATGACTACAGCAAGCTGGCCGGAAATATTACAAATACCATTAAGTCAGTAAGTTTTGAGCCAAAAACCACATATACAAGTGGAAGAACATACAGCCAGAGTCAGCCGGGCGCTGCCGGAACAAAAGTGGAGAACCGGTCCGTATATCCGTTTTTTGCAAAAAAAGTCAGTAAGTATCAAGGGCTATTGGAGGTAATCCTTAGTGGAACCGCGTTTATTTGCTTTTTGCCAATTGTGATGGCATCACTTTTTATTGGCGGCTGGTGGGGACTTCTCGGATTTGCAATTCTATGTACGGTTTGTGGCAGCTTTCTTGGAGTAGGCATCGGCAAGTTAAAAATGGCCAAACTTTTTCATTTGTATGGCAATGTGGTGAAGCAGAATGAATACTTTAAGATTTCAGATCTGGCAAAGGCTGTTCTTAAATCGGATGATGCAGTTCTTAAAGATATAAAAAAGATGATAAAAAAGGGGTATCTTCCAAGAGCCAGAATGGATGCGACAGATACAACCTGCATGCTTACAGATGAAGCTTATGAGCTGTATCTTGGAGCCGAGAAGGACAGACTCGCAAGGGAAAAGAGAGAACTTGATCAGCAGAAAGCGGCTGTAAATGTGGAGAACAGGTCAAATAAAGGTCTCACAGGTGTTGATGCTATCATTGCAGACGGGCAGGAATATATAAGATACGTAAGGGCAACCAATGATATTATTCCGGATACAGAGGATATGTCCGGTAAGCTTTATAGGCTTGAGAGTATCATGAACAAGATTTTTGAGCAGGTGGAAAAGCACCCTCAGAGTGCGGATGATCTGCACAAGCTAATGAATTATTATCTTCCGACGACCAAGAAGCTTCTGGAAGCATATGTTGAGCTTGACAGACAGGTTTCTCCGGGAGAAAACGTTCAGCAGACCAAAAAAGAGATTGATTCTGCCATGGATACTATTAATGAAGCCTTCGAAAAGCTTTTGGACAGTATGTTTCAGGATATGGCATGGGATATATCGTCAGATATATCGGTTATGAAGTCAATGATGGCACAGGATGGACTTACAACTGGCGGCGGGATGGCAATGCAGAGCAGCCTTAAGTCAGAGTAATAATAAAGAAGTGTATGAGGAATCAGGAGGATAGTATGGGAGTAGATTTAGAATTTGATGCAGCTCCGGCTGCACCTTCACTGTCATTTGGAGCCGAGGAGCAGGGGGCGACTGCACAGGCTGCCAAGGCACCTGAAGAAGAGAAAAAAGACAACGGTAATCTTGCCATGGAGGCACAGCTTTCTGAAGAAGAACTTAAGCAGGTGGAGGAGTTCAGCAAGCAGATTGATATTTCCAATTCCACAGGAATCATGAATTATGGAGTTGGTACTCAGAAAAAGCTTGCAGATTTTTCTGAGAAGGCAATCGACAATGTTAAGACCAAGGACATGGGCGAAGTTGGGGATATGATCACTGATCTGGTCACACAGCTCAAGAACTTCGACGTTGAAGAGGAAGAAAAAGGACTACGGGCACTTTTCAAAAAAAGCGCCAACAAAATCGAGTCTTTAAAGGCTAAATACAGCAAGGTGGAGACAAATGTTCAGACAATAAGCAATGAGCTGGAAAAGCATCAGGTTATTCTTATGAAGGATGTTGAGCTTCTTGACAGAATGTATGACCTCAACCTTAATTACTTCAAAGAGCTTACAATGTACATTCTTGCAGGTAAAAAGAAACTTGAAGAAGAGAGAAATACAACTCTTGTAGAGCTTCAGAAAAAGGCAGAGGAGTCAGGGCTTCCTGAGGATGCTGAGAAAGCCAAGGATTTTGCCAATAAGTGCGATAGATTTGAGAAAAAAATTTATGATCTGGAACTTACCAGAACAATTGCAATGCAGACCGGTCCACAGATTCGTATGGTACAGAGTTCAGACACTGTAATGGCTGAAAAGATCCAGTCAACTATCGTAAATACGATTCCTCTTTGGAAAAACCAAATGGTAATCGCTATCGGAATCGAACACGCTACTCAGGCTGCTCAGGCAGAGCGCGAAGTTAACGATATGACCAACAAGCTTCTCAGAAAGAACGCTGATGCACTTAAGACAGCAACTATCGAGAGCGCAAAAGAGGCTGAGAGAGGAATTGTTGATATAGAAACTCTTAAGCATACCAACGAGTCACTTATCACAACTCTTGATGAAGTGCTTAAGATTCAGACAGAAGGCAAAACAAAGCGTCGTGAAGCAGAGGCTGAACTTGCTCAGATTGAGAATCAGCTTAAGGACAAGCTTTTAGAAGCTGCCAAAAACTAAGACAAAACATAATTGAATTATTACATGAGGGGCGTAGAACCATCAATGATTCTATGCTCCTTTTAATTACATGGGAAGGTAAGACAGGATGATTGATGACATAAAGTTCCATGCTTTTATGAAGATGACCAGAGAAGCAGCCGGAGTATCTTTGGAGGAAGCCGGAAAAGGGCTATATACCAAGAGTATGATGGCGCAAATAGAGAAAGGAACAACTCTTCCCGATTACATGATGCGTAATCGTATAATGTCAAGATTAGGGATTTCTTCAGAAGGATATGAGGATTTTTTGCAGCCGGATGAATATAAAAGATACCTAAAGAGAATGGAGCTTATTAAGCTCATTGAAGCCCGACATTTTATTGAAGCAGAAGAGCAGATTGATCAGGTAATTTTACAGAATGATGAAAAACTGAATAAATTGGAGCTTCAGTTCTACTATGATATGAAGGGCAGGTGTTTACATTTTAGAAAGGCTTCTTGGGAAGAAATATTTGAAATGTACCAAAAAGCCTGCTCGTTAACAATGTTACTGGAAGAAGTGAACGAAAAAAGGTTCGGAGTCTGGGCAACACTCGAATACTTTTTGCTGTTTAAAATGTTAGAGGCAAAGGCAGAGTGCTCGATTGTAAAAGAGGAGAGTAGTGAAATAGCTGATGTTTGCCTGGCTTTACTAAATCATTTGGAAGTATCTACAATGGACGTTTTGGGTAAAGCGAAAGTATATACGGCAGGAGTTGTTGCTTTGGGGAAGATTGCCCATAAGAATGATTATGCTCAGGTGGACAAAAAGACAGTTCTTGAGCAGTACGACAAGGCTTTGGACTACTTAAAGCAAAAGAGCAGGAGCTACTACATTGCTGAGATCCTTTCAGGAAAGATCAGCGTATTGGAAGAACTTGGTAATGAAGAGGAGCTTAAAAAGGCAAAAGAGATCTATGATCTGTTTGCAGAAGTCTATAGTGAATACGATGTGGACTATTTTATGGATTATAACTGCTATATCTACAGAGATTCAGATATTTACTGCATCGGGGATGTTATTAAATCAAGAAGGCAGATGCTGAAGATAAGCAGAGAAGAACTTGCAGACAGGGTTAAATGTTCTTACAGAACATTGATGCGTATTGAGAATAGCGCCATTTCTGCTCAAAAAGCTGTTCTGCGCCCTATTATGGATGAACTGAATATAAACTGTGACTATACTCGTTCGGATATAATTACTGATGATAGGGAAGTAGTGAATGAGTATTATTCGTTCGCAAATATGCTAAATAATTATGTGGCCGCAGATTACGAACAAATTTATACAGAATTGGAAAAAAGGATAGACTTTTCGTATACTTCCAATAAACAACTTTGGGACGCTATAAAACTGTATATTATCATGGGTGAAGGTAAGATAACAGAGAAACAATACACATCTAAACTGAAAGAAGATATGACTTTAACGCTACCTGTCCCTATTATGGAAATAGAGGATGGATACCTTAGTCACTCTGAATTAAATTTATTGATTGATATCGCGAAATTTTCTGAGGATAAAAAGGACAAAGAGCATCTGATGGAATATTTGCAAGAATTTTGTAGTAAGCATGAATCAGGTGGCTACCCTGTGAATTACGGAACCTATGAAACAGTAATGATCTGGTTGGCAGATGAATATAGTGATGTTGACAGAATAGAAAAAGTTGAAGAAATAGCAAGGGAATTACTAATATTAGAATTAAAAAGCCATCGACTTTTTGATCTTCATGGAGCACTATTTATGCTTCTTAGAAATAATGCGAAGATAGAAGAAAGAGATAATGAATATTATAAACAGAGCATTGATAAAATGATAAGGATATGCGATTTTATCAATAACTCTGTTCATAAAGAGTACTATACTTTAATCAAAGAAATGATTGAAAAAAAGGAAGATTGGAAACATTACTGATTAAAGAATGCAGTTCTTGGAAAGTGTGACTGAAGAGTAACGATGTTCTCCTCAGATACAGTTGTGTCACCAACTAAATCACTTACAGAAACAGTTGTTGTCTCAGTGTTTGTATTTGTATTGTCTGAAACAGTAACGAATGGAAATGAAATAGTAAATGTGAGATTAAAAATAACAAGTACAAGAACAAGTAAGCTACTAAATTTTTTCATTTTAGTATCCTCCCAACAATATTAGTTTTGTAAAATAAAATAAATCAAAAATGGCGCTATTTCAAGTGACAGAGTATTTTACTTTATCGTGTTTTTAGTATAATACTCTGTCACTTTTCTTTAACGCTGTGAAATTTTATCATGATATCAACGACAAAATTTTGACTTAATGAAGGGAGGCTATATCATGATGAATGAAAAAAACATCAGTATAATTTTGCCGGTGTATAATGCGGAAAAGACAATAGCAAAATGCATAGATAATGCTTTACTTAGCCTTCGAGATGACGATGAACTTATAATTGTTGATGATGGATCAACAGATGATACACCACGAATATGTATGGATTATGCCTGGAATTATTCCAATGTTTTTTTTAAACAACAGAAAAACAAGGGACTATTTCATGGGAAATTAGAGGGGATAAGAATTGCCAAGGGGGAGTACGTAAGCTTTATTGAAGCTGATGATGTCTGCGCGGAGAAAAGGTATAGTATTATGCATTCTGTCGTTTCAGTAAATGATGCGGATATTATATTTTTTGGAGCAATAATTAAAAAGGACGGCTGCGATACAAAGGTATATGATCCCGATATGTTTCCCGGAAGATATTCCAAAAAGAAAATTATAGATACATTTGGAAAAAAGCTCTTTGGTAAGATTGAGAGTGATGACAATTCATATACCGGATATTTGTGGAATACATTGATAAAAAGAGACGTTTTAAGCGGTATGGAGGAGTATGTAGACGAAAAAATCCGCTATTATGATGACGAGATAATAATGCTCCATGCTCTTATGAGGGCAAAAAAATGTGTTGTTTCTGAGAAAAAAATCTATCGATATGACTATGCCGGCTGTAAAACTAACAGAAAAAAGAAAAACTTTAGCCCTAAAAATTGGGAAAATATATTTGCTGTATATAATTTAAAAAAAGGAATTGCAATTGAAAATGATATGTACAACAGTGAGATAGAGTTCCGACTTTCCTCTTTCTTGGGGCCAATTTCATTTATGCGTTTTATTATTGGACAGGATTATGCCCTGACAAAAACCATATAAGTTCTAAAATAATGACAGTAAAAAGCCTCAGTTCTGCAAAAGACAGATCTGAGGCTATGTTTATATCCGATGTATTAAAGTGTATTCACAAAACGGTCAAAGGCTTCCTGACCTTCCGGAGTTCTTTTGTACACGCCGGCATCTTCAAGAACGTGCATGAAAACTTCACCGATTTCCTTTTGGATTATCTCATCGATATTTTGTTCATCTATATGATTGTATTTATTTTTGAAAGCATCAACCCAATCAGCATGTTTTTCGAGAACTTCATCCTTTCTGATATCTTTGCCCTGAAGGATGGCTTCTTTCAAATCTGCCATTTCGGTCTTTAGTCTTGCGGGAAGTACGGCAAGCCCCATAACTTCGATAAGTCCGATGTTCTCTTTTTTGATATGGTGCAATTCTGCATGAGGATGGTATACACCTAAAGGGTGTTCCTTGGTCGTAATGTTGTTTCTAAGAACCAGGTCAAGCTCGAAATTATCTCCGCGTTTTCTTGCAATAGGAGTAATAGTGTTGTGAGGTGTTCCATCGGTTTCGGCGTAGATGAATGCTGCTTCGTCAGTATACCCTCTCCATTTATTTAAAATAACATCAGCAAGAGCAATGACTCTTGATACGTCAGGAGCAGAAATTCTTATAACAGACATAGGCCATTTTACTATACCTGCACTTACATCTTCAAAGCCGTTAACTGTAAAGGTTCTTTCTACAGGAGCTTTTGCCATGGCAAAGGTATAATGTCCGCCCTGGAAATGGTCATGGCTTAAAATTGAACCACCTACAATAGGAAGATCGGCATTGGATCCTACAAAGTAGTGAGGGAACTGTTTAACAAAATCGAAAAGCTTACAAAATGTATCATGTTCGATCTTCATAGGAATGTGTTTGGAATTAAACACAATGCAGTGCTCGTTATAGTAGACATATGGAGAGTATTGGAATCCCCATTTTGAGTTCTGGATCGTTACGGGAATGATTCTGTGATTTTCTCTGGCCGGGTGATCAACTCTTCCTGAATAACCTTCGTTTTCCCAACAAAGCTGACATTTGGGATAGCCGGACTGCTTGGCGTTTCTTGCAGCAGCTATTGCTTTAGGATCTTTTTCGGGCTTTGAGAGATTTATTGTTATATCCAGATCGCCATATTCAGTAGGAGCAATCCATTTCATATCCTTAGAAATACGGTATCTTCTAATATAATCCGTATTTTTTGAAAATTCATAGTAGAAATTGGTTGCTGACTCCGGGTTTTCTGCAAGCTTTTCATTGAATTTTCTGATTATGTTACTTGGTCTATCGGTAAGCTCACCCATGAGCTTTGTATCAAAAAGGTCTCTGTAGACAACGCTGTCATTTTCTATAAGACCATTTGCAGCGGCATAATCATCAAGTGATTTAAGAACATTTTCAAGGAATGTCCCTTTTTCTATTTCATCAGCCGGAAGTTCTTTGGCCAGAGCCTCTATATCGGCTGCTTCATAATCTGCAGAATCAATTCCAAGGTCTATAAGAATTGAATTTACTGCATAGATTATGTCTTCATTTTCTATAAGTCCCTGTTTCAGGGCATATGCCACAAGGTTATTGATTGCGTTTTGTATATCCATGTTAACTCCTCGTATTTACTGTAAAGGTGCCAAAAATATATTTTTTGGCACCTTAAAAACATTTGATTAGATAACTTCAGGACCACCGCCGATTTCTACGGTATAGAATGTAGCTTCATATCCAATCTTGTTTTTGTAGTTCTCTCCAACAGTCTTTTTGAAGTTTTCGATTGCCTCATCTTTTACGATGGAAACAGTACAGCCACCAAATCCGCCGCCGGTCATACGAGAACCGATAACCCCGGGAACCTTCCATGCTTCTTCTGCAAGAGTGTCAAGTTCTACGCCGGTTACATCATAGTCATCACGAAGAGATTCATGTGATTGTCTCATTAATTCGCCGAAGTGATTAAGATCACCATTCTTAAGAGCTTTAACAGCTTCAATAGTACGCTGGTTCTCATATACTGCATGTTTAGCTTTTTTCTGCATATCAGGATCTGTTAAAAGATCTTTGTTTGCTTCGAACTCTTCGATAGAAAGATCGCCGAGACCTTTAATATCAAGCTTTTTCTGAAGAATAGAAAGAGCTTCTTCGCACATGCTGCGACGGGCATTGTACTGGGAATCCGTGAGTTTATGCTTTTTATTGGTGTTTGTAACAATAATCTTGGCACCATCAAGCTTAATTGGTGCATATTCATATGAAAGATCTGCTGTATCAAGGAATATTGCACTGCTTTCTTTACCCATTGCTACTGCAAACTGATCCATGATTCCGCAGTTACAGCCGTTGAAGTTGTTCTCGGAGTACTGTCCGATAAGAGCAAGATCTGTATTTGAAACTTCAAATCCATAAAGGTCGCGGAGTACAAAACCTGTAAGCACTTCAAGGGAAGCTGATGAAGAAAGACCTGAACCGTTTGGAATATTTCCATAGATTACCATGTCAAAACCTGTATCAAGCTTCATGCCTCTTTTCTCAAAGGCCCATACAACTCCCATGGGATAATTGGTCCATCCGGCTGCCTCTGAAGGAGCAATTACATCATCAAGGCAAAATGAAACAACACCGACGTTGTCCTGGTTTAAAGAGAAAAGCTGGATCATTTTGTCATCTCTTTTGGCTGCTGCTGCGTAAGTTCCGATTGTGAGTGCACATGGGAAAACATGACCGCCGTTGTAGTCTGTGTGCTCTCCTATAAGATTAACTCTGCCCGGAGCAAAGTATGCTTTTACATTTTCGTTTTTTCCATAAGCCTTCTCGAAGTTTTCAAGAACAGCTTTTTTCATTTCCTGATCGATCATATGACCTCCTTGGTATAAAGTAAGACAAATATGTTTTTTGTGAGTATATCTTACCCTTTAAGAAAACTATAATAAATATCTCTTTGTTTTATAAGCCTGTCAAAATGTTAAAAATAAAGCCCTCCTGATAAAAAGGAGAGCTTTCGATTTATAATTAAAAAGTTACCAGTGGAGCCTTTTTCTTCTCATTGGAGGTTTCAACTCCGAGCATGGTCAGAATTTGATTTTTACTGAGTGAATTGAGATTCTTGGCAATTGGAATAAGTCCGTCTATCTTTTTTTGTATCTCTTCTTCATTAAGACCGAGCTTTGTTTTGTACATATCAACAAGAAGCCTATAGGTTCCGGAAATGTCGGTTCTGGTTTTTACGGCAAATTCCAAAACCTTTGTTGAGTCCTCAAAACGCCCTGCATTATAAAGGAGTTCGCCCCAGTTCTGAAGGGCTCTTACAAGAGTTGTGTAATTTTGATCATACTGGGTAAGAGCAGTAATATTGGCAGTTCCGTACTCAAGTTTAAGGTCGGTATTGCTGATTCCTGTGAAGTTGACTATTTTTTCAAACTGCATTGCTTTGAGTTCGTCTTCGGCCTTTTGCAAAGATTCATTATCGCCTGCAGTATCGAAAGGAAGAAGATCAAATGGTATATGAACATATTCAAGGTTTTCCAGACTTTTGCGTCTTACACTATTGGACTGGCGCTCCTTTTCCCAAAAGTCAGCTTCCCTTTGTTCGATTTTTCTGGAGACCCTGCGCATACTGATGTTGAAAAAGATTGCAAGTATAACGAAACTTGCGAAAAAGGGTAATTTCATCTATAATATCCTTTCAGTTAACCGTAAATATATTTTGCTTATTTTCATCATAGCACAGAGGAAGCATTATGAAAAAATTTTTTGGAGGCTTGGTCCTCTTTTTGTCTTTTCTAGTATTCTTGCCAGGAACGCCGGTGGACGCTGCTGACTCTAAAAAAATTGCCAGTGGAGTATATATAGGTTCGGTGGATGTTTCGGGAATGACGGTGGATGAAGCTTCTAAGGCAGTTGAGGCTCTGGTGGAAAGCCAGAAAAGTACCGAGATTACACTTACAGTTGGTGAAGATAAAAATATAAAAATATATGGCTCTGATTTGGGAATTACATGGCAGAATACAGATGTAGCTCAGGAGGCGTATTCTCTTGGACATCAGGGCAATGTGATTCAGAGATATAAAGCGTTAAAAGACCTTGAAAAAGGTGGCAGCGTTTTTGAAATAGAATATGGTTTTGACGACGAAGCGCTTAATTCCATCATGGATAGATGCAGCAGCATGTTTGATCAGGAAAAAGTGAACTATAGCCTGAAAAAGACCGAAGATGGATTTGTGGTAACAGATGGTCAGACAGGATATGTCGTTGATAAGGATGCTTCTATTTCAGTCATAAAAGATTTTGTTCAAAATAATCTATCGCCGGAAAATTCAATAATAACACTTTCTGTAAAGGAAGATAAGCCACTTGGAAGTGCCGAGGAACTATCAAAAGTAAGTGATGTTCTGGGAACATTTACAACAAGTTATAAGTCTTCCGGAGCGGCCAGAAGTGCCAATGTGGCTAACGGATGTTCTCTTATAAACGGAACTACTGTTTATCCCGGTGAGGAATTTTCGGTTCTTGATACTATTACACCTTTTACGGAAGCAAATGGATATTTTCCTGCAGGCTCTTACTTAAACGGACTTGTAGTTGAGAGTGTAGGCGGGGGAATATGTCAGGTTTCAACTACTCTTTACAATGCAGTTCTTTTGGCAGAGCTTGAGGTCACAGAGCGTCACAATCATTCAATGATAGTTACCTATGTAGATCCTTCTGCTGATGCGGCAATCGCTGAGTCAGGCGGCAAAAACTTTAAGTTTGTCAACAGCACGGATTATCCTATATATATAGAGGGTTCTACCACATCCGACAAGCACATTACATTTACAATATACGGAGTGGAGACAAGGGACGCAGGACGAGAGGTAAGCTTTAAGAGCGAAGTTTTGGAGACAACACCGGCATCGGCAGATCAGTTTGTCTGCGATTCTTCTCATGCACTGGGGTATGTTGGAACTCAGTCCGCACATCTTGGATATAAGGCTCAGCTGTGGAAGATAGTAACTGAAAATGGGAATGAAGTCAGCCGAGAGGTTATAAACAGCAGTAATTATAAAATGGTTCCCAAGATTGTAACGATAGGTACGGCAGGTGCTGATGAAAATGCGATGGCTCAGATAAACACTGCAATTGCTACAGGTGATGCGGCTACGGTTAAGTCAGTTGCAGGTGCTCTTGGAGCAGCAAGAAGCGCAGCCGGTACAGAAAACGAAGCAGCAGCGGCTCAGGCGGCAGCAGATGCAGTTAACGCAGCCAATGCTCAGCTTGCACAGCAGCAGGCAGAGGCAGCAGTACAAGCGGAGGCGGCAGCACAGGCACAGGAAGTATCCCAGCCTGAAGAAGCAGCTCAAGAGGTTGATACTTCCGAAATTATACAGACAGACAACTGATTATTGGCGGTTCTATGAGAATTGGAAAATTGACAGAGAATGCATTAAAGCGTTCTGTATTAAAACTGATAAAAACAGAGTTTAAGGATAAAGTAAGCGCAGCTGTAGGGGCAGACTGCGCTTTTTCTGAATCTAAAAAAGTATATTCGGCAGTGGCAACTTATGCCATGGATGCAAGTGACATTGGGTATTATGCTGTTTTAAAAGCAGCTAACAGCCTGATAGCTCAAGGCATTACTCCGGACCATGCAGACGTGAGCATTTTGTTAAACGAGGAGACAGAGGAAAAACGTCTGAAGGAAATTGTACGAGACTGTATAGAAGGCTGTAAGGCGTCCGGAACCGTATATGCAGGAGGACACACGGAAGTAACGACAGCTGTTTCAAGACCGGTGATAACAGCTACATGTGTAGGTTATAAAGTTGAGGATATTATTGGCAAGCCTAAGGCAGGTCAGGCGCTTGTTATAAGTAAATGGGTCGGACTTGAGGGAACAGCTCTTTTGGCAAAAGAAAAGAAGCAGGACCTTACAGGTAAGTATCCGGCATCATTCATAAATGACGCTATCGGATTCAAGGACTATATGAGAATTGAATCAGAGGCCGCAGTCGCCATTAAGTCCGGAGTCAGCGCAATCCATGATTTGTCGAATGGCGGAGTTTTTGCAGGCCTTTGGGAAATGGGAGAACGCGCGGGCTGTGGACTGAAAGTTGATTTGAAGAGTATACCTTTAAGGCAGGAAACTGTAGAAATATGTGAATTCTATGAAATCAATCCATATCAGCTTTTGTCAGGAGGAGCACTACTATTTGCTACAGATGATGGTGAGAAGCTGGTAGAGAACCTGAAGATGGCAGGGATTCCCGCAGCTCTAATAGGTTTTTTGCAGGAAGGTAACAGAAAAGATATAATAAACGAAGATGAGTCAAGGTTTTTGGAGATGCCACAGGCAGATGAAATTCACAAAATCCTTGGATAAATAGAGTCGGAGGAGCTTATAGTTTATGAATACCAGAGAAGAAATATTAAACATTATTGAAAAAAACAGCCGTATTGATGTGCATGAACTAAGTGTACTTTTGGGTGCGGAAGAGATACTTGTGGCAGGTGAGCTTAAAGCTCTTGAAGAAGAAGGAGTGATTTGCGGATACCATACCATGATCGACTGGTCAAAGACTAATATCGAAAAGGTAAATGCGCTTATAGAAGTTAAGGTAACACCCACAAGAGGGCAGGGATTCGACAATATTGCAGAGAGAATTTACAAATATCCTGAAGTCACAAGTGTGTACCTTATGAGTGGTGGCTTTGATCTTATGGTAATTCTTGAGGGGAAATCTCTTTTGGAGGTTGCCGGCTTTGTAAATAACAAGCTTGCGACTTTGGACAATGTGCTTAGTACAGCAACACATTTCATCCTTAAAAAATATAAGGATCATGGAACAATTTTGGCTAAAAAGTACGAAGACACAAGGGAGATAATCACACCATGAGAAATCCAATAGGAAAAAAGGTAGTAGACATCAAGCCTTCCGGAATCAGGAAGTTTTTTGATATTGTACAGGAAACAGAGGGTGCTATTTCGCTGGGCGTAGGTGAACCGGATTTTGACACTCCCTGGCATATAAGAGATGAGGGTATTTATTCTCTTGAAAAGGGCAGGACTTTCTATACATCCAATTCCGGTCTTAAGGAACTCAGACAGGAAGTATCTAATTATATAAAAAGAACTCAGGGCATAACTTATGATCCGATAAAAGAAGTGTTCATTACGGTAGGTGGTTCAGAGGCTATTGATCTGGCTTTTAGAGCTATGATTGACCCTGGTGATGAGGTTCTTATTCCTCAGCCGAGCTATGTATCTTATGAGCCATGCGCTATTTTGGCGGATGCCGTTCCTGTGATCATAGAGTTGAAAGAGGAAAATCAGTTCAGACTGACAGCCAAAGAGGTTCTTGATAAAGTTACAGACAAGACCAAGATACTGGTGCTTCCATTCCCAAACAATCCTACAGGCGCAGTAATGGGAAAAGAGGATCTGGAGGAAATTGCCAAGGTTGTCATCGAAAAGGATCTTTTTGTAGTATCGGATGAGATATACAGCGAGCTTACATATAACGGGAAACATGTTTCAATTGTTTCTCTTCCGGGAATGAAAGAGAGAACAATTCTTATAAACGGCTTTTCAAAAGCCTATGCCATGACGGGATGGAGACTTGGTTATGCCTGCGGTCCTGAAGATATTATGAAGCAGATGGTAAAAATCCATCAGTTTGCTATTATGTGTGCACCGACAACAAGTCAGTATGCTGCGGTTGAAGCTCTGAAAAACGGTGATGAAGATGTAAAGAGAATGCGAGAGGAGTACAACCACAGAAGAAGATATCTTTTAAATGAGTTTGAAAGGCTGGGACTTCCATGCTTTGAACCATTTGGAGCATTCTATGTATTCCCTTCCATCAAGAAGTTCGGTATGACAAGTGATGAATTCTGTACAAGACTTCTTAAAGAGGAGAAGCTTGCAGTAGTACCGGGAACAGCATTTGGAGACTGCGGAGAAGGATTTATACGTATTTCCTATGCATATTCTTTAGATAATTTAAAAAAAGCCATGGAAAGACTTGAGCGTTTCCTAAAGAAAATTTGACGTTATCTAAACTATTTCAATAAAATCTAAAATATTCGTTGACATGAATATGCTCAGACTCTACAATTAATATATTAAAATATTTTAATTTGGAGTAAACATGAACAAAAATACTGAGTTAAAATACAATGAACCATGGATTTTGCAGAGGGCAGATCCATACGTTTACAAGCATGTTGACGGAACCTATTATTTTACAGCATCAGTACCGGCTTATGACAAGATTGTCTTAAGAAAATCCAGCACATTGTCAGGGTTAAGGGATGCTGAAGAAATCGAAATATGGCATATGCACGAAAGCGGAGTGATGGGTGCCCATATCTGGGCACCGGAACTCCATTATATTGATGGTGCGTGGTATATTTATTTTTCTGCAGGTAACAAGGAAGATAAATGGAAAATACGTCCATACATTCTACAGTGCAAGGATGCCGATCCCATTACCGGAAAATGGAATGAACTTGGCAAGATACAAAGGGCTGAAGATGATGAGTTTTCATTTGAAGCCTTTTCTCTTGATGCGACTGTTTTTGAGAATAAGGGAGAATATTACTATGTCTGGGCTGAAAAGGTCGGTGTAGGTAAACAGATTAGTAACCTTTACATAGCCAAAATGGAAACTCCATGGAAGCTTAAAACAGTACAGGTAATGCTGACAACACCTGATTATGACTGGGAAAGAGTTGGATTTTGGGTTAATGAAGGCCCTGCCGTAATCAAGAGAAACGGCAAAATCTTTTTGACATATTCAGCCAGCGATACAGGCGAAGCGTATTGCATGGGTATGCTCAGCGCATCTGAAGATGATGACCTTCTTGATCCGAGAGTCTGGAAGAAGGAAAGATTTCCGATTCTTAAATCAGATGAGAGCAGAAGTATTTTTGGTCCCGGGCATAATAGCTTTACGGTTGATGACGAAGGAAGAGACATTTGTGTATTCCATGCCAGAAATGAGAAGGTTATAGAGGGAGATCCTCTTTATAATCCCGGAAGGCATGCGCGTTTGATGCCGGTTGAGTGGAGTGAGGAAGGTAAACCTGTTTTTTCATATGAATATGGTGAGAAATAATGAATAAGTCAAAAATAAAACCTAAAGTTGCGATTATGATGGCTGTACTTGGGGTTATGTGCGTAGCCTGTGGTCAAGGAAAAGTAAAGGAGATTCCCGAAGAAATGTCTATAGAAAATATAAATACCGGCTCAGTAAATACCGGGGCTTCGCTTCATGATCCGCAGATAATTATTTCGGAAGATGGAACCTATTACTGCTATGGAACCCATATGACGGCTGCAACATCTACGGACCTTGTAAAATGGGATTCCTGGGCTGATGGAGTAAGCGGAAGTAATAAGATATTTGACAATGTTATTGCAGAGCCCTATGATGCATTTTCTTTTGTTGGAAAAAATGATCAGAATGGCTATTCCGTATGGGCTCCGAGTGTGATCTATAACAAAACTCTGGGAAAATATATGATGTATTTTTGTACTACTTCATCCTATATCAAGTCCAATATTGTAATTGCAACTGCAGATGAAATAGGCGGTCCATATCATTATGAAAAAACAATTGTCTATTCCGGATTTACAAAACCGGATCTGGAGCTGACAAATTTTCAGGAAATAATGGGGGATGATCTAACTACCAGAAATCGTTATATTTCAGGTGGAGCCTATAACAATCAGTTGTGGCCCAATGCCATTGACCCTGCCATGTTTTATGATGAAAATGACAGAATGTGGATGGTTTATGGATCATGGTCGGGTGGAATATTCCTTTTGGAACTGGATAAAGAGACAGGAGATGTGATTCATCCTGAAACAGATGATGACGCTGAAGTAGATGCTTATTTTGGTAAAAGACTTGTGGGCGGATTCCACCATCCTATTGAAGGTCCATATATTCATTACGACAGTTCATCAGGTTTTTATTATCTCTTTTTATCATATGGCAATCTTCAGACTGAAGGTGGCTATCAGATAAGGGTGTTCAGATCAGAAAATCCGGATGGACCATATGTTGATGCGACAGGCTCAGGCCTTGGAATAAAGGGGGATTTGGATAACTACAGTAACTATGGCGTAAAGCTTATGGGCAACTATACTTTGCCAAGTCTTAATGTGACATATATGGCTCCCGGAGGACAGTCTACTTTTGCTGATTCAGACGGTAAGCTTTATATTGTTTATCATCAGAGGTTTAAGGAAAGCGGCGAATACCACGCTGTAAGAGTTCATCAGATGGCTATGAATGAGGAAGGCTGGCCATGCATTTTCCCGTTTGCTACAAACGGGGAGTCCCTTTCCGAGGAAGGATACAGTATTGAAGACGTTTCCGGAACTTTTTATGCACTGGATCATGGGCTTGATGTCAATAATATTGTGAACGAGCCGGTGGAATGTCAGTTCAAAGACGGGAATATAAGCGGCGGAATCACAGGAACTTATACGGTAAATGAAAAAACCAATTTCATTACAATTAAGACAGAAGATGTGACGTATCATGGTATAATGGTAAGGATGAGTGATGAGGCAGGAAACGATACATTCTGCATCAGTGCAGTGGGGGATAACAACCACTCAATATGGTGCGTTCAGTATCTTGACGGCGCATCCGAGTAATCCGGAAAGAGAGCGTTTAAAATGTTACAGATAAGATCAATTGACGAGGGCCTGGAGCTGTTTAAGGCCTTAGGATCAGATATCAGAGCAGAGATAATTAAGATTCTTTTAAAAGATGGCCCTTTGAATATGAATGATCTGGCCAGTAGGCTGGGTATTACAAACGGAGCCCTTACAAGTCATATAAAAAAGCTTGAGGAGTGCGGAGTTGTTACAGTATCTTCTGAAGCCCCCGGGCATGGTAATCAAAAGGTATGTTCGGTACAGCTTGATAAAATTCTTATTGAGCTGCAGGATAAACCGCTTAATGAAAATATTTATACTACAGACATTAAAGTCGGTCTGTTTTCTGATTACTCTGTATATCCGACCTGTGGACTTGCCAATTCAAGCAGGCTTATAGGAGAGGTGGATGATACCAGATATTTTGCTCATCCCGACAGATTTGAAGCGGATATCCTGTGGTTTACCAAGGGATATGTGGAGTATCTGATTCCCAATTTTGTTCCTTCCAATCAGAAGATAGATGAAATATGTATTTCTGCTGAACTTAGTTCAGAGGCCCCCGGAGTTAATAATGTGTGGCCATCTGATATATATTTTTATCTTAACGATACGCTTTTGGGAACATGGACTTCTCCCGGTGATTTTGGAGATGTTAAGGGGATATTTACACCTGACTGGTGGTTCCCGAACTGGAATCAGTATGGAATGCTGAAAATGCTTGTTATAAACCATAAAGGAACTTTTATAGATGGACTTAAGATTTCAGATGTGACTATAGATCAGTTCAAACTTACATCTAAGAGTCCGCTGAAGCTAAAGCTTGAAGTGCCTGATAATGCGGAGCATGTAGGCGGACTTACAATTTTTGGTAAGGGCTTTGGTAATTATAATCAGGATATTAACGTTAAGCTTGCCTATAGCCCAATTGAACTGTAATTACAGCAATTAAAAAAGATGCCGGCCATTTATGTGGCTTGGCATCTTTTTTGTTGCTTTGTTTTATTTGATTCCGCTGATTGCAATTGACTGGATGATCATTCTCTGGAACAGGAAGAATAGTACAAGTGTTGGTAACATTGCAATTACTGAAGCTGCCATGATAAGTGCATAGTCACTTTGAATTGCGTAATATGAGTTGAATGATCTGATAACAACCTGTAATGTCCAGTTCTTTTCACTTCTAAGGAAAATTGTTGGAGCAAGATAATCGTTCCAGATTCCCATGAACCAAAGCATGAGCTGTGTTCCCAAAGCACCTTTCATAAGAGGCAGGAAAATTTTGTAATAAATTCGGAAGTAGTTACATCCGTCTATCTTTGCTGCATCCATCAGATCGGAAGGAATGCTGTAAAGATTCTGTCTTAAAAAGAAGATCATACTTACGTTTCCAAAGCATCCCGGAATGATGAGTGGAGCCAGAGAGTTGGTCCAATGCAGCTTGGTAAAGAGTACGTACTGTGGAATCATAACAACGGCAAAAGGAATCATTATCGTTGCCAATAGGGCAAGGAATAGAATGTTTTTGCCTCTGAATTCCATTTTGGCAAATGCAAATGCAGCCAGAGATGAAGTGAACCCTCCGATGAGAAGTACAGGAACTTCTACCTTGATTGTATTAAGAATACCTGTAATAAACTGGCCTTTTTTTAGTACCTCAGAGTATTTACCGATCAGTATAGGATCAGGGAAAAGAGTAAGAGATCCCGAAAGAATCTGATTCTTGGTCATAAATGATGTGGCGACCATATATACCAGAGGAAATACCATAGTCAAGGCAAAGAGGAACAGGATAATAAAAATCAGTATGTTGAAAATTCGTTCCTTTGGAGTTGTGACGCGGTCTGTCTGGTAGTCTTTTTTACTTGAAGGCTTTTTTAGTATTGCAGCTGTATCCATTTTCACACCTCCTTAGTCTATAGTTTTTACCCATTTATCCTGGCCCCAGAAGTTGATGGCCGTGATAATGAATATGATGATCGCAAGAATTACTGCAACGGCACTACCATAGCCAAGCTGTCCGTTTGTGAAGGCTTTTTCATACAGATAGAACACAACGGTTGCTGAGCTGTAGTTTGGTCCGCCGCTTGGAGTCATAACCTGAACTTCTACAAATACCTGGAAACCACCGATAAGTGATGTGATAAGCACGTAGAAAGTAACTGGGGATAAAAGAGGAAGCGTGATATTCCTGAATTTTTCCCATCCGTTTGCTCCGTCTATCATGGCAGCTTCATAGTAGTCTTGAGGGATATTCTGAAGCCCTGCGAGATAAAGGATGACTGTACCGCCAAGGCCTTTCCAGACCATGAAGATGATGAGGGATACTTTTACCATCTGTTCATCACCAAGCCAGTTTGGACCATGCATTCCGGTGAGCAATTTGTAGATTCCGTTAAGAAGGCCGTAGTCGTAATTGAATACCCAGGCCCAGAGAATCGAAACGGCAACCAAAGATGATACAACAGGTACATAGTACATTGTGGTGAGAAATCTTTTGCCGGGAATCTTTCTGTTAAGTCCCATTGCGATAAGGATTCCAAGTATCATTCCAATCGGAATTCCTATCATATAGATGATTGTTGTCCCCATTGATTTCCAGAATTTAATATCTGAAAAGATCTTTATATAATTTTGAAGTCCTACTATATTGCCCCAAAGTGAATTGATTCCGGTCCATTTACTGGTACTTGCTATAATCGCAAAGACAATGGGGTAGGCCATAAAGAGCATAAAACCTATAAAAGGTGGGGCGATAAAGAGCCATGCCCATCGTTCTTCTCTTTTTGCCATTGCAGAACGTTGCACTTTAACTTTATTTTTTGACATACCTTTGCTCCGATTTGAAACTTAAAGCCCCTCAGCAAGTGCTTTGAGGGGCTTTGTTTGATTGTTTATTGAGTATTGCCCGTATTATTTTGTTGCAGAATTCTGAAGCTCAATTGCTTCGTCAAGTGCTGCCTGCATCTCAGGCTCTACCTGATTCAGATAATCCTCAACAGAAATGTCGCCGTTCTTGATGTTGAATACACCCGACCAGAAAGGAGTGAACCATTCTGCGTTGTATGTGTAGTCTGTTTCCTGAAGTGCTGCTTCATAGTGGTCGTTTCCATCAAAGTATCCGAAGATTACATCTACATTTGAAGCATATGGAACAGTTCCGTTGTTAACAGCATCTTTGAATTCGCCATAAGCAAGGTCAACAATGTTAGGAAGCTGGATTGATGCGCCTGAAGTAATACCTGAAACTTCTCTCTGTCCATCAGGATCTGTTGAAAGCTTGGCAACAAGTTCTGCGCAAAGCTCAGGATACTTTGTTGTTGAAGATACGCAGTAACCAACAGAACCCATCCATGTGTGGCTCTTGCCATCGCCTGAAGGTCCAACAGGCCATCCGCAGAGATTCCACTTATAAGGGAATGTTGCATCATCCATAAATGCAGCTACATCCCAAGTACCGCAAGCATAGAATGCAACCTGACCGTCAAGCCATCTCTGATATCCGCCAAGAGCTGTATCCTGCTCAACAGAAGGTGTAAGACCATTCTTTGTAAGGTCTGTGTAGAATGTAAGTGCCTCTGTAAGCTGAGGGTTGTTAGCTACATTAACTTTTGTCATATCGTCGTTTAAGAATTTAACTCCGTTAGAGTAAAGATAAGGAGTCATACCGAACTGATCTGCATTTGCAACACCCCACTGATCAATTTCACCGTCTCCGTCCTTATCAATTGTAAGAGCCTTGCAGACTTCGATGAACTCATCATATGTGTATGGGTTCTCCGGATCCGGATATTCAAGACCTGCTGCATCGAAAAGATCCTGATTGTACGCAAATGCGAAACATGAAAGATCCTTAGGGAATGCATAGAGTGAACCGCTTCCGATGTTGGTTCCGTCATATCTGTAAATCTCCTGAGTTGTTCCCCAAATGCTGCTTATTGTTGCTTCATCAACATAATCGTCGAGAGGAAGAACATATCCGTTGTCTACATAAGAACGGACTGAAGCAGGACCAACGTAGAATACGTCAGGCATATCGCCTGCTGTCATGTTGGCGATCATTTTCTGGTTGTATTCATCCTGAGTTGTTACTTCAAATACGACTTCCTTTACCTGATCTTTGTGCTCTTCTACAAACTGGTCAATGAGTTTCTGGTAGATAGCTTTCTCATGCTCCTGCATGTAGAGGAATACATGAATAGTCTGATCTCCCTCACCTGTAACAGATTCTGTAGTGGATTCAGACTCAGTAGCTGTAGCTTCTGAACCGGCAGCAGTCTGTGTGTCGGCGGTAGCTTCACCAGCTTCTTCAACTGTGGTTGTGGAACATCCAGCAAGGACACCGGCGCCCATAAGGCCGGCTAAGATAATACTTAGAACTTTCTTTTTCATAGTCAATCCTCCTAAAAAAATTGTACATACGAACATCTCTTTGTAACAATTCTACAAAGCGGAGGATTGACAGTCAATAGATATTTTAGATTAATCTTAAATATTTTAAATATTTGTCGTTTTATACAAAAAACTAAAGTTTTTTTTGTTAACCTATAAAAGATTATTATTCCATTTTGGTTGAATAGATGTTGGATTCAAAGAATTTATTGA
This sequence comes from Butyrivibrio sp., assembly GCF_017635265.1. GTDB lineage: Bacteria > Bacillota > Clostridia > Lachnospirales > Lachnospiraceae > Butyrivibrio. The sequence continues at coordinate 41,202 of NZ_JAGBLU010000063.1, forward strand.
ATCCCTGCCAGCCCGGAGTTGTGATGTTTCCGAGAATTTCGGTAAAGGTTTCCATCTTGGCATCGGTGTTATCTGCAAGGTTAAGGGCAACAGCCTCAATAATAGCAGGCTTTTTGGGAGAACCGTATTCAAGCTCGCCGTGGTGAGCCAGAATGCAGTGAATAAGCTCCTGCTTAAGAATAAGGGGGAAACCGTTAATTTCACGGATTCTGTCTCCGACCATTTCAGCGCCCATAACAATATGGCCAAGGAACTGACCTTCATCTGTATAGTCATTTACCGGATAAAGACTAAGCTCTTTTGTCTTACCGATGTCGTGGCAGATAGCTGCTGTTAAAAGCAGGTCTCTGTTGAGCGCAGGGTATGAAGTGCAGTAGAAGTTGCAAAGCTTGGTAACACTGAGTGTATGTTCCAAAAGTCCGCCTATGAAGCTGTGATGAACAGTTTTAGCGGCGCTGGACTTCCTGAAGGCAGTAATAAATGCCTCATCATGAACAAAGAATTCTTCCAAAAGTTTTTTGAGATATGGATTCTCGATAGTTCCGATTATTCCAAGAAGCTCTTTGTACATAACATCTATGTCCTTGGATGAAACCGGAAGGTAAAGTGAAGGGTCGTATTCACCTTCGTGACATTTTCTCGCCCTTTTGACATTGATCTGGAGAGCGCCGTTAAAACTGGTTACTTCTCCGAAAACGTCAATGCAATCCGTATCATCAAATTCATCTATTCCGTCGCTGTTAGGCTCCCAGATCTTGGCATCAATTGTGCCGGTTTTGTCCTGGAGAGTTACAGAATAATACTCTTTTCCGTTTTTGGTAGTTGCGCTGAGCTTGTGCTTGCACATGTAGATGTCCGCAACGCGGTCACCGGGGGTTAAATCCTTAATAAACTTCATTAAAAAACCTCATTTCTATATTGCATTTATTTTGTTGTAGAACTTGTCATAGTTGCTTCTATTTCAAGTTCGATATACTCGTCAGGAGCCTGTCTCATGATCTTAATCGATACTATATCATCAGGCGAGCAGCCCGCAAGCCTTGTTATCAGATGGTCATAAGTGTTGATGTCGTATCCGTTAAAAGATGTGATGATATCGCCGCTTTGAAGACCTGCTTTCATGGCGGGGGATCCCATTTCGGTACTTGTAATGTACGCACCGGATGGGAGATTCTGTGTGTTTTGGATGTCCAAAGGAACTGTGGCGCCATGGATTCCCAGATAAGGCCTTGGCCTTGCGTTAGAGAGATCTTCTATTAAAGGCTTCAGCTCTGTAATTCCTATTCCACAGATTTGATTTTGCATGTCTGTAGAGTTATGGGAAGTATCAATTATTCCGATAACCTGTCCCTTAAGATTTATCAGTACACCGGTGGCTTCGCTGCTTCCGTAAATATCCGTAGTAATGAGCTTGTAGGATGAATCCACAAGGTTTAGAGGGCTTTTTTCAGATGTGACTATGCCAACAGCGATAGAATCCTGAATTCCGATAGGGCTTCCGACTGCTATGACAGGGGAACCTGTAAGGCTTCCGAGACTTGAACTGCCAAGTTCTGCCGGGGATATGGTCTGTCTGGTATTTTCTGAAAGCTGTGATCTCTGAACGGTTAAGACACATTGACCGGTGATAGTATCAATAAGGCTGATTTCCGAGGTGGCTGTAGAACCATCGGAGAAAGTGATACCGATCGATTCAGCATCGGCCACAGATGCCGAAGGAACTAAAATATATAGGTTAGTGCCATTATCCGCAACAATCAGTCCTGAAGTGGAACCTTTTGTCTCGTAAGAATCTGTAAACCAGTTGGAATCGTTGGAAATTGCAGTTACCTTTACGATATGTTTTTCAACCTGTGCCGTGACATTCCTTAAGGATAGAATCATCTTTTCATAATCAGCAGAGTCAAAAGAATATGAAGCAATGGCCTGATCGATTTGGTCCTTTTGGCTTTCCTCCAGACTTAAAGCCTCGCTTGCGGCAATCTGGTTGTCATCTGCAAACATTTCCTCGGGAGTGAGCTCTTCGCTCGGAGTTTCCTCGGGAAAAGATACTGCTTCAGGTTCACTTTCCGGATAAAGTTTGTCGCTGAAAACAGGTTGAAGAATGAGAAATGTCAGACAAGCGACGATGCCAAAAACAACTGCCAGAGAGACTGTTATTAAAGTACGGCGAAGAAGCTTTTTTCTATTTATAGGACGCTGCTTTATCTTTTCACTGATAAAGTTCGTATCTGCAAGATTACTGTTTTTGTTATCTTCAGGATTAAGTGGCATTGTATATTCCCCCAAAACCAAACATTTAACTTATTATAGACGTTTTTATGGGTTAAATCTAGCCATTAGGGGGCATAAATGATAAACTGTACTTTGGATAATTATGTAAAAACATATGTTAAGGGCTGGATTTATATGAACACAAAAGCATTACGTGTACTTGAATATGACAAAATAATAGAAAGACTTTCAGAGCATGCAACATCGGAGCCGGGAAGGAAACTTTGCCGTGAGCTTGTCCCGTCTTCAGATATTAAAGAGATTCGAAATAATCAGAAAAAAACTGCCGATGCTATTTCAAGGATTTTAAAAAAGGGAGAGACCTCTTTTGGAGACAACAGAGATTTCGAATCTACTCTTAAGGCTCTTAAAATAGGCAGCGCTCTTGAGCCGGTATCTCTTTTGCGAATAGCTGCATTTCTTGATAACGTTAACAGGGTAAAGACCTATGGAAGACCGGCAAGAGATGACGAAACGGGAGATTCTCTGACGGAATCATTTGAACTTCTTGAACCACTTACATTTGTGGCAGCTGAAATAAGAAGATGTATTGTTTCTGAAGATGAGATAAGTTCAGATGCAAGTCCCGCACTCAGGCATATTAGAAGAGGCATAATGCTCACTAATGACAGGATACATGATCAGCTTGGGAAAATGCTGAACGGTTCCATGAGGACATACCTTCAGGATGCAGTTGTTACCATGAGAGACGGAAGATACTGTATTCCTGTAAAGGCTGAGTACAAATCGCAGATCAGTGGTATGGTTCATGATCAGTCTTCATCGGGTTCAACTTTGTTTATAGAACCGGCGGCAGTTGTTGAACTTAATAACAAGCTCAGGGAGATGGCACTTCAGGAAAGTGCTGAAATAGAGAAGATTCTTTTGGAACTGAGTCTTATGACCGCTGAGCACATAAATCCTATCAAATATAATTCAGACATTATGACTGACCTGGATTTTATATTTGCAAAGGCTTCCTACGCACTTGAGATTGGCGGTACAACTCCGATCTTTAATGACAATCACGCCTTTGATATCAGGAAAGGAAGACACCCGCTCATTGCCAAAGACAAGGTAGTTCCGATTGATGTCTATGCAGGTAAGGATTTTGATATGCTGATCATCACGGGACCAAATACCGGCGGAAAAACTGTTACACTTAAGACGGTAGGTCTTTTGACACTTATGGGACAGGCAGGGCTGGCAATACCTGCGGGAGATAAGTCTGAGCTGTCGGTTTTTAATGAAGTATATGCTGATATCGGAGATGAGCAGAGCATTGAGCAGTCTCTTTCTACATTTTCTTCGCATATGACCAATACGGTATCAATCCTTGAGAATGCAGATGAGAACTCGTTGTGTCTTTTTGATGAGCTTGGAGCAGGTACGGACCCTACGGAAGGGGCAGCTCTTGCAATATCAATACTTAACGACCTTCATAGCAGGAAAATAAGGACATTGGCAACCACCCACTACAGTGAGCTTAAGGTATACGCCTTAAATACTCCGGGGATAAAAAATGCCAGCTGTGAGTTTGACGTGGAATCCTTAAAGCCAACCTATAAGCTTCTTATAGGTATTCCCGGAAAGAGTAACGCTTTTGCAATTTCTTCCAAGCTTGGACTTCCGGACAGAATAATTGATGCTGCCAAAGAGCAGATAAGTACAGATGATAAAAAATTTGAGGATCTTTTGGCAGATCTTGAGAAAAGCAGAAAGATCATTGAGAACGAAAGACTTGAGATTTCCGAATATAAAAAGGAAGTAGAGCAGCTAAAATCACAGCTGGAAGAAAAGAGATCAAAACTTGACAGTCAGAAGGACGACATTTTAAGAGAGGCCAATGAAGAGGCCAGAGCTATTTTACAAGAAGCCAAGGATCTTGCGGACGAAACCATAAGAACATTCAGAAAAGCGGGACCAAATGCTTCGATGCAGGATCTTGAAAGAGCAAGAACAAGCGTCGGACAGAAAATATCAGACAAGAACAAGGCTATTTCCAAGAAAAAAGAGCAGTCTAAAGAAACCCATCCTATTTTGAAGGAGTCACAGCTAAAGCTTGGCGAATCGGTAAAAATAGTTTCAATGGGACTTAAAGGAACCATCAGCTCCAAGCCTGATAAGGATGGCAATCTCTATGTTCAGTGCGGAATAATGAGAACAAAGGCGAATATCAGAGACCTTGTTCTGATAGGCGATGATGATGCCAAGACTGCCATGAAGAAGTTTTACGGAAGAACAAGCGGAAGTTCCAAGATGGATCTATCCCGTTCCGCCAATATCAGAACAGAGATAAATCTTATAGGTAAGAACAGCGATGATGCAATAGCAGCTCTTGATAAATACCTTGATGATGCTTATATGTCACATCTTAATAATGTCAGAGTTGTTCATGGTAAGGGATCAGGTATTCTGAGGCAGGCTGTTCATACATATTTAAAGGGTGTTCCTTATGTGAAATCCTTTAAGCTTGGCGAATTTGGAGAAGGTGACGCGGGCGTCACAATCGTAACTTTTATTAAATAAACGGGGGAAATATGGTTACTAAACAGAAAATTCTTATTGTGGATGATGACAACAACATTGCAGAGCTCATATCTTTGTATCTGGTAAAAGAGTGCTTTGAGACAAAGATATGTAATGACGGTGAATCAGCAATCAATACTTTTGATACCTTTAAACCAAACCTTATATTACTTGACCTGATGCTTCCGGGCATCGACGGTTATCAGGTTTGCAGGGAGATAAGAACCAAATCCCAGACACCTATAATCATGCTTTCGGCAAAGGGCGAGGTTTTTGATAAGGTTCTCGGTCTTGAGATGGGGGCAGATGATTATATGGAAAAGCCCTTTGACTCCAAGGAACTGGTAGCACGAGTAAAAGCGGTTTTAAGGCGCTTTAAACCGCAGGTTCAGGAAGTGACTGAATCCAATGACAAGGTTGTCAGATATCCGGACCTTGAAATCAATATGACAAACTATTCAGTAAACTATATGGGAGAACGTGTGGATATGCCTCCGAAGGAATTGGAACTTCTATATTTCCTTGCTGCATCTCCGAACCATGTTTTTACCAGAGAACAGCTCCTTGACCAGATCTGGGGCTATGAATATGTGGGAGATACCAGAACTGTAGACGTTCATATCAAACGACTTCGTGAGAAATTAAGTGATCATGAGAATTGGCGTCTTGCTACAATCTGGGGAATAGGATATAAGTTCGAGGTAACAGAATAAATGAAGAGGACTCTTTATCTGAAGTTTCTTCTTGCATATCTTCTGTTTGGCGTATTTGGATTTGTTGTAGTTGCGACATTTGTATACAGCATGACCTATGAAAGACTTCGCAGGGACAAAACTGATAATATGTATCAGGTTGCAACACAGATAGCCAACACATATGCGGCAGACCTTTACAACAGTGAAACTTCGCTGGAAGCAGTGCATACACAAATGGTTACTTTGTCCAAATATATGGATAATGAACCCATATGGATAATAAACCCATCAGGGAGGCTGGTTTTGGATTCTTCCAGAAAACTGGGCCCCGGAGATGAGATAGTTATTGAGGGCTTTGATCCTTCTGTACTTGGAGGCTCTTACTATACTACCGGCAACTTTTGGGGCTCTTTTAACGAAGAAGTGATAAGTGTATTTGCTCCGATAACTGCCAATTACAAGGTTCAGGCATATGTGGTAATACATGAGCCGGTATCTGACCTGGTGGAATCAGCCAATGAGTTTTTGAACATCTCATATCTGATGCTGATAGTTCTTTTCCTGCTGTCGCTTATTATTCTTATCTTTTTTACAGAGCTTGTGTATATTCCGCTGCGTAAGATAACTAAAGCAACGGAGCAGTATGCGGCAGGAAATATGGGATATGAATTTTCTGTTGAATCAGAGGATGAAATGGGATATCTTGCGGCATCTCTTTCCTATATGGCAGGAGAAATTGCCCGTTCGGAGGATGATCAAAAGAAGTTTATTGCAAATGTTTCACATGATTTCAGGTCTCCGCTTACATCTATCAGGGGCTATCTTGTGGCAATGCAGGATGGCACAATCCCGCAGGATATGCATGAAAGGTATCTTGGAATAGTAATAAATGAAACAGACAGATTAACCAAGCTTACCAATGAGCTATTGACCTTGAACAATCTTAATACGAAGGGCATGATGCTTAACAAGTCTGATTTCGATATTAATCAGACTATCAGAAAAGTTGCGGAGTCTTTTGAAGGAACCTGCAGGAATAAAAAGATTGCAATAGAACTGGTTCTGACGGATGAGAAAATGCTGGTAAACGCGGATGTGGATAAGATTCAGCAGGTGCTCTACAATCTGGTGGACAATGCCATAAAGTTCAGTCATCATGATTCATCCATCAAAATTGAAACTACAGAGAAACACAGCAAGGTTTTCGTTTCAGTCAAGGATAGCGGAATTGGAATTCCCAAAGAGGATCAGAAGCTTATTTTTGACAGATTTTATAAGTCAGACTCGTCCAGAGGAAAGGATAAGAAGGGCACAGGGCTTGGCCTTTCTATCGTAAAAGAAATAATTAAAGCCCACGAAGAAAATATTAATGTCATCAGCACGCCGGGCGTTGGAACCGAGTTTATTTTTTCTCTGCCAAAGTCTGCAGTAATGGATGCTGATGATGAGGAGTAATTGAAATGCATATAGTTTTACATCAGCCGGAGATACCACAGAACACAGGAAATATCGGAAGGACCTGCGTTGCCACAAACACAAGTCTTCATCTTATAGAGCCACTTGGCTTTAGTATCAATGAAAAGGCCCTTAAAAGAGCCGGAATGGACTACTGGCCAAAGCTCGACGTTACCAAATATATTGACTACGAAGATTTCAAGGCAAAGCATCCGGGAGCAAAAATCTGGTATGCAACAACAAAGGCAAAACATTCATATACCGATGTTTCTTTTGGAATGGACGATTATATAATGTTCGGAAAAGAGAGCGCCGGGATTCCTGAGGAAATTCTTGTTGATAACGAAGAAAACTGTATTCGTATTCCTATGGGTGAAGACATAAGATCCTTGAATTTATCTAATTCAGTGGCGATAGTTTTATATGAAGCACTTAGACAAAATGAGTTTAAAGGCCTTGAGAGAGAAGGCGAACTTCACAGGCTTCATTGGAAAGAGTGATTGTCTAAGGAATATCACTAAACTTAACGAAAAAAAGTGATTACCGGGATATTCAAATACAGTTCCTAAGGCAAGAGATTTTTGTGTAAAAGAATGGATAATGTATGAGTAAGAAAATAAAGACAGATTGCAAATATCAAAAAGATGATCTGCTTACAGTAGAAATAACAGACATAGGAAATGACGGAGAGGGCATAGGCAAGGTTGACGGCTATACCCTCTTTATTAAAGATGCGGTAATTGGTGATAAAGTAAGTGCCAAGATAATGAAGGCAAAAAAGAACTATGCCTATGCCCATTTGGAAAAGGTTTTGGAGCCATCTGTTCACAGACAGGAAGCAAGATGTCCTATTGCGAGACAGTGCGGCGGATGCCAGCTTCAGAACATGACCTATGAGAGGCAGCTTGAGTTCAAGCAGAATAAAGTAAGGAATAATATTGTCCGACTGGGCGGATTTGATGAGTCTTTTATCGACAGTATCATGGAGCCGATAATCGGTATGGAGGAGCCCTGGAGATACCGAAATAAAGCGCAGTATCCAATAGGGACAGATAAGAATGGAAAGCCTGTTGCCGGCTATTATGCAGGAAGAACTCATAGTATTATTCCTGTTGATGACTGCTTTATCGGAGTTGAGGAAAATAAAGAGATTCTGGATATTGTACTTGCGCACATGAAAAAGCATGGTATAGCTGCGTATGACGAGGCAACGGGCAAGGGGCTTATAAGGCATGTGCTTATTAGAAAAGGCTTTACCAGTGGGCAGATAATGGTGTGCCTTGTTATCAACTACAGAGGGAAAAATTCTAAGGAAAATACAGCATCTGCAAAGAGGCAAAATGAACTTTCTAATGTGAAAGGTAGTGAAAATAATCTAAGGTTTAGTGACGGAAGTGGAGTAGAATTTATCGCGGCTCAGAATGAGCTTGTTAAGGCCTTACAGAGTATTAGTGGAATGACTAGTATCTCTGTCAATATAAATACTGAAAAGACAAACGTAATAATGGGCAGAGAAGTACATACTATCTGGGGAAAGGATACGATTTCAGATACTTTGTGTGGTCTTGAGTTTGAAATTTCACCTCTTTCTTTTTATCAGGTTAATCCCAAACAGGCTCAAAGGCTTTACGAGCAGGCAATTACCTATGCCGATTTAACCGGGAATGAAACTGTATGGGATCTGTATTGCGGAATAGGAACAATATCTTTGGCTATGGCGAAGTCTGCAGGGAAAGTCTATGGAGTGGAGATTATTCCTGATGCAATAGAAGACGCCAAAAGAAATGCCTCTAGAAACGGCCTTGGTAATGCTGAATTTTTCTGCGGAAAGGCAGAGGAAGTGCTTCCGGAATTCTATGATAGAGAAAGTGCAAAGGCAGCAGGAAAAACGAGTGATGCTTCAGCTCTCCATCCGGATGTGATAGTTGTAGACCCGCCTCGCAAGGGCTGTGATGAGAAGTGTCTTGAGACAATGCTCAAGATGAGCCCTGACCGTATTGTATATGTCAGCTGTGATTCAGCAACCCTTGCCAGAGATCTGCGAATCCTCGCAGATGGTGGCTATTCATTGGAAAAGATTCGTGCTTGCGATATGTTCAGTTGGTCCGGACATGTGGAGACTGTTGTGCTTTTGTCCCAACAAAAGCCAGATGATCATATTGAGATAGAGATTAATCTGGATGAGATTGATGCTACAAGTGCTGAGTCGAAGGCTACATACAAGGAAATTGAGGAATGGGTGCAGGAGCACTACGGATTTCATGTAACAAATCTGAACATTGCACAGGTTAAGCAAAAGCATGGAATTATAGAACGTGAAAACTATAATAAGCGAAAATCTGAGAATAGCAGACAGCCTGGATGTCCGGAAGAAAAGGTTAAAGCAATAGAGGATGCTTTGAGACATTTTCAGATGATTTCTGATGAATTATAAAATTATAATGTTCATGGAAAGGAGGAGCTTATGAAATATAAGATTGCTGTTTGTGATGACAACAATGTGGATCAGGACTATGTCATAGGCTTCCTGAATACATGGGCACGTTTAAATGACAGATCTATTGAAATTCACACTTTTATCTCTGCAGAGGAATTTCTTTTTCAATATGCCGACGAAAAAGATTATCATGTTTTGATCCTTGATATTGAAATGGGAAAAATGAATGGTGTGGAGCTTGCCAGAGAAATTCGGCTGGGTAACAGCGAGTTGCAAATCGTTTTTGTTACAGGTTTTCCTGATTTTATAGCAGAAGGATATGATGTTGACGCTATTCATTACTTAATGAAGCCATTGGAACGAGATAGATTCTATAAAGCTATGGATAAAGCAATAGAGCGTATAAGGTTGGTTGAACCTTATATCATATTGCAGGAAAAGGGCGAGACTCTCAGGCTAAATTTAAGAAATATATTATATGTTGAAGTGTTTTCGCATTCCTGCGTGATTCATACAACAAGCGGTTTGATCGAACAAAAAGTATCCATAACTGAACTAGAGAAAAGTTTCGGAGAGCAGTTTGTTAGAGTGCATCGTTCTTATCTTGTCAATCTTGAAAGGGTTAAGCAAATCGGCAAAACAGAAATTGCTTTGGAAAACGATGAAATAGTGCCACTGTCCAGGCGAAAATATAACGAAGTGAATCTTGCATTTATCCGGTATTTTAAAGGAAAGATATAAAAGGCAATGAGTTTATTTGATAGGCTATTTGGAAGAATGATAGACAGACGTATCGCTGAATATCAGTCTGACTTGATTGAAAAACACTGTGAAGAAGTTCAGCATATTTATAAAACTATGCGCGGTTGGAGACATGATTATCATAATCATATTCAGACTTTGCTCGCTTTGTGCGGGGATGAAGAGAAAACCAGGGAGTATCTATGGAATCTGAATGCTGATCTGACAACTGTAGATACAGTCATAAAGACCGGAAATGTAATGGTAGATGCAATACTAAACAGTAAAATTTCTGTAATGAACTCAAAAGGTATAGAGGTTAATGCAAAAGCTATTGTTCCTGAAAAGCTTTCTGTTTCAGAGATAGATTTATGTACAATCATCGGAAATCTTTTAGATAATGCAATGGAAGCAGTAATGCGTGAGGAACAGGATTCCAACAGATTTGTGAGAATATTTGTCGGTATCTTGAAAGAGCAGTTATACATATCTGTTTATAATTCTATGAACGGGAAACCCCAAAAGGGCAAAAAGAACCAGTATTTATCCACGAAGGGTGGAGATAATCATGGATTTGGACTCTCACGTATTGATTATATAGTTGAAAAGAATAACGGATTTATAAATCGTCAGCATGAGGATGGTGTATTTGCTACAGAAATATTATTGCCTATGAATTAAATGCCATTCAGGTGCATATTACGACCACTCGCGAAACAAACGTGAGTGGCTTTTTATTTGTGGTATATTGAGACAAGCATAAGAAATTCGAAAGGACAAAGGGATGAATCAAGATAAAAAGTATACAATCCTGCAAAATCTGGCCTACTGTGTGAAGGTTACAAAAGAAAAGTATCCTCCGCTTTTGGTATATTGCTCATGCATTATCGTGATAAATGCACTTATTCCGGTGATTACGGCTTTTTTGCCAAAAACAGTAATAGAAATGATTACTGGAAAAAGCCAAATGATGAATCTGCTATTAGTGACGGCAGCATTTACATTATCTCTGGCTATATTAACAGGCCTGCAGAAGTATTTAGATAAACTGATCTATTGGAACAAGTTTACAATGAATGACTTTTTCCTGCAGATGGTTTCTCGAAAAGGACTTACGACAGATTACAGGAATCAGGAGAATGAGCATTTCAGAAAATTGCAGAGTGAAAGCTTTTCAAGCTGCAATGGCAATTTTTCATATTATGCACAGACCTATGATTCGGCAGTGTTATTTTTCTCAAATTTAGTAGGGTTTGTGGCATTTACAGGTATTCTGATGAGCCTGAATCCGCTACTGATTTTGTTTTTGTGTGCAACTACGCTTATAAGCTTTATCTTAAACAGAAGATTGTTAAAGTGGGTTGATACAAATAACGAGGAAAAAGTCGGATATGAACAACGGATGCAGTATATCATCCGTGCATCAGACGATATTCAGGCAGCTAAGGATATCAGGCTTTACCATATGACTGACTGGATGGATCGGATCTACAAAGAGAACATGACAGGACTTCTTTCCTGGTATCGCAGATACACAGCAAAATTATTTGGAGTATCTGCAGTAGACAGCGGCCTGACATTTATCAGAGAGGGAATAACCTATATAGTTTTGATCGGAATGATATGGAAAAATCAGATAACTGTAGCTGAGTTTGTTTTGTATTTCAATCTGGTTGCCGGTTTTTCAGTGTGGCTTAGCAGTATTCTTGGACAGATGAATAATCTTAAAAGACTAAGCATGGCAATGAACCGTTTCCGTTCTTATCTGGAGTATCCTGAGTACTATAAAAGGGAAGATGGAATTCCTGTAGAGAAAACCGATGCTCCGGGAGTGATAACCTTTGAAAATGTTAGCTTTAGCTATACTGATGACGGTGAAGCTATTATCAAGGATATGAACCTTAATATAAAAGCCGGAGAGCACCTTGCAATTGTTGGATTAAATGGTGCGGGAAAGACGACGCTTGCTAAGCTCATTTGTGGGCTGACAGACCCTACCAAAGGCCGGGTTTTGTACAATGGAACTGACGTAAAAGAACTTAACCGAATTCAGTACTATAAACTCTTTGGTGCTGTTTTTCAGGATTACTCTGTTTTGCCGGTAACAATTGAAGAAATTGTAGCGGAAGAGACGGAAGAAAAAGCAGATTCAGAACTGGTAGAAAAATGTTTAAAACAGGCGGGGCTGTGGGAGAAGATATCGGCTCTGGATAATGGAATCAAGACCAAGTTTGACAGGGCATTTTGGGATGATGGTATCAATCTGTCCGGTGGAGAAAAGCAGAAGCTTTTGCTGGCTAGAGCACTGTATAAACAGACACCTGTTGTTATATTGGATGAGCCGACAGCAGCATTGGATCCCATAGCGGAGAATAGTTTATATGAGTCATACGATGAAATCATGAAGAATAAAACTACAGTGTTTATTTCTCACAGATTAGCATCTACACGATTCTGCAATCGTATTTTGCTTATAGAAAACGGAAAGATTGCGGAAGAAGGGACTCACGATCAGCTTCTTAAAAAAGGAGGCATATACAGCAAGCTGTTTGAAACTCAGGCTAAATATTATAGAGAAGGAAAGGAGAGCACCGATGAAGATTCAAAAGAGAATTGAGATAACCAAACGCGGTTATGCTCTTTTAAATAAATATGTACCGGGGCTTGTCAGGGCAAAAACAATCGCAGCTGTGCTCGAAACCCTTTCTCCGTTTGTAACAGTCTGGTTTTCTGCAAGAATTATAAATGAACTAATGAATGACAGAAGACAGAATGTACTTGTCCTTTATGTAATTTTGGTAATAGGAATTCATTTGTTGTTCTCCATGATAAAGGACATAATGGATAAGATCGTCAATGACAAAGAATCCGGAATGTGGAATTACTTTAATAAGATCTTCTCAGATAAACAAATGAGCATGGACTACGCCATTCTTGAAAATAAAGACATTCAGAAAATGAGGCAGAAAGCAGAAGAAAATCTGTTTATGTTTGGAAATGGGTTAGGGCAGCTCATCTGGGATACAACGAGCCTTGTAAAAGTAATAGTTGGAATTGTTGCTTCCATCTCATTGACAGCTTCTCTTTTTATGTCAAAGTCGGGGGACAGTATTACAGATTCTAAGCTTTGGGTACTGGGAATCATTATCGTGCTCGTCTTTTTTGGGTTTATTAACAACTACCTGACACACAAAGAAAATGTGGTTTTTGAGCAGTGGACCAAGGGAACGGTATGGTATAACAGAGCCTTTATGTTTTATGGACATGAGCTATATAACAGTACTGCAAGAGCGAAGGATGTACGAATTTATGACCAGGAAAAAATCGCTGACAGAGAAATGAAAAAAATGGAGGAGCATAACCGAAGTGATAATGCATTCATTAGAAAAATGAGTTTTTGTCAGGGACGGCTCTATTTTGCTCAGGGAATCTGTAACGCATTATGCTACTTGTTCGTGGTTGCCAAAGCTTCTACGGGAGCTTTTGATGTTGGAAGTATTGTGCAGTACGTAGGTGTACTTACTGAACTTGTGGGATGCGTGGGTTTGCTCACATGGATTTATTCTGAAAACCAAGTATATACAAGGCATTTGGAAAAACTGTTTGAATATCTTGATATTCCCAATAATAAGTATCAGGGAAAATTACCGGTTCCCAAAGACTATTTTTGTGACAATGGTGAGAATGATTATAGTATTGAATTTAAAAATGTTTCCTTCAAATATCCGGGAAGTGATACATATGCTTTAAAGAACATAAATACAAAACTAAATATAGGGAAAAAGCAGGCGTTTGTAGGAACGAACGGAGCCGGCAAAACTACTTTTGTCAAACTGCTTTGCAGATTGTATGATCCGACGGAAGGAGAGATACTCCTAAACGGTATTGATATTAAGAAGTACGATTATGAAGAATACTTAAAACTCTTCTCATTTGTTTTTCAGGACTTTAAACTTTTTGCATTTACTTTGGGGCAGAATATCGCAGCGGATACAAGTTACGATAAAGAGAAGCTTGAAGAGTGTATGAAAAAAGTATCTTTTTACGAAAGATATCAGTCTATGGAGAATGGACCTGATACATATTTGTATAAAGATATCTCGGAAAACGGAGTGGAAGTATCAGGAGGAGAAGCACAAAAGATTGCTTTGGCCAGAGCTCTTTACAAAGGTACGCCTATGATTATTCTTGATGAGCCTACGGCAGCACTTGATCCTTTGGCTGAGGCACAGGTTTATGAAGACTTCAGTAATATGGTCGAAAATAAAACAGCCATATATATCAGTCATAGGTTGTCATCCTGTCAGTTCTGCGATGAAATAACAGTTTTTGATCAGGGACAAATCGTGCAAAAGGGTGCACACTCTAAGCTGGTAGAAGAAACAGATGGTCAGTATTTCAAACTTTGGAATGCACAGGCACAGTATTATGCATGATATGAGTGATTTACTGATGAAACGATGAATTATATATTCATGAGAAACGTAGATAAAAAATATAATGGCGCACTTCGGTACTTACTCGGCGGTAAGTATGAGTGCGCCTATTTTTCAAAACCGTGGGTTAGGGGTGGAGCTCTTTTGCCGGGACGATTTGGGGCTAGATATTGAATATGTGCTATTCACATGATATTATATTCGTAGTTACGAAAAAGATAATTCGGAGAAATGAAAATGACGATTAGTGAAAGAATATTTATGTTAATTGAACGTGAGCAAATAACACAGAGTGAATTTTGTAGAAGAGTTGGTCTTAGACCGAGCACTGTCAGTGAGTGGAAAACTAAGAATCATACTCCAACTGCAGATAAAATAATGGATATATGTGCTGCACTTAATGTATCTCCTGAGCAACTTCTGACGGGAAAAGGTATAGATAGTGTAGAGGATTCAGTTGACTATCAGTTGGATTACCAAGGTAAGCAATTGATTATAGAGTACGAGGGGCTTAATGATGATGCTCAGAAGAGGTTGTTAGCTTATGCGAAGAAGCTAAGTGAGTTAGTCAAAATGGAAGAAATAAATAAATGAAGTGAACTCGTATTGGGAATGTAATTGCATTGAATTCGGGGCAATAAAAATGAGACATTTTTATCTATTAGCAAATTAGAAGGAAAGTGATTGAAATGGGAAAGAATAAAATAATAACAGTACAAGATATACCTATTACGGTAAGTGTTGGTGATGTGGATGATTTTATATGTATTACAGACATGGCAGCTGCTAGAACAGGTGGTTCGCGAGCTTCCGACGTAATAAAGAATTGGATTAGAAATAGATCGACACTTGAGTACTTAGGAACTTGGGAACAAATATATAATCCAAATTTTAAAGTGGTCGAATTCGACCACTTTAAAAAGCAAGCAGGATTGCCACTGTTTACATTGAGTGTTTCAGATTGGGTTGAATCTACGGATGCAATTGGTATGTATGTAAAGAAAGGTAAATATGGTGGAACGTTTGCACACAAAGATATTGCCTTTGAGTTTGCTTCAGCTATAAGTCCTGTATTTAAATTATATTTGATAAAAGAGTTTCAGAGACTAAAAGAACAAGAAAATGATGTTAAGAAAATTGAATGGAATGCTAAAAGATTTCTCACAAAGAATAACTATCTTATTCAGACAGACGCCGTAAAGAATTATTTGATTCCGTCAGGAAATTATAGAGAGGACTTGCAGTGGATTAAATATGCTGAAGAAGCAGACTTGCTAAATGTTGCCTTATTTGGCTTTACAGCAAAGGCATGGAGAGAAGCAAATCCGGAATTAGCTAAAAATAGTAATGTAAGAGATTATGCTTCGATTAATGAATTAACGGTTCTATCGAATTTAGAGACTCATAATGCGCAGATGATTCGAGAAGGAAAGGAAAAGAAGGATAGATTTGAAGAGTTACAGGATATTGCAAAGTATCAAATGGGTGTGTTAAATGAGGCTGCTCGTATTGAACAAAAGGGGGTTATAGAAATTGAAACAACAGGAGATGAAGACTAAGGTATACATTTACACTCGTGTTTTCACCACAATGCAGATTGATGGTTTTTCACTTGAAGCGCAGAAAATTAGAATTCAAGCTTCCTATCATCAAAAAGGAGATGAAAATTATTTTGGACAATCAAAGTCAAGTTGAGACTGTTGTTTGTCTGTCCCAACAAAAGCCGGATGATCATATCGAGATAGAAATAAATCTTGATGAGATTGATGCTACAAGTGCTGAGACGAAGGCTACTTATCATGAATATGTCGAATGAGATCAAATGGATTGGGACAGTACAGGGAATAAGTTGATTTTTTTGCCTTGGGGGATATACAATGTATATACAAAAAAGGAGGTATTGCTTATGCAGGTTCAAGTTAAAGCATGGGGAAATAGTCAGGGAATTAGAATACCCAAAGAAGTGCTTCAGGAGGCAGCTGTTTCGGTTGATGATGTTCTCGATGTCAAGGTGTCTAAGGGCATGATAATGCTTGTTAAACCATTTAGACATAGAACACTGGAAGAACGTGCTGAAGAATATGGTGGGCAGCTCCATTTAGACGGTGAATTTGACTGGGGTGAACCGGTAGGAAGAGAGATATGGGAATGAAGGAAGAATTGCATCAGGGGGATATACTTAAGATTGAACATATCAAGAAACCGGTTCTTATTGTGAGTAAGGATTTCTTTAATCAGACTTATGAGATAATCGGATGCCCTATTTTTGAAAAAGGGGAGGCAGGACCTTTACATATACATATCGAAACTGAAGACGTAGAAGGTTATGTTCAATGTGAAAAAATGGCACTCCTTGATTTGAATATCAGGGGTTATTCAAAGATTGATAGGATACATTATCCTGACATTATAAATATCACAGACGCTATCCAAGGAATCTTTGACTACATCTGAAAATGAATCAACATGGAGTCAGTGAGATTTCTTTAGTAGGAATATATTAGCAGTGTATGATTCGGATTATTGATTGTACGCTGCTTTTGCTATGTATAAAATAATATACGGCGAGCAGATATTCTGTAACTATTACATGGATCTTGATTATACAAAATACATTCCTAAAGAGTATTTACTTGATGGATTTGATGCAACTACCGATTCAGATTATTATAAAAAGATGCTTGGGGACAAGTGAGATATAATCAGAATTGAATTTTTTACGATATATCCAAACGGAGTAAAATTTGATAGTATTTTGTTGACAGCTTTGTAACTATTGTAGTAGATTAACCTTATTCAGAGAGGAGGTGCTTCATTATGATGACAAGTGGAATAAATACTATACCTGAATATCTCATGAAGACCTCGGTGATTTTTGCTTAGTTTGTTATGATTAGATGCCGTGGATATTTGCCACGGCTTTTTTGCTGAAAAAAGTCATGGTTTTCGTAGATATTCATACAAGATCAAAGGAATCAGTGAACCAGAATATTTATGGAGGAAAACTATGATTAGTTTGAAAGCAATTAACGAGGAAAATTTTGTAGATGCATTTAATCTCAAGTTAGCTAAAGGTCAAGAGGAGTATGTTTCTCATCCGGTACGAAGTCTAGCGCAGGCTTATGTATATAGGAATCAATGCCAACCCTTTGGGATATATGCTGATGAAAAGATGGTTGGGTATGTCATGGTGATATATGATTATGATGTACCTGAGTATGATATTTGGCATATGATGATTGATGAATCACAACAAGGCAAAGGTTATGGTAGAGCTGCGCTTAACCAAATTGTTGAATATATAAAAGCAAAACCATTCGGCGATTCCTGCAGAATTGCACTAACCTGCAATAAAAATAATTATGTAGCCAAAGAGCTATATGAAAATATTGGTTTTTCGGTTACGGGAGTTGAGGATGAAGATGAAATTGAACTTGTTATGAATGTATAACAATCATTAGAAACTAAGGGCGCGCTCGTGCTTTACTTAACAGTAGGTATGAGTGCGCTTTTGCTATGCGGAAAAAAGATTGCGTCCAGGCACCTGGAAAGTTCGTGTGCCTTGTATTACTTTTTCTTTTTGCCGCGTCCACTTCCCTTGCCTAATAGAATTCGTGCCAAGAATGAACAGTTCGAAATTGTTGGAGTTATATTCGAAGAGGTCAGAAATGCTTTATTCAGGGCAGAGGACAGGTAAAAAGACGGCTGCATAAGTGTCAAGTATAAATTGACACTTTGGAGCCATGACATTATAATTGTGCCATAAGAATTTTGGCACGAAGGAGAGTATATGGCGATGACACTTGAAGATGCTTTGAAAAGAATATCGGAACTTGAGGAGGAAAACGAAAAACTTAGGGAAGAACTTGCGTTTTATAAGAGCAAAAAGTATGCCGGCAGACAGAAGCATGACGAGCATTGGATGAAGTCATATAACGACTTTGTTGCGCTATATGAGGACGGCCTGACAATTATGGAAATTGTGGATCATGGAGCAATCAGTCGGCGCACAGCCTATAGATATAAAGCTTATTATGATGGGCTAAAGAAAATGAATGGAATTGCTGAAGAAGATAAGAAAGAGAATAATGTTAAAGTTGGAAAAAGAAAGTAATTCAAGAAATGTTTCAGTAATCAAGGATGCACTGGGACATAATGTTGTAATGATTAACGATATTATTTTTCGTGGAAAGCGAGGGATAAAATGGATAGATGTTGAAGAATACCTCAGACAGTATGTAGGGGAGTTTTACACGATTGCAGAGACAAATGAGGTAGTGTATATCGGTACAGATTTACCTGATGAGTATGCTCATTCGGAATATACACATATTCTAAAAGGCACTAATGAAAAAGCAAAAGCCAATGCAGCTCAAGGTTTACCTGAGCTTATAATCATAGCTACTAACATGGAACATACAGATAATTCAAAGGCAAAGCATAAAAAGGATGCAAAGTACGGCTGGTATAAATACGAATCCCGATTTGCATTACCGGTATTTGCAAGTGATGGTGAAGTGGAAAGATACAATGTCTTTCATGTGGCAATGATTCTAAGACATGATAAAGATGGGAAGAAGTACTTATACGATATTATGAACATAAAAAAAGAAACGAGCGACCTTTTCCAGTCCAAAGACCTTACTCAGTAAAAAACCCATTTCTTGATTCATATGTTAATGGTACAACAGGGGATTGTCAAGAGCGACTTAGTTCTCTTGGAATATAATTATATTAGAGTGAATTGTAATACTAACTTCCACCCCTCTTAAGGCAAACATGGAAGTTACTAATTCCAAACATTATGGTGGAATTTACTAATTCATAATGGTATCATCCAGAAGTTCATCCACATATGCCACTCCGGCATAAAGGAGGA
>NZ_JAGBLU010000064.1 GCF_017635265.1 Butyrivibrio sp.
AGCGATTACAGATACTCTCTGTGAAATAAACAGAAAATGGGGTACTACATGAAGAAAAAGAAGATGATTGTACTGCTGTTGATCATAGCTGTAATAGCAGGAGCATATTTTAGGATTACATTTGCAGAAGCGAAAACATCATCAGAGCTCACAATCCATGAAAGAGAATACCATGGCGGCATAGCTGGTATGGACTACAGTGAGCTGAGGATACTTAAGAATGTAAAGCTATCAGAAAACAAAACCATATACAGAAACCTTCTCTACAGGATAAGCATAAAAGCCTGTGATTTATCGGATGAGAGTGTAAGGCTAAAGCTCTCAGATAGAGCATTCGTTGATGGAGCTGAGACAAGGGAAATCGTAGTAAATAAGAGCGATGATGTAACGATTACCTTTGCAAACGATACTACCGGAATTGAATTACAAGTTCTATATGAATAAGAGGAGTTGGTGAGGAATGAACCTAATAATTTGTGAAAAACCCAGTATGGGAAGAACCGTGGCTTCCGCACTTGGCGCTACCAATAAATATGATGGCTACATGGAAGGTAACGGATATATAGTTTCATGGTGTTTTGGACATCTCTGGGGCTTAAAGGACCTGGAAATGTATTTGGATTCCAACTTCAAACACGGTGATAAGGCGAAATGGTCTCTTGAGGCATTGCCATTCTACCCAGAGAATTGGAAATTTGAGTATTTCATCTCAGATCCCGGCAACAAGAAGCAGGATAAGATACTGTATCAGCTCATGAAAAGATCCGATGTAGATACCATCTATGCCAGTGGTGATGCCGACAGAGAAGGGGAAGTAATAGTCAGAAATGAGTTTGTTCAGCACCATATCACTGGTAAGAAGATTCTAAGGTTATGGCTCCCAGCACTTACACCGGAAGCAATAAGAGAAGCTGTCAGGGATGCAAGACCGGACAGCGAATATGATGGATATGATAATGCAGGACGTGCCAGAGCCTTTGTAGACTGGCTCTTTGGAATCAATCTATCAAGATATGCCACTTTAAAGGCAGGGACCAAGCTCAATATCGGGAGATGCATGTGCCCAATAGTATCCAAGATAGTCCAGCGTGATAACGAGATCAAGAACTTCGTTCCGCAGAAATACCTGGCTGTAGAATCCGGAGATGAAAACTCCCCATTTGTCCTTAAATCTAAACAGAAATTTGCCATTCAGGACGCAAAACTGGCACAGGCACTTTGCGACAAATATAACGCTGCAGGAGCTGTTGTATCTGATATCACCACCAAGATATCAAAGATAAAATCGCCTAGATTGTTCTCCCAAAGCGATTTGCAGTCATATATCTGCAAAATGAATAAGAAAATGTCTCCACAGAACGTCTTAGATACAGTCCAGTCTCTGTATGAAAAAGGCTTCGTGACATACCCAAGGACATCATCCAATTTCCTTGCGGAAACAGAAACAGCAAAGGCAGATCAGATCATCCATGCACTTACAGCTTCAGGAATATCCGGAATTGAGAACAAGCCTGGAAATAAGAATATATACGACAATTCCAAGGTAGAATCTCACAGCGCCCTTACTCCGACAGAAAAGATACCGGATGCCCTGTCAGATACGGAAAAAGAAGTATATGAAGCAATCAAAAACCGCTTCTGTGCTGTGTTCTGTAGTGAAGATTATCTTGTAAACAAAACAACAATAGAGATTTCATGTGCTGATGAGACATTCAGCATACAGGGAAACATAATGGTACAGCCCGGATGGACAGTATTTGAGGAACCCTCAAAGAAAGATAAGGTTCTCCCAGCTGTAAATAAGAGCGATAGGATCCAAATAAGCTTTAAACCAGTAGAAAAAGAAACCACACCACCCAAGCGATATACTGTAGAGTCCTTAAATGCATGGATGAAAGCACCCATGAGAGGAGAAGAGGACCTAAAAAAGAAGGTATATTCCGATGAAGAGTGGAAGGATATCCTCGCGGATGCAACTATCTGTACGGAAGCAACAAGAGCAGCAACCTTGGATAAATGTATTAAAGAGAAATATATAGCTTTAAAAGATGGCACCTACAGCTCTCTTGAAAAAGGTCATCTTCTTGTTGATGCAATGAAGCAGCTACATATCGACCTTTCACCTGCTAAAACTGTTGAGCTCCAGCGACAGATCCATGATGTACAGTTAGGAACCTTGTCCTATATCAGCATTTTGGAATCTACCAAGAAGATCATTGATGAGATTATCGGCAGTAATACGCAATTAGACAGTAAATTTGCAGCTTCCATAACTGAAAAGAAAAATATAGGCATATGCCCCAGGTGCGGATCTCCGGTCTATGAGGGAAAGCTCAATTTCTATTGTAGCGAGGGAAAAGAGTGCGGATTTGCTTTATGGAAGTCAACTAAGCTCTTAGAGTCCATGAAGGTAAGCATCACGGCAACAAGAGCCCAGAAGATGCTTGAGAATAAAAAAGTCTTCGTCAAAGGACTATACAGCAAGAAAAAAGATTCAAAATTCGATGCATTTATAGCTTATGAGGATACAGGTACATTTGTGAATTATAAGCTGGAGTTCGGGAAAACATAATAACAAATAATATCAAGTGTAATCAAATGCCATAGGTGACTAAAAAAGGAATGTCGGAGGGAGAGTATAAACATGAGTAAGGATGAATCAGGGATCGTAAGAAGTCAGTATAGCAATTTTCTCGGAACAGATACGGTTATGCACGACAACTCAGAGAAATCAGCTAAAAAACATGATGCTCAGGTGGACCTGACAATTAAAAAACAAAAACTGGAGCAGGAAATCATGAAAGAAAAAGACTATACCTACATGGCAGAGCAGGACGCAGAACCAGGATATGATATGTTAAATGGCATAATTAACATTCCATCAAATCTCGATATGGTTGATGGTCTGGTTGATTCTGATGAAGAAAAAAGAGCACTGGAATCCGGTAAGGAATCTCATTCACCCAACAATCCTATGAATTCTTCTAATAAGCGACCATCTGTACTTGAAGCTCTGGAGAAAAAGAAAGAGATCGTGCAGCAAAGAGAACAGGAAAGACAGCAGCGTGAACTTGAAAAATCTCATGATCCAAGCTATGTGAGGTGAGAAACATGCCAGTATATACATGTGGATCCTTTGGAATAAGACTTAATGGCTGTGGCGGTACCTGGAGAGCCGTACAGAAAAATGAAAAGGGATTTCTATTATGGGAATCTGAAACCTATGGCACAAGAGCCATGAAAGTTCTTACTGATAGTGAAGGTCTTGTTCTATATAAACAAGCCAGTGCGTTCAAGGATTTTGGTGTAATAACTCAGATTGCCAGATATGAACGAGTACGGGATAGCATTAGCAGAGACCTTCTCATGAAAGAATTTGCCAAGGAGAATGGTAAGATACAGCAGCATAATGAAGAAGAATCTGAAGCGAAAAAGAATCAGAACGCTGGAGATAAGGGCAATACTTCACAATCTATGCAGACAGCGCTAAAGGACAACAATACGAGTAATATCGCTACCTCTCCAAAGAAAGAGCCTAAACGTCCCGCGAAAAGGAGACCTTCCGGTAAAAATCCTAATAACAGGGAATCTGTGATGAGTAAACTCAGAGAATATCAGAAATATCTTGATGATAAAAAGCCCAAGGCGCAATAAGATAACCTGGTACGCATTTCTCATGCTGACAGCATAAATGATTGCGCTGCTTCTGAGATTGATGCAGAAGAATTGGCAAACTGGTTAACTATGGATGATCGTGAGCTGATCGCGAATTACCATAAGCTTTCTACTCACGACAAAAATATAATCAAGCGCCTTGCTCGGATGATGTCTGAAAAGAAAGAATAACTATTCTTTATCCTTCTTATTGGCAGGATCCTCAACTTTTTTTATCATTTCTGCTTCAATGAGCTTGTTAACATAGGCATTTATTGACTCCACGCCATGCTCATGTAGAAGCTCTATAGTTCCTTTAGGGAACCTGATTGTCATGGTATCAAACTTATTATCATATTTCTTCATTGCTTTTTTCTGAGCATCAGAAGTCTCTTTTTTCTCGTTTTTCTTTGCCATAACGCAGTCCTCACATACAGAAAACAGTATCTATACTCCTACTATAATACAGATATGGTTATATGAATCATATATTTTTTACTAATATATGAACCATATATTTAGTGATACTGCACATAGTAGAGAGATCCGCCCCGGTGCTATAATACCCCTGTAAGCGTATATGGTTCATATAAACAACAGGTAAGGCGGTAAACTATTATGGATGAAATGTGTGCTAATATCGGCGGTCTCATCGCCAATCTTATCCTATTATTATTGTTTTTCAAGCTGGTCTGGCCTCTTATATGCCACTGCATAACAGTCATAGACAGCTTCATATTAACTCTGGTCCTGGGATTTGCCATAAAAGACAAGGTATTCCACGGCTCCCTGCATCCTGTATTCATTATTCTGATATTTGCAGGAATCTTTATAGGACTTATGTGGATCATGCATACCAAGTATGGATTTGCCATATCGGCACTTCTGATGTCTTATGTATGGACTGATTTCATATTAGAATGCTGCAAGGGCTGGAAATCCTACGATCTTATATGGGGAATCTTCATCGGTGTATGCAGCTTTCTGCTCATTTTGTATTTCCATTGGAGAGATTACAGGGATTTTGCGCCAGTATAATATCATCACAGTAAGTTTTTGATCATGCCGAGTGGGAGAACGTGCAGTAGATCAACAAGAATCAGTATTCGATAAGTGTGGCAGGAACGAGGCTGCTGAAAGTGGCTTCGTTCCTGCATTTTTGTGGTCGTATTTTTGTTATTTTACGTCGTTCCCAAGTGGCATTTAAAACAGGTGTGAAAATTGCGAACGCATTCGCAAAAATCATGGGATTGTAATCTCAGTGACCAGAGGGTTCTGCGGTCTTATACTTTAGATGCAACCAAAGGAAAATGCAGATAGGAGGGACCATAATGGCGGATTTTAAAAACAGACTGGAGCTTGACAGTGAGATCTACAAGCTGGAGTGCCTAAGGTGTAATCTGGATGTCATAGCCCTTGGGATGGATCAGGACACGCTTGGCGAAGACCAGCTGGCAGTGAAGTCATGTGCTACGATGTTGGGCGTGATCCATGATAGGATGAAAGAACTATTATGGGATAAAGAGCCGGAGGAAAAGAAGGAATGATACGTGGGTTCAGATTGTGGACGGACAGTAGGACAGGCTGGAGGAGCGGCTTGAGGTGCTAGCGGAGGCTGTGCCGGAAGACGAGGAGCCGATGAACACAACCGTGGTTGACGAGGTTGGCAGCACACAGGTCATCACCAGCGAGATGGATGAGACGGCTTTCCTGCGAAGCCAGATTGTGGAGATCAGGCGGCAAAAGGATGGACTCTACGCCGAGCGGGCGGAGCACGCAAACACGGAGGTGCAGATCAGGCTCCTGCTGGAGTTGGTGGACGAGATGGTCAAAAACAGCCTGCCGGAGTGGATGGCGAGGGAAGAAGAGCCGGAGGTGGAAGAAACCGGAGCCTGCCGTGACTACGATGACTTCTTCAGCCGCACGAGGTACACGGTGCCGGAGGAGGTGCTGGACGAAAATGGGCGGATAGAAGCCTTCAACAACGACCTGGTCATCCGCTACCTGGATAATGTGGTCGTGAAGGATGACGGCTATGAGGTTATCTTCAAGGCTGGCGTGACCGTGGAGGTCGAAGTGTGAGCGGGAACACAGGGCAGCTGTTTTGCATCCATGATAATTATTTCTGTATTGATTGACAACTGCCTTGAAAATTAATACTTCTCCGTTATCTGTTCTTTGGTTAGGATTTGAACCGCTGAATGGCTATCGGAGATTTTTTGTTTCATTTCTGGTAATTAAAATTAGAGGAGGCAGTAAGTATAATGTGGATACAACATAAAGAGCAGGAATAATATCGTAAATAAGGAGAATGCTATGGTATATTATAGCCAAAAAGATAAAGAGTACGAGACTAAAAAAACTGATTACAGGTGTGGAGCGTATGCAATAGCATATTGGGAATGGAAAGATGCCGAAGAGCAGGGAATACCTTATAATAATGATAAAGCAGATAGTTTTATTCAGGTGATATATAGTAGAATCTGGTTTACTAAGGCGGATATAGATAATATGAAAATTCTACCTGATTTACAAAAATTGCAGATTGATTGGAATATAGTAAGAAATTATTCATCCCCTGCAAAAATGTGTGAGGATTTGAATTTATCAAGTATTAGGCGAGAACAGGGAACAAAAGCCATTATTTATACGTCAAAGGATAGTATTGTTAAAAAGCTTGGAAGTATTGGAAACATAACTAAAATAAGCAAAATAGATGATTTAAAAACTGGAGAAAAAGCGATTCTGTTGATGGGTGATAACCAAAATGAGATGCCTCAACACTATATCTTCGCATATGGATCAAACGAGTTAGATGCAGAGGGTCATGTTATTATGCGCATTATTGATCCGGCTGATGGTGTAGATGTGAGTGCAGGTGGCAATATTAGAAATTGGGTGGGAACTACCAGCTGTGATTTCTTAAACACAATTATAAAATTTGGTCACTAAATTTAAAAACTGCCCATTTGATTGTTATAACAAAGGCAGCTATGATATTGAATAATCAAATGTCATAGCTGTCTTGTTATGTACATTTCTATAATTATTTCTACTTTCCTTCATCAAACATTTTAGAACCATATCCACTCTTCACTCATCCCCAACATACTCTATCAAATCCCCAGGCTGGCAATCCAGCTCACGGCAGAGCTTATCTATGAATTTCAATGTGAAATTATGGTTGTATGACAGCCGTGTCACGTGTGCCGGGAGCAAGACTCCGTCCTTCAATAGCTGGTACTGGGTGATTCCTTTTTCTTTCATGAATTTCCTCATCGGCTCAAAAGATATCATATCGAGTTCCCTCCTGCGTTTTTTTGTTTCATCGTGTGTGAAGGAAACTCGCTTGATAATTACCACATATGAAAAAGAAAAAATGCTTTCATATATGGTAATTAGAAAACTTGTTGAATATTGATACAGTTAGAGTGCAACAAACAATACCGGCTTTTTATGTTGAATACACAGCACCGGGTTGCAGGTGCGGAAAGGGGATTCTGCGATGCACGAAAGAGATGCTCCCTTTTAAGGATTGAGGATGCTGGGGCTATGGCCTAAAACAATCCGTTCAATGATATTTAGGATGTCTTGAAGCCTTTACAAAAGGCTGATGAATCCAAGCAAACTGGCTAAATCAGTGGAACATAGGGATTCGGCTTTTCCCCGGAAACAATAGGAAGCCCATTGTGGTATATGACAAGAAAACAAATATACAGCCTGCTCATCATAAACATGCAGGCTGTATATTGATAATATGAGCAAAATCAGTGGCTTGAAAATGTGTCAAGTCTGTCTCGGAAAAAATCTATTGAACAGGAGTTTTACAGCAGACTGTCATATATTAGAAAGTATCTCAGCGATACCAGCATTATATCAATATCAGTACAATATGGAAAGGAGCGTCATAATATGGAAACAGTAACGAATAACAAGCGTATACTTGAAAAATATCTGAAGGATCTTGCACCAGATAAGTCCAAAATTCTGGTTGACAAGGGCACGGACCCGCAACTTGATATCAAACCGAGCGTCAGGGAAGGGGACGATAACAGTTTTATCATCATAAGCCGCATCAAGGAAAGTGCTGAAGATCAGACGGCAGATCTGTCTGCAATCAGTGGAAACCTTAACAGCGTCTATCCCGGCGCCATTGTACATGCAGATTCTGCATTGGTGGATGGAAGACCCAATGGTATATCCGGGGAGGATCTTCCGAGAAAGCCGATAACGGTAGGCCTTGATATTAATGGAAATACGAATGAACCTGTGGTCGTAAATAAGCCAAACCGTCATAGGGTAATGGCAGCGGTAAATGCGATGGTTCAGAAATGGTTTGAGGATGGACATAAAGCAGCTGCGAAGATGTCTTATAGGAATGCGTTCGTATATGATTCAAGGCAGATTGAAGCAAAGCTCGGTATCAAGCGCGCGGACAAGCTGTTTGGCGTGGATTTCAAGGCGTATTCAGAAGGCAAGCAGAAAGAAATGCTCATCTGCTTTAATCAGATTTATTATACCGCAAGAGTCGAACCGCTTACAGCGTCTTCGCTTTTCAAAGATGAGGTGACCCCCGAAGACCTTATGGAAAACTGCATTGATGAGAAAAATCCTGCAGATGCTCTTATCACCAGCGTAGACTTCGGACGAATGATCGTTGTAAAGCTTACTACGAGTAATGTGACGGATAAAGTGGAAGCCGCATGGAACGCCTCTATCAGCGGAACAGGCATTGAAAACAAGAACGAGTACAAGCACATTATGGAGAATACCACCTTTAACGTGTTTGTCTATGGAGGCACGGCTGAAACCGCGGCACAGATTCTGAAAGACTCACACGACATTGCTGAGGTCAACAGGATCATTGCCAAGGACATGAACTTTGATAAGGATTCCGCTGTCTGCCCGATCAGTTACACCACGAACTTCATTGATGACGGAACTC
>NZ_JAGBLU010000065.1 GCF_017635265.1 Butyrivibrio sp.
GCTGGAAATGATGTATTCGTACATTATTCAGGACTCAACATGGAAGGTTTCAAGTCTCTCGAAGAGGGCGCTTCTGTAGAGTATGATGTAATCCAGGGCGAAAAGGGACCTCAGGCCGTAAACGTAAACAAGCTTTAATTCTTGATTAGAGCGATTAATCAGACTACAAAGTGCCTTATTCTAATATATATATATTTTGAATTTGCAAGATTGTAACAATGATTAATAGGAAGAGCCATCTGACGAAAGTCAGATGGCTTTTTTTCATAAGCTACAAGCATCCATCACTTCCTTAAGCTTTAGATGACCTCCAAATATATCAAGGGCAGATCCAACTGTAATATCTATTTTTTCTTTTCCAAGTTTTCTGATTTTTTTAATATCACTAATGTTTCCAACTCCGCCCGCATATGTAATAGGTATTTTTCCCCAATCAGCCAGCAGTTTGATCACATTTTCTTCAATCCCGGCTTGTTTTCCCTCAACATCCGCAGCATGTATCAGAAATTCATCGCAGTATTTTGACAACTCATCCAAAGTCTCAGCACAGAGCTTAACTTCAGTCATCTTCTGCCACCTGTCGGTAACTACATAGTATTCATTCCCCTGCACCAAGTCACCGTTTTTTGTCATTGCCTTACAGGAAAGATCCAACACGATTTTCTCCTTACCCACAGCCTTAACCAGTTTCTTTAAATTTGTGAAATTGACTTTACCATTTTTGAATACATAAGAAGTAACTATTACATGCGATGCTCCTACATCCAGAAATTCCTTTGCATTGTCAGCAGTAATGCCGCCGCCAACCTGCAAAAGCCCGGGATTGGCCATAAGAGCATTAAGTGCCTGTCTTTTTGTCATCTCATAATAAGGGCTGTCAACTGCATTAAGAAGAATCACGTGTCCGCCATTAAGTCCTAGCTCTCTGTACATATTTGAATAAAACACAGCTTCTTTTGTAGCAACAAAATTCTCTAAAGCCCGGTCTCCCTTATCACTTAAAGTACTACCGACTATCTGTTTAACTTTTCCATTATGAATATCAATACAGGGTCTAAACTTCATTGTCATCCCTTTCATTAGAAAAAACGGCCGAAGTCTGCTGCACAAGTGCCTAAAAGCATTGTGTAGTATAACTTCAGCCGTGTCATCATCAAGCAAGTACGTTACTCATGTCATACATTCCTGCAGGCTTTCCGGCTAAAAACTTGGCTGCTTCAATAGCTCCTTTTCCAAAAATCGCTCTTGAATAAGCTCTGTGGGAAAGAGTTACAACTTCATCGTGTCCTGCAAAGATAACATCATGATCTCCGACGATTGTTCCACCACGAACTGCCGATATTCCTATTTCCTTTTCAGGTCTCTTCTCTCTTCTGCTGCTTCTGTCATAGACATACTCGTATTCATTTCCAAGTGAAGAGTTAATGCTGTCAGCAAGCGCAATAGCAGTTCCACTTGGTGCATCAAGCTTCTGGTTGTGGTGTTTTTCAACTATTTCAATATCAAATCCCGCTGCCGCAAAAAGTGGAGAAACCTCTTTTAACACCTTTAAAAGTGCATTTACACCAACAGACATATTGGCAGACTTAAGTACCGCAACCTTCTTTGAGGCATCTTTTACCCTTGCAAGCTGAGCTTCTGATAAACCTGTTGAACAAAGAACAACAGGAGTTGATGTCTTTTCACAGTATGCTAAAAGACCATCTGCTGCAGAAGCATTGGAGAAATCAACAATAACATCAGCCTGCACATCACATTCCTCAAGGCTCTTAAACACCGGAAAATCGTAGGAGTTTTCGCCATAGGCATCCACTCCGGCAACAACTTCTATATCCTTATCTTCCTTAACAAGGTCGATAATTACATGTCCCATACGGCCATTGCAGCCGTGCATTATCATTTTTGTCATATTTACTCCTCTTAAATCATATGTTTAAGCTTATTTATAGTTATCAATTGTGGATAACTTCTTTTTATCCACATATACCTGTTGACAGTATATTATCAGATAAGACCAAACTTCTTCATTTCTGCGCGAAGCTTCTCCTGATTCTCAGGTTCCATCTCTGTAAGCGGAAGACGAAGCGGGCCTGCATTTATTCCGATCATCTTGAGTGCACTCTTAACAGGGATAGGATTTACTTCAGAGAAAAGAGCTTTTACAAGAGGAAACGCTTTGAACTGAAGCTCTCTTGCAGCGGCAAAATCTCCATCCAGACATTTTTTACAAATTTCATGAGTCTGTCTTGGTGCTACATTTGAAAGAACCGAAATAACTCCAAGTCCTCCGATTGACATAATAGGCACAATCTGATCATCATCACCTGAATAAAGATCTATGCATCCTTCAGAAAGCTGCATCATCTTTATAGTCTGTGAAATATTTCCTGTCGCATCCTTGATTCCTACGATATTTTTATATTCACGGGCAAGCTTTACAGCTGTTTCCGGTAAAATATTGCAGCCTGTTCTGCCTGGCACATTGTAAAGGATAATAGGAATATCAATTTCTTTTGCAACGGCTGAAAAATGAGCTATAAGTCCGCCCTGTGTAGCCTTATTGTAATAAGGAGTAACAAGCAAAACTCCATCAGCACCATATTCCTGGGCAAGTTTTGAAAGCTTTATTGCTGTCTCAGTGCAATTTGAACCCGTTCCGGCAATGACAGGAATTCTTTTTGCAACCTTATCTATACAGTATTTCACAACTTCCATGTGTTCCTCTTCAGTCATGGTTGCTGCTTCACCTGTAGTTCCGCATACTATGATGGCATCTGTTCCGTTTTCAATCTGAAACTCAATGAGCTTACCAAACTCTTCATAATTAACTTCTCCGTTTTCCTTAAATGGTGTTGCGATTGCAACTCCTGCTCCCTTAAATATAGCCATTTTGCCCTCCTTTTGGCTGTTTTTTATTAATTAGTCTGTTTAACAGGATTCACCAGATCTAAAAGCACTTCATCAAACGTTCTTTTCAAAAGAAAAAGACTCAACAGAAAATCTGATGAGCCTATAACAATCCCGGTTAAAGCATTTGTATTGTTGATAGCGCCCCATCTTCCGATGACAGTCATACAGCTGTTTACTGCATGCCCAAGCATTCAATTATCAGGTAATTGAACCTTTCGGCGTATTTACCTTTCTCTCTGATTCATCTGTGCCTGACACATCCACAGAGATACTCATTAAATACGCAACCTCTATCCAAACCGTTTTCAGTTGTTTTAAATACTACATCACGAAAAAATACGTGTCAAGTGCAGCGCACGTTTTCCTATAAACTCGTCACTATAAACGTTCTATAAACGTTACTGTTCACTCACTTCCTGCTTGCACTGGTAACTGATTTGCGCCTTTATTCTAATTTGCCATCGTCGAAGGAATGCGCTCACTCCCAAATCACTTTCTTACGTAATGCGCAGCATAGTGCGCATTTCTGCCTGAACAGTAACATATAAATATTTTATTATCACTTTATTAAGGAACACAAAATAGGGTTGAACTATAAAAAAACGCGTGCTATACTACTAAAGTTTTGAGAAATAATTGTGAGTAGTATTATTATAAGAAAGGTTTATTTATGAAGCAGACTAGAAATGATGTAAGAAATGTTGCTATTATCGCTCACGTTGACCATGGTAAGACAACTCTGGTTGACGGACTTTTAAGACAGAGTGGTGTATTCCGTGCCGGTCAGGAAGTTGTAGAACGTGTTATGGATTCCGGCGATATCGAAAAAGAACGTGGCATTACCATCATGTCTAAAAACACAGCTATCACATATAAAGATATCAAGATCAACATCATTGATACTCCCGGCCATGCCGATTTCGGTGGAGAAGTTGAGCGAGTTCTTAAGATGGTAAACGGCGTTATTCTTGTTGTTGATGCTTTTGAAGGTCCAATGCCTCAGACAAAGTTCGTTCTTGGTAAAGCAATGGATCTTGGTCTTCCTGTTATTGTATGTATCAACAAAATTGACCGTCCTGAGGCAAGACCAAACGACGTTATCGATGAGGTACTTGAGCTGCTTATGGATCTTGGCGCAGATGACAATCAGCTTGACTGCCCATTCGTATTTGCATCAGCTAAGGCTGGAACATCATCACTTTCACTTGATGAGCCCGGCACAGATATGAAGCCACTTCTTGACACAATCGTTAATTATATTCCTGCTCCTGTTGGTGATCCTGATGCCAGCACACAGGTACTTATCAGCACAATCGATTACAACGAGTATGTTGGACGTATCGGTGTAGGTAAAGTTGATAACGGTGTCGTTAAGGTTAACCAGGAAGTTGTAGTTGTTAACCACCACGAGCCAGACAGACGTATCAAGACCAAGATCAGCAAGCTCTACGAGTACGATGGCCTTGGAAGAGTTGAAGTTCAGGAAGCAAAGATTGGTTCAATCGTTGCCATTTCAGGTATCGAAGATCTTAAGATTGGTGATACACTTTGCTCAGTTGATAATCAGGTTGCTATTCCATTCCAGAAGATTTCAGAGCCTACTATTTCAATGAACTTCATTGTTAATGACTCTCCACTTGCCGGACAGGAAGGTAAGTATGTAACAAGCCGTCACCTTCGTGACAGACTTTATAAAGAACTTAATACTGATGTTTCTCTTCGTGTTGAAGATACAGATACTACAGAGACATTCAAGGTTTCAGGACGTGGTGAGCTTCACCTTTCAGTCCTTATTGAGACAATGCGTCGTGAAGGCTTTGAGTTTGCTGTAAGTAAGGCAGAGGTTATCTACCACACAGACGAACAGGGTCACAAGCTTGAACCTATGGAGAAGTGTTATATCGATGTTCCTGATGAATTCTCCGGAAGCGTTATTCAGAAGCTCGGCGAAAGAAAAGGTGAGCTTGTAAATATGGGTGCTGGAAACGGTGGATACACTCGTCTTGAGTTCAACATTCCTTCACGTGGACTTATCGGATACAGAGGTGAGTTCATGACTGATACAAAGGGTAACGGTATCATCAACACAATCTTCGATGGCTATGCTCCTTATAAGGGAGATATGAACTACCGTAAGACAGGTTCAGTCATCGCTTTCGAGTCAGGTGAAGCTACAGCATATGGTCTTTTCAATGCTCAGGACCGCGGACAGTTATTCATCAAGCCCGGTGATAAAGTATACTCAGGAATGGTTATCGGAACAAGCGGTAAGTCAGAGGATGTAGAAGTTAATGTATGTAAGACAAAGCACCTCACAAACACAAGAACATCATCATCCGATGAAGCTCTTCGTCTTGTACCACCGAGAATCATGTCACTTGAGCAGTGCATCGAATTTATCGATAATGATGAGCTTTTAGAGGTAACACCTACAAGCCTTAGAATCAGAAAGAGAATTCTCGATCCTACACTCCGTAAGAGAGCCGGATTCAAAAAATAATTCATTCTTAAATTAAAAATTTAAGAATGCACCAACCAAGTCAATTTAATTTTTAATTTCAAAAAAATGGCGTTCTTTTTCGGAACGCCATTTTCATTGTATTATCAATCTATTTCTTGAACATCTAAATAATATCCTTTATCACGTTCAAATATCTTTATTTGCCCTTCACATTTCTGGATGAGTCCCTCAACTATGCGCTTTACTTCAGCTTCCTTTACACAGATGTCAAACTGAACATTTGCCTCGTAACGAGAATCCGCAATGGAGACATTGTTCTGTCCAAGATAATACTGAACATTGTTTACCATATTATAGGCCACTTCCAATGTCAGCAGCTGAGAATAGACCATTTGTCCAACTTCTGCATCTGCAATTCCGGCCTGGGCAGCTTGAGTGTAGGCTCTTACAAGACCTCCTGTTCCAAGAAGAACACCTCCAAAATATCTTGTTACAATTACAAGTGTATTGGTGAGCCCTGAGCCATTTATAACTTCAAGTATCGGCTTTCCGGCTGTTCCTGATGGTTCTCCGTTGTCACTGCATCTGGTATTTTCGCCATTTATCCCTATAACATATGCATAACAGTTATGTCGTGCATCCCAGTATTTTTTGGTGATCTCAGCGATCTTCTCTTCTGCCTGCTGTTGGTTTTCAACCGGAAAGACATTTGCTATAAAGCGGGATTTTTTCTCAACAATCTCACTACTTCCCTGTGAAGTTACGATTTTATAAAACTCTTTATCATTCATGTGCTAAATTATATCAGAAATATAGCACAAATGTTACAAATCTTAATTTTGGGCTCATTTCTTTATTATCCTTTAGATTCATGGTATACTTTACTGGTTAAAATGCAATAAACAGGAAGGTTAATGTATGAATTACGGGAAAAGAGGTATCGTCAATCAGGCCAAAACGCTTAATTCCGGTACCGATAAATGGGGAAAGAAATTTAGTCTCTTCGGATTCTATATTTTACTTTCTCTTATAATAGGACTATTCATTATAGGAGCAAGCGCCGGAATAGGTGTTTTTAACGGCATTATAGCCACAGCACCGGATATTACTAACATCGATGTAACTCCGTCAGGCTTCTCTACATTTGTGTATGACACAGAGGGCAATCAAACCGCCAAGCTTGTCTCTACAGACTCCAATCGAATACCTGTAACTATGGATATGGTTCCTGAAGATCTTGCTCATGCCTTCGTCGCCATCGAGGATTCAAGATTCTATGAACACAACGGTATTGATATTCAGGGTATTATCCGTGCTGCAGTTAAGGGTATAACGACCGGTAATTTTTCAGAAGGTGCCAGCACCATTACTCAGCAGCTTCTTAAGAACAATGTTTTCTCCGGTTGGACCAACGAAACCACACTTCAGAGTATCAAACGTAAAATTCAGGAGCAATACCTTGCAATTCAGCTTGAAAAGCAAATGAGCAAGGATGAAATCCTTATTAACTACATGAACACCATTAACCTGGGTTCGAATACTCTTGGTGTTCAGGCCGCTTCTCTTCGTTATTTCAACAAATCTGTAAGCGAGTTGACTCTTTCAGAGTGCGCTGTTATCGCCGGAATTACCCAAAACCCCAGCAAATACAATCCTATAACTCACCCGGATAAAAATGCTGAGCGTAGGAATAAGGTATTACGTGATATGCTTTCGCAGGGGTATATCACTCAGGTTGAATACGATGCCGCAATGAATGATGACGTATACGCCCGCATTGAAAACGTAAATGAAGAAACCGGCGGTGATACTACTATCAACTCATATTTTGTTGATGCACTTACAAATGAGGTACTGGAAGACCTTATTGCTGCAGGTTATAACGAGACTCAGGCTTATACACTGCTTTACAGCGGAGGACTTAAGATTTATTCAACTCAGGATCCTAAGATTCAGGCCATCTGTGATGAAGTATACACAGACGAAAGCAATTACCCTGAGGGAACCAAGTATCTTCTTGCATATGAGCTTTCAGTTAAGGCATCAGACGGAACAGTAACCAACTACAGCAGTGAAATGTTCAGCAGTTATTTCAAAGAACAAAAAAGCAGCTTCAACATGCTCTTTGATTCTTCAGAAGATGCCAACGCTGCAATTGAGGAATATAAGGCATCCGTAATGTCTGAAGGTGATACTGTTCTTGGGGAAAAAATAAACCTTACTCCGCAGCCTCAGGTTTCAATAACAATCGAGGAACAAAGCACCGGATACATTGTTGCCATGGTGGGCGGACGTGGAGCCAAGACAGCCAGCAGAACACTTAACAGAGCAACCGACTCCTACAGACAGCCCGGTTCAACATTTAAAGTTATTTCAACATATGCACCGGGTATTGATAGCGCCGGGCTCACTCTTGCAACTGTCTTTAATGACGCGCCATTTGCTTATTCAAACGGAACTTTAGTCCGTAACTGGTGGGGATCAGAATACAGAGGTCTCAATAACGTAAGAGCTGCCATAAGGGATTCGATGAACGTTATAGCAGTAGAAGCCATTACCCTCATCACTCCGCAGCTTGCCTTTGATTACCTTAAAAACTTTGGTTTTACTACACTTGTTGAAAAAGAAGTAATAAACGGAAAGACATACTCAGATATCCAGCAGTCAACTGCTCTTGGAGGACTGACTAAAGGTGTTAAGAACTTTGAACTTAATGCCGCTTATGCTGCTATCGCAAACGGTGGAGTCTACATTGAACCTAAGCTTTATACTAAGGTTGTAGATCACGACGGAAACGTCATTCTCGATAATACACAGGCTAACTCAAAGAGAATCCTTAAAGAGACAACAGCATTTCTTTTAACAAGTGCCATGCAGGATGTTGTTACAAGCGGAACAGGTGGTTCTGTTAACTTTGGAACAACAGCGATTGCCGGTAAGACAGGTACAACTTCCGATTACGTGGATGTATGGTTTGCAGGTTTCACCAACTACTATACAGCTACTACCTGGACCGGATATGACAACAACGCAAAAATGACTAGCTCTGCCGAAAAGAACCTTTCCAAGACCATGTGGAGAAAAGTAATGGAAAAGATTCACGAAGATCTTCCATACTCATCCTTTAGTATTC
Source organism: Butyrivibrio sp. (assembly GCF_017635265.1). Taxonomy (GTDB): domain Bacteria; phylum Bacillota; class Clostridia; order Lachnospirales; family Lachnospiraceae; genus Butyrivibrio. Next base: position 8,505 of record NZ_JAGBLU010000065.1, read on the forward strand.
CGGATGGAATTGTTTCGGCAACAGTTTGTTCGAGATCAGGAAAGCAGCCAATTGCAGGGCTCTGCGATGGAACGCTTTATACAGAATACTTTGAAGAAGGCACAGTTCCTACTGAAAGCTGTAATGTTCATTATGCCGGAACAATGTGCGCTATAGACGGCATTCCTGCCGCGGAAAGCTGTCCATTCAAAGTAGCCGGTGTATATGAACTGTCACCGGAAGTACCGGCTGCTCTTCAGTCAGGATTTGTAAACTATACACCTACCAATTCTGCATATACGACCGTTACAGACGAAAATGGTAACACTACTACTGTTCTTAACACCTGTCATCATACAGCCGAATTTATGGCTCAGGAAGGCATAGAAGAGATACTTGCAGCTGAACAGGCTGCAGCGCAGGCAGCTGCCGCCGCAGCAAATCCTGAAGCAGCCGCAGAAACTCCTCAGGAAACAGTAGTCGACACCGTCCCGGAAAACGTCGCAGCCGGCAACTAACTCTATAACAAGAGCATATTTTCTTGTAAACGGACGCAGATGATGTGGAAGTTTAGACATAGTTCTGTTCACTCCGGTATTTTTCAATGTGATAAATTGGACATAAAACGCCCATAAAAGACTTGTTTCATGCTTATTCAGAACACAAGTCTTTTGTGGGCTTATTTATGTCCATTTATCATCATTTCAAAATAAATCGTTCACATAACTATGTCTAAACTTCCAGCTCATCTGCTGTTCTGCTATAAAAAAGTATTATCTTAAGTAAATAGAAAAATCCATTTGTGCCCATAGCTTTGGATAGAGCGATTTAGTATGAGCAATAGAGACTGTTAATAAAAAA
>NZ_JAGBLU010000066.1 GCF_017635265.1 Butyrivibrio sp.
ATGCACGAAGATGATGAATTCTTTGACGAGGTAGACTGATAATAACAATCAGCATACCTCCGCTTTGCATGGCCCGGTCTTGCCCGGGCCTTTTAATTCAAGGTTGCGCCGTAAAGGCGCAATTTCCTATTAAATAAAAAAAGAGCTTTGACCTGTTAAAAGTCAAAGCCCTTTGAAGTATCTTATGAATTATTCTGCAACTGTGCAATACATGAAGTACTTATATCCAAGCGGGCTTGAGAAGAAGCCGTTTACCTTGTCTGAAATCATGTAAAGATCTGTGTAGTAGTAAATCGGGCATATGTAACCTGTTGACATAAGAAGGTCTTCTGCTCTGTGCATAAGTGCATAACGAGTATTGGCATCTGTGCAAGTCTTGATGTCACCGATCAGTACATCATATGTTTCAGCCCATGTTCCATTCTCAACCTTTGTGTCATATCCAAGATCTGTAAGGTCAAGTGAGTATGCAGCAACGCTTGCGTTGTCGCCCTTACCAAACTGAACATCATTGTTACCTGAAGCAGTTGTCCACATATCAAGGAATGAAATAGGATCGTTGTAGTCACCAAGCCAACCGTTACGAGCGATTGAGTAGTTACCTGCTTTACGTGTATCAAGGAATGTAGCCCATTCCTGGTTCTCAAGGTTAAGTGTGATACCTATACCTGCAAATGTTGACTGAATAGCTTCACCAATTGCCTTATGTGCCTCTGATGTATTGTAAAGGTATGTAAGTGTAGGGAAGTCTGTAAACTGCTGTGTTGCTTCATCAAATGTGTAGTACTTTTTAAGTGTTTCAAGAGCTGATGTCCAGTTTGCTTCATATGCAGCATCTGTTACATCATAATAACCTGTAAAGCTGCTATCAGATCCGGCATTCTCATAGAACTGTGATCCGTCAGCATCTGTAAGACCCATAGCTACGAATGAAGAAGCAGGAACCTGTCCTCCCTGTGCAATGTCATTAACGATGTAGTTTCTGTCAATAAGAAGTGCAAGTGCATTACGAATCTCATTCTCTGCATTTGTCTTGTCTACACCTGTAAGAGTACTTGTTGAAGGAAGAAGCTCCTCGTTGATGTTCCAGCATACATAGTATGTTCCAAGCTGACCTGCTGTTACAAACTGTGTAGGATAGTTTTCCTTAAGAGATGCAATCTCATTTGTAGGAACGTCGTCGATGAACTCCCAATCACCGTTCTCGAAGTTAGCAAGCATATTGTTAGCATCATCTGACAGGTAGAAGTTAATCTCGTTCATAGTAACATCAGCTGCATCTACAAAGCTATCATTCTTGGTAAGTGTGATAACTGAGTTGTGCTCCCAGGATGTCATTGTGTAAGCACCGTTATTTACATATGTTGAAGGATCTGTAGCCCATGACTCATTTGCAACAACATCCTCACGAACAGGCATATATGTAGGGAATGCAAGAAGCTCATTCCAATAAGAAATCTGATTAACAAGTGTAACCTCAAGAGTCTTGTCATCAACAGCTGTTACATTAAGCTTTTCATCACCTGTTGCTCCGTCAGCCCAAATATCAGCATATCCGTCAACAACCTCGAACATGTAACCATAATCTGCTGCAAGAGCCTGACTGGCAGCACGGTTCCATGCAAATACGAAGTCAGCAGCAGTTACAGGCTGTCCATCAGACCATGTAAGACCATCTCTTAGTGTGTAAGTATAAGTAACTGTTCCGTCCTCATTCTCTACACCTTCTACAAGTGCTTCTGCACAATCAGGCTGAAGCTCAAGATTTCCGTTTGCATCAAGTCCCCACTTTGCAAGACCTGAGAAAAGGTGGTTGATCAAAGTAGCACCATCAACAGCTGAGTTAAGTGCCGGATCAAGTGATGCAGGCTCAGAAGCAAGACAAACATTGATAACACCTGTGTTAGATGCTGTGTCTGCAGCTGCTGCATCAGAAGATGATGCTGATTCAGTTGCTGTAGTATCTGTGTTCTGTGACTGCTGAGTATCTGTGCTCTCTGTAGCAGTGTCGCCGGATGCGCCACAAGCTGCAAGGCTCAGTACCATTGATGAAGCAAGTAATACTGATAATAACTTCTTTTTCATAATTATCCTCCTTATTAAGATAATAATTTTATTAAAAAATGCCTTAAAGCATCTTTTAGCTTTAGTTAAGAACTATCTTGTTCTGAATCTTTGCAACATCTTCAATATGGTGACATGCAACAAAATGTCCGGATGAAACCTCTTTAAACTCAGGCATACTCATGGCACAATCCTCCTGGGCATATGGACATCTTGTTCTGAACGGGCATCCTGACGGTGCATTTAAAGGGCTCGGTATATCTCCCGAAAGGACAATTCTCTTATTGGCTCTTGCAATTTTAGGATCCGGTACAGGAACAGCAGAAAGAAGGGATTTGCTGTATGGATGAAGTGGATTATTGTAAATCTCCTCTGCATCAGCAAGCTCTACCATCTTGCCAAGGTACATAACTGCTATTCTGTCACTTATATGTCTTACTACCAAAAGGTCATGAGCGATGAAAAGATATGTAAGTCCAAGCTTGTCCTGAAGCTCATCAAACATATTAATAACCTGCGCCTGAATTGATACGTCCAAAGCTGAAACCGGCTCATCACACACGATAAATTCAGGATTTACTGCCAAAGATCTGGCAATACCGATACGCTGACGCTGTCCGCCCGAGAACTCATGTGCATATCTGGATGCATGTTCAGAGTTAAGTCCTACATAACTCATAAGTTCGAGAATACGTTCCCTTCTCTCCTCTTTGGTCTTATACAGGCCATGGATATCAAGAGGTTCTCCGATAATATCCGATACTGTCATTCTCGGATTAAGTGAAGAATACGGATCCTGGAAAACCATTGTGGCTTTCTTTCTAAACTCTTTAATATCTTCCTTGGTTTTTATCTGTTTGCCGTCATACCAGATTTCTCCGGCTGTTGGCTTGTAAAGATTCAGGATTGTACGGCCAACTGTTGTTTTTCCACAGCCGGACTCTCCTACAAGTCCAAGTGTCTCTCCCTTTTTTATGGTAAAAGAAACATCATCTACTGCCTTAAGTGGCTTTGTCTTAAAAAATCCCACATTGACATTGAAGTATTCTTTAAGATGCTTTATTTCCAAAAGATTCTTTTTATTTGATACTTCGCTCATATATTAATTCCTGCCTTCCATCTGCTTCTTAACATTCATCCAGCACCCGGCAGCATGATCATCATTGATCTGCATGCGCTCTGCTCTTTCACGCAAACATATCTTCATGGCTGCGTCACATCTTGGTGCAAACGGACATCCCTTTGGCATATTCAGAAGGTCAATCGGTGTTCCGGCTATAGGTTCAAGCTTTTTGCCCTCCTTCCCTTCTGTTGGAATGGAACGAAGAAGTCCTTTAGTATACTCATGACATGGATTATAAAAAATTTCATCCGCAGTACCCTGCTCGCAAATCGAACCGGCATACATAACAATCACTTCATCACACATCTGAGCAACAACTCCAAGGTCATGTGTGATCATTATGATAGCCATTCCAAGCTCTTTTTGAAGATCTTTCATAAGATCAAGAATCTGAGCCTGAATAGTAACATCAAGGGCTGTAGTAGGTTCATCAGCAATAAGAATGTCAGGTTCGCAGGCAAGTGCCATTGCTATCATTACACGCTGTCTCATACCACCTGAGAACTCATAGGGATACTGATTCATTCTCTTTTCAGGCTCGTTCACGTTTACAAGCCTTAACATTTCTATAGCTCTTTCTTTTGCCTGTTCTTTATTTCTATCTGTATGGAGAAGTATTGCCTCCATAAGCTGATGTCCGATTGTATAAGTTGGATTAAGTGAAGTCATTGGATCCTGGAAAATTATAGACACCTTATTTCCACGAACGGTTTTCATGACTTTTTCGCCGGCCCCTACAAGCTCCTGCCCATCAAGCTTAATTGAACCGGAAACTATTTTTCCTGTTCCGGCCAGAATCTGCATTATGGAATATGCAGTAACTGACTTTCCGGAACCTGATTCTCCAACAATTCCTAAAACTTTTCCTCTATCAAGATTAAAAGAAATTCCATTAACGGCCTTTACCTCTCCTGCATCCGTAAAGAAAGAGGTATGAAGGTCTCTTACTTCTAGCAAATTCATTTGTCAAATCTCCTGTTATATATTGTAGTTCTACTCTCGATTAAAACCTCGTCAGGTGATTACTGATGTAGTTCTGCTCTCGGCTATTGCCTCGCCAGAACAAAGTAGTACACCAGACTCGAAAGGACCTCGTCAGGTGATTACTTTTCCAACTTAGGATCAAATGCATCGCGAAGTCCGTCACCAAAAAGATTAAGTGAAAGAACGATGAGTGAAATAACAAGTGCGGGTATAACAAGTCTGTATGGATAAGATGAAATACCATTAAGTGCATCTGATGCCAGAGAGCCAAGTGAAGGCATAGGCGCATTTACACCAAGGCCAAGGAATGAAAGATAACTTTCAGTGAAAATGGCACTCGGAATCTGGAGCGCTGTTGAAATGATAATTACAGAAAAGCAGTTTGGAATAAGATGCTTTAAAATAATCCATTTTCCATTTGCTCCCGCTGCCTGAGAAGCAAGTACATATTCCTGCTCACGAAGTGACAGTATCTGACCTCTTATAAGTCTTGCCATTGAAACCCAATACAGAACACCAAATACTATGAACAAACTAATGATGTTCGAACCAATCTTGGCAAGTACCGTTCCATCCAAAGCGCCTTCCATTACCACTTTAAGCACTGATGAAAGAAGAATGACCATAAGCATATCAGGAAGAGAATAGATAATATCTACAATTCTCATGATTATAAGATCCACTTTACCACCGGCATATCCCGCTACCGATCCGATTGTCATACCAATGATAAGAACAATGATGCTGGCAAAAAATCCTACTGCAAGGGATATTCTTGTTCCGTATACCACACGGATAAAATAATCTCTTCCCTGAGAATCTGTTCCGAAAATATGCGGAACAACAGTCTCTCCCGCTTCCATCCTTCTTATTTCCGATCTTCCGTATTCAAAAGGCTTAAGATCGTTAAAAGAATTATCTACAGGCTTACCCGGTGTCATACCAAGCATCTGATCATATGAATATGGCCAGAACATTGGAACAAAAATAGCTGCCAGCGTGATTAACACTATTATAAAGAAGCATACCGTTGCAACTTTATTTTTTAAAAGTCTCTTGACACTGTCCTTAAAGAATGTAGATGAAGGACGCATCTGGACCATATATTCTTTTTCTTCATCTGTTGCAGGAATAAAGTCATCCATATTAACCTGCGCATTAAGCTTTGAAATATCCATCTTTTCTAATCAACTCCGTCTTCAATAAATTATCTGGATTCTTACCAAACTCTAAACAAACTTATTCCAAGGTAATTCTCGGGTCTACAACCTTATACATGATATCGCCCACAAGATTCATGACAACTATAAGTGTAGCAAGAACAATTGTTGTTCCCATTACAAGCGGATAATCACGGCCTGTAATACTGTTTACAAACGCTCTTCCTATTCCCGGAACTGCAAATATCTGCTCAACTACAAGAGAACCTGTTACAATTCCCGCAAGCATAGGTCCAAAATATGTAATTACAGGAATCAGAGAATTTTTAAGAGCATGACCGAATATAATCTTCATTCCCGAAACACCTTTTGCTTTGGCTGTCCTTATGTAATCCTGACCGAGAACCTCAAGCATTGAAGATCTTGTAAGCCTTGTAATATAAGCCATAGGATAAAGCGAAAGTGTCAGGACCGGAAGAACTAATCCGTTTTTAGATGCACCATTTGCAGGGAACCACTTCAGATTTATGGCAAAGAATATAAGAAGAAGCGATCCCATGATGAAAGAAGGCATTGATACAAATGCAGTAGTAATAATCATTATTATTCTGTCAATGAACTTATTCCTGCGAAGAGCTGCAATTGAACCAAGTATTACTCCGCTGATAAGAGCTATAATTGCTGCGATAACCCCAAGCTTTGCAGATGTCTTCATGCCATCAAAAATAATGTCATTGACATTACGACCTCTCTGTTTAAGAGAAGGACCAAAATCAAATCCAAAAACAATATCTTTTAAATATGTAAGATACTGAATTCCAAGTGGCTTATCCAAACCATATTTTGCTTCCATAGCTGCTTTTACTGACTCTGTAACAGCCTTTTCACCTGTGAATGGTCCGCCCGGAACTGCATGCATTACAAAAAATGTAACAGTAATAACTACCCAGACTGTAACAATTGCAAGCAAAATTCTCTTTACAATGTACATTAGTGTCTTTGTGTTCATTCTAACTCTCCACCTACCTGTTTTAATATTTGCATCTCGTTGCTAATAACGGTGCAAAGCATTGACGCTTCAACGCATTACATCAATCATGTTATAAAAATTGCAAGGACACCATTAACTGTGCGCCATTGCACTCATTAACAAGATTGTATACACGCATATCATCATGCAACTTTCATTATGTTATAGGAGTGCTTACTTTATGTCAAGCAACTTAGGTTAATTTCGCTCTAATTGATTAATATAAATCAACCATCTTTGAGTAAAATACATATGTCCGTGTGATGCGCACATATATTTAAGATTGTTTTTTTCTTTTTTCCATAATAATAAAAAAATCTACGCAATAATTATATCATAATTACGTAGATTTTTTTGCTTAATTAAATATAGATTTAATCCGCTCTTTTATTATTCAAGTAAAGATATGACTTTTTGAATTAAGTTCCAAAAATCCTCATTAAAAAACAACATATACTCACTTTGTGTAATAGTAAACATTAAGTACAGAAAATGCGGATACAAAATTGGCTTTTGGAGAATTTTTAAAAGATGTTTCATATTGAAAATCAGATGTCAAAAATATTTTTCCGTATAACGCAAAAACACCCACGGGGGGACGTGAGTGCCTGCGATTTTCTTATGAGGGGGAGATAGTGATTGTCTCTAAACGGCTTAGAGAACTGTTTCATCACTAACCTTAATTAGTAATATAAACTATAAATGTGTTCAAAAAGTGAATAAAATAATTTTTTTTGTGAACTTTTCGTGTTGTAAAACGAAACTCCCGATCCGACACGGTAATGGCATGTATCATTCGGAATATTTACCATATATCTCTGCCAGCTTACTCAGTTCCTCAGGAGAAAGATTTTCAATGGCATATTGCATAAGTCCCTCTTTATCTCCTTCATTTACGTATTCCATAACTTCCCCTGCTGTTTCTGTGTCAAGGTGCTCCGCAACTATTTCAGTAACTGTTTCTCTGTCTTCATCCGAAAGTGATTCCAGAGCCTCTTTTACTTCGGGATGCTCTTCCGCTATTTTATCGACATTCTCTGTAAGGATATCGACAGTTTTCTCTGCAACTACTTTTTTGGCACTGTCTTTTAGTATAGGTAATGCGACATTTATGAACAATAAAACAACACTTCCCAAAACAATAATGGAAATCATCAATCGCCCAAAAGCCCCATTTTTATCCTGTTTTGCGGAATTTTTATATACTTTTTTTCGATTATTTTCTGACATTTTTATTTTTTCTCCCATTTATTTTTTAGAATAGATTATATTTCTTTTATAGTTCGTACACATTTTGGAAACACTTACCCTGTACTATATAATCTATCAGAAGGACAAAACTTCTGAACCCCCAACAATACTTTTTTTCATACACGGGTTGTCCGGTTCCCCACCTGACAACCCCTCCTCCCAAAATTCCAGAGCCTTTTAAAGGCTCTTTTCTTTTTGTAAAAAGAATCTGCAAAATAAAGAAACCAGCTTCTATTGTATCACAGAAGCCGGTTTAAATTCGAATATTAACAATCAGATTTTAAATAATGTAGAAAGAATGCCTCTTCCAAGGCTTGCACCGAGATTACCTCCAAGTGTCTTTCCAAATTTTCCAAACTTTCCGCCAAAGGTCTTTCCTACCTCACGTCCAACTGTTCCCGCAACGGCATTACCAACGGATTTAGCAGCCTGTTTTTTCTTTCTGGCTTCCGCCGCTTCCTCTTTTTCTTTGGCTTTCGCTTTTGCAGCCTCTTCTTTTGCTTTCAATTTAGCTGCCTCTTCTTCAGCTTTTAGCTTTGCAGCTGCCTCAGCATCCGCAAGTCCTTTTCTCTCAAGAAATTCATATGCCGAATCAGGATCTTCAGGCTCGTAATATTTACTGTATAATACGCTCTGCTTAATTTCTTTTTCTCTCAACGAATCATCTATGCTGCCCATAAGTGACTGTGGTGGCAAAATAAATACTCTCTCAGCCATGGTTGGTGTTCCGTCTTCATCAAGAAATGAACAGATTGCCTCACCGGTTCCAAGCTCCTGTATTGCATCTGCTGTCTTGAAAGCAGGATTTTCTCTAAAGGAATCTGCTGCCGCCTTAACAGCCTTCATATCTGACGGTGTATAGGCATGAAGTGCATGCTGTATCTTATTTCCAAGCTGAGCTAAAACTCCGTCGGGAATATCTCTTGGGTTCTGTGTTACAAAGTAAATTCCAACTCCTTTGGATCTTATAAGCTTAACAACCTGCTCAATTTTATCCATGAGAAGCTTTGGAGTATCTGCAAAAAGAAGATGTGCCTCATCAAAGAAAAATACCATCTTGGGCTTATCCAGATCTCCCACTTCAGGAAGAGTTTCAAACAGTTCAGACAGCATCCAAAGGAGGAATGTAGCGTACAAAGTGCCGTTATTTATAAGGCTTGTGCTGTCAAGGATGTTGATCATACCCTTTCCACCCTCGCCTGTTGTGAACCAGTCTCTGATGTTAAGCGCAGGCTCAAAAAAGAACTTATCTGCCCCTGCTATTTCAAGGGAAACAATAGCTCTTACAATGGCCGCAATCGACACTTTACTGATATTGCCATAGTCAGCCGCAAATTCTTTATTGTTCTCAGAAACATAATTCAGCATTGACTTAAGATCCTTGGTATCAACAAGAAGAAGGTTATTGTCATCAGCAATCTTGAAAGTGATTGACAAAATATCCCTCTGAAGGTCATTAAGTCCCAGAATTCTGGCTAAAAGAAGTGGTCCCATTTCAGAAACGGTTGTGCGAAGCGGTATTCCTTTTTCTCCAAAGACATCCCAAAATGTTGCAGGGTATTTGGTAAAAGAAAAGCCTGCTTCATCAAGCCCAAATCTTTTTATTCTGTCCTGCATATCATCAGAATCCCTGCCCTCGCACACCATTCCGGAAAGATCACCTTTTACATCGGCAAGGAATACAGGAACTCCCATATCGCTAAAGCCTTCCGCCAGCACCTTTAAAGTAACAGTTTTTCCTGTACCTGTCGCACCTGCTATAAGGCCATGTCTGTTAGCCATTTCAGGTAAAAGAAATACCTTGTCCCCATTGGCATTGTTTGCCACCCAAATCTTGTTATCCTTGTACATAGCTTCCCTCCCAACAAACGTATTTATACGTTTTATTTTATCACGTTTTCGCTGCATATACATTTCAAACATAAAAGAAACCTGCATTTTTACTGCAGGCTTCTGATATCTTCATCCCCGAATTTTACAGCTGTTTGTGATAATCCTGAAGGGAATTTATGTTGCCGCATCCTTTTACCTTAACCTCATGTATTCCTTCTGCTGCTGCCTTAGCTGCGGCTACTGTAGTAATATACGGAATACGTGCCTTTATGGCTGCCTTTCTGAGGTATCCATCGTCATGTTCAGAGCATTTTCCGATAGGAGTATTGATTATAAGCTGAACGTCACCATTTTTTATAACGTCTTCAACATTTGGTCGTCCACCTTCAAAATTTTTCATTATCCTGACAGCATCAATGCCGGATTCAACTATTGTTTCATAGGTTTTTCCTGTAGCAAAGATTTTAAATCCATCAGCTTCAAAGCTCTTTGCAAGATCGGCTGCTGCCGGCTTGTCCTCAGTATTTAGTGAAATGAGCACTGCTCCCTCTAATGGAAGTGTCATATTTGCGGCTTCCTGAGCTTTAAAGAATGCTTCGCCGACAGACTTTGCAAGCCCTAAAACCTCACCTGTAGATCTCATTTCAGGTCCCAAAACAGGATCCACTTCAGGGAACATGTTAAATGGGAACACTGCTTCTTTTACGCCGTAATATGGCGGCTCTGTCTTGTTTTCTTTTGCCTGTATCAGTTCTTTTACGGGAGATGGACGTCCTGTTATAGCAGATGTAATGATATCTGTGGCAACCGGAACCATCTTTATTCCGCAAACCTTGGAAACAAGAGGAACTGTCCTTGATGCACGAGGGTTAGCTTCCAGAACATAAACCGTGTCATCCTCAATGGCATACTGCATGTTCATAAGTCCTACTACATTCATTTCCACAGCAATCTTTTTGGTATATTCCTCGATAGTCTTAAGGTGCTTTTCTGAGATATGCATGGATGGCACTATGCATGCTGAATCTCCTGAATGGATACCTGCAAGTTCAATATGCTCCATGACTGCAGGTACAAAAGCCTCGGTGCCATCACTTATGGCATCAGCTTCGCATTCAAGTGCATTATGAAGGAATCTGTCAATAAGAATCGGTCTGTCAGGTGTGACACCAACTGCTGCCTTCATATATCCTTCCATACTTTCTTCATCCCTGACAATTTCCATTCCGCGTCCACCAAGAACAAATGAAGGTCTTACCATTACAGGATAGCCTATTCTTGCCGCAATTTCTTTTGCCGTCTCTACGTCAGATGCCATTCCCGACTCAGCCATAGGAATTCCGAGCTTATCCATCATCATTCTGAACTGGTCTCTGTCTTCTGCAAGATCTATTACTTCAGGCGTAGTTCCAAGAATATTTACACCCTCTTCTTTGAGCTTGGCTGCAAGGTTTAAAGGAGTCTGACCTCCAAACTGAGCTATTACGCCGATTGGCTTTTCCTTTCTGTAAATCTGAAGCACATCCTCAAGCGTCAAAGGCTCAAAGTAGAGCTTATCTGAAGTGTCGTAATCGGTTGAAACAGTCTCCGGATTACAGTTTACGATTATTGTCTCAAAGCCGAGTTTTTTAAGCGCCATAGCCGCATGTACGCAGCAATAGTCAAATTCGATACCTTGACCGATTCTGTTTGGTCCTCCGCCGAGGATCATTATCTTTTTATTACCTGAGTCAGGAGCATTCTCTATTACACTTCCCTCATCTTCATGCTGATAGGTTGAGTAGTAATATGCACTTCCGTCTGTGCCGTACACATGAACGCCTTCCCACGCCTCACAAAGTCCGGCCTTTTCTCTTCCATTTCTGATATCATCTTCAGTGACGCCAAGAAGCTTTGCAAGATATCTGTCAGAGAATCCATCCTCTTTTGCCCTGATAAGATCCAAAGCATCGGGAACCCTATTGTTATATTTGTTTGCAAGCTCCATTTCTTCATCAACAAGTTCTTTCATTTCAACAAGGAAATAGTGCTTAACTTTGGTTATATCATGTATTTCTTCTACAGAAACTCCTTTTTTCATAGCTTCATATATAAGGAAATATCGCTCTGAAGAAGCATCTTTAAGCAGTCTGATAAGCTCTTCTTTTGACATATTCTCAAATTTAGCTATTTTGCCAAGGCCATATCTGTCTTTTTCCAAAGATCTTATGGCTTTTTGGAAAGCCTCTTTGAAATTTTTGCCAATGCTCATAACTTCGCCAACAGCACGCATCTGAGTTCCAAGCTTATCCTCTACTCCATGGAATTTCTCAAATGCCCAGCGGGCAAATTTAACAACTACATAGTCCCCACCGGGAACATATTTATCCAAGGTTCCAAACTTAGAATCGGGAAGCTCAGAAAGGGTAAGCCCTGCTGCAAGTTTGGCTGAAACAAGGGCAATAGGGAAGCCTGTAGCTTTGCTTGCAAGAGCAGATGAACGTGATGTACGCGGATTGATTTCGATTACTACGATACGCCCAGTTTTAGGATCGTGAGCAAACTGAACATTGGTACCACCGATGACACCGATGTGTTCAACAATTTTATATGCCTGACGCTGCAGTTCTTTCTGAAGGTCCTCACTTATAGTGAGCATAGGCGCTGTACAGAATGAATCACCGGTATGAACGCCGACAGGGTCAACGTTTTCAATGAAACATACCGTGATCATGTTATTATCTTTGTCTCTGACTACTTCCAGCTCAAGCTCTTCCCAGCCAAGAATTGACTCTTCAACAAGAACCTGATGAATGATGGAGGCCTGAAGTCCACGGGAACAAACAGTCTGAAGTTCTTCTTTATTGTAAACAAGACCTCCTCCTGCTCCTCCCATTGTATAAGCAGGACGAAGAACAACAGGATATCCAAGTTCGTCTGCCTCGGCAAGAGCCTCTTCTATGGAATAGCAAGCCTTGGAACGAGCCATTTCAATGCCCAGCATATCCATTGTTTTCTTAAATTCAGTTCTGTCCTCGCCACGCTCAATAGCGTCAACCTGAACACCTATAACTTGTACATGGAATTTATCAAGAATACCTGCTTTGTAAAGCTCAGAACACAGATTAAGTCCGGATTGTCCGCCAAGATTAGGCAGTAGAGCATCCGGTCTCTCTTTTTCAATAACCGCTGCAACACGATCAACATTAAGTGGTTCAATATAAGTCTTATCCGCCATTTCAGGATCAGTCATGATCGTTGCCGGATTGGAATTAACCAGTACTATTTCATATCCCAAACTTCGAAGAGCCTTAAGTGCCTGCGTCCCCGAATAATCAAATTCACAGGCCTGACCGATGACAATTGGTCCCGAGCCGATGATCAGTACTTTGTGAATATCTGTTCTCTGTGCCATTTCACTCCTCCAAAATCTATTTTTAATTATCTGTTCCACTTTATCACGTTGAAGTGTTTAATACAAGAGTTTTTTTGACTGCCATAAAATTGCAAAAAAATCGCAAAAAATGTGCTGTCGCTCATAATCACAAGCAACAGCACGTCAAAAAAATCAGATTTCTTTTACCCAAAGACCATGGAGGTTACAGTATTCATAAGCAGCAACAGCTTTCTCTCCTTTGGCAAGTACAAACTGCGCACAAGGTTTCTCTCCCGGATTAAGTTTTTTGATCATGCATCCTTTATCTGTCTCAAGACAAATGAACTGGATATAATGCTCAGCCATCATCGGATGCTCAACTTCACCAACAACTACAGTGATTGTGTCACCATCTACTGTAACTGCAGGTACATGCTTTTCCATAGCTCCGTCTGTTGCGCCGGGAACAAGCTCTTTCATAGGCTCTCCGCAACATACTACCGGAACACCGGAATCGTTTAGTTTTGTGATAATGTTGCCACAATGTTCACATCTGTAAAATTTCATAACGAAACCTCCTAATATAAAAAGCGTGGGAGCTTTAGCCTTGTATCTTAAACTCCCATTCTCGGGTAAGTGATACAATGCTATTTTATCATAATTTCGTTATATTATATACACATACGTACGTTCTGTATTAAGATGAATCATACTATTTTTCAAAATATGCCAATGCTATTGCACCGGGACCGGCATAGGTACCGATAGTTGCCCCTGCAATGGCATATTGCAGACTTTCCTCATGCCCTTCGTACAAAAACTTTGAGTCTTCCACATATTTTTTTAACATATCATCGGAAAACCCTGAATATGCCAGACATATAGGTTTATCAAAGTCAATTCCGCCGGACTTTTTTACAAATTCAATAAGCATGTTATTGCCGTTTTTAGAGCCTCTGGCCTTACCGATTACCTTAACTTTACCCTCCTCAATAGTGATAACAGGCTTAATCATAAGTACGCCGCCTGCAAAAGCTGCTGCCGAAGAGATCCTTCCTCCCAGCTTAAGATATTCAAGTGTATCAAATACGGCTATTACATGAGCTTTTTTCAGTTCAGGAGTTATAGTACTTATTATTTGCTCTGCATTTAATCCCTGATCTCGTAGTTGTACAGCCCTATTAACAATAATATATTCAGAAACACAGAATTGCTGTGTGTCAACCACGTGTATGTTATCCGAATACTCAGCTGCTGTCATGCAGGCACTCTGATATGAGCCAGAAACTTCAGAAGAAAGACTAAAATAAATAAGTTCATCACCACACTCATCGGCTTTTCTAAATTCTTCAGAATACTCATAAGGCGATATCTGACTTGTTTTGGGTATATTGTCAGTTTCAACTAGCTTCCTGTAAAAGTCTTTTCCGGAGAGTGTTACTCCGTCAAGAAACTCTTCCTCTCCAAATCTGACTTTGAGGGGAAGTACTGTTATATTCCATTCTTTTGCTTTTTCCTGTGAAATATCACTTGCTGAATCTGTCACTATTCTGACTGCCATGTTTTGTCCTTTTTTATATTTATATTTTTTATATTTATATCTTTTATGCTAATATAAGACAATTTTTGTAGAAAGTTTCCTTATGTCGTTGTGTCATACGCACCATATGGTTTCAACGCCGTTTTCGTTTCCAAGTACACAAAATGAAGAATAGCATAAAAAAACAGGAGTTGCAACAAAGTGTTACAATTCCTGCTTTTTTTCAGCCTCTTGGAAAATCATCATGAATTAAACCGTCATGTCTTTCTAATCCGTCATTGCTTTCTAATCCGTCATCATTTGGATATTCGTCAGAATCGGAAAGAATATCTGAATATTTAACATCAACGATGATATGCCTGAACAGCCCATGACATCCATCACTGCAATCTCTCCATGTAGCATCAAAATTACCGGTATACCATGGATCAGCGACATCACCATTTCTGTCTGTGAAATCCAGCATTTTATATATTTTTTTATCCGGATCACCTCCAAAAATCCTGTTGAGATCCCGAATATTAGCACTATCCATACCGATTATGAAATCAAATTTATCATAATCAGCTCTAGTAGTCAGCCTTGCTCTCTTTCCGCTTACTCCAAGCTCATTTTCTTCAGTCCCAATGCCATGTTCTCGAAGCTTTGCCCTTGCGGGAGGGTACACCGGACTTCCTACTCCATTCCATATTTCGTCAGTATGTGTTGCTGATGATTCTATATGAAACTTGTCAGAAAGACCTTGTTTAGCCACTATGTCCTTCATAATAAACTCCCCGATTGGAGAGCGACAAATATTGCCGTGGCAAACGAATAAAACTCTTACTTTTCCCATTTTATCTACTCTTATCTTCCCTTTTCTTCACTTTTACTCATATTCTACTCATACAATTTTATCCCATTTTTACTCATATCTCCACTTATCTTTTTATATCTTCTCCTTCATTTTGAGTAAAATCTTAAGTAAATTCCACACCTTAAAAAGTACAATAGCAACCATAATTTAATAGTATCATTCCCATTTTTTAAGTCTGGCACTTTGGCACATATATCCTATTATTATCCTTATTCCAAATCATTATCACCATAATGATTGGTTCTTAATCTCTTAAGCTCTTCCCTTGCATCCTCAAACCCTAAATGAGTATAGGTATTTAAGGTAACACCAATCTCACTATGCCCCATAAGGTATTGAAGTGTCTTAGGATTCATCCCTGACCTCGCACAATTGGTGCAGTACGTATGCCTCAAAATGTGAGGTGTAATCTGAGGAAGTTCCTTTTTATAAATCTTATTATGCTTTTGAACAGCCAGCTGCATATGCTTTTCCCAATGTTGTGCAACAAGCGGCTTGCAATTTATATCCATATACAAAAAGCCTGAATATATTTTCCCTTTATTGTCTTTGACCTCAGGCTCTTCTATGTATTCCGGTCTATTTTCGATTATGTGCTTAAACGCTTCAACCACATCATCTTCAAGTGGCAACACCCTTGTTCCAGCATTTGTTTTCGTTTCTACTATAAAATATCTCATGTCCGAACTTCTCTGCAGCTGTTTATAAACATTAAGTGTCTTATTTTCCAAATCTATATCTTCCAGTGTTAATCCGCACCACTCGGAGATTCTTAGACCAGTATGTAGTAATATATAAAAGCAATCATAATAACGGCTATAATGATTATCATTTTTTACGAATTCCATAAATCTCTTTTGAGTTTCTCGATCAAGTGCCTCTCTTGTAATCATGTCATTAACTACAACCTCACTGAATTCAAAATCAAAAGGATTCTTTCTTATCCAGTCATTATCCTCAGCCATGCGGAATGCAGGTCTGAGCACTCCACGTATGTTATGCAGGCTGCTGTACCTTACTCCTGAATTTTGAAGTTCGACCAGATATGCTTTTGCATCATATTTGCTTACATCCTTGATCTGCTTTTTTGAAAAGGACTGCTTATTCAAGTTGTTGAGTACCGTTTTATACTGTCTACGTGTACTTTCCCTTACGCTGTTCCATCGGATTTTTATGTACTTCTCTGCAAGTTCATAAACTGTCATTTCCACAGGAGCTATGCCATCATGCAGCTCTTCATTTATTTCTTTCTCAAGTTCTCTTAATGACTTATCACTGTGTTTTCCTGCCGGCTCTTTGTCTGTCGATTCAAGTTTCCAGCTATATACATAGTGGCGCTGACCTAAAGCGTCGTCATAAACATACATATAACGTCCATCGGCTCTCTGCTGCTCGTTCTGTCTGAGAACACGTCCCTTTTTATCACGCCTTTTGTCATTCTTTCCCATAATAAACTCCTCTCGTCCATAGATCGGGAGGCCATTGTAACGCCACCCTCCAATTCAATAAAGCTATTTCTTCTATATCTTTATATCGCTCCGGTTTTATCCAGATACTCTTCAAAGAGTTTTCTTTTTATCATGTTTCTATTGCCATTCATCATGATAAAATCAGCACCTTCATTGTTTTCTATAATAAAGCGAAGCTTGTTCTCTCCAATATTAAAGACTTCGCTTGCTTCGCTAACGGTCAACATATATTTATTCCAAAGTGGAACTCTTTCCTGCTTTTCCATAATACAAACCACCTTTGTTCATCTTGGCAGTGCACTTTCAAAATCATTCGCCCAATCCCTAATCCAAAATCAATCTTCAAAACATCTCTTCTCAAAATCAGCTGATGTAACCTTGATTTTTCTTATACTGTAAGCCTGATTTATTGAAATGTCCTTTTCAAAATGCCACAACCATCAATAATTCACCAAAACACTTCGATATTTTCAGCTAAAGTGCACACTCAACAACTCAGTATGACATTTTCAACTTCATGTATATCCTCATTATGACAAACACACATTTCATTGACGTATCACAGGGCTGCAACTAATGTCACAGTCCTGCAAATACTATTGATTACTCTTCATCATATTCTTCAATCTCTTCATCAAACTTCTCTTCACTCCAGTCAAACCATTTTTTGTCCAAAGGTCCTGAAATGTAATTAATGAAGATTCTTAATTTCTCAAGGTCATCTTTATCACTAATAATAAAACCCTGATTTCGAGAGTATTTTCCATACTCTGAATGCATCAATGAATGTTCGAACACTTTCATTGCTCTAAGATTCTCAGGAATCTCAAGCATCCTAAAAATCTTGTGATGTACATTGATGTCTGCAGGTTTTTCCTCTATAAAAGGAATCCCCCTGTCAAGGCAGTCAACGACCCATGACAAAGTGGTATTTTTCCCAGTAATAAACTTGCCATTATAGCTGTCCTTGCCTCCTGTCCATACCATCTTCAACAAGCTATCGACCATATCGGTTTTGACGACTTTGCCGAAATAACAGCCTTCTGCTTTAACTGCCAGAATTGAAAAACCATCATCCAGCTTAATTGCAGTATTATCTTTGCTTTTATCATCAACCAAATCCTCATTAATGATAAGCACGCTCTTTGCTGCTGTACTTCTAAACTTTTTAAAATCTCCGAGAGTATTAATCATCTCTCTCTTTGGATTCACCTTAATTGTCGCTGTATTGTTCACATTAAGATGTGTATCCTTTGCCTCTTCTACTATTGAATCTATCTCGTTCATGTTCTCAATCCCCCTTGACTCTTGTGCTGATACTACATTTGTTCTTGATAATTCCTTTTTCATGTTTTTTTGCTCCTTTGCTAATTTTTTATATAAATACTTACTTTCATGTATATTTTTCTGTAACACTTCTATTCAAAATTCTGTAAAGCATAATTTCCAAAACCCAATGCTTTAAAATTTTGGCACGCTGGCACCAATTTATAAGAGCTAGGTGGTTAAACACCTAGCTCCTGCTAATAAATCCGCTTCATGTTGAGTTAAAGCAATATCTCCGCTATGAATAATACTCAAGCCCAGTTCATCAGGGACATAGTTTGTCCATAAGTACTCCTGCGTGCTGCCTTTATGCTCTACTCCTGTTCGGCACGCCATATTGACTTTAGAATCGAGCATCCAGCAGTGCCATCCTGCATCTTTAGTCAGGTATCTTTCATATAAATAGTCACCGCCTCGATATCCTGATACCATTACGCTTGCTTTAGAGTCCTTGATCAGGTTTAACATGGCAACCTGATCTTCCGTTGTAAATCTTTCGTAATATAGATCTTTTCTAGGTCCCATGGTACTGTACTCATAAGGGCTATCAATATATAGCATTGCATCACTGTCATCTTTAAGTTCCCTTATTACATCAAGTGCATCATGATTGGTGATCGTCACTCCCTGCAAGCGCTCCTGAACTCTTGCTGCATTTATATCAAGCATCCTGCATGTTCTGTCATAAAGTTTCTGGCGAGCTTCATCATGCTTGGAATCTACAAACCTCATGTTCATGCGGTTTGCGTCAAAGCTGTAGCTGGTGAGATACAGCTCTGCCAGTGCTATGTCAAACTGATTCATCCCGACATATCCAAGATTCTTAAGTCCTCTGAACATCTCAAAATATGTTTTTTCTATCGGATATTCTTTAAAAATATCTATGACACTTTGGAAATCCTCCTGACACTGCTTGATTAAATTAATTGTCCCATAATCTTTGTCATTTACCAATTCACAAGGAAACTCATCAGCATTAAGCAGTACATTTGCCATGCCAACAAATGGCTCTACATACAACAACTTGTCGTGATCGAGCAGCAGGTTGATTTCCTTCGCCCAGCGATACTTCCCGCCCAACCAGGTAGCTATCCTCAAATTGTCTTTAAACATTTTCTGTACGTTCTTTTTCATCATGCAGCCTCCTTTTCATTGATGAGTAAACTGTCAACAACCTCGATACAATAGTAATGAAGTGTAAATTGTCCTACATGTTTTCTGTAGTCATATTCACGACCTTTGCTTGAAATCAAAACTTTCTTACCACGCAAGCCTTCCTTAAAAACTGTAAGCAATTCCTTGTCGCTTCTTTCCCAGCCCACAGCTTTTATCACTGTCTGGAAGTTCTTTAACCCGTTGATCATGATGCATTCCTTTCCATCAATTTCATCAACAAGCATGTTTTCATCAGGGTTCTTCAATGATCTAACAAGATCAACAAGATTTCTGTAAGCTTCCAGCGGTGAAACTCCGTCCCTAACTCTCTTTGCATCTCTGACTGCTGGTAGCATTGCTTTCTGAGCCACCTGCCAAACATGCTTTATTATTTTCTCTGACATTCCCGGCACATCTGTGAGTATTGCCTCAAAAACGTCCTGATCAAACTTTGACTTGGGGATTTTGAAGTCCTCTGCAAACTCTTCTCCATCAACTGAAACGTATCTTAACAGGTAATTAACCCTCGCATTTACAACTACCGCCTTCATATAAATGTGCTCTTCACCAACTTCCTCGATGTACTCGTTATGAAGCTGCTTACAGGTGCTTTCAGCAAGGATATCAAACTTATCAAACTTTTCTGGAATGTTGATGT
The DNA here is from genome assembly GCF_017635265.1 of Butyrivibrio sp. Classification (GTDB taxonomy): domain Bacteria; phylum Bacillota; class Clostridia; order Lachnospirales; family Lachnospiraceae; genus Butyrivibrio. Next base: position 19,805 of record NZ_JAGBLU010000066.1, read on the forward strand.
TCGGAATGTCCTTAGCCTTGTTCTTGATTGCTGTAATCTCTGCACTGCCCTTGTTAACTGTATTCTCAACCATCTCTGTTCCCTCCATCTTAGCCACGCTCTTATCTTCAGCAACTGCATTTATATGCTTCATCATCTCTGTATCCTCCTTAAACTTGTCCTTCAATCTGTTTGCCATTACCAAGCCGTCTTTGTTGGCAATCTGTGGAAAAATCTCTCTTTCCCAAGCTGCATTCGCTTCATCACGTTCTTTCTGAGCCTGTATATCTTCTTGAATGAGGTCGTTCATCGTTTTGCAGCCATACTTGTGAAGCACCTCGATCATTTGTTCTCTTTCTACCTCGTTAAGATCCTCACAAAGGTTGATTTCATCATTTATCATATATTTATCCTCCAATTCTTGAACATTTTTAACTAGTCTATGTAAAAACAACAACATCTCAGCAATTTGCAGTGCATTATCATCAACAACAGCAGCAACACCGCAGACTTTGATTCCGTTTGAGCACAGTTCGAGCATGCAACGAACATAATTTCGATATTTAATTTTCAAGGTACAAGTCGCCGTCCGCTGTATTGCTGTTGTGTTGTTGTTGATGATGTTATCTTAGCAAGTCTATTTTGTTTCACTTTAGAAATGAGTACCATAATTGCCCCAAATCCTGTTTTTGTGTAAAACAAAAAAACAGCTTAACCACGCACTTTATAGCACATGATCAAGCTGTTTAATATACATGTTTTTATACATGAAATACATTTTGTATTATTTTTTTACAGTATCTGTAATTTTTCTTTCTCTGTTCTCATAGTATTTTTGGACAATACTGATATCCTCACTCATTTTTGCTAGCATTTTATTAGTTTCAAACAGTTTTTCAAACACTTCTTTGTCAGCATTATCCCGCTCTATCCCAGTTATTATGTAGCTTTTGGTGTCATCATAATCTTTACAAAGCTCCTGAATGTCCTTACATAGCATATCAACTCTACGACTTATAGCATTTTTTGAATTCCATATCACATTTATAACTTTGCCAACACTACTATCGGTTATCTTTGACCTAGCTGCACCACCATGGACAATAATACCGTTCAGCTGATTTACATAATCATGTATACTATCCGCTAACCGTTGTTCCATTTCTTTATATTCTGGAGTAAGGTCTTCTTTTTCTTTAAGATTTCTTAATGCATCTGCATAACTTTCAAGCTCTACAAAATCAATAGGAACGCCTTGAAAGCCCACAAACCTTGTCCCGAGCAAATGCTCATTGAAATCATAAAATTCCTCACTGAATCCAAAGCATTTTCTAAGACAGTTAACTACATCGCCAATTCCTGACATGTCACCCTTTTTCAAGCCTCCATACTTAACGCTGACATTACTATACTTATCTCCAAATATCTGGCTGTAAAAGTCCTTTATTCCACTATTGGATCCCATCAATCCAATGTATATTTCATACATTTCTATAAATAAACATTGATACAACAGTCTTTGTCTATCATTTAGATCTTTTCTTGCAACTCTTTTTCCACTAGCCACGCCTCATCCTCCTGTTAAATGCTTTAACCAAACCTATACATATTTTATCATGTTTTTTCTTACACTATCTATGGCATGAATAATCTTACAATCTAAAGTATATTGTTATATATGTCTTTATCTATCGCTTCCTCAGTTCTTAAATAATCTACAATCATGTAATCAATCACTGTAATCAACAATAGTAATATCTCAAAACTACATTCACCCCTTGGCACATTGGCACCGGATATTCCAATCCATCTTTCCATGTATCTCTTTAACCCTGCTGTATCAATACAAACAATTCTTTTGAATATCCAGCAATACTAATGCAATCTTCTTTTACTAACCTGTAGCAAAAATGCCAACGCAGCTTTTTAATATTTTTACTTTTACAGATTTTTTCAAAATCAATTTCCTTATACAATCTAATTTCAAAAATCCCATTTTCATCAAAATATAACACACCCCCAGGGTAATTATGTTACATTCCTTTATTTCAGTTAACTTTGAGATTTGAATTTAAGTAATTTCTTCAATTGTCATTTTTCAAGCTATACCTCAATTAAACTCCCATATTCTCTGTCCTTACCATGATAAATGTTTTTACCAACCTGACTGTCACTCCTTCCAACTTGTACTCTGCTGGTATATCCATTCTTTATCTCAAAATTTATATAAACCCACCATCCACCCCTGACTGCTCACATGTCATGTGATTTTGCTAACTTGTTTACTTCGTGCACTTTTATAATTCCTTATCTTTTTCAATTACCTAATCATCATAATCCATGATTTCTGTACGACACTCATATTTTCTAACTTGTCTGTTTTTTTACTAACTTGTTATATTAAAGCCCTTTCAAATCCCCTGATTACCTACATTTTTTGACCACCGTTCCGGCTTTAATCGAATCCCGGATGGCAACTTTTTATGTAAAATCCAATCCCGGAAATCATTCCACCATTGTCCAGTGTTCTTTATCCAAGGGCGTAAGCAATACAAACTACTCTTACGCCCACTACTGGAGGATTTATGATTATGGCTGTCATTAAGCTGTTATTATATCTGTCCCCACAAAGATTTACGCATACGCTTGTTAAAAGCATGTTTTATCTCATTTGCCAGGATCAGATTATCTTGCAATTGCCCGTCTTTGGGGCATCTTATGATTCCGACATGATCTGTATGTCCGTTCTTTAAAAGCACGTACAAATTTATCTCGTCTTCATTCACTATCTTGTACTCAAGTCTATATCCTGTCATTCCTGTATTCCTCCTTAAAATCCTGCATGTTCAAACATCATCATGATGTAATACTGCTCGTAATCTCTCTTTATCTTGTCTCTAAGTTTCTTATTCTGCTTTGCTGTAGCTCTGTTACTCACTTTCAAGCCAACAACATTCCTGCCAGTCTTGACATCTACAAGTACCCAACTATCAGCACCTGTATCAAGTGTGATTCTATGTTCCCATTCCAACATTCATCACGCCCTCCTTATCTTTGCCAAATCTTTTTTACACAACCAAAAATAAAAAACTTTTTATTTTTTTCTTCTCTACATGTAGCAAACAAAGTAATCTATAAACGCTTCTTCAGCACTACTTATTTTTTCATATGTACACTTTGTAAAAACATATCAATCCATATACCAATTTCATTTCCATCATTTTTCCTGATACTGTATATAAAACACAAACCCATTGCACTTTTGTACAATGGGCCTGCTAAATTATTCTTATCTCATTCTTGCGTGTGCACTTCCAACTTTAGGTCATTACAGCTTTTCCCTGTAGCCTTACCTTTTTCTGCCTCACGTATCTTTGCTCTCATGTCTATAATAAAAACTATCACATAAACCTCAATTGCCTTGGTTATGATCCAGCATATCAATGCCAATGATATCATTCCAAATATTACAGTCATCTCTACCGCATTCATTATCTATCCCTCCAATAAAGGCTGGAGCTTTTCACTCCAGCCAATCCAAACCATTTTAATGTAGTTACTTTCTCCTGCTCTTGCCGCCCTTGGTTGATTTCTTCTTTGTTTCTTCTTCAACAGGCTCTGTCTTTTCTTCTGATGTATTCTCAACTTCTATACTTTCTTCAGTTTCAGGTTCTGCTGTAAACTCGGCTTCAACAGTTGTTTCAACCTCCTGCACCTGCTCTTTAATTGTTTCTTTCTGGCACTTTGGCACATCCAGCGTACCATCTTCTTTCAGGATTACTCCACCATTGATGATTCCCATGTTGTAATAAGTAACCAAAAGAGCTTCGTCAAGATCTACTCTCTTAAACCTGTTTGTTATACCCTCATAAACAACTCCATTCTCAGTTTCTTTGCTGCCTATGACAGTTACAAACATGTTAACCATGCACCCATCTTCAATCATAGGTTTGTAGTTTCCGATATGTCTCTTCTCCATAAGATTTCTCATTCCAAAACCTGCAGCGTCAAGTTCAAGCTTTCCGCTGTCACCAATGACAAGACCTCTTATGCCCTTGCCGTTCTTAATTTCACTAATGATTTGTTTCTCTGTCATCTCAACGATCTCGCCGTCACTAAACAACTCATAACCAAGTTCTCTGTTTCCTAAATAAAGTTTGTTCATCACGATCTTTGTACACATAATTCTTATCCTCCATGTATTTGCGGCATCTTCAATGCCTTTATTTATCTTACAAACATCCTAACGCTGATATCATGATGCGTCTGTGGAGGAAATGTACGGACTTAAACATTGTATTTTAGGGAGTTTGCCGGTCATGTAATTACAACAAACGACAACTTGTAACCGGCAAGTACTTTTCCCGAAATTTCGGCATTTAATTTTCCTGAATCCGCGGCATTTAAGATTCCATAGCCAGCGGCATTTTATTTTCCATACTTGTCTTTATTCTTGGGCTGCCGCGTAAACGGCAGCCCTTG
>NZ_JAGBLU010000067.1 GCF_017635265.1 Butyrivibrio sp.
TGCGGTACCGCAAGTCATCATCGGATGCTTTAATTTTACGCATAGTGATAAAAGGACGGAGAACGCCCTATGTATGTATGTATTTATGTATGTATAATGATTTTAATACATGATTACCCATAGTCAACTAAATCCCTTCGTATTGGTGCTTATATCGTATTCTTCCTGTCCCGGTGTACCCCATAAAACAGACACCTTGCCTTTATCAAATCCCGGTTTTGGGACATTCTTTATTATCATGCGTCTTATAGCAATTACCATATATGGTATATCGGCATTTTCTGTCTGAATATTATAGTATTCCCGATAGTTTCTTCATAATTGCTTTCTAAGAGCATTTATCACTATATTACACTCTGCGCAACAAAAGCAGTGCAAGATGTCCAAAACTTTTTAAAAAGTTATCGTTATTTTATCATATTTGCACAAGTATTTCCACTGTTTTATTAAAATAATCATAATATTTCATGCCTTGTATATACTGGTGCAAAAGTCAAGGACAAATTTTAGACAGAAAATGCCTTTTTATAGAACTTAAAACGCCAGCGACGGAATCAAAGCTGACACCAATGGAATAGAATCAGACAGTCCGGACACAAAACAGACAGTTCCGGATTTTTTTGCGCCCGCACCCAAATCAAAGTAGACAGTCCCGGACAAATACCTGACAGGAACAGGGCACGACCAAAGGCCGGGAACCTCCCCCGGCTTGCAGATTATATTCAGTTCCTTGGATGAGGTCGGGGTGCAGGGGCAGAGCCCCGCATAACCTTCCGGTTTCCGATATGTAGCGGATGCCCCTTTACTGCCGCAGAATGGAGCGGACTCCCATGCAGGCGGTGTGGGATACCCAATACTGGAATCCCGTGCCGTTGACTGTCCATGAGAATACCGCTCCTGCGGTTATTTTACACCTTTATTGTTTTCCTGTCTCTTTCAAAATAATTCATTCATCGCAAACACATAAGACAATTCTTCATGATTACGCCATGCAAGCGGATCTTTTAGTTCGTCCTGTTTTTTCGTTGGCAGGTTTGCTACATATGCCATAGCTTTTTTTACCTGCTCAAGGATATCTTTCAGATGTTCCACCTGTTTTCCTGCAGACTGTTCTGCTTTTCTCCACTTACTGATCATCTGATCAAGCAGCATCTGATCGCGGTGTATTATCTTAAGAGGATCGATCATTCTTCGCTGCTCACGCTTAAATGCGGCAGCCTCACGCCTTTTCTTTGCCTCTTCATCCGCATATTTCCTACGCACTTTTGAAAGATCACCGACTGCCATCATCTCAGAGGCAGGAACTCCAAAATAACTATCCAACGGGTACACGCCCGTCATCGCATATGAGTAGAATTCTTCCGGTGTCAGACCTGCGAGTTCGTATTGGTAATGCTCTCCATTGTAGGCTTTGAGATAACCATTTACAAGCTTAAGTGCCGCATCCAACGTCTTACATAGTGCGACCATATCTATGATGTCCGTTTTCAGCCGCGCAAAGAAGCTCTCCATCGGCGCATTGTCCTGCGAGTTTCCCCTTGCTGAGACAGACTGTACGAATCCATCATCCTCAATCAGTTGCTTAAACGTGGTTGACAGGTATTGGCTCCCTTGATCGCTATGGATATACACCGCACTGTCTTTCAGCTCATCTCCATGCTTTTCAATCATGGCCTGATACGCTGTTTTTACAAGACCTGTGTCCATGTTTGTCCCAGCGTTCCAGCCGAGATTCTCGCGTGTATAAGCATCCCTGAAAACACAGAGATAGAAAGTACTCCGATACGGTCCGTAGTAAAGATAAGTGATATCCGTCAGTATTACCTTTCTCGGTCCGACAAAGAAATCCTGCCCCACTGCATTAGGCGGTGCGGCACAGACATGATTATGAGATGCCTGATGCTTATACGCATCCTTGTGTGGTTTTGCCGCGACAAGGTTCATCTTCTTCATAAGTTTGGCGATTCGCTTCAGGTTTACTGTAAGACCATATCGTCGAAAAAGCTCGACTCTGAAAGTTCTTTTTCCCGGAATTATACCGTTTCTTGCAAGGATGATCTGACGCATCTTTTCACAGATTTCTCTTGCGGCTGCTTCTTTTTTTGCCTGCTTGCCATCTCTGTCTTCCTGCCTTCCACGCCAGGCATAGTAGCCTGAGTGAGACACCCCAAACATCTTCAGACAGGCACAGAGACTGTACCCATTTGGCATACGTTTCTGCTTACGTATAAAGGAATCTGCAAGTGCAAAGCGGTCTTCCTTTACTTCCTGTTCTTCTAAGATGTAGACATGGCCTCCAATTCGGATCGTATTTTTTTTTGAGCCGAAAGCATCTCTTCGAGATAGTGTGTCCGCGCTCTCAGATACGCTCTTTCTTCTTCCGGCGTCAGTTCGCCCATCTCTTCCCTCGGAACGCTGCCGTCATAGCTGGTCTCATCCACCGTGAACAGCTTATGATCTCTGGCTTTTTGCATAACACGCTTGCCAGCAGCATTGGCGCGATCCTCGCCGAGTACCTTTGTATCAAATCCAAGAGCATTGTATGCCTCTACATATGTCATTCCTTCCCGGATCTTCTTATACATCGCCACATCGAAATCCTTTGTATAGTAAAGCCGGTCTTCCTTAAACCCTGATACAAATGGGTTATCAAGAAATGGGATGATCTTATCATCCGGCCTGTCCGTACCATCCGCATATTTATATTTCTGTTTTGCTGCCAGTTTCATTTTCAATCTCCTCCAACCTGTCCTTTATTGCTTTTTTTCGGCTCTTTGCTTTGTCTACAGCCGCCTGTGCCGATTTTTCTTTTTTTCTGAGGAAAACAGTTTCCTCGTTTTTTATGTATTCTTGGAAGGCTTTCTCGTCCAGACCTTCCAGATATGCCTCGTATTCTGACGGAGTCATCTTTCCCCGTTCCCAAAGACGACGCTTTTCATTATAGTATACACGATAATCATCAATTTGTATCTGTAATTCATTCAAGGTTCTGCATTTCTTATAATCACACTCATCCTTGAAATGTCCGAAGAATGATTCCTGCGGTGCATTATCCCAACAGTTCCCTCGTCTGGACATGGATTGTATCAGATCCCTTTCTGCTACAGCTGCCTGAAAATCATCCGTGAAATACAGGATACCTTGATCCGAATGTATGATTCCGCCACTCTTTAACGGATACTCATCCATTGCTACCAGCGTATCAAGCGCCAGCTGCAAGTCGTTATTCTCGCTGATAATAAAACAGATGAGTTTTCCCGTAACAGGGTCAATGGAAGCGGAGCCATACGCGCGCTGGTCAGTACCATAATCAAGATAGGTCACGTCCGTCAGTCTTACTTCATTTGGACGATGCAACTTAAACCTGCGCATCAAAAGGTTCGGTTTTCCGTTCCTTTTCATTAATTCCTTCATTGCCTTTCGATTCTTACTGGGCTTACGGATGCTGGTCTTCATCCCGTACTTTCGCATCAGATAAAGCACCCTGTGCGGGCTCATGTTCTTTCCGGTAACATCCTTCATCATCATGCTGATCTGCCGATAGCCCTTCTTGTAACCTTTATATTCAGCAACCTGCTGCACGAGCAGGATATCCTCATCATCACGCATTTCCCGTCGTTTGGCGCCGTTTCCATAATCCTCATTGCGAAGGAGTTCGTAATAGGTACTCTTTGCCATACCTATGATCTCAAGGATCCGCCGGGTTGTATAATGCCCCCAAGGATCCCGTGGCAATGAATCAATCCAGCATGCCAGATGACGTTTCTTTTCATAATCCATACAGGAAAGTTCATCCCGAAGTACATCGAATCCCCTTGAGATCTGCGCAGCAAATATCCGGATTCTTGCACGCCATATCCTAATCACCTGTTTGTTCAATTCATCCATACTTTTTTCTGTCGGACTCCAGTTATAAAGTTTTGCACTAATGTACAGTCGGTCATTAGAACTGAACATTTCCGTTGGTAACTCATACGTCTTGAGGAGCACATCAATACCAACATCAGCAATCAGGTATGCCTCATTATAGAAGCTTTCAGAGAGAGTGATTACAGTGCCGTCATAGCCTTGAATGTATGGATGGCGGAACAGCTTTTTTATCTCTTTTTCATCCGTTCGTAGCCCCCTGTACTCATCATCAACTTTTTCATCTTCAGAAACAGCTGCGGTATTTGCTGAATATATCTGCTGTGTCCGCTTTTCAAACATTTTTTTCAAGCGGGCGATCCTTTGATACCCAACATCTGTCAGATCGATGCCGGCAGATTGCAAACCTTCTTCTATTGGTACTTCCGGGTATTTCTTAAACAGTTCATTTTCGAATTCCTTCTTAATCTGTACATAATGGCTCTTTTTAGCCACCTCAAACTTTCCAGACTTGATCAGCGGATGCTCCAACATCTTCCCCGACGAAAAAACAATTTCATCACCTTTGTATGTCGGATATCCGCTGTTCTTAAAAGACGTTATTAGTTTTTGTGCAAAATAAGTATCTACAACACCAGGGATAAATCCGTTCTCTGTAAGCCGTTGTTCTAACTTATCCATCTCTCCATTCCTCCATAACTCAAACAGTTCGATTTTAAAATCCGTTCTTAGTGTCAGATTCCATTTATCAACTTTGAGTACACAAGGGTTCTTAATCAGTTCTTTTTCGTTGTATACAAATCTCATAGCATTCTCCCTTCCGATCACAATAAAAAAGTACCCAGATGATGAGCTCTTTTGACTGTCAAGTCATTGTCCATCATCTGGGTACCAGTTTAGTAATCGCTGAAATTTTTTCAATACTCCGGTTCTTAAGCAAATAAGCGTGATGTACATATATCAGATATACATACATCACGCCCTGCCTTTTGACCGGTTAGCATTTTCTGCTTTTCAGGATATAAACCAAAGCTTTCTTCCACTGTTCGGCAGGATAGTCCTCTGCCTGAAGTCTCTCTATCGCCTTAATCACTTGATTCTCATACGCAGCATAGGGTATATCCGAGATATACTCAAGTTCTGCCTCTCTTTGCAGGTCTTCAAGCAGGTCTCCTATCCTTTCCTCACTGTGAGAAGTTTCACTATAGACTTTATTCTCTCTGAAAGCAGGAACTGTCACCCTGTCCGTAATATTCCCCAGTCTGATCTCTGGCTCTTTTGCCACCGGAGTATCTGCTTTTCCCTTTCGGAACTGACTTGCTTCTTCCCTTTTCTGACATCATAGCTTTCTTTCTCCTTTCCGCACCTGCAACACAGTGCTTTGTTATTCAACATAAAAAGCCGGTATTATTTTGTTGCAGTTATATTATAGGATAGAAAAATACGCTTGCTAATTACCAGAAATGAAAATTTGAATATTTTTATACTCTTTCTGTTTTTGAAAGATTAATCCATCCGGCACCGCTCTTCAACTTTCCCCAAACAGTGGAATCAGTTTTACGTTCTTCCACAATGGTATATACTTCTCCCTTTTTGATTGTGGTACAGACAGAACTCTTTATATCCGGTTCTTTTCGCACATCAAGAGCTGAAGATGTCACCTTTACCACATATGGAGATGCACTGCCTTTCTTATCACGTCTACCAGCTTTTGCCTTATCTTTAGACTTATCATTTTGCTTGTCTTCAGCCTTACTCTCAGACTTAGCGCAAA
>NZ_JAGBLU010000068.1 GCF_017635265.1 Butyrivibrio sp.
GGCAAGACCGCGAAAAGTATTCTTATTTCATGCGGTGCAAGGCTTGCTCCGTTTGATATTGCAGAGCTTCGGGAGCTTACCAGTTATGACGAACTGGAGCTTCATAAGCTGGGAACAGAGAGGACGGCATTGTTCGTAATCATCTCCGATACGGATGATACTTTCAACTTTATCGTCAGTATAATGTACACCCAGCTGTTCAACCTGCTCTGCGAGATAGCGGATAATGTTTATAACGGGAGACTGCCGGTTCATGTGCGATGTCTGCTGGACGAGTTCGCAAACATCGGCCAGATCCCCAAGTTTGAGAAGTTGATAGCGACCATCAGATCGCGTGAAATATCGGCTTCTATTATTTTACAGTCGAAATCCCAGCTCAAGGCTATATATAAGGACAACGCCGACACGATTGAGGGCAACTGCGACACAACCCTGTTTTTGGGAGGCAAGGAAAAGACAACCTTGAAAGAAATGGCAGAAATACTCGGCAAGGAGACGATTGATCTTTATAACACTTCTGATACAAGAGGTACGAGCCAGTCCTATGGTCTGAATTATCAGAAGACAGGGAAAGAACTCATGAGCCAGGATGAGATAGCAGTCATGGACGGCGGGAAATGTATCATGCAGCTGAGAGGCGTGAGACCTTTTTTCTCAGACAAGTTCGATATTACACAGCATAAGCAGTACAAGAAGCTGTCCGATTATGACGCAAAGAAAGAATTCGACATTGAAAAATATGTCAAGAGCTTAGGCCATGCGGTTGTAAAGCCGGATGACAATATGGACGCAGCATATGAATATGATGCTGAAACAGGAAAAATTGAACAGGTACAAGGCAAGACGGAGGAGAAATCCCAAACCTGAGCCGAGACCGCAACTACAACTTCATAGGATGAAGCTAAACGGATCCTTACGGACAAGCCTGATGCGGATTCCGCCACAAAATGAGAGCAGACGATGTGTGCCTACCAAGCTAACAGCACCGCCTGCCCATGCAGGAATGGCATAAACCAGACCTGTGCTTATTGTATCAGAAATCGGATATATGAGCGCAGGTATTTTTATGCCTTCCAAACGAAACTATCAAAAATCAATTCACAAATTTGGAAGGAGGATGGACATCTGATTAGCCGATGTAGTCCGAATTGCGTATTTTGAGAAAATATGCGTAATGGCGAAAATGCCGAAAATAAAGGATTTCGCGGCTATAAAAGAACAGGTGTTCGATTAAAAAATGGCTTTTTTCACTAACAGCGTAACAGCACTCAAAACCGTCGTAACCGCCATCGGAGCGGGCGTTGCAGTATGGGGCATCATCAACCTGCTCGAAGGATACGGCAATGACAATCCCGGAGCAAAGAGCCAGGGAATTAAGCATCTTATTCCATAATCGTGGGAACATAATATGGAAGAAAGGATGCAAACCAGACCTGCGGATGCGAACTGTAATTTAGGATATAATCGGGAAAAAGTGGGAAGGTTATAGGGTTTTATTTCAAAAGTGCGAATGATATGATTATGATGGCTGCTCAAATATGAGCAGTCGATAAGAGCATGCACCATAGATGCCCCAAAAGTTCACCCAAAGTGCCCTCAAAGTTCACCCATGGTGCATCTTTTAGGAAGAATAGAGCTGTGATATTATTAGGTTGAAGATGGTGCGTCACATTTTGTCACAAAATGTAGCGTAAACGTTATGAAATGTTATGTTTTGTTACGTTTTGTAGATTCCATTAAGAAAATGGGCGTGATATTATTAGAATGTAAAAAATAGCGGGATGGCAAATGTCCCCCAAATGTCCCCCTAATGTCTCCCTTTTGTCCCCCTGCTGTCCCTTGCAGAAGGCTTTCGGAGATGATAGCATTACAATTGGAAAAGGTACTAAAAACTTGAATATAGCGAGAAATGAAGCAATCGAGAGAAATCTTGGTTGCTTTTTTTATTATAAAAATCACGAAAGGAAGGTGTTTCAATGAACAGATTAACAGATGGAGAAAAGGAAGTGCTTTATGTTTATGGGAGTCCGAGCTTAAGGGATACTCATAAGAGGTTAGGCATGGCTTGTATACTCATGGTTGATCCGATTACCAAGGCAAATGCATGCAGCTTAAGAAATAAGCTGGCTGAAATAACTTGTCAGTTTGCTTATTACTGTATGTATGCTTCTGTGCGTGAAGAACTTGGCGACTTGATATACAAAGGATATGTCGCCTGAAATTGGAGAAAATATGGAACTGCTGTGATAAACAATCTGGAATAGAAACTGGATTGTTTTTTTATTGCCCAACAGAGAGGAGATTTCATCATGGAAGAAAAACAAAAGATTTATGGTTATGCCCGCACGTCAACAAGAGAGCAGAATGAGGATAGGCAGATTATAGCTCTTAAAGAGATGGGAGTGCCTGAGAAGAACATCTTTCTTGACAAGCTTTCAGGTAAAAACTTTGAGAGACCGCAATATAAGAAGATGCTCCGAAGATTGGATAGTAATTCTGTTCTCTATATCAAGTCTATTGACAGGCTTGGACGTAGCTACAGAGATCTTAGTGAGCAATGGCGCATTATCACAAAGGAAAAGGGTGCGGATGTGGTAGTAATTGATATGCCGATTCTTGATACCAGAAGAGAGAAGAATCTCTTAGGAACATTCATCAGTGACCTAATCCTTGCTCTTTTATCATATGTAGCTGAGAGTGAATATAGGACAATTCATCAGAGGCAAGCTGAGGGAATTGCAGCTGCTAAGGCAAGAGGTTTTAAATTTGGCAGACCTCCAAAAGGATTACCGGAGAACTTCCATGAAGTATATCAGAAATGGAAGTCAGGCAAGCTTTCTGTTGCAGAAGCAGCTAGAGAATGTGATATGCCAAGGTCAACATTCTATTACAAAGCTAAAGTGTACAATAATGCCAAGTATATAAATGCGTAGAAAAATCCAAGAAGGTGTACCTTAAAAAACGTTGAAAATGGGTTTGAAATATAACTCACAAAAATATCAAAATCCCACATTATAACTGCGGTTTGTGATATAATTACAAACGTTGTGTTAGACATAAAAAGAAATCCAAAAAGGTACACCTTTTTGAATGATGAATGGATGGTGTTGTTATGCAGTTTAATAGCTACGAGTTTATACTGTATTTTCTTCCGATAACAGTGTTGCTCTACTTTTTAGCTAATAGGATTAAACCAGTATTAGGAAAGATTGTAATTATTGTTGCCAGTATCATTTTTTATTCCATGGGAAGAATAAATATGCTTATCTATCTGGGAGTAAGCATGTTGATAAATTATTGTTCGGCACTGGCGATTAAGAAACTTAAGATTAGCAATAAAATAATCATGTCATTGCCAATAGTCGTTAACGTAGGTCTGTTGCTATATTTTAAGTATTTGAACTTTGCTATTACAAACATAAACACCTTTTTGGGAAAAGAGTTTCCACTTAAGGAAATAATACTTCCGTTGGGAATATCATTTTATACATTTCAGCAAATTGCATATATAGTAGCGACTGAACGAGGGGAACTTGAGAATAATAACATTGTTGATTATGTTGCATACATTCTGTATTTTCCGAAACTTGTTATGGGTCCCATAATAGATCCAGTAGATTATATATCTCAGCTCAATCAAGAAAGTAGGAAACACGCTGATTTAACAAATATTACTACTGGAATTAAAATTTTCAGCTTAGGTCTTATAAAGAAAGTACTGTTGGCAGATACATTTGCAAAAGCGGTTACATGGACATATACCAACATAGATGCTGCAACAGCAATGGATTGTATATTATTGGTGCTTTTTTATACCTTTGAGATTTACTTTGATTTCAGCGGATATAGTGATATGGCTGTTGGTGTTTCATCAATGTTAAATATTGATCTTCCAATGAATTTTGATTCTCCATATAAAGCGGTTTCAATCAGAGATTTTTGGAAAAGATGGCATATATCACTCACTAAGTTCCTTACTAAATATATTTACATTCCACTTGGAGGCTCAAGAAAGGGAATCGTATTCACCTATGTAAATACGATAATTGTGTTTTTGATAAGTGGATTGTGGCATGGCGCTAATTGGACGTTCATCCTGTGGGGATTGCTTCATGGGGTGCTTAGTTGCATTGACAGGATGTTTGATAAGGTTGAAGAGAAAATATTCATGCCAATTAGATGGCTTGTTACATTTGTGGCAGTAAGCGTACTGTGGCTGTTGTTCAGTGCACAAACAGTTGAGCAGTGGAGAACAATTCTTCTGAAGATTTTGTTTATGCAGAGTACAAATGCCAGTGATGGCATGATAGCTACATTTAACTTGGTGGAGAATCAGTTTATATACAATATGCTTGGGTTGCATTGGCTGCCTTCGAATGTCAGGGGATTTAATATGCTGATATTTATATTGGTAGCATGCATTGTTTGTTTCATTCCAGAAAATAATTATAGGAAGAAAGATAGCTTAAGTATTGGTTCATTGCTCCTAGCAGCATTTGCTTTTGTGTGGGGTATTTTATGTTTGGGAGCAGAATCTACATTCGTATACTTTGGATTTTAAGAGGGAAATATGAAAGTAAAGGCATGGTTAATAGGCTGGCTGATCATTGTTGTGTCAGCGTTGAGTGTTTTTGGTTATTGGGTATTTAAAATAGATCCTTATTTCCATTATCATAAACCGGAATTGGATAGATATTTTTATTCTCTTAATAATCAACGAAGTCAGAACGATGGCATAAGCAAGCATTTTGATTATGATACTTTGGTATCAGGAACGTCAATGACAGAGAATTTTAGGACGACCGAGGTGGATGATATATTTGATTGTACATCTATTAAGGTTGCGTTTTCTGGTGGATCTTATAAAGAAATCAATGACAATATAGAGATTGCATTGAAAAACAATGGCAACTTAAAAACCATCATAAGATGTTTGGATATGGGAAGATTCATGGACTCATATGACTTGATGAGACTAGACTTGGGGCAGTATCCGACATATTTGTATGATAGTAATCCTTTTAATGATGTTGAGTATCTTTTGAACAGAGATATTGTTTTTGGAAGAGCATATCAAATGACGTTGGATAATGATAAGGAAGGCTTTAAGCCAGGAATAACAGCGTTTGATGATTACTCTAGATGGCAACCCTCATATGTTTTTGGAATTAATACCGTAAGCCCAAATGGAGTTACGGTAACTGAAACGGAACAGAGTCATTTATCGGAAGACGAAAAGGAAGTAATTAAAAAGAATATTGATCTTAATGTAACAAGTGTAGCAGATAAATATCCTGATGTTGATTTCTATTACTTTTATTCGCCATATAGCGTTGTTACATGGAACGAATGGAAAACAAAGGGTAATCTATACAAACAATTAGAAGCGGAAGCTTTGATAACTGAACTCATTGTTCCACATAAGAATATACATCTTTTTTCATTTAATAATCGGACAGATATAACGACTGATTTGAATAATTACAAAGACGGACCTCATTATGCTACATGGATTAACAGCTTGATTCTTAAGTGGATGCATGATGGTCAATATAGGCTTACAGAAGAAAACTATCAAGAGTATTTAAAGCAGGAGTATGATTTTTATACCAACTTTGATTATTCCAGTGTAAATGGTCAGGAAGATTATGAAGCGGATTTTTATGCTGCAGCGCTTTTGAATGAGGAATTTACTGGGATAAAGCCGTTGGATGTTTTAAATGATGACAGCGTGGATGTTGCTATTAACGGAGCTGAGTTTATAACTGAGGATGGAAGAAATGCAATCGTAAATTGTCATGGAACGTTGGCTAGAGATTATAACACAGAGGTCTTGACCGATTACATAAGAGATAAGGAGTTTATTGGTATCAAGTTTACTGTGAACATGGATGAAGGATACAATTATCTTTACTTTAATGGTCAAAAGATTATGGATCATGGAAGACTTACAGCATATGTCTATGATGAGTCTGGAGTGGTTGTTGGACAAATAGAAGCTAATTATCCTGATTTGGATAATGAATTACATCAGTATGTAATAGATTTATCAACTGTAAAAGGAAATGTTACAGTTGTACTGAACGGAGGCTTCGTGGATTATACAGGAAGTGCTGATTCAAACTACCAGTTCAGCAATGTTTATATGTATTGATTTTTAGAGACAGTGGAGCAATTCACTGTCTTTCTTTGAGGCTTCTGGCATGATGGTGGGTACTATGCCAGTCCTCTGATGTATATTTGCAATTGAAAAACCATCTGTGTTTCTGTAATGTATTAGCGTCAAAACTATACTACAGAGATACCAGAGGTACCCACAGATGGTTTCTGCTAATACATTATGTAAAAAATTGCTCAATGTCAATCATGCTGTTGTAGAAGATGCAAACTTCTATCTTGATCGGGATGGTGTTACCCACCTCAGAATCCATGCGCGGACGGATAAATGGCATCAGGATGATTGTCCGTTCTGCCACAGACGCTGTCCTCGTTACGACCAGAGGATAGATCAGCCGCGCACTTGGAGAAGCCTTGATTTTGGTGCAACACTCGTAGAGGTTGAGGGGTGGACACATCGTATAGAGTGTCCTGAGCATGGTGTTGTGACAGCCTATGTTCCTTGGGCATATCCAGGAAGCGGATTCACCCGGGACTTTGATCTGACAGTCGGATGGCTTGCAGTTTATCTTCCTCGCAGTGTTGTATCAGAGTATATGCGCATCGACTGGGAAACAGTTGGGCGTTGTGTAAACAGAACTCTGAATGACATTGAACCTGAGCGCTCCAGAAGACTTGATAACCTTATAAACATTGGCATTGATGAGACTAGCTATAAGAAAGGTCACAAGTACATTACGGTTATCGTTAACCACGATACAAATACCGTTGTCTGGGCAGCACAGGGGCATGGTAAAGGTGTGCTGACGCAGTTCTACAAACAGCTTACTCCAGAACAGCTTTCATCCATCAAGGTTGTTACCGGAGATGGAGCAAAGTGGATCACGGAATGCGTTAACGAGTTCACTCCGGATTGTGAGCGCTGTGTTGACCCCTTCCACGTCGTACAATGGGCTATGGAAGCTCTTGACGAGGTTCGCCGTGAAGTATGGCGTGAAGCCTACGCTGAGTTCACACGCTTATCCAAAGAACATCCTCGTAAGAAAGGACGCCCCAAGGCAGATGATCCGGAAGCCGCTATATTGAATGCAGCCAAGGCTAAAGCAGATGAAATCAAAAACTCAGCTTACGCACTCGGCAAGGCTCCCGAAAATCTGACAGAGAACCAAAAGAACCGGGTTGCCATGATTGCTGAGAATAACAGTCGTCTGTATCGAGCTTACCGAATGAAGGAAACGCTCCGTCTCATCTTAAAAATCAAAGATACTGACGAAGCAGAAGCCGCTCTTAAGCGGTGGCTCTGGTGGGCAAGTCACAGCAGGATTGATGCTTTCAAGGAGCTATACCTCAAGATCAAACGTCACAGGGAGCACATACTCAATGCAATACGGCTGGGTATGAGCAATGCACGAATTGAGGCTACTAATAACAAAATCAAACTGATCGTCCGCAAGGCATATGGTTTTCGCAATATCCAAAACATGCTCGATATGGTCTACTTAGTATGCTCGGATTTGAGGATTCCACTTCCTAACAGAAAATCTCGAGGCGCATGATCAGCATAAATGCTGGGGATGATGGCATTTTTCACCCACCATTACCCCTGAAGAGCCCTTTCTTTTTGCAAAAATTCCGTAGAGGAATTTTTCAAAACCAGAACGAAGAAAAGGAGATTATCCCGTGGAGTGATAATCTCTTTTTCTTTGCTCTGGAGCAGAGTGCAGAGAGGAGCATCCTCTTTGCTTGTAAAAATGAGTGCACGCATTTTTACAACTGTGGGTCAAGGGAGCAGGGCTCCTTTGTCAGGTCGAGGGTGAAACCCCGCCCAGTTACATGTGCGCTTGCGACATGTAGTACTGGGTATTTTTTGTCGACTTGGGCCTTTTTAGCCCTTGAAGACGGCGCCCGCCCGCGGACAAAGTTTTGAAAAAACTTTAAGCAGTTAACAAAATTTTTTAGAGCAAAAGGAGAAATTGTTTTATGAAAGCATCACGTCACAATGGAAGGTCAGGTTCACATGGAGCTTACAATCCAAAACATAACGACAGAGAGTTTGACTTGGAGAAAGCAGACGAGATTCAGAAGGAGCTGACCCGCAACAACATTTATTGGGACTGCATCCAGAGAGAAGCGGTTCGTCATGAGGACAGAGGTGAAGACTTTGCATCCTTCACTGAAGTTGAGAAAGGTTTTTATGATCTTGTCTACAAGGATTACGTTGAAGGTCAGAATGCAAGAAATAATGCTGCCAGACATAGCGAACGTAATCGCACTACTGATGACCTCAGAGAGAATCCCAAGACCTGTCCTGAGGAGACAATCTATCAGATCGGAAATATCGATAAGCATGTTGATTATAGTGTTCTGGTGAAGGTTACTTTTGATTTTTTGAATGAGCTTCAGGAAAGATATGGCAGTCATATGCATATCCTTGACTGGGCACTTCACCTTGATGAGGGCACTCCCCACATCCATGAGAGACATGTTTTTGATGTTGTAAACAAATATGGAGAGCGTCAGCCTAAGCAGGAAGAAGCTCTTAAGGAACTCGGATTTGATTTTCCTGATCCTGAGAAGAAATCAGGCAAGTATAACAATCGCAGGATGAGCTTTGATGCAGAATGCAGAAAATTATTTCTGGAGACTTGCAAGAAGTATGGTCTTGAGATTGATGAAGAGCCTGTCTATGGTGGAAAGAAATATCTTGAGAAGCAGGAGTATGTCATTGAAAAGCTCAATGCCAACATCAAGAATCTTTATGACACCATAGACACTTGGGAAGAGATAGGTAGAAATCTTCAGGCTGAGAATGACAGACTTATCAAGGAGAATGAGAAGCTGGAGCTTAAGCTTGATGATGTTGAAGGACTTCTTAAGGAAGTATCTGATATTGCCTATGACAAAGCCTGTGATACTCTTATCGACGACATAACAGATAAGGTTAGAGAAGAAGAGAGTACTGCTATAGAAAATCATAAGAAATGGCTTATGTCACCTGAGAGGACTGCTGATAAAAAGCTCAGAGACTATGCATTTCATCAGATGGAAGTTCTGCAGAATAACCTTAAGGTTCTCAGAGACAGGGTGATCGGAAAGGTCAGAAAGCTTTTCTCACTTCCTGAGAAGAAAGACGACTTTATCAGGGAGATCATGGAAGAAGCCAAACCAAGTACGCTTGAACTTCTTGATAAATACAAAGCCAAAATCAGAGAGGATGATGCCAATAGGATTCATCTTCCCAAGAAGAATCGAGGTGAGATGAGCCGTTGAGTGTGTTTGATACTGTAAGAGAGAATGTCACGGCAAGACAGGCATTTGAGAATTATGGTATCAAGGTGAATCGCTATGGGATGTGCTGTTGTCCGTTCCATAGCGATAAGCACCCAAGTATGAAGGTTGATACCAGATATTACTGTTTTGGATGTGGCGAGAAGGGAGATGCAGTAGATTTTGTTTCAAAGTATTTCGGTCTTGGGCTTAAGGATTCTGCAATCAAGATATGTGAGGACTTTCACTTATCCTATGATGAAAAATCTTATGTTCCAGTACAAAAGACAGAGCCGAAGAAGTCTCTGCTCCTCAAATTTGAGGAGTCGGAAAAGCATGTGTACCGTGTCTTATCGGACTATCTGCATCTGCTGAAGAAATGGAAAATCGAATATGCACCCAGGGATGTAAATGATGAATGGCATCCTTACTTTTGTGAAGCTCTGAAGGAGACAGACCATGTGGAGTATCTGCTTGATACTTTGCTGAATGGTGATATCTCCGACAGGGCTTTTTTAATTGCTGATTATGGAAGGAGAACAATAGAAATTGAGCGAAGACTTAAAGAACTTGGATCCAGAGACAAAGAAGAAAATATTGGAAGTGGCAGAGCAGATAGAAAAAGAGAAATCTGCATCTGATGATTTTCCGACATGGTACGACACCAAGAGCAGGAAGATTGATGAGGTGGAGTTCTGCTCATGGTTTATGAATAAGCATCCACTCAGGTATGTTGGCGGTATCTTTTATGACATAAATGGTGCCGTGAATATAGATGCCATGAGAAAAGAGATTGTTGATATCCTGAAGCCTTATGTTAAGACCGCAATCGTCAGGAGAGCCAATCAGATAATAGAAGCTCTCAGGTGTGAAGCACTTACCGATAAGCTTCCCAAGCATACTGACAGAGTCCATTTCAGGAACGGTACTTACTTTATTGATGGAGGTTATATTCCTGAGAAAGAATTCTGCTCCAACAGACTACCTATCAATTACAATTCTGATGCACCAAAGCCTGAGAGGTGGCTCAAATACCTTGATGAGCTTTTATATCCTGAAGATATCATTACGCTTCAGGAGTTCATGGGATATTGCTTTATTCCAACAACCAAGGCACAGGCTATGCTCATGCTGATTGGAAGTGGTGGTGAAGGTAAATCACGAGTCGGCTTTGTGTGCAGGAATCTGCTTGGCGATAACATGACTATATGCAGCGTGAATAAACTTGGTTATGACAGGTTTGCACTTGCCGATCAGGAAGGAATGCTCCTTATGATTGATGATGACATGAAGATGGAGGCACTTGCTGATACCGGTGTTATCAAAGCGGTTGTCACTATGGAAGACAAGATGAATCTTGAGCGAAAGGGCCAGCAGAGTTATCAGGGATATCTTTATGTCAGGATCATGGCTTTTGGTAATGGGGCTCTAAGCTCCCTTTATGATAAGTCGGATGGTTTTTACAGAAGACAGATAACCATTAAGGTCAAGGATAAGCCTGACGGAAGAATTGATGACAGGAATCTTTCAGAAAAGCTTGCCAAGGAAACGGAAGGCATTGCTCTGTGGTGTCTTGAAGGATTGAAGAGGCTTGTTGCTAATGAGTTTCATTTTACTGTCAGTGAACGCACTGTGCAGAATCAGGCTGAGATGAGAAAGGACGAAGACAGTATCATGGACTTCTTTGAGTCTGAAGGCTATGTAACTTTTGATGCTGATGCTATCTGTATCACAAAGGATCTCTACGAAGCATATCTGATGTGGGCCGAAGGAAACGCAATAAAGCCAAGGTCTGAGAGTTCTTTTTCAAGAGAAGTCAAGCAGAGAGCAGGCAAGCTTGGAATTGAATATCTCAAGAATGCAGCCATTGATGGCAAGACAGCAAGAGGATATAAGGGTATCTATGCTAATCATGTGATCAAGGATGTGCCCTTTGAGAACAAGAAAAGCGCATAGGCGGATAGGCATCACTTTCGAAGTGATACCTTATTTTTTTACAATAAACATTTTTCACATTTCAAGTTTGAAAATATGTGCCTATGTGCCTAGATGCAGTAATGACAAGGACTACAGGGATTATGATGTGCCTATTTTGTGCCTGAAGATGTGCCTGTAGTGCCTAACTGAGTATAGAAATGGAGAAGATAATGGCAAAGACAAATATAAAGGTGATCTCTTTTTATGAGGGGAAGAGAGAAGCAAAGGATGTTCTTGTTGGCATCCTTACAGAAAAGATCAGGAGAAATCTTGCTGATAATGTAGAGGAATCTGAGGAAAGGGGCTATAATCAGAGCATAGCTTTATTTGAAGATTGCAGGTCTGGTTTGGCTAAGGTGGTCTGATATGAATATGAGCTATGAACAGATGGAAGAGCTATTTGCTCCCAATTATCGTGTTGGTCTTTATCTGAGGCTTTCAAAGGATGATGATATCAGGGAGAGAGAAAGCTCCAGTATTTCACATCAGCGTGAAATGCTTACAAGCTATTGCGAGAAGAAAGGATGGTCGATTGAGAAAGAGTATGTAGATGATGGTTTCTCAGGGCTTAACATGAGAAGACCTTCATTGCAGAGACTCCTAAAAGATGTTGAAGACGGAAAAATCAATCTTGTAATTACAAAGGATTATAGCCGACTTGGACGTGACAGGTTAGAGGTTGAAAGGCTTCGTGAGGATTTCTTTCCAAGAAATGATTGCAGATATATCGCTGTTAATGACAATATCGATACCATAAAGGATGATGATTACGCTCCTTTCAAGGCTATATTCAATGAGCATTATTCAAAAGATATAGCGAAAAAGGTTCATACAGCGTATCTGAGTCAGGCAAGGAAAGGAAGATTCACCGGTTGTGTTGCTCCGTTTGGATATAAGAAAGATCCAGAGGATAACACTCATCTCATTATTGATGAAGAGACTGCTCCTTATGTCAGGGATATCTTTGAAATGGCTATGGATGGTCATGGAGTGGGCTATATCAAGCGTAGACTTGAACAGAACAAAGTGCCTTGCCCAACATGGTGGAACAGGGAGAGAGGCATCAGAAACCACTATACCAAGTATGAGCTTGATGATCCTGAAAACGGAAAGTATGTGTGGGATGATACAGTGCTTACTGACATGCTTATAAATCCCGTTTATTATGGAGCAGTTTCATCACAGAAAAAGCGTTATAAGTTCAAGCTTGGTGTTCTTGGAGAAAAAGCTCCTGAGGACTGGATTGTTGTTGAGAACACGCATGAGCCGATTGTGGATCAGGATACCTTTGATGTGGTGCAGGAGAAAATCAAGTCGAGAAAATGCTCTCGTGGTGATGGCTCTACTTCACTGTTCGCAGGACTTATTAAGTGCGGTGAATGTGGCAAAGCTCTTACGATTCGTAAGACTCATGCTAAGAATCCGATTGATATCTATGCCTGCAAGACCTATAACCATCACGGCAAGAACCATTGTACGCAGCACAGAGTTGAGTATGATACCCTTTACGACATTGTTCTTAATGAGATAAGGGATATAGCACAGAAAACGCTTGATGCTGATGAGGTGGCTGAGGACATTCAGAAAAGCTGTGAAGCTGACAGGCTTGCAGAACGTGAGTCTATTCAGAGACAACTCTTAAAGTCCAGAGACAGGCTTGATATGTTGGAGAGACTTGTATCAAAGCTCTATGATGATCTACTTTCTGAAAAAATCACGGAGAAAAACTTTGATACCATGATGGCTCGCACAACAAAAGAGCAGAATGACCTAGCTACCAAGATTGAGGAGTACGAGAAATATCTTGCAGATAATGAGGCGTACAATACTAGCTATAATAAGTGGGTAGAATTTGTTGGAGATTATGTCGATATCAAGGAGCTTGATGCAGACACACTCAATCAGCTTGTGAAAAAAATCGTTGTTCATGAAGACATTGATAACGATGGCACAAGAAACATTTCGGTGGAGATTCACTATAACTTCAAACCAGTGAATGAGCCACAAAAACATTATCTTAATAATGATGCTGAGGGAGATTCTTCTCCCTTGGCAGTCTAATATCTATGATACAGTTCGTATCTAAAATTCATAATAAAGTTACTACGAAAATGGAATAATACAGCTGATGGCGGGCGGAGGTATCGTAATCATCGCCCAGACGGTGATCCCTCAGCTCTCTACACTCTTCTCATAAGGAGAAGAAAACGATAGATGAATACTATCGTTGAAAAGATTACCGAACTCATAAAGGAAATGCTGCAAGGTTGGGTAATGTCTAACCTCGAAGGAATGTTTACCGATGTGAATACAAAGGTAGGAACAATCGCCGGAGAGGTTAGCCAGACTCCCAGCGCATGGAACGCAGGTATTTTCAATATGATCAAAAACCTGTCAGATACGGTCATCATACC
>NZ_JAGBLU010000069.1 GCF_017635265.1 Butyrivibrio sp.
CCTCCTTTATGCCGGAGTAGCATATGTGGATGAACTATTGGATGGTACCATTATGAATTAGTAAATTCCACCACAATGTTTGGAATTAGTAACTTCCATGGCTGCCTTAAGAGGGGTGGAAGTTAGTATTACAATTCACTAAAATACTGAATTTTTTATGTATTTTCCCTTTTTTTTACTAAAGTTTATGATATACTATATTCTGACTTAAGTTGCGGGTTTATGCGATTTGAGATTGTGAAAAAATGCACAATAGTCAAATAACATAGTTGCACACATTCACATAAAATTTATTGGAGGTTAAACAAATGAGTAGTTCTTCACAAGCGAGTCAAAGAATAAACGCTTTGCTCGACGAAAACAGTTTCGTTGAAATTGGCGGCCTTGTGACAGCCAGAAACACAGATTTCAATCTGAAACAGGAAGAAACACCATCTGATGGAGTGGTTACAGGATATGGTGTTATCGACGGAAATCTTGTATACGTTTACAGTCAGGATGCGTCTGTACTTGGCGGATCAATTGGCGAGATGCATGCAAAAAAGATTGTTCGCCTGTATGAGCTGGCTATTAAGACAGGTTCACCTGTGATCGGTCTTATTGATTCAGCCGGACTTCGTCTTCAGGAGGCAACAGATGCACTTAATGCATTTGGAGAAATTTATCTTAAGCAGGTGGAGGCTTCCGGAGTTGTTCCACAGATCACAGCTATTTTTGGAACATGTGGCGGAGGACTTGCTTTGATTCCTTCAATCACTGACTTCACATTTATGGAAGCAGATAAGGCTAAGCTTTTTGTTAATTCTCCTAACGTACTTGCAGGAAATTACAAAGAGAAATGCGATACATCAGCTGCTAAATGGCAGGCTACTGAAGTTGGCAATGTAGATGTTGTTTGTGATGAAGCATCTATCTATGCTCAGATCAGAGAGCTTGTTTCAATTCTTCCATCTAACAATGAAGATGGCGATTCCTATCAGGAGTGCTCAGATGATCTTAACAGAGCATGTGAGAATCTTGACGGAGCAGCTGCAGATCCTGTACTTGTTGCAGCGCAGATTTCAGATAACGGACTCTTCTTTGAGACAAAGAGAGATTATGCAAAAGAGATGGTTACAGGATTCATCAGACTTAATGGTGCAACCGTAGGCCTTGTTGGTAACCGTACAGCAATTTTTGATGAAAATGGTAAAGAGGCAGAGAAGTTTGCGGATAAGCTTACAGCTCATGCATGTGAGAAGGCGGCTGAGTTTGTTAACTTCTGCGATGCTTTTGATCTTCCTGTTCTTACACTTACAAACGCAACAGGCTTTGGCTCATCAAAGTGTGATGAGAGACATGTTGCCAAGGCTGCCGGAAAGCTTGTATATGCACTTGCTAACGCTACAGTACCTAAGGTTAATCTTGTTACAGGAAAGGCATTCGGAAGTGCTTACGTTATTATGAATTCAAAGGCAATCGGTGCTGATGTTACTATCAGCTGGCCTGATACACAGATAGGCACAATGGATGCAAATCTTGCAGCCAGGATTATGTGTGATGGCAAGGATGCTGAGACTGTATCAAAGACTGCTCTTGATTATGCACAGCTTCAGAACAATGTTAAGAGTGCTGCAGCAAGAGGATATGTTGATGAAATCATTGAGCCTGCTGATACAAGAAAGTATGTTATAGGCGCATTCGAGATGCTTTTTACAAAAAGGGATGAGCGTCCTGCTAAGAAACACGGCACAGTTTAATGAAGGGAGCACTCAAAATGAAGAGTAAATTTTTAGTTTTGGGAGTTGTTCTTAGCTGCTTTCTTAGTTTGACTGCCTGCGGAGAGACTACTGCTACAAAGACAATAGACAGTAGCAAGTATCCCGCTGAAATGTTTAATGAGTCTTCTATTGCCTCATATATGAATAATTTAGAAGATCAGAATTTTGAAAGTTGGTATGCACAGGGCATTACTCCTGACAATTTTGAAGAAAATCTTTATGTTGCACTTGCCATGAAGTTCAGAACTGAAACCTCAAACGGTATGGAGGTCAGAGTTCTTGATGGTGTTGATGAAGATTTTTACAATGCGGTAAAATCAGGCTATACAAGCTGGTACAAGGCTCTTGATGATATCGGATACACAAGTGATGCTACACTTGCTGATGATCTTTATATCTCTGATGTGAATTATTACATCAATGATGATGAGCAGCTTGTAATTGATGCAACGCTTCAGGGTACAAAACATTCTGCATTGTTCCAGGTTTATATGAACAATGAGACTATGGCTACTGATATGGGCGTTACAGTTAATAAGTCAAACGCTGAGAAGCTTGAGAATGCCGGACTTAATACACTTCTTGGTATGGGAATGGCTTTCGCAGTACTTATTATCATTTCACTTATTATTTCTCTTTTCCCTATGTTTATTGGTGGAAATAAGAAAAAGAAGACTAATGATAAAGAAGCAGCAAAGGAAGCTATGGATAATACAATCAGCCAGATAGCTGAAAAAGAAGATTTAGCTTCTGATGCTGAACTTGTGGCAGTTATTGCAGCTGCTATTGCAGCTTATGAAGGAAGTGCAAGTACAGATGGCTTCCAGGTTAGATCAATCAGAAAAGTAAACAAAAATTGGAAAAGATAAGGAGTATACACAATGAAGAACTATACAATAACCGTTAACGGAAACGTATATGATGTAACAGTAGAAGAAGGCGCAGGTTCAGGAGCAGCTCCTGTAGCAGCTGCAGCTCCTGCAGTTAAGGCTCCTGCAGCTCCGGTTAAGAAGGCAAGTGCCGGTGCAGGTTCAATCAAGGTTGAAGCCGGTGCAGCAGGAAAAGTTCTTAAGATCAATGCAAATGTTGGACAGGCTGTAAAGAAAGGCGATACAGTTGTTACTATTGAGTCAATGAAGATGGAGATTCCTATGGTTGCTCCTTCAGACGGAACAGTAGCAAGCATTGATGTAGCAGCCGGTGATTCAGTTGAGGCCGGAACAGTTCTTGCAACTCTTAACTAATTTTTGTCAGAGAATAATATGTTGTTTTATTAAAACAGAAATGAGGATAAAAAATGGATTACGTCGTTAATACATTATCTAATCTCTGGCAGCAAACTGCATTTACCACAATGACTCCCGGCAACTATATCATGGTTGTTGTGGCGTTGGTGTTTATGTATCTTGCAATAGCTAAGGGATTTGAGCCTTTACTTTTGGTACCGATTTCATTTGGTATGCTTCTTGTTAATATCTATCCGGATATTATGGCAGAGCCTGCAAATGGTGCAGCCGGCGGACTTTTACATTATTTCTATATCCTGGATGAATATGCAATTCTTCCTTCACTGATATTCCTTGGTGTTGGAGCGATGACAGACTTTGGACCACTTATTGCCAACCCTATCAGCTTCCTTATGGGAGCAGGTGCTCAGTTTGGTATTTTCTCTGCTTATTTCATGGCTATTTTCTTTGGCTTTAATGATCAGCAGGCTGCAGCAGTATCTATTATCGGTGGTGCAGATGGCCCTACTTCAATCTTCCTTGCAAGTAAGCTTCATCAGACTTCAATCTTAGGACCTATTGCCGTTGCTGCTTATTCATACATGGCTTTGGTACCTATGATTCAGCCACCTATTATGAAGGCCCTTACTACAGACAAAGAGAGAAAGATCAGAATGTCTCAGCTTCGTGAAGTATCAAAGCTTGAAAAGATCCTTTTCCCTATCATCGTTACTATCGTAGTAAGCATGATTCTTCCAACTACAGCGCCTCTTATCGGTATGCTTATGCTGGGTAACCTCTTTAGAGAGTCAGGAGTTGTTCGTCAGCTTCAGGAAACAGCTTCTAATGCACTTATGTATATCGTAGTTATCCTTCTTGGTACATCAGTAGGTGCTACAACAAGTGCTGAGGCTTTCCTTAACACAACAACTCTTATCATAGTAGTACTTGGACTTATAGCATTTGCTTTTGGTACAGCAGCCGGATGTCTTTTAGGAAAACTTCTTTGCTTTGTTACAAAGGGCAAGATTAATCCTCTCATAGGATCAGCCGGAGTTTCTGCGGTTCCTATGGCTGCACGTGTATCACAGAAGGTTGGTGCAGAATATGATCCTTCCAACTTCCTTCTTATGCATGCTATGGGACCTAATGTAGCCGGTGTTATCGGTACAGCCGTAGTTGCAGGAACATTTATGGCAGTCTTCGGAGTATAAGTGATATAAAGACGAAAGTCATGCACATATCACGATTTTTATGACAATTAGAAAGGATGTATATAGATATGGCAGAATTAGAGAAAAAACCAGTTCGTATCAATGAGACTGTTCTGCGTGATGCTCATCAGTCACTTATTGCAACAAGAATGCCTACAGAGGTTATGTTGCCTATCATTGATACAATGGATAAGGTTGGATATAACGCAGTTGAGTGCTGGGGCGGTGCTACATTTGACGCCTGCATGAGATTCCTTAAAGAGGATCCATGGGAGAGACTTCGTAAGCTTCGTAATGGCTTTAAGAATACAAAGCTTCAGATGCTCCTTAGAGGACAGAACATTCTTGGATATAAGCATTATCCGGATGATGTTGTAGAGTATTTCGTTCAGAAGTCTATAGCGAACGGTATTGATATCATCAGAATCTTTGACTGTCTTAATGACCTTAGAAACCTTGAGGCTTCAGTTAAGGCTTGTAAGAAAGAGGGCGGACATGCTCAGATTGCCCTTGCTTATACACTTGGTGATGCCTATACAGAAGAGTATTGGATGAGCATTGCCAAAGATATTGAGTCAATGGGAGCAGATTCAATCTGCATTAAGGATATGGCCGGACTTCTTCTTCCTTATGAGGCTGAGAAGCTCGTTAAGGCACTTAAGAGTGCTACAAGCCTTCCTATAGACCTCCATACACACTATACTTCAGGTGTTGCCAGCATGACATACATGAAGGCTGCTGAAGCAGGTGTTGACATTATTGACTGTGCTATTTCTCCATTTGCTCTTGGAACATCACAGCCTGCTACAGAAGTTATGGTAGAAGCATTCAAGGGACAGCCTTTTGAGACCGGTCTTGATCAGAAGCTTCTTGCCAAGATTGCAGATCACTTCAGACCTTACAGAGAAGAATGCCTTGCAAGTGGACTTATGGATCCTAAGGTTCTTGGTGTTAACATCAAGACACTTATGTATCAGGTTCCAGGTGGAATGCTTTCAAACATGGTTTCACAGCTTAAAGAACAGAATGCCAGCGACAAATATGACACAGTGCTTGAGGAAATCCCACGTGTTCGTAAAGATTTTGGTGAGCCGCCTCTTGTTACTCCATCATCACAGATCGTTGGAACTCAGGCTGTAATGAATGTTCTTATGGGCGAAAGATATAAGGTTGCTACAGACCAGACCAAGGATCTTCTTGCAGGTGAATATGGTAAGACAATTAAGCCGTTTAATCCTGAAGTACAGAAGAAGATCATTGGTGACAGAGAAGTTATTACATGCAGACCTGCAGATAAGCTTGAACCGGGACTTCAGAAGTTCGAAAAAGAGGTTGCACAGTGGAAACAGCAGGATGAGGATACTCTTTCTTATGCATTGTTCCCGCAGGTTGCTACAGATTTCTTCAAATATCGTCTTGCTCAGCAGGAAAAAGTTGATGTTACGGCTGCTGATACCAAGAATGGAGCTTATCCGGTATAAATAAATTAAAAAAGATGAAATTTTGTTATGAAAAATACAAAATTTCATCTTTTTTAATTCTTTTGCATGATTCATTTTATTCTGCTTATGTTAAAATATAACTATGAATGAGTACAGACGTCACAGACAAATAAGAAAAGTAGTTGAAATAGGAGAGCGTCAGGTAAGAGAACTTAGGAAGTCAGATCTGGGAAGACAGATGCTGGCTTTAGACGAGTGCAATGGATTCAGAATAAGACCCGGTTTTTATAACATGAACGGCGCGACAATGCTGGCTGATGGTGTGAACTTTACCGTATACTCCAAAGGCGCAACTTCAATTACTTTGCTTTTATACAAAAGAGGTGAATCATCTCCTTTTGCACAACTTCCGTTTCCAAAGAGCTATCGTATTGGAAATGTTTATTCAATGATAGTTTTTGGGTTGGACATAGAGAATCTGGAGTATTGTTATAGCGTAGATGGACCGTGGAATCCAGAGAAAGGTCTTTTGTTTAATAAAAACCATATTCTTCTGGATCCATATGCCAAGGCTGTTACCGGGCAAAGAATATGGGGACAGAGTCCCAATAAGGACGGTTCATACAGAGCAAGGATTGTAAGAGATAATTTTGAGTGGAACGATACAAACAGTTTATGTACTCCTATGAGCGACACGGTTATCTATGAGATGCATGTTCGCGGGTTTACGATGGATCCTTCTTCAGGAGTAAAGTGCAGAGGAACATTTGAGGGCATTAAGGAAAAAGCTGAGTACCTTAGAAAACTTGGTATTACAGCTGTTGAGCTTATGCCTATATTTGAGTTTGATGAAACCAGAGATAAACGTGTAGTAAACGGAAAGACTCTTCTTGATTATTGGGGATATAATACCATAAGCTTTTTTGCCCCAAATACCAGTTATGCTTCGGAAAGAGAATATAACAAAGAAGGCGTTGAGCTTAAACATATGATTAAAGAGCTTAAGGATAACGGAATAGAAGTTATCCTTGATGTTGTATTTAATCATACTGCAGAGGGCAATGAAAATGGTCCATTTATCTCTTTTAAAGGTTTTGACAATAATATCTATTATCTTTTAACACCCTATGGACAGTACTACAATTTTAGCGGCTGTGGCAATACCATGAACTGTAACCATCCTATGGTTCAGGAGCTTATTGTTGAATGCCTTCGTTACTGGGCCATAGAATACAGGGTTGACGGCTTTAGATTTGATCTTGCAAGTATCCTTGGGAGAGATCAGGATGGTTCTCCTATGGAGAGACCACCTTTGATCCAAAGACTCGCATATGACCCGATTTTGGGCAATGTTAAGCTGATAGCTGAGGCCTGGGATGCCGGAGGAATGTATCAGGTTGGTAATTTCCCTGCATGGAAGAGATGGGCTGAATGGAACGGAAGATATAGGGATGATATAAGGTCATTCCTCAAGGGGGATATATGGGCTGCTCCCGATGCAATAAAGAGAATTACGGGATCAATGGATATGTACGGCGGATCATATTTGGGATATGATTCTTCTGTCAACTTTATAACCTGTCACGACGGGTTTACTCTTTATGACCTGTATTCATATAACGGTAAACATAACGAAGATAATGGGTGGAATAACACTGACGGTGCCAATGATAACAGAAGCTGGAACTGTGGTGCAGAAGGTGAGACAGACGACCAGGGGATAATGGACCTTAGATTCAGGATGATGCGAAATGCCATAACGGTTCTTATGTGCAGTCGTGGTACACCTATGATCTATGCAGGAGACGAGTTTGGTAATACACAGTTTGGCAATAATAATGCATATTGTCAGGACAATGAAATATCATGGCTCAACTGGGATCTGTTAAAGAAAAATAAGGAATACTTTGATTTTTACAGAAATATGATCCAGTTTAGGAGAAAGCATCCTGCTATCAGAAAGGATCTATCACCTTCCCATTCAGGCTATCCCTATATAAGTGTTCATACCGAGAACCCTGACAATGGCAATATTACAAAGGATTCCAAGGTTATCTGTATAAGATACGCCGGTTTTTCAAGTAAAAAAAATCACGATGATATCGTTTATGTGGCGATAAATGCCTATTGGGAAGATATTCAGATAATGCTTCCAAATCCTCCGGAAGGAGCGTATTGGTCACTTTGTGTAGATACAGGAGATGAAAGTGGCAAGCATTTTTATAACAGACCGAAACCTCTTACCTGGAGAAATAAGACTTTAAAAGCCAGAAGTGTAAGTGTATTTATTGTTTCTTTTGGAGCGGAGTATGGCAGCTAATGAAGGAAATAAGCATAATTATATAGTTGGCGGCTTTGAATTTCTGACAGAAGAAGATGCTGAAAAGGCCGCCATGGATTTATCTAAAATAAAAGTTTTAGAGACTAAAGTTAATACAAGCAAGCCGGATTATATGCTTGCGGTATATCAAAAGGCTATTGAAAGTAAGATTTTTAAAACCCCTTTGGGCTGGAGATATTTAACAGATCTTAGGGAAAAGCTTCTTTCAAGTGGAGTTGGAGAGCAGAATTTAATCCCCATTCCGCTTGAAATTCCTATGAACAAGCCCTCATCGCTTAATAAGCCATCTTCAAAACAAAATAAGAGTGAAGATAAGCCCAAAAAGGAATTTCGAAGTATTTTTTCAATTACACTTAACGTAATCCTTATAATTGTGGTAATCTTAATGTTTGTAATAGCTTCTACCAGTGAAAGTGATAATATTATTAATTACAAAAGAAATATCACAAACCGTTATTCTGCATGGGACGAAGAACTAAAGGAACGTGAGAAAGCGGTACGAGAAGCAGAAAAAAGGCTTGGCATTACTGATACTAAAGGGTATGATGAGGGTGATGGAAGCGACTGATTTAGGAGGACTAGTTAGATGGACGATCTTAAAATACTTGTAGTTGATGATGAGAGTAGAATGCGTAAGCTTGTCAAAGACTTTTTAATAAAAGACGGATATATAGTTTTAGAGGCAGGAGACGGACAACAGGCTTTGGACATGTTCTATGAGGATAAGGATATTGCACTTATTATTCTTGATGTAATGATGCCTAAGCGCGATGGATGGGAGGTTTGCAGAGAAATCAGAACCAATTCCAAGGTTCCGATCATAATGCTTACAGCTAAATCTGAGGAAAGGGATGAACTTTTAGGATTTGAACTTGGAGTTGATGAATATATATCAAAACCTTTCAGCCCCAAAATCCTTGCTGCAAGAGTCTCTGCAATCCTTAGACGTACTAATCAGGCTGCTAATAATCAGGTTATGGAGCTTGGAGGAATTACAGTTAATAAGGTGGCACATAGTGTATTTGTGGATGGCAAAGAAATTGAGCTCAGCTATAAGGAATTTGAACTGTTGTCATTCTTTTTCGAAAACAAGGGAGTAGCTCTTTCGAGAGAAAAGATTCTTAATAATGTTTGGAATTATGATTATTTTGGAGATGCCCGTACAATTGACACCCATGTAAAAAAACTTCGTGGGAAGCTCGGATCTAAAGGCGATATGATAAAGACTATATGGGGAATGGGGTATAAATTTGAGGAAAACTGATGAGTCTATAAGCCGGGCGAAGACGCATTCCATTAGATTCGAAATCAGTTCCGCATTTATATTTACACTCATAATGGCTTTTGGATTTTGCCTTGTGATCAATCTTTTTTTTATGGAGCAGTTTTATGTTCAGAATAAAAGAGAAGCAATCATTCAGGCTTACAGGAGCATTGCACAGGCTATTAGTGACGGAGATATCACATCTGAAGAGTTTGATGTGGAGATCACTCATATTTGTGAGAGATACAATATTGAGATGATTGTTCTTGATGCTGATTCGCTTACGATTAAATCCTCTGCCAATAATGCAGAGCAGTTAACCAAGATTCTATGGGATAACATACTTGATTCGGATAATGTGTTAGAAGATAAAGAGATAATCGATATAGGAGAAGGATATACGCTGCAGATTGAGAAAGATCGTGCAACAGGACGAAAATATCTGGAAATGTGGGGCGTAGTAGGAGCGGGAAATCTTATTCTGGTTCGCTCAACAATGGAAAGTATCAAGGATAGCGTATCAATTTCCAATACTTTTATGGCTTATGTAGGAGTAATTGCTATTGTAGTTGGTTCAATCGTAATCCTTTATATTTCCAAAAAGGTTACAGATCCTATCAAACGCCTTTATCTTATTTCCGATAAGATGAAAAATCTCAACTTTGAGGCAAAGTATGAGAATACCGAGAACTATAACAACGAAATTGATATTCTCGGTCAAAATATGAATGAACTTTCTGAGACTCTTGAACAGACAATCAAAGAGCTTAAGAATGCCAATATTGCTTTGAAGCAGGATATTGCTCAAAAGGAAGAAGTTGATGAGATGCGTAAAGAGTTCCTTTCCAATGTATCGCATGAACTTAAAACGCCTATTGCGCTTATTCAGGGATATGCAGAGGGACTTAAAGAGGGCATAAATGATGACCCCGAAAGCAGGAGTTTTTATTGTGAAGTAATCATGGATGAAGCATCCAAGATGAATATAATGGTAAAAAAACTTCTTACACTTAATCAACTGGAATTTGGCAATGAAAAAGCCAATATGGATAGATTCGATATAGTTGAGCTGGTAAGAAACTATCTTAAATCTGCCGAACTTTTGGCAAACCAGAAGGAAGTTACCGTAAAGTTTGATGCAGAGGATCCTTTGTTTGTATGGGGCGATGAATTTAAGATTGAGGAAGTGCTTCAGAACTATTACAGTAATGCCCTTAATCATATCGATGGAGAGAAAATCATCGAGATTAAGATAGTTAAGCTTGATAATCATGCCAGAGTTTCAGTATTTAATACCGGAAAGCCTATACCCAAAGAAAGCATAGGACATATATGGGAGAAATTTTACAAAGTAGATAAGGCAAGGACCAGAGAGTATGGGGGAAGCGGTGTAGGTCTTTCTATTGTAAAAGCCATTATGGAGGGCATGAATCAGGCATACGGTGTTATTAACTATGACAATGGCGTAGAGTTTTACTTTGAACTGGATACTGAATAAAAACGGTTTATGAGGGTGCTATTATGAAGGGTAAAAGAAATGTATTACTTTCGGTTGTTATGATTGCTGCTTTACTTCTCTCAGGATGTGGAGAGACATTTCCTGATCTTACGGAAGATGAGTACAAACAGACTGTTGAGTTTGCTGTGGGTCTTTTGATGAAGTATTCAAATAACGACAAAGAAAAGCTGGTCTATGTTAATGCTAAAGAAGTTCAGAAAGAACGGGATAAAGAGGCCAGAAAGGCAGCACAGGAGGAAAAACAGGAAAGTACTGATACAACTAAAAAGCAGTCTGTGCCGGCAAAGGTTGAGGTTAGTTCTGAAGCTTCTTATGAACAAAGCGCTTCACATGAGCAGCCGGAGATTCCTGAAAATCCTTCTGCTTTTATGTCGGATGATGGAACGACCGCAAGCAGTGAAGCTTCGACATTAGAAGATGCCGGGGGAGCTGAAAGTACTGAAAGCAATAACACCAATGCAATTGTTTTATCCTCTGAAGAGACTCAGGAGATAGAAAGTGATATTTTCCTTTCATATCAGGGCTATTCTATTTCCAGCACTTATCCCGAAAGTTCAAAAAGCTATGTCGTAAATGCCGATAAAGGAAAAAAACTTCTTGTTCTCAGATTTGATCTGTATAACGCATCAGGCTCTACTCAAAAGATTAATATGATAAATCAAAATCTGCTATTTCAGATTTTACTTAATGGAGAGAATATTGGATATTCTTCCGTAACTTTCTTACCCAATGACCTGTCATCATTTATTGGTGAAATCGAGTCTAAAGCCCATGAAAGTCTGGTTGTTTTAACTCAGATTAGTGAAGAGGATGCTTCACAGGTTTCGTCTATTGGAATGATAGTAAGCATGGATGGCAATGAGCAGGAAGTAATACTTAAGTAAGCAGGAATTGCTTGTCAGATTACTTGTTGTTGATATATACTATCCAAGGAATTATAAAGCTTTTTTATTGTATTTAACGTGTTATACGTGGAATGGAGGATATATAAATGAGAGGTTCTAAACCAACAGTTCTTTTGATCCTTGATGGATACGGACTTAATGATAATCCGGAGGGAAATGCTATTGCAATGGCTAAGACTCCTGTAATGGATGGTCTTATGAAAGATTATCCTTTTGTAAAGGGATATGCTTCAGGCCTTGCTGTAGGTCTTCCTGACGGACAGATGGGTAACTCAGAGGTTGGACATATGAATATGGGTGCCGGTCGTATTGTTTATCAGGAACTTACCAGAATTACAAAGTCAATAGAAGATGGCGATTTCTTCACCAACGAGGGTCTTATGGCAGCGATTAATAACTGCAAAGAGAAGAATTCTGCACTTCATATGTACGGACTTGTTTCTGATGGCGGCGTACACAGCCATATTACACATATTTACGGACTTTTAGAGCTTGCCAAGAAAAACGGACTTGATAAGGTGTATGTTCACTGCTTCCTTGATGGAAGAGATACTCCGCCTGAAAGCGGAATTGATTTCGTTGCTCAGCTTGAAAACAAGATGAAAGAACTTGGTGTAGGTCAGATTGCTTCTATTTCAGGTCGTTATTATGCAATGGACAGAGATAATAACTATGATCGTGTAGAAGTTGCTTATAATGCTATTACAAAGGGTGAGGGCAATAAAGCAAACAGCGCTCATGAGTGCATGGAGCAGTCTTATAAGGACGGCAAGACTGATGAGTTTGTTATCCCTACAGTTATTATGAAAAACGGTGCTCCTGTTGCAACTGTAAAGGATGGAGATTCTATTATTTTCTATAACTTCCGTCCTGACAGAGCAAGAGAAATTACACATTGTTTCTGTGATGATGACTTTGATAAGTTTAACAGAGGAAAACGTCTTGATGTTACCTATGTTTGCTTTACAGACTATGATCCTCTTATTCCCAACAAAGAAGTTGCATTTAAGAAGGTGCTCTTAAACAACACATTTGGTGAGTGGCTTGCTGCAAAGGGAATGAAGCAGGCTCGTATCGCTGAAACTGAGAAGTATGCTCATGTTACATTCTTCTTTAACGGCGGCGTAGAGCAGCCAAACGAGGGTGAGGACAGAGTACTTGTTAACAGCCCTAAAGATGTTCCTACATATGACCTTAAACCTCAGATGAGTGCTCCGGAAGTTTGCGATAAAATTCTTGATGCTATTAATTCTCAGAAATATGACGTTATAATTGCAAACTTTGCAAATCCTGATATGGTTGGACATACAGGTGTTATTCCTGCAGCTGTACAGGCTATTGAGACAGTTGATGAATGTGTTGGTAAGATTGTTGATGCTGTAAAGGCAACAAATGGAACAATGTTCATCTGCGCTGACCACGGTAATGCGGATATGATGATTGATTATGAGACAGGAGAGCCTTGGACAGCTCATACAACAAATCCTGTTCCGTTTATCCTTGTGAACTATGATGAGGCATACACACTCAGAGAAAACGGTTGCCTTGCAGATATTATTCCTACACTTATCGAGTGCATGGGAGAACAGCAGCCTGAGGAAATGACCGGAAAGTCTCTTCTTATCAAGAAATAAGACTGTATTGTTTGACGATATTGCATAAATATGATAAAGTTATACGTGCTTGTGACTTTAGCATTATAAGCGATTACTATTTTTATAGAGGTACTGGGAGGAAAGTTTTTCGTGAGTGCTTTAGATTATGTTTTTGGTGTAATATTTATTATTGTATGTGCCGCATTGGTAGTTCTTGTACTTGCACAGGAAGGTAAGAATCAGGGGCTTGGAGCAATTCAGGGAACAGTAGAGAATACATATTGGAGTAAGAACAAGGGACGTTCAAGAGAAGGCATTCTTAAGAAAGTTACAGTTGTTTTATCACTTTTATTTGTCGTATTTAGCATTATTCTCAACATGAATTTGTTCTGATTATTATGTTTCTATCTAAGGCACTCTAGAAATAGAGTGCCTTTTTTTGAGCAGAGCACTTAGCGAGGTAATATCGAGCTTAGTGCGAGCCATGGGTGAACACTTGACGAGGCTAATTCGAGTCTAGTTAGAATCCCAGAGCAGAGCACTTAGCAGAGAGGCTTTTATTTTATGAGCAGGCAAAAAAAGATAAAAAGAGTTGAAGAAAGCATATTTGGCGCTTCAAAAAAGAAAAACAAAAATTATATAGTGGGTCAGTTTGTGGCCAATCCCAGGGGCTTTGGATTTGTTGAAGTTGAAGGAATGGATGAAGACATATTCATTCCCGAAGAGTATGTCCACGGGGCTTTTCATGCTGATACTGTGGAGGTGGAGATATTGCCGGAAACCACAGGAAAAAGGAAGGAAGGCCGCATAAGGAATATACTCATTCGTGGTATGGAAGAACTTGTAGGTACATATCAGGGTGAAAAAAACTTTGGTTTTGTTATTCCGGATAATTCAAAGGTATTACAGGATATTTTTATACCAATTGAGCATCATGGCAGTGCTGTGACCGGAGACAAAGTAGTAGTTACCATAACCGATTATGGCAATCAGGCTCTTCACAAGAAACCTGAAGGCAAGGTAAAAGAAGTAATAGGAAATATCAACGATCCCGGAGTGGATATCCTTTCAATAGTAAAAAATTATGATATACCGTCGGAATTTCCTGAAAAAGTCATAAATCAGGCTAACAGGTGTCCTGACCATATCAGCGAGGCTGATATGTACGGAAGAGAAGATTTAAGGGATACCTTGATGGTCACTATTGATGGTGAGGATGCCAAGGACCTTGATGATGCGGTAAGTCTTTTTATTGACGATAAGGGGTTGTATCATTTAGGCGTACATATAGCAGATGTTACCAACTATGTTCAGGAGAGTTCTGCTCTTGACAGAGAAGCTTTAAAACGTGGGACAAGTGTTTATCTTGTTGACAGAGTAATACCAATGCTTCCGCATAGACTTTCAAACGGAATCTGCTCTTTGAATCACGGAGAAGACAGACTTGCACTAAGCTGTCTTATGACTATAGATAAGGGTGGCAATGTGGTGGATCACGATATTGTAGAGTCTGTTATAAATGTAAACGAGCGCATGTCTTATACAAGCGTTGCCAAGATACTTGAAGACAAAGACGAGAAGGAAATAGACAGGTACAGAGAACTTGTTCCAATGTTTGAGGATATGGCTGAGCTTTCAGGAATTCTTAGAAAGAAGAGAGAAGTCAGAGGAGCAATAGATTTTGATTTTGCTGAAACAAAGATAATACTTGATGAAGAAGGCAATCCTGTAGATATAGTTCCGCATGAAAGAAATACAGCTACAAAGCTGATAGAGGATTTTATGCTGGCTGCCAATCAGACAGTTGCCGAACATTTTTTCTTTTTACAAAGTCCTTTTGTTTATCGAATCCATGAGCAGCCTGATCCGGAAAAGATAAGTTCTCTGGCTGCATTTGTAAATAATCTGGGATACCACATAAGAACCAGACGTGATGAAGGAATAAGACCTAAAGAACTGCAAAAGCTTCTTAAAGGCATCGAGGGAACAAAAGAAGAGGCGGTCATCAGCAGAATGACTTTGCGTAGCATGATGCAGGCAAAGTACAGCACCGAGTGTACGGGGCATTTTGGACTTGCATTTGATTACTATTGCCATTTTACCTCTCCTATCAGAAGATATCCGGATTTGCAGATCCACAGGATAATCAAAGATCACATAAGAGGCAGAATGACTGCGGCAAAAGCTTCTCACTATGAAGAAATTCTTGATGAAGTAGCAAAGCATTCATCCGAGACCGAAAGAAGAGCAGAGGAAGCTGAAAGAGAAACAGATAAGCTTAAAAAAGCCCAGTATATGGAAAATCATATCGGTGAACGTTTTGAGGGGATTATTTCCGGTGTGACGGCATGGGGATTATTTGTAGAGCTTGACAATTCCTGTGAGGGAATGGTAAGGGCAGCTTCCATGAGCGATGATTTCTATATTTATGATGAAGGAAACATGCGACTTGTAGGAGAGAGGACTCATAAAGAGTATACTCTTGGTCAGAAAGTGCTTATCAAAGTAACAGGTGCCGACAGACTCACTAAGGCTATAGATTTTAAGCTTGTTTTATCTGAAGATGAAGAAGACGAGTTTGACTATGATGGATACGAAGAGGTTCCAAAGGCAAGAAAAATAGCAAATGACAGAGCAAACAAGGTCAGAAAGCTTTCAGAGAAAGCAAAAGAGGAACAGGAGTATACAGAAGCTTTTGAAGATCGGATGCCGGGCGGAAGACTCGTTGAATATAACGGGGAAATGATTGACCTTAGTGAATATGAGCCCGATTCCGTGACGGGTCAGTTCAGGAAAAAACATAAATCAGGTAAAGATAAAACTTCCGCTAAGAAAAAGAACTCATTAAATAAGGGTGAAAGCAAGTCTTTAAGGAAGGTTTATAAGGTTCATAAATATAAGAAGTCTGCTACAAGCAAGGCGGCACGAAGTGCCCAGGGAAAGGGAAGAAAAAAGAATGGCAGAAGAAAATAAGGCAAGAAAGCTTGTTGCAAACAACAAGAAAGCATATCACGACTACTTCATTGAAGAAAAGTACGAGGCAGGAATAGAACTGTTTGGAACTGAAGTAAAGTCAATAAGGCAGGGAAAATGCAGTATTAAAGAGGCCTGGATCAGTATTGACAAGGGAGAAGCTTTCATAATGGGCATGAATATCAGTCCATACGAGAAGGGAAATATTTTTAACAAGGATCCTCTTCGGGTTAAGAGGCTTCTTTTACACAAGGCTGAGATCAGGAAACTTGATCAACAGAAAATGGTCCAGGGTTATACGCTGGTTCCTCTTGAAGTCTATTTTAAAAACGGGAAAGTAAAAGTAGAACTGGGCCTTGCAAAGGGTAAAAAACTTTACGACAAGCGCGCTGATATGGCCAAAAAGGATCAGCAGCGAGAAGCTGAAAAAGAGTTCAAAGTGAAATTTAAGTAAAACAATGGCCGCAAGTATATTGATTTTATCTGTGCTTACCGATATAATGGGTAAGCACAACTAAATAAGGGTTAGTAAAGGTTTCGACAGGGATTTTGAAGCTGGAGAAGCTATCCGCAGGATGGTGCGTCAAACCTCAAATTAAAATTAAACGCTAACGATAATTTAGCAATCGCTGCCTAAGTGCAGCCCGTCAGCCTAAGTGCACCTACACATTTAGTAACTGGCGTCAAAATTTGTAGGAAACGACATAGCTGAGGCTTCGCAGTTATGGACGTATTATGAAGCTACCGATTAATTACAGTTGCCTATTACCGTGGTTGAAAGGGAACGGGAATGCAGAATTCCGAAATAACAGGCTATGATAGTAGAAGGACAGGGGATGAATTTTTGGACAGGGGTTCGACTCCCCTCTAATCCATTTTTAGAGAACTACCATTGATTTATGGTAGTTCTTTTTATATAGTATAAAATATGATTTAGCAAGTTAAAGGGGAAAATTATGAGTGTCAGCAAAAAAAGAATAGTAGTTAAAGTTGGAACATCAACAATTACAAACAGTGAAGGAAATGTGGATATAAGGTCTTTGGATCATTTGTGCAGAGCGCTGTCCGGGGTTGAAAATTTAGGATATGACCTGGTGCTTGTCTCATCGGGAGCCATTGCAGTCGGAGCCGGAAAAATGCGACTTCCGCAAAAACCAAAGGAAATAAGAATGAAGCAGGCAGCTGCGGCGGTTGGACAGACTGAGCTCATGCATCTGTATGACAAATTTTTTGGTGAATACGGAAGAATGGTGGGGCAGATTCTTCTTGATAATGAGGATATAGCAGATCCAATAAGAAGCAAGAACCTAAAGAATACTTTTGATGCCCTTTTAGAGAATCACATTATTCCTATCGTCAATGAAAATGACTCTGTCAGCCATGCAGAGATTGAGTCGGAGAAAAAGCTCTTTTCCGATAATGATATGTTGTCTGCTTTTGTTGCAGCATTTTGTAACGCAAGTAAGCTCATCATTTTTTCTGATATAGACGGTCTCTATGATGGAAATCCGAGTACTAATCCTGATGCCAGGCTTATAAGTCGTGTTGAAGAAATCACAGATGAATTAAAAGGAATTGCCTCCGGCTCAGGGTCAAATCGCGGAACAGGCGGGATGATAACAAAGCTTGATGCAGCTGAATATGCTACAAACCATGGGATTGATGTGATCATAACGAATGGAAAAAATCCCGAAAAGCTCTATGATGTTATTGAGAAAAAAATTGTCGGAACATTGTTTGTGGCTAAGTGATTTGCCGTATTTATGCGCTTTTTTAATTTCCATGATTTGACATCACAAGGTTTTGATGTTATTTTTGTCAATGCAAACGGTGTGGTCAGGATGGATTCTCCGGTGCCACTTAATAGGGAATGAAGTGAGATTCTTCAGCAGTGCCGCTACTGTGATGGGCATAGTGCCCAAGCCAGATACCTGCCTTTGCATTAATCACAAAATTTCTTCGTGAACAAAGAAAGTGAGGACAAAATTATGAAAAAGAAAATCTTATCTTTAGTCATGGCCGTAGCCATGATGTCTACTTTGGCTGTGGGCTGCGGAAACAGCGCATCTACACAACAATCTTCAGAAACAGTTACAGAAGAATCTTCCGTTTCTGTAAGTGAAGCATCAAATAATCAGGCTGAATCTAATGAAACAGAAGAAGCTTTGGCAAAACCGACTACTGACAGAAGTGGTAATGAGGTAACAATCCCGGATGAAGTAAATTCAATAGTTTCAATGGCTCCTTCAACAACACAGATACTTATAGACCTCGGTCTTGCAGACAAAATAGTGGCTTGTGATACGTACTCATATGCAAGCTATTCTGATTCCTTAAAGTCTGATATTGCACAGTTTGACATGATGACTCCTGATCAGGAGCAGATTATTGCCCTTGGTGCAGATGTGGTATTTACAACCGGTATGAGCGCAAGCCATGGCGAAGATGTATTTGCGTCTGTAAAAGAGGCAGGGGTATGTGTTCTTGATATACCAAGCAGTGCAAGTCTTAACGATATAAAAGAGGATATAAAGTTTATTGGTGCCGCTACAGCTACAAGTGATATAGCTGATAAGCTAGTTGCTGATATGGAAAGTTCGATTGAAG
The DNA here is from genome assembly GCF_017635265.1 of Butyrivibrio sp. Classification (GTDB taxonomy): domain Bacteria; phylum Bacillota; class Clostridia; order Lachnospirales; family Lachnospiraceae; genus Butyrivibrio. The sequence continues at coordinate 18,847 of NZ_JAGBLU010000069.1, forward strand.
AAATTTCAAAAATAGCAGCTACAATTCCCGAAGAGGAAAAAAAGACGGTTCTTTTTGAGCTCTTTACACCATCAGCTGATTCACCGACGATTTATACATGCGGATCCAATACTTATATCAATGAGATGATCAGCCTTATAGGTGCTGTAAATGTTGCAGGACAGGAAGAGTCTCAGTGGCCTGCTCTTACAGAAGAAGCAGCAGTTGCAATGGATCCACAGGTTATATTAACTGCTGATATGTATACTGATGATGTTATAAATGTACTACTTTCAATGAGCGGCTGGGAAAATGTTTCTGCTATCAAAGAGGCTCGTGTTTACCAGATTGATAACGATACGGTAAACAGACCAAACCATCACGTAGTAAGTGCCATGATTGAAATGGCTAAATATATTTATCCCGACTACTATGAGACAGTTGTTGATCCGTTTGAAAGTGAAGTAAATGAGGAGAAGCCCGCTGCATAACAATGAAAAAAGAGCTTAAGATAATTATTTCCATAATAATTTCAATAATTGTACTGATTCTTAGTGTGGGGGTGGGAAGTGTGTATATTCCTGCTACTGATATTGTTTCAGTTATTCTAAATAAGCTCTTTAATGTTTCTTTACCTCAGAGTATTGAGGATTCATATATCTCAATACTCTGGGATATAAGAATGCCAAGAGCCTTTACGGCATTCTTTGTCGGAGCTGCCCTTTCCGTAAGCGGAGTAGTGATCCAGTCTATCTTACAAAATCCGTTGGCATCCTCATACACTTTAGGTGTATCTTCAGGCGCATCACTGGGAGCAGCCATTGTTATTACATCCGGAATAACGAGTATGGTTTTGGGATTTTTTTTATTGCCACTGGCCGGATTTGCAGCAGGACTTCTTACAGTATTTCTCGTGATAGCTGTTTCTGAAAAACTTGATCAGAATATGGGCAATCATACTATTATTCTATTTGGAATGGTTTTTTCCTTATTTGTAAATGCTATTTTAACGATTATAAGTGCTATGAACAGTGAACATATGCAAAGACTGATTTTATGGCAGATGGGGTCTTTCTCGGGAAGAAGATGGATCCATGTGCTTATTTTGAGTATATGTGCAGTGCTTGGAACACTTGTTATTATTTTCTTTGTCAGGGAACTTGATATCATGACCTTTGGAGACGAAGGAGCAATGAGTATCGGTGTTGAGACTAAAAAGACAAAGATCATACTGCTTGTTTTGGCAACTTTTTTGACTGGAGCAGCTGTGTGCTTTTCAGGAATAATCGGATTTGTTGATCTTACAATTCCGCATATTACAAGGCGTCTGTTCGGGTCAAAACATAAATATGTGATTCCTATGTCATTTGTTTTAGGGGGCGCATTTATGTCTTTTGCCGATATGATTTCCAGAACCATAATGGCTCCCAGAGAGATTCCCGTAGGAGCAATAACTGCCCTTGTCGGCGCACCGTTTTTTGCATATGTATATTTCAGAGGTAAGAGGGCATAAATGCTGATTGAATGTAAAAATCTAATCTGTGGCTATGATAAAAATCCTTTGGATAACCCTGTAATCAAAGATATTTCTTTTTCTGTCAGGGAAGGAGAAAGCGTTGCTATTCTGGGAGCCAATGGATGTGGTAAGACTACGCTTATAAGAGCTATATGCGGAATGCTTCCATATGCAGGAAACGTTCATGTAGATGGCAGGGAAGTCAGAACCATGAAAAGAAAAGACATAGCAGGAAAGCTTTCTGTACTTATGCAGTTTTCTAATGTCTATTTTTCATATACCGTTGAAGAAACAGTAATGCTTGGCAGATACCTGTATTCAAAAAATATATTTGGCCTTCCGGGTATTAAAGACAGGGAAATTGTAAATAGATGCCTTAATCAATACGGACTTGATCATGAAAGAGACAGACAGATCAGTCAACTTTCAGGAGGGCAGCTTCAGAGAGTATTTCTTGCAAGAACAATGGCACAGGATACAGATATTATAGTTTTGGATGAACCGACAAATCATTTGGATATTAAGTATCAGTCAGAGTTTTTGACGTACCTGTCCGATTGGAAAAATGAGGATAAAAAGCATACTTTGATTGGAGTTTTTCATGATATTAATATTGCAATCGAAGCTGCTGATAAGCTTATTCTTTTAAAAGACGGGGAAATTCTGGCAGATGGAAGTAAGGCTGAAATAATAAGTAGTGAATTTCTCAGGAAGACGTTTGATATTGATGTAAAAGAGTACATGAAAAAACAATACTCTCACTGGATATAAAGGTTTGGCAATGAAGGATAATAATGATTACCATCACGGTGGAGAACTTAATAGAAGAGATATTATAGACTTAAGCGTTAATATAAACAATTTTTGCAAAGTGCCTAAGTTATCTGATGAAGAAATTATGAGGGCAACTGCATTTTATCCTGACAGGGAAAGTAAGGAGCTTACAAAATGTATTTCAAAAAGAAGTGGAGTGTGCGCCGGTAATATAATCGTAGGAAATGGTGCATCTGAAATCATTACACTTTCTGCTTTTTGCCTTGGAATATCAGCTGCTCTTATTGTTGAGCCGACCTTCTCAGGTTATGAGAGGGCTTTAAATGCGGCGGGAGTCAATATCAGCTATTGTTATCTTTTTGAAAAAGATGATTTTATTTTTGGGAATAGTCAGATTGAGGCTATAGAGAAGTTTTTAAGAGAATATGGACATGACAGTGGATGCGCGGTTTATATCTGTAATCCTAACAATCCAACCGGAGCTTGCATTGCAAAAAGTGTGTTAAAGCGTGTCCTTGATATATGTCGTGAAGCAAAAGCAAAGCTTGTTATTGACGAATCTTTTGTTGATTTTACAAGTGATATAAAAAAAGTAAGCATGGCTTCATTTGTAGAAGATTACCCGAATCTTTTTATCATAAGGTCTTTTACCAAGATATATTCAATCCCCGGAATAAGGCTGGGATACGGAATGTGTTCTGACAAGGATATAGTTGGGAAAATCAGGCTGATGCAACCGGAGTGGAGCGTATCGGGGGTTGCGCAGGTTGTTGGAAAAAAGCTTTTAAGTAATGATGCATATCTTCAGGATACAATCTCTTTTATTCAAAGGGAAAAGACTTATCTTACAGATGGTTTATCTGATATGGGGATTAAGGTGTATCCTTCTGATACGAATTATATTTTGACGAGAATAAAAACAAAGTCTGACTTTCATAAGCTATTATTGGATAATGGCTTGTACTTACGAAACTGTGACAATTTTTTGGGATTATCAGGTGAATACTTTAGGATAGCTATAGGCAGTCATTCGGATAATGAGAAATTATTGGAGATATTTGAAAAGCTGCTTTGAGGTGATAGAGCTTTGGATAGAGAAAAAGAGCTGTTTGACATAATTAATGCAATAGAAGAGACGGATAAAACAAAATCTGATGAGGCTGAAAAATATATTGATAGTTTGATAAAGCCTCCGAGGAGTCTTGGAAAGCTTGAAAAAATTGCAATTTCACTGGCGGGAATTACAAAAAAAATCAAGAATAACATTGATAAAAAGAGAATTGTAGTTCTTTGTGCGGACAATGGCGTTGTTTCGGAAGGGGTATCATCTGCACCTGTATCGGTAACTTTAAGTCAGGCAGTAAACATGACCAGGAAAATTACCGGTATGAGCTCAATGGCAGAGCATTTTGGCATAGAGACAGAAATTGTAGATGTGGGGATTTCTTCGGACTATAATTGCCCGGAGATTCTTGACAGAAGAATAAGAGAAGGAACAGGAAATATTGCTGTTACAAGAGCTCTTGAAAGAGAAGAAGTGATAAGGGCTATTCTGACAGGTGTAGAGTGTGCAGACAGGGCAAAGTCTGATGGAGTGGATATTTTGGGTGTCGGAGAGATGGGAATTGGAAATACCACCACAAGTGCCGCGGTTTTAGCTGCTATTTCGGGATTGGCAGCTTTTGACGTTGTCGGAAGAGGCGGAGGCCTTACTGATGAAGCTTTTGAAAAAAAGAAAAATGTTGTCGATAAGGCTCTTTTTCGATTTAAAAATGAATGCAATAGTACAAAAGATATAATAGAAATTCTCGGACATCTTGGAGGTCTGGATATTGCCGCAATGTGCGGAGTCTTTTTAGGTGCTGCCAAAAACAGGATACCTGTTGTGATTGACGGATATATATCTATTGTTGCAGCTCTTTGCGCAACAAAATTAAATGAAAGGGTAAGTGCATACCTTTTCCCTTCTCACAAGTCTAAAGAAAACGGATACAAAGTAGCTTCCAAACTAATGAAGATGGAACCCTGGCTTGATCTTGATATGGGCCTTGGTGAGGGGAGCGGCTGCGTTTTGGCTTTTCAGGTAATTGAGGCTGCATGTGCTTTTACCAATAACATGGCGACCTTTAAAGATGGCGGTATTTGTGATGATTATCTAAAAGATATAAGAAAACAGGAGAGATAAAATTGCTCGTACTCATAACCGGTGGCTGCAAAAACGGAAAGTCATCCAAGGCCGAGAAAATGGCATATGAATTATCAAAAGGGCAGAATCTATATTATCTTGCAACTATGATTCCATCTGACACAGAAGATGAGGAAAGAATAAAAAAACATATTGGAAGCAGACAAAATATGCCCTTTACAACAATTGAAAAAGGTAGAGATGTCTTAGAGGCTACTGACCTTATCCCTGAAAATGCAACGGTTCTTTTAGATAGTCTGACAGCTCTTTTATCCAACGAGATGTTCAAAATATCCGAAAATGGTGATTTTAAATTTTGCGGGGATGCAGACCAAAAGGTATATAGTGACGTTTGCCATCTTGGAAGCCATATTACAAACCTTATTATTGTCAGCGATTATATTCAAAGCGATTTTGGTCAGTATGACGGTTATACAGACAGGTTCAGAGAAGGACTTGCATTTTTGGAATACAGGTTAAGTCTTGTTTCTGATAAAGCTATTGAAGTGGTGGCAGGGAAAGAAATGGATATTAAACAAAAAAATAATCCCGATAATGAAACTCAAAAAGAAAGAGTACTTGTAATTGGAGGAGCTTATCAGGGAAAAAGAAATTTTGTGACAAAAAAATTTGGAATCAGTCCAAAAGATATTTATGTTTGTGATGAGAATACTGCTGAAATTCCCAAAGGATACAGGTGCTATGAACATGTTGAGAAATATGTTTTATCCTGTGTAAAAAAAGATTCTGTTCCGGTACAGGAATTTGAAAAAGGAACGATTATAATTTTTGATGATATTTTTTGCGGAGTGGTACCAATTGATGAGCTTATAAGGCGCTATAGGGAAGCGGCAGGCAGATTTGTGCAGCAATTGGCAGATGGGGCGGATGTTTACAGAGTCTTTTGCGGGAGAGGAATCAAACTATGAATATTCTAAAGTCTGTTGCAATAGCATTTTCAATGTATTCCAGAATTCCCATGCCCTTATTTGAATGGAAAAAGGAAAATATGAAGTATAGTATATGCTTTTTTCCGTTTGTGGGGCTTGTTATTGCACTTATTATGTCCGGCGCTTATTTTCTTTTTGATGCATTCTTTGAAAGTATTCCATATGTAGCCAGAACTTTATTTATTTTGGTTGTTCCTATTATTATTTCAGGAGGTATACATTTAGACGGCTACATGGATACCTGCGATGCATTAAGCTCATTCAGGGATAGAGAAAAGAGGCTTGAAATCTTAAGCGATCCCCATATAGGAGCTTTTGCAGTAATAAGACTGCTGGTTTACGGATGTCTTTTTTTTGCTGCGGCTCTTTGTATTATCAGCTATGGTCTTAAGCCCGGTGTGTTTTTTTCCTGGACTCTTATTTTTTTCTTTTCCCGAATACTTTCAGGAATAGCAGTTGTCAGTTTTAAATGTGCTAAAAGTGAGGGTACGCTTTATACATTTGCAAACGGTGCCGAAAAAACAAAATGCAGAATTGCACTTGTAATCGAAGGTGTCATCTGTGTTTTCTTAATGATTTATTTTGGAAAAACAGCAGGATTATTTGAATCTCTTATTTCATTTATTGCGTTTATATATTATTATCATATGTCGGGAAAGAAATTTGGAGGGATAACGGGAGATCTTGCCGGTTTTTTTGTCTGCATCTGTGAATTGTGCGCAGGTATTGGATTTGTGGTGTATATGACTGTTTAAAACTGAAATTTTGCTAATGATTAGGTTTTGGTGAGGGATATAATGTGGGAATAATATACAGGGATGTGTTGGTTTCTTTTTTGATAGGGATATGTATTGATTATATTCTGGGTGATCCCAAATGGCTTTATCATCCTGTTCAGGCTATAGGAGCTCTGATTGTATTTTTGGAGAGAAGACTACTTAAACCCGGTGATTCTGACAGGATAAAAAGAGCTAAAGGAGCGATTCTTGCTTTAACAGTAATTTTGATAACCGGTATTATTACGTTTGTGATAAACTGGACTGCGTTCTATATAGACCGTTTAATTGGAATTACAGTAATGAGTATTTTGTCTGCTTTTACTATTGCAGGTAAAAGTCTCAAAGATGCTGCTATGGATGTATATGTTCCTTTGGCTGATGAGCCAAAGGATGTAGAGATGGCCAGAAAAGCAGTTTCAATGATAGTTGGCAGGGATACAAAAAGCCTTGATGAAGAAGGAATTATCAGGGCTACAGTTGAAACGGTAGCCGAAAATACTAATGATGGTGTGATCTGTCCAATGTTTTATCTGATTTTGGGAGGCCCCACGCTGGCTTTTATCTACAAGGCAGTCAGTACGATGGATTCAATGATAGGCTATAAAAACGATAAGTATAGTTATTTTGGAACAGCTGCCGCAAAAATGGATGATGTATTAGCATTTATTCCCGCCCGGATAAGCGCTGTTTTAATGATCTTTTCATCACTTCTTATGGGCTATGATCCGTTTGGTGCTTTCAGAATATGGAAAAGAGACAGATATAAGCATGAAAGTCCCAATTCAGCTCATTGCGAGAGTGTGGTGGCGGGAGCGCTTGGACTAAGACTTGCAGGTCCGACATCATACTTTGGAAAGGTTAAGGATAAACCATATATTGGAGATGATATCAAAAAGATTGATATAGAGGATATATTAAGGAGTATAAAACTTATGCAGTGTACTGCATTTATTTTTGCACTTATCTGTCTTTTTGTTTATCTTGGCAGCAGATAAAGAATAGAGGGAATTAAATGATTTTATTTTTTGATATTGATGGAACACTATGGGACTATAGAAACGTTATAAGAGAAAAGACGAGATTTGCAATAAGAAAAGCCAGAGAAAACGGACATAAATGCTTTATTAATACCGGAAGATCAAGGGGCTTTGTTACGAATAAAGAACTTTTGTCGATTGGTTTTGACGGAATTGTGTCTGCCTGTGGGACTATGGTGGAATATAACGGTGAAGTTATATTTAATCGACTTATTCCAAAAGAGGATGCAGTAAGGACTATAGAAACTGTTAGAAAACATGGCTTTCTTCCGATTTTGGAGGGACCAAAGTTTCTGTATATGGAAAAGTCAGATTTTGAAGGCGATATGTATGGCGAAAAAGTCATGCAGGAGATGGGAGAAAATTTAAGAGGGATCAGTGATAATTGGGGAAAATGGGAAATCAATAAACTTTCCTGTGCCACCAATGTATCTAAAGAAGAACGTAATGCATGCTTTAAAGAGCTTCTTGACACATACAGCTGCATAATTCATAGCGATTCTGTAGCAGAGATGGTTCCAAAGGGATTTGATAAAGGCACCGGTATAAGGAAAGTCTGTGAACTTTTAGGGGAGGATGTTAAGAATACATTTTCTTTTGGAGATAGTATCAATGACAAGGAAATGCTTATAGCTGCCGGATGCGGAGTTGCGATGGGTGGAACCTTTCATGACCTTTCGGATTATGCCGATTATATTACACTTCCGCTGGATGAAGACGGAATTTATCACGCTATGGAGCACTTTGAACTAATATAGGATTTGATATTTTGAGTTATATCGTTTATTATATTTAAGATATTCTCATAAGAAAGGGACAAATTATGTGCGGAATTGTTGGATTTATAGGAAAGCATCAGGCAGCTCCTATTTTGCTTGAAGGCCTTTCAAAATTGGAGTATAGAGGTTACGATTCAGCAGGAATTGCTGTTCGCGACGGTTCAAATAAAGCTGAGGTTGTTAAGGCAGTAGGCAGACTTAAAAACCTTGAAGAAAAAACAGATAATGGGCAGAGTGTTGTTGGATGCTGTGGTATCGGTCATACAAGATGGGCAACACATGGTGGTCCTTCACAGGTTAATGCCCATCCTCATGTTTCAGGAAATTGTAGCGGTTCAGCATCAGGTACTGTTGAGTCGGAAGTAGTCGGTGTACACAATGGTATTATTGAGAATTACCAGGAATTAAAGGAAAAGCTTTTAAAGAACGGATATGAATTTTATAGTGACACTGATACTGAAGTTGCTATAAAGCTTGTAGATTATTACTACAAAAAGTATAAGGTTGGACCGATTGATGCTCTTGCTAAGACTATGGTGAGAGTGCGTGGGTCATATGCTCTTGAGGTAATGTTTGCGGATTATCCGGATGAAATCTATGTTGCAAGAAAAGACAGCCCTATGATTATAGGTGTTGCAGGAGATGAGACATTTGTTGCTTCAGATGTCCCGGCCATTCTTAATCATACAAAGAATGTTTATTACATCGGTAACAATGAGATGGCAAGACTTCTTCCCGGAAAGGCTGAATTCTATGACCTTAACGGTGATTTGATTGAGAAGGAGATGGTAGAGATCAAGTTCTCTGCCGAGGCTGCTGAGAGAGGTGGATTTGAGCACTTCATGATGAAGGAAATCCATGAACAGCCAACTGCCATTAAGAATACAATAAATTCTCTTTTAACAAACGGCAAAGTAGATTTATCTAAGTTTGATATGGATGAAGAGACAATTAAGTCTATCTCTGCGATTACTATTGTTGCCTGCGGAAGTGCGTGGCATGTGGGAATGGCAGCGCAGTATGTTATTGAGGACATTGCAGGTATACCTGTAAGGGTTGAGCTTGCTTCTGAATTTAGATACAGAGGGCCTTTACTTGGTGAGAATCATCTTGTTATTGTTATTTCTCAGTCAGGTGAGACGGCTGATACATTGGCGGCTCTTCGTGAGGCAAAAGAAAGAGGAGTTAAGACTCTTGCAATTGTCAATGTGGTTGGATCTTCAATTGCCAGAGAAGCGGACTATGTGATTTATACAGTTGCAGGACCCGAGATATCTGTTGCAACAACCAAGGCATATAGCTGTCAGCTTGTGGTTTCTTATCTTCTTGCCCTTGAGTTTGCTTCTGTTCGCGGATGTATTGATGAGAAAACATATGATAATTACATTTCAGAAATCTCAAGGATTCCTGAATGTATTCAGAAGATTCTTGATGATAAAGAAAGACTTCAGTGGTTTGCTGCAAAGATTGCCAATTCAAAGGACATTTTCTTTATCGGAAGGGGAATTGACTATGCAATAGGTCTTGAGGGAAGCCTTAAGATGAAGGAAATATCATATATCCATTCTGAAGCTTATGCTGCAGGTGAGCTTAAGCACGGAACTATAAGCCTTATTGAGGATGGAACACTTGTAATAGGTATTCTTTGTCAGGATAATCTTTATGAGAAGACCATTTCTAATATGGTTGAGTGTAAGAGCAGAGGAGCTTATCTTATGGGGCTTGCTCCATATGGCAGATATGAGATAGAGGATACAGCAGACTTTGTAACATATGTACCCAAGATGGACAAACACTTTATCGGGTCACTTGCTGTAGTACCGCTTCAGTTATTGGGATATTATGTATCTGTTGCAAGAGGTCTTGATGTTGATAAGCCAAGAAACCTTGCAAAGAGTGTTACAGTAGAATAACGTGAACTAAAAAAATAAGCTTGAAACAAAACTTTAAAATCAGGTTTTGATTCAAGCTTATTTTGTATTCTTTGTTATCAATCGATGTTTTCGTGATACTTGTCGTAAATCTCGGTCAGATATGTTTTTACAATCTGAATATTGGCCATTTTGCGAAGCTCTGCATTGCCCATCATAACAGAAATCTCATCTGCAAGAAGGAGCATGTTGTAGATTGCAAGCTTAAACTCATCACGTGTAAGCTCATCTATGTTGATGCTCATAAGAGGTGAGCCAAGCTTCATGGTAATGTTTTCATCAGCAATTCCTGTTGACATCATATGAGTCTCGAGATCAAAGCTTACGTAAAGAATGAGATTTTCTTTTTCGTGTTTTTTCAGAGTTTCAGGATTTTGATGAGATGTTTCCATCCACTCATAGAGGTCTGCTTCATCAGGATTAAGAAGATATTTGGTGAGATCCTCTTTGTGCTTTTCAATGTATTGCATATATTTGCTGGCATTAGGACCGGTATAAGCAAGTTCTACCTTGACACCGTTATCGGTCTTTACTAATCTGCATTTGGTTGCAACTTCTTTAATCTTTAAAGATGTATCGGTATTGCTGACTATTTTAAATGTGCCGGTTTCAGCTTCCTGTCTAAATTCCATTTTATTCTCCTATTCATTGGTGCGTTTTAAATCAGTAGTTAGTATAGCATAAACCCACTAAAAATGATATACTATTAAGAGTTTTGTAGGGAGTAAAGGAATTATATGACACAACAGGCTAAGGGGAGAAAACAGTCTAAAAAATCCGGTACAAGGAGTTCTTCAAGAAGTAGGAACACTCGGAATGTGCGAAGGCAGGAAGAGGAGTTTGATTATTCACTTAAGAGTGAACTTATTGTAATTCTAGTTATAGCTCTGACGATTTTCCTATTTTTATGTAATTTTGGAATATGTGGAGATTTTGGTAATGCGGTAAGCTCCATTTTATTTGGACTTTTTGGCATAACAGCTTACGTGGCGCCGCTGGTTATACTTGGTGCTGTGGCAATCGGAATTGCCAATTTTGGCTCAAGTGCTTCAGTCAGAAAGATAGTATCCGGAGTAGTAATATTTTTTGTTATAGGTATTATTGCTGAACTTATTACCGGAAGGCCACAGACATTAACTAAATATGATATTGCATATATTTATAGTCAGGCCAGCACAGGAAAGAATGGTGGTGGCTTTTTTGCAGGCTCTTTGGCATATATTATCTATAAATATCTGTCTTTTGCCGGAACAGCGCTTCTTCTTTTGGTAATTGGAATTGCCAGCATAGTGGTGTTCACAGAGCAGTCTTTTGTAGGAGGGCTTAGAAAGGGCGGAAGAAAGATAATTGAACGCACAAAAGAAGATGCCGCAAATTATAGGGATTATGCTGAACGCCGCCGTGAAAAAATGGAGCATAGACGTGCTGAAATAGAGGAAGAAAGGCGCCTTGCTCTGGAGCAGAAAGAGGATGAAAAAATCCTGAGAATGGAAAAAAATGTTCGCGGAGTTATGCTTGAGACTGATCTTAAGGATGAGGATAATGAAAAAGAAGATAAATCCCCTGAGATCAGAGTTCATGATGAAACAGACATGACACCAAAGAACGTATTCATTCCCGATGAAGATGATTTTCATGATGATATTCATGAGATTACACTTAATAAGAACGATATCAGAACGGAAGTAGAACCTGATGGGCAGAGAGTGCTTGTCACAGACCCGGTTATACATGGCATGGGATTTGATGAAGATGCCATTGAGATCAATGAAGAAGCGGATATCAGAGAGGTTAATTATGAGCCTGTAACGGAGCATCTGATAAAAGCGGTATCTGAACATGAAGACGATAGTGAACAGGAATCGTTTGAAAATGTTAATTCAGGAAAACTTGTTGCAACACCTGCTCCTTGTGAGGATGAAGAGGATATACTCCCTGATGTTCCGATACATGCGGAGGATATTGGCAATGGCATGAACGGAGAATATTCAATACATGCTCAGGATCATATTTCGATGAGTAAAAATGCTTCTACCAGAATTGATTCATCTGCAGGAGGTTCAACGCACTCTGTTATAAATGCCCCCGGTCCTGTTACTACCAGTCCCGGAATGGAAAAACAGATTGAAGAACACAAGAAGTCAATTTCCAGGAAATATGTATTTCCACCGGTCTCTCTTTTGGAAAAAGGAACAAAGAATAAGAACTCAGATTCTGCAAGACAGCTAAAAGAAACAGCTTTAAAACTGCAGGAGACACTAAAGACATTTGGTGTAAACGTTACTGTTACCGATATCAGTCAGGGACCAGCAGTAACCAGATTTGAACTTCAACCCGAGGCGGGAGTCCGTGTCAATAAAATCGTTGGACTTGCTGATGATATAAAAATGAATCTTGCAGCCCGGGACATTCGTATTGAGGCACCTATCCCCGGAAAGGCTGCAGTTGGTATTGAGGTTCCCAACAAGGAAAATCAGGCTGTTGCTTTTAGAGATCTTATTGAGTCCAAAGAATATAAAGAGTTTTCTTCAAAGCTTGCTTTTGCAGTAGGTAAGGATATCGCAGGTAAGACCGTTGTTACTGATATAGCCAAGATGCCGCATCTTCTTATTGCAGGCGCAACAGGTTCCGGTAAATCGGTTTGTATCAATACCATAATTATGAGCCTTATTTATAAGGCAAAGCCTGAAGAAGTTCAGATGATAATGATTGATCCCAAAATTGTTGAACTTAGTGTTTACAATGGCATTCCCCATCTTATGATCCCTGTTGTGACGGATCCTAAGAAGGCTGCAGCAGCACTTAACTGGGCAGTTGCAGAAATGACAAACAGATATAAAAAATTTGCAGATTCCGGAGTAAGAGATCTTAAAGGATATAATAAAATTGCTGAAGGATGCACAGATGGAAGCATGTCTGTTATGCCTCAGATTGTGGTTATTGTAGATGAGCTTGCGGATCTTATGATGGTATCTGCCAATGAGGTTGAAGATGCGATATGCAGACTTACACAGCTTGCAAGAGCTGCGGGCATTCATCTGATTATTGCAACACAGAGACCTTCAGTTGACGTCATTACAGGACTTATTAAAGCTAATATGCCAAGCAGAGTTGCCTTTGCAGTTTCAAGTGGTGTGGATTCCAGAACCATTCTTGATATAAACGGAGCTGAAAAGCTTCTTGGAAAGGGTGATATGCTCTTTTATCCTCAAGGATATACTAAACCTGCAAGAGTGCAGGGAGCCTTTGTGTCCGATAAAGAGGTGCAGGCTGTTACGGACTTCCTAAGGAATCAGGGAATTGAGACAGGCTATGGTGATGAAATTGAAATGCAGATAAACAGTTTGCAGAGTCAGTCTGTTGGATCTAACGGAGCATCAGGCGATCCGTTCTCCGATAGAGATGAGTACTTCGCTGCGGCAGGCGAAATAATTATAGAAAAAGAAAAAGCTTCAATCGGAATGCTTCAAAGAGTATTCAAGATTGGTTTCAACAGAGCTGCAAGGATCATGGATCAGCTTTGTGAAGCCGGAGTTGTAGGCGACGAAGAAGGAACCAAGCCCAGAAAAGTACTTATGACAAAAGAACAGTTTGAAGAGTTATTAGGAGGAGAGTAATGGCTGTTAAAAGTGATATTGAAATCGCACAGGAAGCAAAAATGCTTCATATCAGGGATGTTGCTGCAAAACTGGGTGTTTTGGAGGATGACCTTGAGTATTATGGCAAGTATAAGGCTAAGCTGTCAGAAGAGTATTTGGCGAAGGTAAAGTCAAATAAAAAAGGCAAGCTTGTTCTTGTAACTGCTATCAACCCTACTCCGGCAGGCGAGGGAAAAACAACAACCAGCGTAGGACTTGGTGATGCTCTTAACAGATTGGGACACAAAACAGTAATTGCTCTCAGAGAGCCTTCACTTGGACCTTGTTTTGGTATAAAAGGTGGCGCTGCCGGCGGCGGATATGCCCAGGTTGTGCCAATGGAGGATTTAAATCTTCATTTTACCGGCGATTTTCATGCTATCACTTCTGCCAATAACCTTTTAGCAGCTCTTTTGGATAATCATATTCAGCAGGGCAATGAACTTGGAATTGATACAAGGCAGATAATATGGAAAAGAGCTGAAGATATGAATGACAGAGCTCTCAGAAATATTGTTGTTGGACTTGGTGCAAAGGCTGACGGAGTACCGAGAGAAGATCATTTTGTTATTACAGTTGCGTCTGAGATTATGGCTATTTTGTGCCTTGCAAGTGATATGGATGACCTTAAAAAGAGATTGGCTAAAATTATTGTAGCCTATAATTTTAAGGGAGAACCTGTTACAGCAGGTGATCTTCACGCTGTAGGCTCAATGGCAGCTCTTTTAAAAGATGCAATAAAGCCTAATCTTGTTCAAACACTTGAGCATACTCCTGTAATTGTTCATGGCGGCCCTTTTGCAAACATAGCTCACGGATGTAATTCTGTAAGAGCTACCAAGACAGCGCTTGGGCTTGCAGATATAACTGTTACCGAGGCAGGATTTGGAGCTGATCTTGGAGCAGAGAAGTTCCTTGATATTAAATGTCGTATTGCGGGCCTTAAACCTGATGCGGTTGTTCTTGTTGCAACTATCAGGGCTTTAAAATATAACGGCGGTGTACCCAAGGCTGAACTTGGTACGGAAAACCTTGATGCTCTTAAGAAGGGAATAGTCAACCTTGAGAAACATATTGAGAATATCCAGCAATACGGTGTTCCTGTAGTTGTTACTCTTAATTCTTTCCTTACTGATACAGAGGCAGAAACAGAATATGTAAAAGAGTTTTGTGAGGAAAGAGGATGTAAGTTTGCACTTTCGGAAGTATGGGCCAAAGGCGGAGAAGGCGGAGAAGCTCTTGCTAAAGAAGTTATTGATACTTTGAATACCAGACCGTCAAATTATGCTCCGCTTTACAGTGATGAGTTGTCTCTTAAAGAGAAAATTGAAACCGTTGCAAGAAAAATATATGGAGCGGACGGCGTTAATTTCACTCCGGCGGCACTTAAACAGCTTGCAAAGATTGAGGATATGGGCTTTAAGGAACTTCCTGTGTGTATGGCCAAAACACAGTATTCTCTTTCTGATGATCCAACACTTTTGGGAAGACCGACCAATTACAATATAACTGTAAGAGAAGCTTATGTTTCTGCAGGAGCAGGCTTTGTGGTTGCTCTTACAGGAGCAATCGTTACTATGCCGGGACTTCCTAAACATCCTGCAGCTTACGATATTGATGTTGATCTAAGCGGAAGAATAACAGGATTGTTCTGATAAAACGACTTGATAGTATTAACCTGAGTTTATATCTAAGAGAGGATCAAAATGGCAGCAAAAATTATTGATGGAAAGCTCATTTCAAGCCAAATCAAGGATGAGTTAAAAGAAAAAACGGCTCTTTTAAAAGAAAAGGGGATCACTGTAACTTTGGCAGTAATACTTGTTGGTGAAGACCCGGCATCACAGGTTTATGTACGAAATAAGAAAAGAGCCTGCGAGTATATTGGTTATAATTCACTATCTTATGAACTTCCTGCTGAAACATCTCAGGAGGAATTGCTTAAACTGATAGCTGAATTAAACAGCAGGAAAGATGTAGACGGAATTCTGGTACAGATGCCATTACCGGGGCATATTGATGAAAAAACAGTTATTGACGCTATTGATCCTTCAAAAGATGTGGATGGCTTTCATCCTATGAATGTCGGAGCATTGTGTATAGGTGAAAAGGGCTTTGTATCATGTACGCCTGCGGGAGTTATACAGCTTTTGAAACGTGGATGTGAGAATTTTGATATTGCCGGAAAAGAGTGTGTGATTGTTGGAAGATCCAATATTGTCGGTAAGCCTATGGCTCTTTTGATGCTAAGAGAGAATGCAACCGTTACAATTGCCCATTCTAAGACAAAGAATCTTGAAGAAGTATGTAAAAGAGCTGATATATTGATTGCTGCTGTCGGTAAGGCCGGTGTGATTACAGCAGATCATGTTAAAGATGGCGCTGTTGTTATTGATGTAGGTATAAATAGAAATGAAGAAGGTAAGCTTTGCGGTGATGTCAGATATGATGAAGTAGCTGGGAAAGCATACGCAATTACTCCGGTGCCGGGGGGAGTTGGACCTATGACAATAGCAATGCTTATGAACAACTGTTATGAAGCGGCTTTGATGCATATGAATCAATAAAGAGAAAGAACGCCTATGATTTGTCCTAAGTGTGGCAAAGAAATTCCTGAGGGACATTTGTACTGTGATGAATGTGGTACTGAAATAAATTTTGTCCCGGAATTTGAGCCGGAAGTAGAAAACAAAATAAAGGAAAGCCTGACAGGACTGGCAAATGAGCTTTCGAAAGATGAGAAGCTATGGCTTGAGAGAAAAAAGAAAGTAAAAGCTTTTTTTTCTTCTGTATGGGATAAAAGGATAATTATACTGACGGTTTTTACTTGCGTAGCTTTGATAACATGTCTTTTGATTACTTTTGCAGGCTATAACAGTAAGTCTGCAAGGTATTATCTAAGACTTGCTGCGGATGCCAAAAATTCAGGAAACATGGATCAGGCAATAGAGTATTTGATCCGGGGGAATAAAGAATATCCCGAAAATTCCGATATAATTTTCAGGTTGTCGGATTATTATCTGGAAGTCGGCAAAAACGCTGAAGCAGCTGACACTCTTAAGATAATTACGGCATCTGCTTCTTTTTCTGATGAAAAGAGGCTCTCAGCTTATGAAGGAATAATCTCTATTTACAGGCAGGAAGGGGAGTATCGGGCGATTACTTCTCTTTTGACGGAAGAAGATAATGAAGTTACAAGGTCACTTCGTGATAAATATATTCCGGAGGAGCCTGATATGATTCCTCTTTCAGGAACCTACGATGGCGTGATAAACATAGAGCTTAATGGTGCTGAAGGCTGTAGTATCTATTACACTGTTAATGGGGACGATCCGAATAATGGCAGTATTTTTTATGAAAATGCCATAGTATTGGACGAAGCCGGTGAATATGATATTAAAGCTGTATGTGTCAATGAGTATGGATTATACAGTGAAATTGTTCAGCAAAGTTATGTTGTTGAAGAGGGGGCTCCGGCTGCTCCCGAAATCATGGAACCAAGTGGCGAATATAACCAGAACACAATGATTGTAGCAGTTGCAGAAGCCGGTAGTACTATTTTTTATACAACAGACGGTTCTGATCCGACAGTTGAATCCAAACAGTATATATCGCCGATAACTATGCCTGTGGGAACTTCTGTATTTAAATTTATTGCATTTAATCAAGAAGGCGAGAGCAGTGAAATTGTTGAAAGGCAGTATCATCTGATTTACACCAGACTTGTTTCCACTGAACAGGCTGTTAACAGTATAGTGAGTACTTTGGTGCGTCTTGACATTCTTTTGGATTCTACAGGAAAAGTCAGAGGGCAGGATGGACATAACGAGTATATTTACGATTCGGTTATAGAGATACAGGGTGCCGGAGAATACTACGTGGTAATTGAAAATCATGTAGCCAATGACGGAACTGTAACGCCGACAGGGCTTATGTACGCTGTTAATACTCATGATGGTTCAGTTAACAGGTTGGGCTATGATTCAAGCGGAAAGTATACACTTATTACTATTTCTAACAGGTAGGCGTTTTAACACTTTACCAATTTAAATTACTAATTGCATTTTTTATTTGTTTATCTTATTATTTATGCTATGTATAGTTATTATAGGAGGAAGACTATGTTTAAGATTTTAGAGGCAAATGAGCTGGCTACAAATATCTTTCAAATGATAGTAGAGGCTCCGCGTGTGGCTGATGCATGTTTACCTGGTCAGTTTCTTATTATTCGTGTTGATGATGAAGGTGAGAGAATTCCTCTTACTATTTGCGATTACAACAGGGAAAAGGGTACTGTTGAAATAGTGGTTCAGGCTATAGGTGCAGAGACATATAAGCTTTCTAAACTTAAGGCCGGTGATGAACTTGCGGATGTGGTTGGTCCACTTGGAAAGCCATCTGATCTCTGCGAAATGAGCGTGGAAGAACTTAAGAAAAAGAAAATTGTCTTTATTGCCGGTGGAGTTGGAACAGCTCCTGTTTATCCTCAGGCGAAGTATCTTAAAGAACTTGGCGTTGATTGCGATGTTATTATCGGGGCAAAGACCAAAGATCTTGTTATTCTCGAGGATAGGTTTAAAGAGGTATGTAATCTTCACATTACTACTGATGATGGTTCATATGGAAGAAGCGGAATGGTAACAAAAGCACTTCAGGATCTTTGGGATGAAGGCAATAAATATGATCATTGTGTTGCAATTGGACCTATGATCATGATGAAGTTTGTATGTAAGCTCACACAGGAACTTGGAATTCCGACTGTTGTCAGTATGAATCCTATAATGGTTGACGGCACGGGGATGTGTGGTGCATGTCGTTTGACGGTAGGTGGAAAGGTTCAGTTTGCCTGCGTTGATGGTCCGGAATTTGATGGACATAAGGTTGATTTTGATCAGGCTATGAATCGTATGAAACTCTATAAAACTGAAGAGGGAAGACTTTTCCTTAAGGCTCAGGAAGGTGACACTCATCACGGCGGATGCGGAAACTGTGAATGATATGGATGATATAGGGACGAAAAGTCAGGCAATCCGTGTATCATATTAAAAAAGGAGATTTTGAAATGGATGGTTTTGTTAGAGTTCCTGTAAGAGAACAGGATGCAAAAGTGCGTGCTACCAATTTTGAGGAAGTATGCCTTGGATATAATAAAGAAGAAGCTGAAAAAGAAGCACTAAGATGCCTTAATTGCAAGAACCCGCAGTGTGTTCAGGGGTGTCCTGTGTCAATTGATATTCCGGGATTTATTTCTAAGGTTAAAACCGGGGATGTTGAGGGAGCTTATCAGACAATCAGTAAGTCCAGCGCTCTTCCTGCTGTCTGTGGGCGTGTTTGTCCTCAGGAAAGTCAGTGTGAAGGCAAGTGTATCAGAGGAATAAAGGGCGATGCTGTATCAATCGGAAAACTTGAGAGATATGTTGCTGATACTGCAAGAGAGCTTGGAATAAAGCCGGAAGGAGCAAAAGAAAAGAAAGGTAAAAAGGTTGCTGTTATCGGATCAGGCCCTTCAGGACTTACATGTGCCGGTGATCTTGCCAAGATGGGATATGATGTAACAATCTTTGAAGCCCTTCACGAGGCAGGTGGAGTTTTGGTTTATGGTATTCCTGAATTCCGTCTTCCAAAGACTGCCGTTGTTAAGAAAGAAATTGAAAACGTTAAGTCTCTTGGTGTAAAGCTTGAGACTGACGTTGTTATTGGAAAATCAGTAACAATAGATGAACTTATGGAGAAGGAAGGTTTTGAAGCTGTATTCATCGGTTCAGGAGCTGGACTTCCAAGATTTATGAACATCCCGGGTGAGCAGGCAATGGGTGTGTTCTCAGCCAATGAGTTCCTTACAAGAAGCAACCTCATGAAAGCATTTGATGAGAATTCAAGAACACCTATTATGAGACCTAAAAAATGTGTCGTTGTTGGTGGTGGTAACGTGGCAATGGATGCAGCCAGAACAGCACTTCGTCTCGGAGCAGAGGTTCATGTAGTATATCGTCGTGGTGAAGAAGAACTTCCTGCCAGAAAAGAGGAAGTTGGACACGCTAAAGAAGAAGGTATCATTTTTGACCTTCTTACAAATCCTGTTGAAATCCATGCTGATGAGAACGGATGGGTAAAGGGTATTACATGTATTCGTATGGAGCTTGGAGAACCTGATGAATCCGGAAGAAGGAGTCCTGTTGAAGTTCCGGGATCTGAATTTGAAATTGAGTGTGATGCGGTTATCATGTCACTTGGTACATCACCTAATCCGCTTATTTCATCAACAACTCAGGGACTTGAAGTTAATCGCAGAAAATGTATTGTTGCACAGGAAGATAATGGTCAGACTTCTAAACCGGGTGTTTTTGCAGGTGGTGATGCTGTAACAGGTGCAGCAACAGTAATACTTGCAATGGGTGCAGGTAAAGCCGCAGCCAAGGGCATCGACGAATATCTCTCCAAATAATATACTTTCTTGCGAGAGTCAAAATAAAATCCATTTTTACCCATAGCTTTGTCCAGAGCTCGGGTAGTATTCGCAAAGAGACAGTAAATTCAAAATAAGAGCCTCATTTCCTTTCATGCTTA
Organism: Butyrivibrio sp.; assembly: GCF_017635265.1. Classification (GTDB taxonomy): domain Bacteria; phylum Bacillota; class Clostridia; order Lachnospirales; family Lachnospiraceae; genus Butyrivibrio. Next base: position 38,982 of record NZ_JAGBLU010000069.1, read on the forward strand.
TTCAAAACAGAAAATGAGGCTCTTATTTTTTATTAACAGTCTCTATTGCTCATACTAAATCGCTCTATCCAAAGCTATGGGCAAAAATGGATTTTTCTATTTACTGCTAAGATAGAACTATTTAAAGCAGAATAGCAGATGTTGTGGAAGTTTAGAGATAGTTATGTGAACGATTTATTTTGAAATGATGATAAATGGATATAAATAAACCCACAAAAGACTTGTGCTCTGAATAAGCATGAAACAAGGCTTTTGTGGGTGTTTTATGTCCAATTTATCACATTGAAAAATACCGGAGTGAACATAACTATCTCTAAACTTCCACATCATCTGCGGTCGTTTACAAGAAAGTATAGATTCCGAATAGGTTGGGAAGATTGGCGTTTTATGTTATAATTGTATGGATTGCGGATTGGAGAATAATTATGGATAGAAATGAAAAAATCAAGATTGCGATTACTTCAGGAATTGTTGCTGTAATACTACTTCTTTTGGTGCTTTTTATAGCATTGTCAGGGAAAAAAGAAAGTGATGAAAAACTGCTGAATGATAATATAAATGAGTATGCAAGTGTAGAATCTTCCGGAGATTTAAATGCATCTTCCGGGAATCTTGTATCAGCAGAAGCTTCAAGCAGTAACAGCATAGATGAAGCGGTTACGGATGAAAGTAGTGATGATAGCAGTAAAGAAAGTACTTTAGAAAGTACAGCAGGGTCTTTGGATATTTCAGGAAACAGTCTTTATACTACAAAGGCTGCTGTACTTAAAAATGTATATAATGGACTGGCTATCGATATAAATGCGCAGCTTCAGGAAATGTATACATATTGGTCCGATAACAACACGGAAGCTGTCAGAGATTTGGCTCACCTTGAGAGATTCGAGGCTATGTCATATAAGCTTTCAGGTACTAATGATTTTTATTACTATGGAGAAACCAATTCTTCAGGACAGCCTGAAGGTACAGGACTGGCAGTATATGGGGATGATCAGTACTATTTTGGACAGTGGAAAAATGGAAAGAGAAGCGGTACCGGAACATGGATTAATTTTTATCCGGAATATAGTAATTATGTTGTAACGGAGCATTTGTACACCGGCGAGTGGGTTGAAGATCTTCCATGTGGTGAAGGCCAGGAGCATTATGACTATAATCTTGAAAAAATGAATGGGGATGATTACTACGTTCAAAATGCAATTGGAACTTTCGATAAAGCGCTTTATAACGGTAGCATGTATATTATTCTCATAGATAGAGATGGTAATATAAGTGAATGGTCAGGTAACTGTGAGCAGGGAACATGGAAGCAGGTTGTAAATACACATCTTGATAAAGATGGAAAGATTCCTGTTTTACAGAACAATGAAGACGAAAAAGACTTTATTTATATGACAGAAGAAGGAACAAAAGACAATCTGATCACCGGAATAATTACAGGTGGGAAAAAGGTAAATTAAAAGTATTGATTAAGATATCTATTATTTGTGTCGGAAAAATAAAAGAGAAATACTGGAATGACGCTATTGCAGAGTATTCCAAAAGGTTATCAAGATATTGCAGGTTAAGCATTATCGAAGTAGCCGATGAAAAAACTCCTGATAATGCGCCGGCTGCAATAGAAGAGCAAATCAAGGAAAAAGAAGGCAAAAGAATCCTAAAGAATATTGATCAGGGAGCTTTTGTTTGTGCACTGGCCATAAATGGCAGGAAGTTCACATCCGAAAGTTTCTCTGAATTTTTAAACGAGCAGGGAATAAAAGGAATTAGTCATATTCAGTTTATTATTGGTGGATCTTTAGGTCTTCATAAAAGCGTTCTTGATTGTGCAGATGAGTATATCAGTTTTTCGGATATGACATTCCCACATCAGATGATGAGAGTGATTTTATTGGAACAGATATATAGGGGATACAAAATTATAAGCGGGGAACCGTATCATAAATAATTAACGTAATTTGGGGAAGTTTATATGAGTGAAATAACAGAACTTAGGCTCTCGCTTACTGCAGAAGATGAGAGAGGAATATTTGGGGAAAATGACAGCTATATCCGCAAGATTGAGGACAGTTTTAGAGTTGAGATCATAGATCGAAACGGTGAGCTTCATATTATCGGTGATAAAGATGGCGCGGATAAAGCAGCCAGCATAATAAGAGAACTTGTTCAGCTCTATAGAAGGGGCGGTGGAATTGAGGAACAGTCAATCAATTATGCTATCAATTTAAAAGAAGAGGAAAAATTATCCAAGGCTTATAAAAACGAAAATGTGCTGGTAGACATTGATAAGGATGTAATATGTCATACTATATCCGGTAAACCGATTAAACCAAAGACACTGGGACAAAAAAAATACATAGATGCAATCAGGAATAAAATGATTGTATTTGGTCTTGGACCTGCCGGAACAGGAAAAACTTATCTTGCAATGGCTATGGCTATTACAGCTTTTCAAAGGGAAGAGGTAAGCCGCATTATTTTGACCAGACCAGCGATTGAGGCCGGAGAAAAACTTGGTTTTTTGCCGGGAGATCTTCAGAGCAAAGTGGATCCATATTTAAGACCTTTATATGATGCGCTTTATCAGATAATGGGTACAGAAAATTTTATCAAGAATATGGAAAAAGGATTAATTGAGGTAGCTCCGCTTGCTTACATGAGAGGAAGGACTTTGGACAATGCTTTTATTATTCTTGACGAAGCCCAGAATACTACTCCTGCTCAGATGAAAATGTTTCTTACAAGAATTGGTTTTGGTTCTAAGGTTATTATTACCGGTGATGCCAGTCAGAAGGATTTATCGCCTGATGTAAAGTCCGGTCTTGACGTGGCTCAAAGCGTACTTAAGGGAATAGACGACATTGAGTTTTGCACTTTGACAAGTAATGATGTTGTAAGACATCCTCTTGTCCAGAAAATTGTAAAAGCATATGAGGATTATGAGAAAAAAGCTTTAAACAAGCAGAAAGTCAAGTCAATTAAAAAACTGGAAAAGGCGCACAGGTAATGGATAAAAAAGGGCTATCCTTTGATAAAATAAAAATTTTATATGCAGTACTTTTTTTGGTTACCGGTATAGGAGTCGGGGGATTTTCTTTTGTTCTTGGAAAGAGCTATGAAGCAATACTACGAAATATAGTTGTTGCTTTCATTATTTCAGGAACAATTATTTTTATGCTTTTAGATGCATCATCGAGAGGAAAAGAGGGCTTTTCTTATGATAACTATGAAAAAAGAAACAGATTCATAGTTGTCTATATTGTTTTTTTGGTGCTTTCATGTGTTTTTTCTTTAATTCCCAATCAATTTTGGCCATATTTGTCTATATTTGTAATACTTGCTCTTTTTTCAAACAGTGAGATAGGTATGATATCAGGAACATGCTTTGTTATGTTATCTGTAATGCTAGAGGAAAATGGAAGTCTGGGTGAACTTTTTATGTATGTGCTTGCAGGTGCCGTAGCAATTTCGATGTTCAGAGACCTTAAGGAAGATACTAAAATTGCATTTCCTACTTTTATTTCTTTGATGATGCAGGCTGTTTTACTCGTTGCATTTAATGTGTTGTTCTTAAACAGAACTTTGGGAATAAAAATCCTGATTTTACCAATTCTTAATGTGATGCTTAATCTTCTTATTCTGTTGATTTTTCTGAATATGTTTGGTGTTTATGTCATCAGAAAATCAAATGATATGTATATGGAGATAAATGACGCTGAGTTTTCACTTTTAAAGGAACTTAAGGATAAGAATCAGGATGAATACTTCCTGGCGATACATACGGCGTATCTGGCTGAGAGAATTGCTATGGGACTTGGATTTAATGCAAGGGCTGTAAAAACCTGTTCATATTATCATAGGATTGGTATTATAGATGGCAAGATGGATTGGGATGATGTTTCCCACTATTATTCAGAGAATAATTTTCCGCTGGAGGCAATTGACTTTCTCAAGGAATATATGGTTCCTTCAAAGTCTGTGCCCAGATCCAAAGAATCATTGACAGTTCAGTTATCAGAGACAGTTATATCTTCGATAATGTATCTTTTGAAAAAAGATCCAAACGCCAATATAAACTATGATCAGCTGATAGACGGGATAATCGACAAAAGAATTGATAATGGTGAATTGAATGAGTATGAGGTGACATTTAGAGAACTTCATGAAATGAGAAAAATCCTAAAAAAGGAGAAGTTATACTATGGTTTTTTACGTAGATAATGAAGTAGAAGCTGAGTTTGATTTTGATATAGAGCAGGTGGCAACTTTGGTTGCTTCTAAAGTTTTAGAGAAAGAAAATTGTGGTCACGAGGTTGAAATAAGTCTTATTATTACTAATGATGAAGGCATTAGGGAAATGAACAATGAGTTTAGAGAAATAGACAGACCAACTGATGTACTATCTTTTCCTAATGTCAGTTACGATACCCCCGGTGATTTTTCTGTTATTGATGGTAAGCAGCAGATTGATCTTTTAAATCCTGATTCCGGTAACATTATGTTTGGGGACATTGTTATCAATGAGAATAGGGTAAGAGAGCAGGCTAAAGAGTATGGTCATAGCGAAAAAAGAGAATTTGCGTTTTTAGTTGCTCATAGCATGCTTCATTTATGCGGCTATGATCATATGGAGGAGAATGAAGCCAAGGTGATGGAAAAAAAGCAAAGTGATGTACTTGAGGAACTGGGTATTACCAGAGGCTAGTTTTAGGGAGCAGAAGTATGAAACAGTATTTTGAGGAAAAAAGAATCAGACCGGATATAATAACCTCCATGTTTTTTGTATCTGTTTTGATAATGATGCTATATGAGATAATTACCTTGCGAATATATGGCGATAAAGGAGCAGGTTTTGTAGCCGGACCTATTGCTGTTTTTTATATTCTATATCTTTCTTTTGTTCTGGCTGTACAGAAGTCCGTTTGGATAATGGTAAGACTGCGGGCCAGAAGATCGCAGTATTTAAATGCAGAAGCCAACATGGTGCGTTCTTTTCGGATTTTTGCAATCGCAGGAGTGCTGACCTTTATTGTGCTGGTTTTAAGTAGTTTCTTTTGCTCTGAATATTTGTTTGGATCTTCGAGATCATGGTTCCATTGCATAATAGTTGCTGTTTGTGCAATTTTTTTATCCATTCAGGGTGTTTTAAGAGGCTACCTTCAGGGGATTGGATACACAAAGCCGATTGTAATTTCAGATATTCTGATCGCGTTATTTTCTTTTGTTAGCGGAACCATTATTTCTGCAATACTGTATAACTACGGACTTAAGGTGAATAATCTGTTCCATATCAGTGAGCTTAGCAGTGTATATGGTTCAACCGGAATGATGATAGGAATTCTGATTGGAGTTATTGCAGGATTTATTCAGATAGTAGTTAGTTTCACACTTAGAAAAAATGAGATAAAAGAGTTTGTTAAACAAGGTGCACCGAGGTATTTGGATAATAAGAATGATGTGCTTGTTACAGTCAGATCGATTGTTCTTTTATACATCACTCCGGCGCTTGTAATCCTTTTTGATATTGTCTTTTATGTAATCCATCAAAAGAATCTGGGAACAGAGAATGACTTTGTGCTTAATTACGGAGTTTATACAGGTCGGGTTTTGAGCCTTATATCTATACTGATCATTCTTTGTATTATTCCTTTTGTAAAAACCTGGAACAGGGTAATGGCTCGTATTGAAAGGGATGAGCTGACCGGTGCAAAAGACAGACTTCGCATGCTTTCGCATAGCTTTTTTGCCTTGTCTTTACCTGTTGCTGTATTTACTTTTGTAATGGCAAAGACTATTGAGATTGCAGTCTTTGGTAAGAACAATGATCTGTCTAATTATCTGATCGAAATTGGAAGTCTTTTGATTGTTTTAGCGCCTATTGCCGTATTTTTTTCATGGCTGTTAAATCATATGGGAAAGGCTGTGCTGGCACTTGTTTCAATACTCCTTTCCTGGGCTCTTCATGTGGCTATGATGGTTGTTTTTGTAGTGGTTGCAGGAATTGGGGTATATGGTATTTTGATATCATTACTTTTAGCTTTTGCATTATATGATGTTTTATGTTTTTTGCTTTTGGGTAAAATGCTCAAATACAGACAAAAGCTTATAAGATCTGTCGGAGTTCCGCTTCTTTGTTCTGCTATTTCAGGACTTTTGGCATTTATTATAAATGTAATATTCCTCAATCTCATAGGAGATATACTTACATTGATCATAGCGCTGATTCTATATTATGTGCTTTATATGGTGCTCATGATCATTTTGAGAGGAATTACCGCAAAGGAAATAGCAAGTGTTCCATTGGGAAAAGTGTTTATGATGCTTGCAGGTAATTTGGGAAGAACAGGTAGCTTAGAGGATTAAAATTGGATAGAAATATAATTGTTGCAGGTGGCGGCGCAGCCGGAATGTGCGCAGCTATCTATGCTGCCAGGAATGGCGCAAAGGTTACTATAATAGAAAAAAACAAAGAACTTGGCAAAAAACTTTCAATGACCGGAAATGGACGATGCAACATTTCGAATTTAAACATGTCCGAGAGAATGTACAATAGCGCCTCAGAGAAGCGAATGAAGCAATGGCTTTCTGTATATGGTGTTTTGGATGTTATCAGTTTTTTCAAGTCTCTTGGAATAGTTGTAAAAAGTGAAGACGGATATCTTTATCCTTTATCCGGACAGGCAGGTAGTGTTGTTGCTGCCTTTGAGAATGAGATAAAACGACTTGGTATTGAAGTATTATTTGGTCTGCAGCTTAAAGGCATTGAGCCTTTTTCTAAGGGAGAGCAAAAGAAATATCGCGTTCTTACAAATAGTGATGAATATGTTGCTGACAGGGTTATTATTGCCACAGGCTCTTTGTCCGGTCCCAAGACTACAATGTCTACCGGGGATGGATATTTTATCTGCAAGAAGCTGGGGATGCATATAAAAGATACTTACCCGGCTCTTGTTGGTTTTAAAGCTGATCCTGAAGAGATAATGCCTGAGGCAGGAGTAAGGTGTCAGGCTGAAATATCTTTTTTACTTGGAACAGAAGTGGTTGCCAAAGAATATGGTGAACTTCAGCTGACAAAAGACGGTATTTCCGGGATTCCTGTCATGCAGGCCAGTAGCAGGGTTGTTAAGTTTCTTGCAGAAAAAAAGCCAATCGTTGCATCTATAAATTTTTTCCCGGATTATGATGAAGAAGATTATATTGCGTTGGAAAAAGAAATGCTAAGGCTTCGGGATGACAGGACACTTTCAGATTTCTTAACAGGTTATTTTAACAGTAATGTTACAGATATGATAATAAGAAAGATGAAAATGGGAAGAACCATGAAAATGAAGAATATTTCCGAGAGTATGGTTCTCAGTATTCTTGATAATTACAGGAATTATCGGATGAAGCTTGATTCCGACTACGGTTATCAGCAATCGCAGGTAACAACAGGAGGTGTAAGTCTTGGTGACGTGAGAGATGACATGACTTTTGTTCTGCATGATGGGATATTTGTTGTTGGGGAACTTTTAGATGTAGATGGAAGGTGTGGAGGATACAATCTCCAGTGGGCATGGACTTCCGGTAGCATAGCAGGGACAGTGGCTTCGCTGTGAGGGAACTTTTTAGTTTTGATTACGCAGTTAGTTTGGGTTTTGTAAGTTTATAATCGTTTTGGGGACGTTTTCACTCCATCGTGCTTCGTAGCGGTACTAACGACCTGGAAAACAGGTCGTAAGTGCCGACGAGCACGAAGGCTCCCAAAACTGCTTATAAATCTTACAAAACTCCAAACCGCATAGGTATAGGTAAAATGATAAGAATAAATCAGATAAAGGTTTTACATGATGAGAGCAAATCCTACGATTATGACTCGATATACACGTTGATGAAGAGTAAGTCTTTAAAGATTTTACGGATTGCTGAAAAAAATATTGAGAAAATAGAAATAATAAGGCATTCGATTGATGCAAGGAAGAAGCCAGAGATATATCACATATTTATGGTGAATATTCAGGTAAATGGTGTTAGTGAAGCGGTAGTTGTTAAGAAGTGCAGAGATAATAATATATCTGTTGTTTCACCGGTGAAATATGAGTTTCCTTATGAACTTGACGAAGAAAAAGCTAATAAAACAAGTGAAGACAATAAAAACAAGGTTGAGAAGGAATTTTGTCGTCCGGTTATTATTGGTGCCGGACCTGCCGGGCTTTTTTGCGGTTACATGCTTGCAATGCATGGATTTAAGCCTCTGATTTTTGAGAGAGGATCAGATGTTGATAAGAGAACTGAACTTGTTGAACATTTCTGGGAGAGCGGAGAACTTGATGAACACTCAAATGTTCAGTTTGGAGAAGGAGGAGCAGGTACCTTTTCTGACGGTAAGCTTAATACCATGGTCAAGGACAAAGACGGAAGAGGAAGAAAAGCGCTGGAAATCTTTGTTAAAAACGGTGCACCGATTGATATTTTATATGATGCCAAGCCGCATATCGGAACAGATATACTTAGAAAAGTAGTAAAGAATATGCGTAATTATATTATAAATCTTGGCGGAGAGGTACGTTTTGATTCTCAGGTAGATGATATTGAAATATCAAAAGATGGGAGAGTAAAGGCAGTTAAAGTAGGCACGGAAAAAATCCCATGCACAGAAGTTGTTCTTGCCATAGGACACAGTGCAAGAGATACATTTTATATGCTTAAAGACAGAAAAGTTGAAATGAATCCAAAGCCCTTTGCTGTTGGTTTTAGAGTAGAACATCCTCAGAAGCTTATAAATTTTTCCCAATATGGAATTGCAGAACCAAAGGCATTAAGTCCCGCACCCTACAAACTGACAACTACAACTGACTCGGGAAGAGGCGTGTATTCTTTCTGTATGTGTCCGGGAGGATATGTTGTTAATGCTTCTTCTGAAAAGGAGCGACTTGCTGTTAACGGAATGAGCTATTCAAAACGTGACAGCAAGAACGCAAATTCTGCTATAATTATTACTGTAGATCCCAAAGATTTTGGCTCTGATGATGTTTTGTCCGGTGTTGAATTCCAAAGAAACCTTGAAGAAAAAGCTTTTAGAATTGGAAATGGTAAGATTCCGGTTGAGTATTATGGGGATTTTAAGGCTTCTGTCTCAGGTAAAGAAAACAGCTTGCAGGATGATGAGGATATTTTTGGACTTAATGGAAATTTACCTTCAATGAAGGGGGATTATGTATTTGCAGATGTTCACGAAATCCTTCCAGATGATCTGAATAATGCCTTTGTTCAGGGAATGGAAAAATTCGGAAAAATGATAAAAGGATACAATAGTGATTTTGCCCTTTGTTCAGGCGTAGAATCCAGAACATCCTCACCTGTCAGGATAAATCGCAATGAGATTGGACAGTCATGTAATGTGGAGGGACTGTTTCCCTGCGGAGAAGGCGCAGGCTACGCAGGAGGCATCATGTCAGCTGCTATGGACGGGATGAAAATAGCTGAATTTGTAGCAAGGAGGATATGTGAAAAATGAAAAAAGAAAAGTATTTTGGTACTAAGCAGATAGCTATTACTGCAATTCTTTTGGCTATCTGTATCGTAAGTCAGGTATTTAAGAACTTGAGTGTCTTTATTACAGGACCTGTTATAAATGCGTGTCTTGTACTGGCAGTAGCACTTGTTAATCTTCCGTGTGCAATTATTTTATCTGTTATAACTCCTCTTACAGCTTATTTCATAGCTGCTTCACCTGTTATGACAGCGGTACCCGGTATACTTCTTCTTATTATGCTTGGTAACATTGTTTTAGTAGTTTCGACCTATTTCCTTTTAAGAAAAGATTTTTCTGAATTCAAACCGGAGTTAATGTATAGCCTGAAATCTGCAGTTAAAGCTATAATATGTGCTCTTTTAAAAGCTGTATTTATGGGTGTTACTATTTCTTTATGGCTTTTGCCTACATTTATTCCTGCTGAATCACCGCTTAGAAATAAAATGCCGGTATTTCAATATACGTTCTCTGTAGTTCAATTTATTACAGCTTTGATTGGCTTTGTATATTTCTTTATTATATTTGTGGCAGTAAAACAGTATGCAAAAAGAAACAATTGATAAAAAAGACAGGATAAGAAAAGAAGTTTTAAAACGCAGAAATGATCTGTCGTCTGATAAGATCAGTGAAAAAAGCAGACTTATTTTTGAAAAGCTTTTGGGTTTGCCTGAGTATATAGAGGCTTCATCAATTCTCATATACGCTTCCATGAAAAGTGAAGTGCTCACTGATGATATTATTGTTTCTGCGCTTGATAACGGGAAAAAAATATATTGCCCCAAATGCATAGATACAGATAATGGTCGTATGGTTTTTATCAGGATTCATGGCATTTCAGATCTTAAGTCAGGATATAAAGGAATCAGAGAACCTGAGTATAGGGATGAGTCTGAAGTTTTCAAGGCATCCGATGAAAATGTTTTGGTTATTGTCCCCGGGGTAGCCTTTGACAGATCTGGAAATAGAATTGGCTATAAAGGAGGCTATTATGACAGGTTCCTTTCAAACAATCCGGAGCTTAAGACATTAGCCTTTGCTTTTGAGGAACAGCTGGTAGAAGAAATACCTGTTGAGGATCATGATATTCCCGTGCAAAAAGTTCTATATGCATAAAAACATAAGCCTTTCGCAAAATAGTGCGAAAGGCTTTAAATTTGTAATCTCTCTTCATTGTCTTTTTCACGCATTTCATAATTTGTATCTTCATCAATCATTTGAAGCATTATATCAGCAAAGAAAGGATCAAACTGCGAGCCTTTTCCTTTTTCAATTTCTGAACGTACTTTTTCCTGTGGCATACCCCTTCTGTAGCTTCTGTTACTGGTCATAGCGTCATAGGAGTCTGCAACTGCAATTATGCGAGCTTCCTCAGGAATTTTGTCGCCTGCAAGACCTTCAGGATAGCCCTTGCCATCATATCTTTCGTGATGCCACCTTGCGCCGATAGTAAGTTCGGGCATTTCCTTAATGTTCTTTAGAATCCTGGAACCTTTTTCAGGATGCATCTTGATTATTCCGTACTCGGCATCATCAAGCTTTCCTTCTTTGTTTATAATGGCATCAGGAACACCTATTTTTCCAACATCATGTAAAAGACCAGTAATATAGATTCTCTGCTGCATATCATCATCGTATCCGGCTCTTCTTGCGATTTCCCTTGAGTATTCAGCAACTCTTACCGAATGACCGTTTGTATATGTGTCTTTTGCATCTATAGCAGCAGCCAGACTCTTTACAATACCCAAAAAAAGCTGCTCATTTTCTTTAGTCTTTTTCTTAACCTCAGTAGTAAGTTCATTTTGCAAAGTAATCAGTTCAATGCATCTTGTTACCCTGAGAGTCAGTATTTCAGGGACAAAAGGTTTTTTGATAAAATCCATGGCTCCAAGCTCTAAAGCTTTAGTTTCAATGAATCTGTTATCTTCAGCGGTAAGAAATATAACAGGAATCTCTTTTTTGCCGAGCCTCTTTTCTTTTTCCCTAAGAGCAGTGAGAGTTTCAAAACCATCCATTTCAGGCATTACAACATCAAGGAGTATCAGGTCTGCTGATTGCACCTCAATAAAATCCAGAAGAACCTTTCCGGATGTCATAGGAACTGCTTTCATATCAGCACTTATAAGAATGTTTCGTATTGCAGCTATCATTGATGGATCGTCATCCACAACTACAATTTTGTAAGGCATTATGAACTCCTTGATAAATGCATTTACCGTACCATCTCGTTTTATGATAACATTTTATCTTTATAGCGAGTATAAAGAGTTTGTAAAAAAAATCAAAACTAGATTTTAGTTATTTTGAATTTTACAAAAAGAATTTTGAATATTTCATTTTTTAGGTGAGTCTCTTTTTTTATAATGAATACTGTAATAAGTACATGAGTTTCCTGATTGGAAACTATTTAGAGAAGGGAAGGGAATATTTATGAAAAAGAAAATTTTAAGTTCTCTTTTGTGTGCTACAGTTGCAGCCACAACAATTATTGGTTGCGGTCAGAGTGCGCAAGAGACAAGCGAGTCAACAACCAATGCTACTGCAGAAGTTTCTGCTACAGAAGCAACATCTGAAGAAGCTAAAACAGAGGAAACGACTTCAAGTGATTCGGGAGAAAAGGTTACACTTTCAATCTATACTCAGTATGCAGATGATGATACAAAGGTTCCGTATGATTATGCTGTAGAGCAGCTTAAAGAAGCTTTTCCAAATGTTGAACTCAACCTTATTGTTCAGGCACAGGACGATGGGCAGACACTTAAAACTCTTGCAGCAACAGGGCAGTTACCTGATATATATCAGGCCAGCACAGATATAATCAATACATTCCGTGAATCCAATCAGATCATGGTATTAAATGATGTAGCACAGTCTACAGGATTCCTTGATAAGCTTTATGAGGCCAACAAAGATCTTGCTTATGCCGAGGACGGAAATATATATGCATTCCCATTTTCAGGACAGGAATATGTTCTATGGTATTACAACAAGGCTCTTTTTGAAGAAAATGGTCTTGAGATTCCACAGACATATGATGATTTAAAGAACTGCATCGAGGTATTTAAATCCAAGGGCATTACACCTCTTGCTCTTTTCGGACAGGAAGGATGGAACACAGCAGCTGCTTATGACGTAGTTGCAACACGATATACAGAGGGTGGAATCAAGGCTCTTGATGAAGGCACAGCCAGCATTACTGATGAAGCATATGCATCTGCTGCCAAGACACTTGAGGAGCTGGTAGCGGCAGGTCTTTTCCAGGATTCAGCTACAACAACAAATTATGATCAGGCTTCTGAAATGTTCCTTTCAGGAAATGCCGCTATGTTTATAAATGGTCAGTGGTACATTGAGGATGCTACAAGCGCACTTGGCGAGAATGTAGATTGGATGTTCTATCCGGCAGCTGATGAGGCATCTTACGAAGCTGGTAAGAGCGTATTTTCCGGCGGTGGTTCAGCTTCAGGATTTGCTGTAAATCCTGATTCCGAGAATGCAGAGCTTGCTGCAGAAGTAGCAGAGTTTATCACAGAAAAGTACTGCGAAGCAAAGGTTATGTACAGACACAATCCTTTAGTTGCTCTTGATACAGGAAAAGAGCCTGATTCAGAGTACCCTGCTATGATGAAAAAGCTTTCGGATACACTTCCTACAATTACAGCAACAACTAAGTTTACATGGGGACTTACAAATTCTACATTTAACGATGGAATTCAGTCAGAGTCACAGGGACTTGTTTCCGGACAGTTCACGGCAGAAGAGTTCATTGCAGATATGACAGATATCATGGAGTGATATAGGCTTTAACAGATACATAATAGTTACCTGGCGGCTCTATGTGGCCGCCAGATTTATTGAAAAGGAACAATACCATGAAAAAATACATGGGCAACAAGCTTGCCATATTCTTATTTGTACTTCCGGCACTTGCTATATTCTTGATTTTTGATTTTTTTCCGATCATTCAGGTTTTTGCATATAGTTTCACTGACTGGAATGGTCTTACAACACCGAATTTTCTGGGTCTGAAAAATTATATTGACCTGTTTAATGATAGAGTTTTTTACACTTCCAACAGAAATCAGCTTATATTTGCGATTGTAATTACTGTATATCAGATGCTTTTCGCAACAATATTTGCCATAACAATTTCTGACAAGAAAATGAAAGGAAGAAAGTTTTTAAGAGTAGCTTACTTTATTCCTGTAATTCTTTCCGTAACAGTAGTATGTCAGCTTTGGAGCGCTATTTTAAGTGGACAGGGGCTTCTTAACAAGCTCTTTGAAGCATTTGGCTCTGACTATACTCAGAACTGGTTGGGTGACAGATATAAAGCAATTTACGTAATTGCCTTCGTAAATGCCTGGCAGTGGATGGGATATCAGTTTGCACTTATAGTTGCGGGAATTAAGTCTATACCGGCGGATTACTATGAAGCAGCTAAAATTGATGGCTGTTCTAATGTTAAGGCTCACATGAAGATAACAATTCCGCTATTGGCTGAGACATATAAGTTCTGTCTGATCATTTCGCTTACAGGTGGCATCAAGGCGTTTACTGAAATGAATATTTTGACAGGCGGCGGACCGAATAAGTCTACATTTACACTTACATATATGATGTACAATGCTGCATTTAAGAAGTCTGATTATGGATATGGTCTTGCTTCAGCATCAATAATGGTCATTGAATGTATGCTTGTTATGCTTGTTATCAATTTTATATTCAGAGAAAAAAATCAGCTTAAAGAGGAAGAAAAATCAAAAAAGAGGAGGCTGTCATATGGAAACTAAAAAAGGTATCCTTCATAAAATATTTATAGTATTTTGCTGGATATATGCAGCTTTTTCACTATATCCTCTTATCTGGATGTTATTTTATTCATTTAAGACAAACCAGGAGATATTTGTAACAAATCCCTTTGGATTTCCATGGCCGCTTCATTATGAAAACTACATAACTGCGTGGACTAAATATGATGTTCCTCTTTACTTTTTGAACTCACTTCTGGTATCTATTGGGACAGTAGTTATCACAATCTTTTGTGCGTTGCTATTTTCCTATGCAACAAGTAGAATGATTTGGAGAGGCAGAACTTTTACAAGACTGTTTTTAGGACTTGGTATGTTTATTCCTGTTCAGGCTATAATGATTCCTGTAGTAAAGGTGGTTCAGAAATTTAACCTCATGGGAACCAGATGGTCACTGATTTTTCCTTACATCGCTATAAACCTTGCTTTTGCATGCATGGTTTATTACGGATTTTTCAAGGGAATACCTCTTGAACTTGAAGAAGCTGCCTGCATGGACGGAGCAAATATCTACCAGACTTTCTTTAGAATCATAGAACCTCTTGTAAGACCTGCAACAGTTACGCTGGTTATTTATATATTCTTAAATGCATGGAATGAGTTCATTCTTGCCAACGTTGTTGTTGGAAGTATACCGGGCCTTAAGACATTACCACTTGGAGTTTTATTCTTCCAGGGTGAATTTACAACTGATTGGGGCGGAATGGGTGCTACAATGGTTATAGCATCTTTCCCTGCAATAATTGTTTATTCGATTTTCTCTGAGCAGGTTGAAAGCGCAATGACAATTGGAGGAGCAGTTAAAGGATAATTTTGAATATGACATTAAAGGACATGGAGAGGCAACATTCCGACAGGAAATTATCCGGCAAGGATAAAGCCCGCAACATGTCAATAAAATACAAAATAGCATCAATGACAGTCGTAGTAGCACTAATTCCAATAGTGCTACTTACTGTTTTGATGCTTATTTTTTATAACAGGGCTATTATGCAGAGGGCAGAGAAACAGATAGAAGAGAATATAAGGATTATGTCCGACAGGATTTCTTCTGTTCTTAAAAACGGTGAACTCTGTTCCAATAATCTGACTATTGAATTCAGTAATTTTTATAATGACAGAGTAATGAAACAGGTCACAAGGGATGCAAGGATAACATCGCAGCTGTCACAATCACTATTAATATACAATGGCATTTCGTCAATTGTTTTTATGGACGCTGATGGAAGATTTTATTCCAGCGATCCTGCCCTTGAGAGCATAAAAGAAGAAATAAAAAGCTCTGAATATGTAGCTTCATTGAATAATATGGGTGGTAAGACTGTAATGATGGACCCGACCATTAATATTATGAATCGTGAAGACAAAGAGATAGTTACCATGGGAAAGCATGTGATTAACATAGTTACCGGAAGTCCTATTGGATATCTTTTTATAAATATGGATAAGGACTATCTGATTGAGTCATCACAGAGCGAAATAAGCTATTACTTCTTATACGATACTAATGGGAATTGCATTTCTGAAAGATTAAGAACCGAGCCTATCTATTCTGATAATGATTTTTTAAGAGGTCTTTTTACCGGAACCGCTGAAGTCTTAAAATATGACGGTGAAACTTATCTGATGGCAAAAGATGAGATTGAAGAGTTTAAATGGACCATTGTGGGCATCACCAATCTCAACAGGTTTAATGTTACAGGCAGAGATCTGAGATTTATTCTTTTAACTACAGGATCTATTTCCGCAGTTCTTTTGCTCTTATCTGTTATCTTTTCTACCAATATCATAACAAGACCACTTAAGATCCTTCACGATGGTGCCGAGCAGATTGCTGAGGGCGACATGAGCTACAGGTTCAGATTTAAGACCAGGGATGAGATAGGAAGACTTGGCAGGATATTTAACTACATGACTCAAAGAAACTTAGAGCTTATTAAACAGGTTGATGAAGAAGCAAAAAAGAAAAGGGAATATGAGCTTTCGCTTATTCAAGAACAGGTTAAGCCTCATTTTCTTTATAACACGCTGGATATAATAATAATGCTCATAGAAATGAACCGGTCAAAAGAGGCAGCCAGAGTTACTCAAAAGCTTGCTAATTATTATAAGAATTCGCTTTCCGGAAGTGAGGAAATAGTAAGTATTGAACGTGAGATTCAAATAACCAGAGATTATCTTAATCTTCAGACTATGCGATATGGCGATAAGTTTAAATACAGCTTTGATATACCGGCTTCGCTCTATGCAACAAGTATACCCAAGATGACCTTGCAGCCCCTTATTGAAAATGCGATTTATCATGGACTTAAATATAAAGAGGACTGGGGAAGTATCGAAATTTCAGGAGAAAGAAAGGATGGGCTTATTCTTCTTTTTGTGAGGGACGATGGAGTTGGTATAGATAGTGACAAGCTTTTATCCATGCAGGAAAAATTAAAAAAGAATGAGATACCGGAAGATGCTGAAAGAAAGCATTTTGGAGTGTATAGTGTAGATCACAGATTGCGCCTTTACTTTGGAGATGAATACGGCCTTAACGTAGATAGTATCAGGGGCGTTGGAACTACTTTTACTATCAGTATTCCTGATGGTAACGAAAGAGGTAAATAGTTTGAATAAGATAATGATTGTTGATGATATGCCTATTTTTCTGGAGTATTTAAGAGGGTGTATTGATTGGAATGCATATGGCTTTGAGATATGCTGTGAGGCACACGACGGGAGAGATGCTCTTGAAAAAATGGAAGAGTATCTTCCGGATGTGGTTTTGACAGATATAACGATGCCCTATTTAAATGGATTGGAACTTTCCGAAAGAATTATAAAAGACTATCCGGATACTTCAGTTGTGCTGATAACCGGCAATAATGAATTTGAATATGCAAGAAAAGCAGTAAAAATAGGAGTATGTGACTATATTGTAAAGCCTTTTGAAAAAGAAGAACTGATACTTAGTCTTTTAAAACTTCAGGATAATATCGGCAAAGCCGTAGAAATTTCTTTGAAGGATGACTATGCTCTTACCGATGAGCTTAAATCACTGATATATGCAGGTATTTCTGACGGAGAAAACGGAAAGGCAATTGAAGAAAAGATTTTTGGATGGGGAAGCGGTGCCGGATTTTTACTTGGACTATTAAAGTTCGATGATAACGTCAATAACAACAGTTCCAGAGAAGAAATTATGAACTGGGCCGGATTTATCGCAAAAATGCTTGGTGACAAACTGGAAATCAATGGTGAAATAAAACTGTTTAATGATTTTGAAAATAGCATTGTAATTCTAATGCGCTTTAATAAAGCTGAAGATATCAACAGTTTTAAGGGCTATGAATTTACAGACATTATTGATATTGTCAAAAATCAGTTGGGGTTTGATATTTCGATTGCACTATCAAAGGCATCTGAAATAAAAGACATTCGAAAGGCCTATGAAAAAGCAATCAGTGCAATAATGGTAAAAGGTTATGGGAAGTTTTTAGATCTTAGAAACGAAACAAGACCTCCGGTTTTTTCTTCAATTGATGCGATTCTAAGGCTTAATAAAGACATAGAGAATCTTTTGGATGAAGATGTCGGAAATGTTATCAATTCCATGTGGCAGCATATAAAAGAGGACAAACAGGCGGAAAACGGTCCCGGGATTTCCGATATGAATATATTAAGCAGTGCAATCAGCGTCCTTATGACAAATATTATAAATTCCGGATTTTCAATTGAAAAAATATATGGAGATGGTTTTTCTCCTGAGGCTTTTTTTTCAGGTTCAATAAGTCCTGATGAGATGAAAGATAAGGTTATTTATCTTTTTAAAAAAAGAATAGAGTTTGAGAAAAACAAAAACAAGTCAAAATCAAGGGATGTTGCTCTTTCTGCCAAGGAATATATTGAAAACAACTATAAAAACAGCGAACTGACAATAACCGATATTTCTGAAGAATTATGCGTAAACCAGACCTATCTTAGAAAAATGTTTAAAAGTGAGATGGATATGACTCTTTCAGAATACATTACTCAGGTAAGAATGCAGGAGGCAAAAAGGCTGATTACCATGACGGATGAAAAGCTTTCATTGGTTGCTGAAGAAGTGGGATTTAGCGATGTGAGTTATTTTTCCAATGTTTTTAAAAAATATTATGGAATTTCCCCTCGTAGTATGAGCAAAGAGTAGTGTATTTTAGGGCTTTTGTGGTATTATTTAAAATAAGAAAAAATGCTTTTGCAGCATAAGGAGGATATCATGAAAAACATACTTATTGTTGATGATTCAACTGTTTCAAGAAGAATTCTTAAGAATATGTTTGAAGCTGTAGGACACACAGTAGTAGGTGAGGCGTTAAATGGTAAAGAGGGATATGATCTTTATGTTAAGCTTTCACCGGATGTGGTTACCATGGATATTACAATGCCGGAGATGAACGGACTCGATGCTCTTAAGCATATCAAAGAACATGATCCTGATGCCAAAGTCATCATACTTTCAGCTGCAGGACAGCAGGAAAAGAAAGAAGAAGCACAAAAACTGGGGGCAACTGAATTTATTACCAAGCCCTATGAAAAAAGGACAATACTTGAAGCAGTAGAAAGATGCTAAACACTTAGGAGGAGTAAATGGAGCTACTTGATATTTGCAAAAATGCGAAAGCGGCAAGAATAGACATGCTAAAGCTTTCGACAGGGGAGAAAAATGACGCGCTTTTAGCTGTTGCAAAAGGGCTTCTTGCGGATAGCGACAAAATTCTTGATGCAAACAGAAAAGACTATGAAAATGGTCAGAAAAACGGAATGCATCAGGGACTTTTAGACAGATTGAAGTTAGACGAAAAAAGAATTGAAGCCATGGCTGACGGGATAAGGCAGGTGGCTGAATTAGAAGATCCAATCGGACAGGAAATTGAGCATTTTGTAAGACCCAATGGCCTTAAAATAAAGAAAGTCAGAGTACCTTTGGGAGTTGTGGGAATTATCTATGAATCAAGACCTAATGTCACAGCCGACGCTTTTGCACTTACATTTAAGTCCGGTAATGTAGCAATACTTAAAGGCGGAAGTGATGCTATTAACAGTAATATAGCAATTACAAACTCCATAAGAAATACTTTAAAGGGATTAAATATTGTAGCTGATGCTATTCAGCTGATTGAAAATACAGACAGACAGGTTACTACAGACTTCATGAAAATGAATGACTATGTAGATGTTCTCATTCCAAGAGGAAGCGCCGGGCTTATAAGAGCAGTTGTTGAAAATTCAAATATTCCGGTTATTGAAACCGGTACAGGTAATTGCCATATTTATGTTGATAAAGATGCAGATTTTGAGAAAGCCATCCCAATCATTATCAATGCCAAAACTCAGAGAATCGGTGTATGTAATGCGGCTGAATCACTGATTGTGCATGAAGATATTAAAAATGACTTCCTTCCATTATTTGAAAAGGCAATGAAGGAACACTCTGTTGAGATTCGTGCAGACAGAGAAAGCAAGGCACTTATGCCACTTGCAATAGATGCGACAGAAGATGATTTTGGGCGAGAGTATCTTGATTATATTATTTCGGTCAAAACGGTGAAAAATGTTGATGAAGCTATAGCCCACATTAATAAATACGGCACGGGGCATTCAGAGGCAATAATCACAGAAAACAAAGAGAATGCAGATAGATTTTTAGCCCTTGTTGATGCTGCATGTGTTTACGTTAACGCATCAACAAGATTTACTGACGGTTTTGAATTTGGATTTGGAGCAGAAATTGGCATCAGTACGCAAAAACTTCATGCGAGAGGGCCAATGGGATTAAAAGAACTTACCTCCTACAAGTACCAGATTTGCGGAAATGGTCAGACTAGAGTATAAGGCATGTAAAGGGACAAGTATTTTATGTTACATGGTAATGAAGAAATATTAGAGGCAAAAAAACATATTGTTGAAGTTGCAAAAGAACTTTATGAAATTGGTTTATTGGTAAGAACCTGGGGGAATGTCAGTCAGAGAATTGATGAAAAGAGTTTTTTGATCACACCAAGTGGAATTGAGTATGAAGATCTTACACCTGATATGGTGGTGGCAGTTAATATAGATGATCTTTCATATGATGGTGATATTATTCCATCAAACGAAAAAGCTGTACATGCTGTGTGTTACAGAGAAAGAACTGACGTGGATTTTATTGTACATACACATCAGGTATATGCATCATGCGTAGGAACGCTTGGCATGAAAAAGGTCTTTTCATATCTGGACGATGTAGATGTTCTAATCCCTGTTGCTGCATTTGCGCTTCCCGGAACAAATCAGCTGGTTGAAAATGTCAGAAAGTGCATAAAAAAATATCCCGATTTGAATGGTTTTATTATGGCCAACCACGGGGCTTTGTTTTTAGGCAAGAATTCTAAAGAGGCAATTTATGAAGCCGAAAAAATGGAAGTTGCCTGCAACAACTTTCTTATAGATGTATGCAAGACAGATATAAAGCATGGTGTGGAATTTGGCTTCAACTCCCATCTTGAAGACGGAAAAATAGTTTATGACATACCGGACACACCGGTAAGAGTCAGACACATTCATGAGTCAATATATGCCAAGAGAAAAGATATAAAATACATTATTCATAATAAATCCGAAGCAGTTATGACTGTTTCCAGGAGAGCAAATCATATGAGACCGCTTTTATATGATTTTGCTCAGCTTATCGGGATAAGTGTCAAGGTTCCGAGTAATGAGCATGGTAAGGATGGATTGAGCTATCACAATATTAAAAAGAACGTGAATGTTGTTTTTTCTTTGTATGATGGTGCATATTGTCTGGGAGCAACTTACAGCGACGCTATGGATGTAGCTGATGTCCTTGATAAGGGGTGTATAGCTCATGTTGCGGTGATGCGTCATGGAGAAGGGCATTATTTGTCATTATGGGAATGCTATAAGATGAACAGATTCTATAGAAGGTCCTATTCAAAGCTTGCTGCTACAGCAAAAAAAGATAAAAAGGAGCTGCTTAAAAAATGATCAAAAAGCCAAATTCAATAAAACCGGGAAATACAATAGGGATCACGGCTCCTTCTTTTGGAGCTGCAACAGAGCCCTATAGTGTTCTTATAGATATTGCCATAAAAAATCTGCAGGACAGAGGTTATAAAATTCTTGAGGGAAAAACATCAAGAATGGGTGACGGTAAGGGTATAAGCACTGATCCTATGGTTACAAGTGCCGAGCTTATGCAGTTTTATAAGGATGATAGTATTGATGCCATTATTTCTGCCGGTGGCGGAGAGTTGATGAATGAAACTATTACCCATGTAGATTTTGATGAGCTTAGAAACTGTAAGCCTAAGTGGTTTATAGGATATTCTGATAATACAAATTTTATTTTTCCGCTTGTAACTATTTCAAGGACTATGGGAATCTATGGGCCTTGTATCAATGGATATGGAAAAAATTGGGAAGATACTGAAAAAGATGCATTTGCCTTGCTTGAAGGGACAAAGACTGAATTTAAGGGATATGATATGTATGCCTATAATGATGAGCCGTCGGATCCGGAAGAAGCAATAGATTATGATAAGCTCATGAATTATAACCTCAATATGAAAAAAGTATTGAAAAGCTTTGATTGTTCATCGATGAGGGCTGTGCAGGTGGATGAATCCGTCAATCTTTCCTGTAAAGGAATACTGCTTGGCGGGTGCCTTGATATTTTGACAAATATCTGCGGAACGAGGTTTGACAGGGTAAAAGGATTTAAAGAAGAATATAAGGATATTATCTGGGTGATGGAAGCGTGCGATTTAAGTGTTATGGCTTACAGGCGAGCTCTTTGGAACTTAAGAGAGGCCGGATGGTTTGATGGAGCAAAAGGCTTTATCATCGGAAGAGCACGTGGTGCAAGAGGCGGCGAGTTTACAGGAGTTAATGAATATAATGCCGTTACTGATATGCTGGAATGTTTTGGAGCACCAATCATTATGGATGCAGACATTGGACACATTTCTCCAATGCTTCCTGTTGTAATGGGAGCTGAAGCAACTGTATCAGCCATGGGAAATGATTTAAGTCTTATTTATACATCTCTTTAAAAATATCGCAGGGAGCGGTTTTGCCGCTCCCTGTATTCAGTTTGCGCGCCATGGGCGCGCTCTAACGGGTGTAAGTCCCAAACACACCCAGATAGTGGGAAGTGTATAGCCGAACAGCAAGGGTGTCCATCGTGAGGTGGAATCTGAAGGAAGCTGTAAGCAAATCTCTGGTCCG
>NZ_JAGBLU010000018.1 GCF_017635265.1 Butyrivibrio sp.
ATGCACGAAGATGATGAATTCTTTGACGAGGTAGACTGATAATAACAATCAGCATACCTCCGCTTTGCATGGCCCGGTCTTGCCCGGGCCTTTTAATTCAAGGTTGCGCCGTAAAGGCGCAATTTCCTATTAAATAAAAAAGAGGCCTCGCACTAACTAATTAGTGCGACAGCCCCTTTTTATTGTATTTTTTACAATTAAATATTCATCACTTTATTTTTTCTTGTCGAATTTCACCACAAAGCTTACGCGCATAAGTGCGGATAATTTACTATAATTTATTATCTTTTAATACGTTTTATTATATTTTTAGATTTTTCTTCTATATTTGCAAATCCGTCAACCACGCTATTTTGCGCGATTATTGAACATGTAGTCAATATTAATTTTAGCAAACTAGCTTGAATTTCTGGCTTTTTTGTGCTAATTTGAATATAGCGTACAACTTATGCGCAAAAGTAACCGCCAAAAAGTAAATAAGTTATGGCAATTTGCACAAAGAGGCAAAAGGAGGAAACAAAATGAAAAAGAAACTCATGTCAGTTCTTCTTGCAGGCACAATGGTTCTTTCACTTGCAGCTTGCGGAGAAACAGCAGCTGACACAACAACT
Source organism: Butyrivibrio sp. (assembly GCF_017635265.1). Taxonomy (GTDB): domain Bacteria; phylum Bacillota; class Clostridia; order Lachnospirales; family Lachnospiraceae; genus Butyrivibrio. The sequence continues at coordinate 612 of NZ_JAGBLU010000018.1, forward strand.
TCGTCTGACAACACTCAGGCTCAGACAGAAACTCAGTCAGCTGACACTGCTGCAACAACTGAAACTGCAGAAGCTACAAGCGAAGTAGCCGGAACACAGGAAGCTGTTCGTCTTCTCAATGGTAAGCCTGAGATCAACGATCAGATGCAGGCTCTTGCAGCTAAGTATCTTGAAGAGACAGGCAATGTTCTTACAGTTGAGACAATCGGTGGCGACACAAACGCTTCTGACGAACTTAAGAAAATGTATCAGGCAGGCAACATGCCGGATATCTTCGTTATCGAAGCTAACCAGGCAGCTAACTGGGATGGAATGCTTGCAGACCTCGCCGGTGAAGAATGGACAAATAAGACAGGATTCGAACTTGTTGATTCAACAATGGGTACAATCGGTTTTCCTTACACTGTAGAGGCTACAGCTCTTGGTTACAATGCTGACATCCTTGCCAAGGCAGGAATCGATCCTTCTACACTTACAAGCCCTGATGCTTGGAAAGCTGCATGTGAGACTCTTGATTCCAAGAAGGATGAGCTTGGTATCACTGCTGTATTTGGATGGTGTGCAGAACCTACAAACCTTGGATGGTCTTCAGGTACACACGTATTTGCTCAGTACCTTGATGCAGGACTTAAGGCTGACGATACAACATACATCGATCTTCTTAACGATGGCGGTCAGATTGATGAAGCAAGAATGAAGAACTTCGCTGAGTTCATCGGCATGATGAATCAGTATTCAGATCCTGCTCTCTTAGTTGACGGTACATATGACAATCAAGTTGCCGGATTTAAGGAAGGCAAGTATGTATTTATCACACAGGGTAACTGGTGTGTAACATCTCCTGACGATGTATCATTCGAGTGTGGATTTGCTCCATATGCATTTGAAGATGGAATCAACACAATCATTGCAGGACCACCTTCATACTGGGTAGCATATTCAGAAGGTAACGTTGATGGTGCAAAGGCATTCTTTAACTGGTGCGCAGGAGATTCAGCTCAGAATATCCTTGTAAATGATGCAGGTCTTGTATCTCCGTTTGATGATTGCCAGTACGAAGCAGTTAACCCATTCTACAAGAGTATGAACAGCTACATCACAGCAGGTAATTACTCAGGATGGCACACAATGCTTAAGAAGGATGGCCTTCAGAACGAAACATGTAACGTATTTGCAGACTATGCAAAGGGCAAACTTGATGCTGATGGATTCGTATCAACAATGGCTCAGGTAATTTCTGCTTACTACGCACAGTAATATAAACTTTTAGGGCAGGGCACACGTGTCCTGCCCTTTATTTGAAAAAGGCACTTGATTTTTGAATTTAGTGCGGTCCATACAAGTTCACCCGGTAATTTCCTATTAAATCCGGTTGAACTTGATTTTACCAGTGATAAATATTTTTATGCCTCACGAAAGGGGGATTACTTATGAGTACATTTTCTATAGGGAGAAAGGCAACATCATTTATTTGCCTTATAGCAGGAATTGTGCTTACAATAGTTGGTTTAGGTATGTCAATAGCCGGCACAGGAAACGTGTATAGGGGAGCAATGCTCGTTTGCGGCATCATACTTTTCTTTATAGGATTGTACTTATTCCCAACTCTTAAGCATCACCGTTCTATTATTAACTTTATATTTCTTTTTCCACTTCTGTTTGCATTCCTTGTAACTGTTATCATTCCTCTTTTCCTTGGTATCGGTTATTCCTTTACAGACTGGGATGGTATCAGACTTAAAGGCTTTGTTGGTTTTTCCAACTATGCAAGAATGTTCAAGCAGCCGGCTTTCTTATGGTCAACACTTTTAACATTTTTATTCGTTGTTTTTAACATGATACTTGTTAATCTTGTGGCTTTTCTTCTGGCACTTTTGTGTACATCCAAGATCAAAGGCCTTGGATTCTTTAGAGCAGCTTACTTCCTCCCAAACCTTATTGGAGGAATCGTACTTGGTTATATTTGGCAGTTCATTTTCAGTAATGTAGTAACAAAGTTCACCGGAACTTATTCAATGCTTTCGGATACAAATACAGCGTTTATCGCTATAATTATCGTATATATCTGGCAGTACGCAGGTTACATAATGCTCATCTATATCACAGGACTAAATACAATTCCGGGAGATGTACTTGAAGCATCTGCCATCGATGGTGCAAATAAAATGCAGACTCTTTTCAACATAAAGCTTCCAATGATTGCACCGACTATTACAATCTGTACTTTCCTTACTTTAACTTCAGCCTTCAAGCAGTTCGATGTTAACCTTGCTCTTACAAACGGTAAAGGTTCAGTTCAGTTCTTCGGTAACTACATTGCAAACGGTACTGAAATGCTGGCGCTTAACATCTATACAACAGCAGTTATCAACAATGATTACGCTCTTGGACAGGCAAAGGCAGTTCTGTTCTTCATTATTCTGGCTATTGTCTCCATTGTTCAGGTTCGTGTATCAAATAAGAGGGAGGTGGAATTATAATGCATACAAAAGAAAAAACATCCAGCGTAGTAATAAGGCTGATAATTGCAATTATTGTAGCGGTCTATGTATTATTCCCATTTTTCCTGCTTCTTATAAATTCAGGTAAAGTGACATCTGACATTACATCCAATCCGGTAAGTCTTTCAGGTGCCAGCCTTTCACAGCTCCTTGAAAATATTAAGGCAGTAATAAATGATCCTAACTTCCTGTTTTGGAGTTCATTTGGTTCATCAGCACTTATCACAGTAGTTTCACTTGTTTTATTATCACTTTTCGGTGCTATGGCTGCATGGGTAATATGCCGTAACAAAACGGTTTGGTCAACAGTTATTTACTTCACCTTTATTGCTTCAATGATCATTCCTTTCCAGGTAGTAATGCTTCCTCTTATCTCTACCTTCCGTGACGTTGGCAAGTTTATCGGCATTTCAATGCTTCAATCCGTTCCGGGCATCGTATTTGCTTACCTTGGATTCGGCGGTGCCATGACAGTATTCATTCTTAACGGATTTATAAAGGGAGTTCCTTACGATCTCGAAGAGGCTGCTTCAATCGATGGATGTTCACCGGAGCAAACATTTTTCCAGATCATATTCCCTCTGCTGACTCCTGTTATTACCACTGTTACTATTCTTAACGGTATGTGGATTTGGAATGACTATCTTCTTCCATCTATGATGCTTGGGCAAAACGGAAAGGTAATGACAATTCCTATTGCAATACAGAAATTCGTAGGATCTTACGTAAAGAGCTGGGATAGAATTCTTCCGGCAGCACTTCTTGCAATAGTACCAATGATCATCCTCTTCCTCATCGCCCAAAGGCAGATCATGGAAGGCATGATCGAAGGTGCCGTAAAAGGCTAATCTCGCAAGAGCAAAAAAAATCCAATGGTGCCCATAGGCATCATTGGATTTTTTTATTGCTCTTGCATAAATGTACAGATTATACGTTGTGCTCTGCGAGGTAATCGTTGAGAGCGTCTACGATTTCTTCGCCATCAATTCCGTGAACTGCACATGCCTCAGATAATGACTCCATCTGAGATGCCGGACAGTGAATACATCCCATTCCGCACTCCATAAGAAACTGAGCAGCCAGTGGATGCTTTGTAATAATTTCACCAACAAGCATATCCGGTGTAACTAGATTCTCGTTTTCCATTTCTTTTTTCTCTCCTTCTTCATTTCCGAAAAGTAGGTCCCTTAATCCCATGATATGACCTCCTCAAATTTTTAAATTAAATTGTGTAAAATGATTTTACCTCACACTTACTTTCCCTGCAAGTACATTTTTGTAATCTTCATAATTCTTTTTTAGAAGTTCAGGTGTACTAAGCTCATACGGGCACTTTTTGGTGCAGGCTCTGCAATTTATACACTCATCAATTTTAGCCATTTCAGACTGCCAATACTCATTAAGCCAGCTCTCCGAAGGAGCTCTTCTAAGCATAAGAGACATTCTTGCACAGTTATTGATCTGAATTCCCTTAGGGCATGGCATACAATATCCACATCCTCTGCAGAAATCACCCGAAAGCTCATCTTTTTCTTTATCAATAAACGCTTTGATCTCATCTGAAAATTCGGGACTGTTATCCATGTAGGAAAGCCATTCGTCAAGCTCTGCCTCTCTCTGAATCCCCCAGATCGGCATCACATTATCAAACCGGCTCATAAATGCAAACGCAGCATCAGACTTATTTATAAGTCCGCCGGCAAGACCTTTCATAGCGATAAAGCCCATATTATGTTCCCGGCATTTTTTAACCAGTTCTATTTCCTTATCGGTAGAAAGATAGCTGAATGGATACTGCAACGTCTCATACAGACCACTCTCTATTATCTCCTCAGCTACCATGAGCTTATGAGTCGTAATTCCGATGTGTTTAATGAGGCCTTTTGCCTTAGCCTCCTCCATGCATTCATACATTCCCGTTCCATCGCCGGGTCTATAACACTGTGATACCATATGGAACTGGTATATATCGACATGGTCAGTCTGAAGGAGCTTTAATGATGTCTCCAGATCTTTCCAAAATCCATCCGGATCCTTTGCTGTAGTTTTGGTAGCTATAAAGATGTTATCACGGACACCATACTCCATAAGACCTTTGCCAAGCTTTTCCTCCGAGTCGCTATAGGCCCTTGCTGTGTCAAAAAATCTCATGCCACCATCGTAAGCCTTCCTTAAAATCCTAACAGAAGTCTCCATGTCATCTCGCTGAATCGGGAGCGCACCAAAGCCATTCTGTGGCGCAACAATGCCTGTACTGCCTAAAGTTATATTCTTCATATTGTTCTCCTACCAATACAAAAAAAATTATTTATTCTCTGCCAATATACTCTATAGTTAAACACTTGGTTATTGATGCAGACGCACTTAAACTTCAGTAAATAAGTACAATCTGGTATCACCAGTTCTCATTATACGTGTTCCTTCATTGTAACCGGTTCCGCAAAATGCCGAGTTAAGGGCTACACCATGTCCATTGAATGCCGCACCTATAGCAGTTGCCTTCTGCTCTTCTCCATTCATATCCATGAATTTATCAATTATATTGTGAATAATTCCATCCTGTTTAACATGGACAGGAGTCATCATATTTACCAGACTTCCAAAATCCTTAACGCTGTATGGAACAACTCTGCCAACCATGTTATAGACTTTTTCATCATCAAGTCCGACAGTCCTTAAGCACTTGTAATCTTTATTAGGTCTTGCGTTCTTTTCAACCACAAATGCCACCGCTTTTTTCTTATCTTTACTTACTATAATGTAACCATCCTCAGGAAGTCTGTAATAATCTCCGAACTGGAACAATTCTCTATTATTCTTATAATACTCTACCTGATTTGCAACGGCCTTTTTATCTGAATCAGACATATCACAAAGATTAAGCTCATAGCCAAAGCATCCTGCTGCCGCAACCTCAAACCTTGTCTCAAGAGGAACGGAATTAAGTGTCTGATGGTTAGGACAAGCTGATACGTGGGCTCCCACCGTACTTGTCGGATAACCGTAGCTGTAGCCTCTCTGGATATCAATTCTGCAAAAAGCATCCGTATCATCACTTCCCCAGATCTGCGGGAAATAGCTTAAAATTCCAAGATCAAACCTGTTTCCACCGGCAGAGCAACCCTCAAAGAGAATCTCAGTGAAAGCCTCAGTAAGTGTTTTCATGATTCTATATAATCCAAGGTAATATCTGTGTTGGAACTCGCCCTGCCTCTCCGCGGGAAGTCCTACCGAGTACCTGTCGGAGAATGTTCTGTTCATATCCCATTTAACATAAGATACTTTTCCGGATGAAAAGACCTTCTTCATGGAATCGATAATATAATCCTGAACTTCTGTCCTTGTAAGATCAAGGTTCATCTGGTTTCTACAGGTAGAATGCGGATGTCCCGGAACGATTACAGCCCAGTCGGGATGTGCTCTGTAAAGGTCACTATTCTCATTGACCATTTCAGGCTCTACCCATATTCCAAACATCATTCCCATTGCATCAAGTTTTTCAGAAAACTCTTTTATTCCGCCAGGAAGTTTCTTCTTATTCTCATACCAATCGCCAAGTGACTTATCATCATTATTTCTCTCGCCAAACCAGCCGTCATCCATTACAAAAAGTTCTATTCCACACTTTTTTGCTTCTTTGGCAAGTGAGAGAAGTGAATTCTGGGTGAAGTTAAAATATGCAGCTTCCCAGCTGTTTATAAGGATTGGTCTTTCTTTCTTTTTCCAGCTGCCTCTGACAACATGCTCACGCACGAAATCATGCATGTTGATACTCATGGCATTCATTCCCTTTGATGAAAATGTCATAACAGCTTCCGGTGCTTCAAATTTCTCTCCCGGAGTTAACGCCCAGTTAAATCCTGTTGGCTGAATACCGCTTACAAAACGGCTCATGCTGTGTCCATTGGAAGAAAGAGATTCATAGTGGTTACCACTGTATATAAGATTAAAACCGTAACAATCGCCATGGGTATCGTCAGCATCCGCGCTACTTACTATTACAAACGGATTGGATCTTGAGCCGGACTCTCCTGCAGCAAGTTCTTCACACACTACCTTTCCGCCATTGCAAACACTTTCGTATTTGCCCATTTCATCTGCCCATCGTCCATGGAAGGAAGTCATCTTATAGGAAGGAGAATTAAAGTCAACAGCTGTACTAAGAATTCTCTCAATTCTGATATCCTTGTCGGAATCATTGTAAAGAACCGCACTTCTTGTGATCACATCACATTCCGGAAATACGGAATAAACAAGATCGAGTCTTGCATTATATTCCTTATCTTTCAGTGTAACAACAAGCTGTTCTACATTACCATCCGGTGTTTCATTATTTTCTGCATATGATGAAGGAAGAGTTTTAAGGAGTTCCTTTCCCTCTTTTATCTCATATTTGTCAAAAAGAAAATCCACTGTTGTATTACCATCAGCATATGTAAGTTCTACAAACGGATCTCTTATATCACCTTTTCCAAAGCTGCTCATTTCAAGGCAAAGCTGCTCCAAAAGGATTTTACTGTGTTCACTTGAATACACAATTGTATTGCCGGCACCGTTAAAATGTTTGGGTGCCATAACCGCAGCTATACTGTCAAGCATAGATACGCCTGTCTCTTTATTTGAAAAAATCTTATCCCCATAATGTAAATGCTCAAGATGCCCGGAATCAAGCTTTCTGAACATATAGGATGTATTTTTAGTCTGAAGCAAAAATACCTTCTCATTTGTGATAATCATTTGCTTTCTCCTCTAATGACGCCAATTTATTATCTGACTTACTCCGGCCGGATACTGATACCTCAGCTCAGCCAAATTCGCATCGAACGGTATCATGCTTTCTCTGCAACAATTAATCCATTCATTACTATATCAATCATCTCATTGAGAGCTTCCTCATAGCTGTAACCTGTACCTGTAAGTTCTCTTGAACTTAGGAATTTCTCGATAACACCCTCGATTATAAGTTTTATGAAATCTATAGGCATTTTCTTGATAAGCCCTTCATCCATAGCTTTTTGCAAGAGCTTCTCTGTCTCTCCCCAATCACTCTCTACTCTTTCAGCAATCTTTTTATAAACTTCAGGATATTTTTCTCTGAGCTGATATACTCGTCTGAAATCAATATTTTTATAATTGTCGGGAAGACAAACAATAAGCTTCTTTATCTTTTCAATCAGTTCCAAAGAATTGTCGGCTATAATCTCAGCCTCTTTTTCCTTAATGGCAGAAAAACCATAATCTACTGTTGCAAAGAAAAGCTCATCCTTATCATTGAATTCTTTATAAATAGTCTTTTTACTTATATGAAGTTCTTTGGATATGTCATCCATTGTAAACTTCATTCCTTTTGCATTGAACTGATTTATAACCGAATCCATTATTTTTTTCTTTACATCGTTCAATTGTATCCCCTCCTGTAATAATGCTTTGTGCAACACTAGTATCATGCTACTGTATATTTACCCATTACTTTAATACTGCCTTTAAGTATTCCCAAACATTAGCAGCAGATTTTACTGACAGTCTTTCCTTGGTTGAGTGGATATCCTGCATATCAGGTCCTATTGAGATACAATCAAGATCCTTAATCTTCTCACTTAATATTCCACACTCAAGTCCTGCGTGGATAGCCATAAGTCTCGGACTCTTTCCGTACATTTCCTCATACACTTTAACCATGTGGTCGCGAAGCTCTGAATGCTGCCTGTACTTCCAACCCGGATACTGACCTGAAACTGAATATGTTCCGCCAAAAGTTGTAACAATAGTGGCAACCTTTTTGATGAGCATGTTCTTGGAAGATTCCACACTACTTCTCACTGAATGCTCAAGTGTAATTGAAGAATCCACAGTCTTCACGATACCAAGATTTAAAGATGTCTCCACAAGACCTTCAACTGCTGCGCTCATTGCCTGAACTCCATCAGGTAAAGAAATCATGGCACTTACTATCATTCTGCCATCTTCGTATTTAGCACAGGAATAGTTATTCTCTGCTCCAGCCTCAGTACATGTGATATTCACATCGGGATCCTTTACTTCGAGTTCACCCTTAACTTCAGCCAGAGTCTGCTCTATACTCTCCTTCATATCTGTTACGTTTCCGGCAGGAACAACAACCTTTGCCACTGCAGCAGATGGGATTGCATTATCCGCAACGCCGCCTTCTACAGATACTAGTGAGATTTCCGCTGCATCCATTGCATTTAAAAGAGTTCTTGCCAAAATATGGTTAGCATTTCCCCTTCCGCATTTGATCATTTCTCCAGAATGACCACCCAAAAGACCATCAACCTTTATTTCAAATAAAAATCCTGTCTTGTTGTCTTTTTCAAAAGAAAAGTCTGAGTATATTCTGGCGCCGCCTGCACAACTTGTGATAAATGCGCCTTCTTCTTCATTGTCGATGTTTATCATCTTCTTTCCTTTTAAAGAAGAAAGATCAATTGCTGCTGCGCCAAACATTCCGGTTTCTTCATTAGTAGTAATGACAACTTCAAGTGGTGGATGAGGTATAGTATCTGAATCAAGAAGCGCAAGGCAATAAGCAACAGCAATACCGTCATCACCGCCAAGGCTTGTTCCCTCAGCCCAAACATACTCCCCATCAGTCTTGCAACGAAGCCCCTCTGTTTTCATATCAATATCACAGGAGTCTTCTTTGACAGCTACCATGTCCATATGTCCCTGCAGTATTACAGGCTCTTTGTCCTCATATCCCTTGCTGCCAGGTGCTTTGATGATTACATTAAGTTCATTATCCTGAATGACATCAAGGTTTCTTTCTTTGGCAAAAGAAACAAGATAGTCGCTTATTTTCTGTAAATTACCTGAACCATGCGGTATATTGCAAAGCTCCTCAAAAAAATGAAATACTTCTTTTGGCTGTAAATTCTCATATGCCATGTCTATATCCTCCGTTTAAAAACAGTTTCCTTTAATACAGCATGTTTACTACGCAAAAAAAGGAGCATCACTATGTGATACTCCTTCATTCTATATCAAAAAAACTAATATTTCAATCAAAGTTTCCGACTGTATTATGCAATCTTTGTCTTTGCAAGCTCAGCAAGTGTCTTGAATCCTTCAGGATCATTTACTGCAAGCTCAGCAAGCATCTTTCTGTTGATGTCAACACCAGCAAGCTTAAGACCATGCATCATGTTGCTGTATGAAAGTCCGTTAATTCTGGCTGCTGCATTGATACGTGTGATCCAAAGAGATCTCATATCTCTCTTCTTCTGCTTACGTCCTGCAAATGCAGAAGTAAGAGCTCTCATAACTGACTGCTTTGCTACTCTATACTGTTTTGATCTTGCTCCTCTGTAACCTTTTGCAAGCTTTAATACTCTATTGTGTTTCTTCTTGGCATTTAATGCGCCTTTAACTCTTGCCATCTTAATATCCTCCTAATTTCTAAATCTTTACCGAACCAAATCTCAACTCAAATGAACTTATGGGATGCTGCACTAAACTCGATAATACCTCATCAAGTGCTCTGATCATGCATAAGGAAGAATGCTCTTCATTGTCTTTACATTTGTAGCGTCAACAAGTCCAGCCTGTCTAAGATTTCTCTTTCTCTTTGTAGACTTCTTTGTTAAGATGTGGCGCTTATACGCTTTGCTTCTCATGAGCTTTCCTGTGCCAGTAACTTTGAATCTCTTGGCAGCAGCTCTCTTTGTTTTCATCTTTTGCTGCATAACTTAAATCCTCCTGTGAATCTCAGTAATTTTGTGGAACTATATTTTTAACCAAAAATTGGCAAAAATCAATTTTTCTTTTCTGCAAGGAACATTGTCATGCTACGTCCCTCGACTTTAGGCTGTTTCTCTACAACCGCAACATCGCTCAAAGCCTGTGCAAAGTCTGTAAGGATGTGTACGCTTGCTCCCATATGAGCCATCTCACGACCGCGAAAACGAAGTGTGATCTTTACGCGATTACCTTTTTCAAGGAATTTCTTAGCTGCATTAACCTTAGTGTTGAGGTCGTTTGTGTCAATATTAGGTGAAAGTCTGATTTCCTTAATTTCAACAGTCTTCTGTTTCTTTTTTGCTTCCTTCTCTTTGCGAAGCTGCTCATACTTAAATTTACCGTAGTCAACAACTCTGCAAACAGGTGGCTTAGCTGTCGGTGCAATCATTACAAGATCAACACCCTCATCGTCAGCAATCTTTCTGGCATCAGCAATAGCCATAACCCCCAGCTGCTCACCAGTAATACCAATCACACGAACTTCCTTAGCTCTGATCTGTTCATTAATAAATAACTCGCTAATGGTTTTGTCCTCCACATTCTGAAAAAAAAAGGTGAATACACATCGTATCCACCTATAATCTCAAATAATCAAACCAAATGGCTGATTTGAAAGATATTAACACCTGAAGCCCTTGCCGCAGGGTGAGAGTGGATACTCTGCTTTGTTTTCAAATACTAATGTAATATATCACAGCCAAATTATGCTGTCAATATCTTTTTGCTTTTTTTCTGTTTGCCAGCGGTCTGAATATCGTCATTCTGCCTGTCCATCCTACAATTCTGGTAATAATGATTCCCGGCAAAACACCCATACAGTCAATCAAAACGTCCCTTTTGGAGGGACTTCTTCCTGCCACAAAGGACTGATGATATTCGTCAAGACAGGCAAAACCGGCACAAAAAGCTCCTGCAAACAAAACCAGAAGCGGTCCTCTAAGTCCATATACGTATAGAGGAAAAGCAACGGATACCGCCAGCAGAAAATACTCTGTAACGTGAGCTGTCTTTCTGACGTAAAATTGCGAAGCTTCGGATAAATCCTCTATCTGGTCCTGAGTCCATCCTTTTTCAAGCTTTTCATTGGCAAAACTAAAAACCTTAATGCCGACTATATAACTGAGGTGACTACTACTGTCTGCATCCTGCCCCGAAAACATGAATATAACGCACATCATAATGATTGCAGGTACAAATGACAATGGCTTTAGCACAAACCTCAATGTTTGTTTAATATACAATAAAAAATACTTCATTTTTTCTTCTTTGCCTTAGCTTTTTTGCTCTTTCCTCCGGCAGGCTTTGGAGAATCTTTTTTTGCAACACTGTAGCCAAACTTACCGACTTTCTCACCAAGCATGAAATATTCACCATGGGAATAAGCTACAAGCTTTGCCTTTCCCAGATCAAGCCTTCCGTTTTCATCAAGTAACTTGTCATCTACTGTAACACACACAACTTCAGCAATAAAGATTGTATGACTTCCGAGATCTATTGTCTGCCTGACCTTACATTCAATATTCACAGGACTTTCAGCAATGCCCGGCGCTGATATTTTTTGAGATTGCAACGGCGTAAGGTTCATTTCTTTAAACTTATCGTACTCTCTTCCCGAGCGGACTCCGCACCAGTCTGCTGCCCTAGTCAGTTTTTTACTTGTGAGATTGACTACAAATTCCCCTGTCTCCTTGAGAATATCATAGGAATATCTCTCTTTACGCACAGATATTGATAGCATGGCCGGGTCACTACAGATAGTCCCTGCCCATGCCACTGTTATTATATTGGGTTTTTCTCCTTCACGCTTGCAGCTTACCATAACTGCAGGTGTGGGATAAAGCATATTACCTGGTCGCCATATTTCTTTTGCCATATAAGCACCGCCTTGTCATAACTTACTTCATGATCTCTTCCATCTCATCGAGAGCTTCACCAAATACCTTAAGTGCCGCATCGATAGGAGCCTTTGTTGTAAGGTCAACTCCAGCTATCTTTAAGAGGCTTACAGGATCCTGTGTGCATCCGCTTGAAAGGAACTTCTTGTACTGCTCAACTGCAGGAGCGCCCTCTTTAAGAATTCTGTCTGCAATCGCAACAGCAGCAGCAAAGCTTGTTGCATACTGATATACATAGAAATTGTAATAGAAGTGAGGAATTCTGCACCACTCCCATCCAATTTCTTCATCGGATATCATATCCTCGCCAAAGTATTCCTTATTGAGGTTATAGTATACATTATAAAGAGACTCTGCTGTAAGAGGCTCACCATCTTCAGCCATCTTGCAGGTCTTTCTCTCAAATTCCTCAAACATAGTCTGACGGAACATTGTGCTCTTAAAGCTCTCAAGGAAGTGATTTACGATAAAGGCCTTTTCTTCCTTGCTCTTAGCATGGTCCTTAAGATAATGGTACAAAAGAACTTCATTAGTAGTAGACGCTACTTCTGCAACGAAGATCTTGTAACCTGCATCAAGGATGTGCTGAGCTTTGCTTGAATACCAAGAATGCATTGAATGTCCCATTTCATGAACAAGTGTAAAGACATCATTCAAAGTATCATTGTAGTTAAGAAGCATATATGGATGCGTTCCGTATACATTTGATGAATACGCACCGCTTCTCTTTCCTTCATTCTCAACAACATCGATCCATCTGTTCTCATATGCCTCTTTTACGACTGCCAGATAATCTTCGCCAAGAGGAGCAAGGGCCTTAAGAGAAATCTCTTTTGCCTCATCATATGTGACATTCATGTCAAAATCAGGGATCATTGAAACATAGACATCATACATGTGAAGTTCGTCTACTCCAAGTAGCTTTTTCCTGAGAGAAACGTATCTGTGCATTTTGTCCATGTTACCATGAATGGACTCAAACAGTGAATCGCAAACTAAAGGTGATACGTCGTTGCCATCAACTGCCGCCTCAAAGCATGAATTGTATTTTCTTGCCTTTGACTCGAAGATCCTTGCCTTAACTTCACCGTCATACATAGCAGTCCATGTATTTTTGAACTCTGCAAATCTTGTATAGAAAGCCTCAAAACTTGCCTTTCTTAAATCTCTGTCATGAGACATCTGTGTTGGAACAAATCTTCCCTGTGAAAGCTGAACTTCTTCTCCCTTTGAATCTTTTACTGAAGGAAACTTAAGGTCAGCGTTTGCAAGCATTCCGAAAGCTTTCTGAGGAGCGCCCTCAAGCTCACTTGCTGATGCCAAAAGAGCTTCCATGTTGCTGTCAAGCATGTGAGCCTTTAATCTTCTGACATTCTTTATTGCTCTCTTGTATCTGTCAAGCTCAGGAATCTGCTCATAGAGCTTTTCAAGGTCCTCATCAGAAATATCAACAATCTCAGAGTTCATGAAGGCTGTTTTTTCCTCGACTGCAGCATATGCAGACATGGCCCTTGCGTTCATACCCTGGTATTTGGAATTGGATGTATCCTGATCAAATCTCTTATGAGAATAGCCAACAACCCTGTCAGCTAAAAGCTCAAACTCCTCTGTAAGCTTAAGAGCTTCAAGAAGGCACTTTCCATCAGAAAGCTTGCCCTGAAGAGCTGCAATCTTATCAGCTACTTCACTTATCTTTTTAAGCTCTTCTTCCCACTTTTCCTCATTTTCGAAAATATCCTCAAGTCGCCAGGTAAGTTCCTTTGCGACCTCATCTCTTTTTGGTAATCTGTCCTGCATACCCATTCTCCTTTTCATATTATTTTAGAGAAATCTCCATCCTGTACGAAGATGTAATCTACGCCATTTGCCTTGGCTACTCCACCATCGCTAAAAACCTCATTCCCTATCATAACGCATTCAGTAGGGTTTAATCCATGCTTTTTTAGCAGTTTTTCCATGAATTCTTTCTGAGGCTTTTTGACACCATTATCTGACGATATAAAAATGTCATCAAAGTACTTTGCAATATCCACATCTTCCAGCTCTTTCCTGGTGAAAAAGAGCTGTGCATTAGACAAAAGAAATATCTTTTTTCCTGCACTTTTTAATTCAGATAATAGCCTGTCTGTATCCTGGTACTTGCAGAGCTTATCCCTTGAAGCTTCCCTAAAAAATATGCAAAGTCCTTCCAGGTCATCCGGATTTACTCTGTTGCCAGCTGCTTTACTTCCATCTGTTTCTGCCTTGTGGTTTTCATCCCGTATTCCATCTTCTATAAGTCTGGCCCAGACATTTTCTATTTGTATCTCAGGATACTCCGCGTGAGTCTTCTCAATAAGGGCATCTGTTTCCTCTTTACATGCCAAAAGATATTTTTCCCTAAGGCCAGACGCAGTGTATTCGGCACCATATTCATCCAACAGCTTTTTTGCCATTTTCTCCCAGAGCTCAGGCTGTTCCTCATCTGTGTGGATATCCACTAAAGTTCCATATAGATCAAAGATGTAATTCTTATATTTGTAAGCCATATTTCCTGCTTCACTCCTTTTTCGATTAGGAAAATTATAAGTTACTGGCCTCTGGCTTGCAACTTGCCTTGAGGCAAAATTTTAATGCTGTAAATCAAAAAATCTTCTTTACAACATCTATTGTCTATGCTAGAATAACATTCGTTGGTGCAAAAGCCATAAATAAAGGGGAATCATACAATGGCTAGTATGCCGGTCTCCAAAACCGCTCATGCGGGTTCGAATCCTGCTTCCCCTGCTCATTGTAAAAAGACTGGAATCCAGATAATTGCTGGAGTTTCAGTTTTTTTGTTGTTAAAAATCTTTTGTAGTAAATGTCTGTTTTAGTTCAAAAAAGTACGTTTTGGAACAGTAAATTTAGGGTGATTTTAGGGTACAAATCTGCGTACTAATCATGTATAATGTGGGAAAACAGCTATTGATCACGTTTCTTCATAAGAGTTTTATTTGACTGAACATAACAGTTGTAGTAATATGATTATGCGGAAACGCAATAAAAAGCGATTATATATTCTATGGCAAAGCGAAACCCTCGATGTGGCGACATCGAGGGTTTCTTGCTCGTTAGAGTTACTGCTGAACTTCGATTATTATGTAAAAATAGTTACTCCTGAGTTGATGACTCTGATGATGGAGCATCTACAATAATAACTTCATCCCATACAATATAATATGGCATATCATCAATAGTTAGTTTAAGTGGTAAGTTTACTTCATTAAACTCGGTAATGCATGCATTTTCTGGATAATCAAAGACTGACTCGATTATATTTATTGTACAAAAATCCTCCTGTCCTACATTTTCTACAGCTGGGTCATTTAGGAAGTCTTCGACTGAATTAAGTGATTCTATTACATTATAAAAATCAACGTCATCTTCAACCTTCTTCACATATGCTGTACCACTTCCCGTATAATGATTGTCTTCAGTGAATTCATCCTCGAAGTTGCTTCTACAGCAGATGCAACTATAATTGAAGACATCGAGAGGTGATAAGAGTGGCATTTCTGACTCCATCATATTGTATTCATTGACAATAAGGTTCTTAACATATAAAATGATTATAGTGACTAAGTTCCAGATACTCGTGAGGACTGGGACCGCGGGAGGACCTGAGGGCCCTCCTTTAATTTTTTTCTTGAGGAGTTTTTCTAATATGCCTAAGCCATATCTTCCGTATGGTAAACAAATCCAAAAACTAATAAATGATAAAGGGTTAATAATAAAAGATGTAAACTTTGCTGAGAGAATGCTAACCGATATCGGCTATTTCTCTCTAATTGGTGGATATAAGAATCTGTTTATCAATCCTATGACAAGGAAGTATGTAGGTGGTACTACCTTTGAAGATGTGCTTGCCTTATATCACTTTGACGAAGAATTAAGAGCCCTTACTTTTAATTATTTGATCAAGGTAGAGCAAAAGATACGGCAATTAATATCAGATAGTTTCTGCGCATCATTTGGTGAGAATCAATCTCAGTATCTTTCATCGGTAAATTATAATCAAAGTCCTAAATTATCCCATGATGTTACCAAGCTTATTAGTATTTTGGATTATCACGCAAACAAGAACACTGAGAAACCATATCTTGTACACCAGAGAAAAGTATATAGTAACGTTCCGTTATGGGTCACAACTAAAATCCTTACTTTTGGTCAGTTATCAAAATTCTATGGGTTATTACAACATAGACAGCAGAGTATGATCAGCAAAGCCTACACAAATGTGTCCGAGAAGGCTCTTGGTCAATATCTTGGTTGTCTGACTCTTTTTAGAAATGTATGTGCTCATAATGAGAGATTGTTCAGTCATAACCTTGTACAAAGAGAATTTCCCGACACTCCGATTCATAAAAAAATGAATCTCCCTATGACTGGATCAATGTATTCTATTGGTAAAAGGGATTACTTTGGATTAGTAATTGCTTTTAGATATTTACTAAGAAGAGATGAGTTTTTGCAATATAAGCGTAGTCTTAAGAAACTTATAGATCAATACTGCAAGAAGAGCCAGCGACTAACCAAGTCTAATCTGCTAGATCAGATGGGATTGCCTTCTGATTGGGAGAATATCACCAGGTATAAGATATAAACTGGTTAAGAAATGGTTAAATTCAAATCAATAGAAGATGCTCGAGACTCCTTTCTATCTGTATTTGGGAAAGTCAGGAAAACAGGTTCGAATCCTGCTTCCCCTGCTCTTAAAGAAAAGACTGGAATCCAGATAATTGCTGGAGTTTCAGTCTTTTTTGTTGTTAAAAATCTTTTGTTGTAAATGTCTGTTTTGGTTCAAAAAAGTACGTTTTGAAACATTTAAATTAGGGTAATTTTAGGGTACAAATCTGCGTACTAATCATGTAAAGCAATCAATCATAGCTACAACTCAGGTGATCATTTACGAAAAAATAAAGCCTTGTCATCCTTATTACGATTTGGATTTAGTGCAACGTTCTTTGGTCTTGGCTATTCCATCGGTAGGAATAGCAAGCATTAAAATAACCGCCAAGCCTGAACAACTAGCGGTTATTTTAATCACTATGTAATTTCGGACTAACCGTTGCTGTACGGGTAGCACCTTTTTATGCTTTCATTATAGCAAATTAATCTTAATCTTAATAATCAGCACAGTTACTCTAAAATTATTAATTTATTTATTGTACTGCAACTTTAGTTCCCAGCTGCTAAAACTGCTATTCCATAGGCAGGTATTACCACTTTCCCACCATTATATTCACATTTTTCCTCAGAAGTACAAAGGCTATACACAATATTCCCATAATCTTTCGACATATCATCTGTGGAAATATTCACTTCTTTTGACTCATCTGAAGTATTTATCAATATAAGAAGTCTCTCCACATCTGTCTCATAGGTGCTGCCTTCCTTCTTTTCCCTGACAAATGCAGAAATATCGCTGTTAGAAAGTGAATCAACATTCACAGTCCTGCCTCTTGCGATCACAGGGAACATATTTCTGAGTTTTATAGCTGCCTTGTAATAGTTAAAAATTGAGTACTCATCTGCCGCCTGCACATCAAGAGCCGGATACTTCATGTCAAACTTATCCATGTTGGCAGGGCCATTGCACATGCCTGTCAGGTCAGTAGAACTCCACTGCATTGGAGCTCTCTTGTTCTCATCCTTTCCGGAGCCCTTCATACCAAGTTCTTCGCCATAGTAAATAAACGCATTTCCGGTCATAAGAAGGTTAAGTGCTCCGGCAAGCTTCACCTTGTCCTGACTGCCCTTACCTGTATAATATCCAGCAGATCTGGCCATATCATGATTAGTGTAAAAAGGCGCATCGATGGAAGTGTCGCTAATTTCAGCCAGCTGACTTTCTATCTTCTCAAGAGCTTTACCGTAATTAGCTGCAGCGTTCGTTCCTCTTGCCACACCTGCGATAATTCCTTCGCTTCCGGCAAAATCAAAGTCAAAAAAGCTGTCAACACCGCTCTTATAATATTTAGAGTAGGTACTTGAATTGGTCCAGCATTCACCTACAATATAAGCATCTTCCTTTTGAGATTTAATAGTATCATTAAGCCAGGTCAAAAATTCAATGTTCTTAAGGTCATCACCTGTATAGTAGGACGTAACCGCATCAAGTCTGAATCCGTCAACTCCATGGTCTATCCAAAAACCTATAATATCCTCAATTTCTTTTTTCACATTATCATCATCAAGGTTAAGATCCGGCATACCAGACCAGAACCTTGCCTCATAATAAAAATCAGTCCCCGAAAGAGGTTCATACCCATCTGATTTTTCATATGAAAAATTGTAATAAGAAAGGTAAGGGCATGCCTTAAGATCCTCCTCTAAAAAGACGAGCCCTGAACTTTCATCAGTATTTTCATCCACAGTTTTATTTCTGTCTTTAAAATCATCCGCATTATCTGCAATATACTTCGCAGCCTCCTTAAACCACGGATGCTCTACAGATGTATGATTCAAAACCGTATCGATTATAACGTTTACATGCCTTTTATGACATTCATCCACAAGCTCATCAAAATCCTGCAGCGTACCGTATTCAGGATCTATATCCATATAGTCGGTGACATCATACTTGTGATAGGTGGGCGAAGGAGAAACAGGCATAAGCCAGATTTCATTGCACCCCAGATCGGTGTCCGTAGCATCATCTCCGTCATTTATATAGTCAAGTTTTTGAGTAACACCTTTTAAGTCTCCGATACCATCTCCATCGCTGTCATAAAAAGAATAAACGAAAATCTCATAGGTCGTGCGATACTTATCCTCAATCACGTTTAAAGGCGCTGCTTTATCCGCAGCGCCACAACCTGTCACCAGTACACTTATTATCCCCAATGTCAAAAAAACTTTTTTCATCATTTTGTCAAAACTCCCGTGATAGTATCCACCATCTGTTTCATATCGATAGGTTTTGCTATATGTCCGTTCATACCAGCCTCCTTGGCTTTTTTTACATCCTCGGAAAAAGCATTGGCCGTCATGGCAAGAATCGGTATACCGGCAAGTTCAGGATTATCAAGCTTTCTGATATTCTCAGTAGCCTCATAACCGCCCATTACAGGCATCTGAACATCCATCAGTACTAAATTATAATATCCGGGCTCAGAAGAGGCAACTTTATCAAGGGCATCTTTTCCATCAACAGCCTGTTCCACCATAAATCCAAGTCTCGTAAGAAGCTTAGTTGCAATTTCACGGTTGATCTGCATATCATCAGCCAAAAGAATTCTCACCTTGGAATAGTCCACTAAAATCTGCCCGGCTCCTGCCTTCTCCTCACTGGATTCATCGGCTTCTTCGGCGTCTGTCTGCTGTTCCTGAAGCTGCAGCTTTATGCTTACAACAAACTCTGTACCAACTCCCTTGGCAGTATTTACGGTAATGTCACCGCCCATAAGATCAACGATACTCTTGGTTATTGACATTCCAAGGCCTGTTCCCTGTATTCCGCTGACAGTAGATGTTTTTTCTCTTTCAAAAGCATCAAATACATTTGACGCAAACTCCTTACTCATGCCAATTCCGCTGTCCTTAACCCTGATCTCAAAGATTCCATAGCCTTCCTCAGAACAATCTATTTCCCATGCCTTAACTTCAACAGTTCCTCCATCCGGAGTAAACTTATAGGCATTGCTTATCAGGTTCAAAAGGACTCTGTTCAGTCTGTTTTTATCGCAGTAAACACAGGTGTTTCTAATATTGGAAGAATCGACAATAAAATCTATATGTTTCTCATCCATTTGGGTTTTAAACATATCTTTTATCTCTGCAAACGTCGAATGAAGATTCATTGGAATCGGCTCAATATCCATTTTTCCGCTTTCAATCCTGCTCATTTCCAGAACATCATTTATGAGAGCTAAAAGATGATGACTTGAACCCTTGATTTTCCCCAAATACTCTTTTAACTCCTCAAAAGTAACATCTTCTCTCTCCGCAAGATTTATATAACCTATGATGGCGTTCATAGGTGTTCTTATATCATGGGACATATTGGAGAGAAAAATTGTCTTGGCTCTGCTTTGTTCCAAAGCCTTTACCCTTTCTGCCTCAGTTTTTTTCTCCCTTGCTGTCATCATAGAATATAAACTGAACATGATTGCAAGAGCAGCAATGATCAGAAGCATCTGTATAAAACTGTTTCTGGTAATCTGGTCATCCGCCCTTTTTAGCTGTTCACTGATATACTCTTCCGTTTCTCTGACTATACTCCTATCGGTAAATCCGGTACTTTTCTCATAGTAATCGCTGATGTTTTGCACCATTTCCTCAGTGATTTCGTCTGTAGAATTTTTCATCCACATAAGTGATGTAAAAAATATTAAAAACAACAAAGAAATCCACACAATAGTAGATTTTCCAAATCTCTTTTTCTCATCATGTGAAAAGACAATCCTGAAATAGATAAATCCCAAGATACTCCAAAAGGCCAGTATCATGTAGGATTCTGTAGACATGGCATCTGCCGACCATGACATGAAGTAAATAAAGAAAACAAGAGACATAACAAGTCCTATACCTGCAGCCCCCTTTATATAATCATTGTTCTCTTTGTATGCAAGCCTAAGCGCACAGGCAGAAGTGTAGGCGTAAGCTATTGTAGCTCCGACTGTATTTACATCCACTATCCAGCCAATTGCGGATCTGCCAAAAAAAGGAATCACAAGTGAAATAAGAGTCAAAAACAGCATTGCGTTTTTAGGACTTTTATCCTTATTTAATTTTCCAAACCATTTAGGCAAAATCCCATCATCTGCCATTGCGTAAAGAAGCCTGCTGGCAGCAATAAAGTTTCCTATAAGTCCTGTCATAATTCCCGAAAAAGCTGCCACCCCAAGGATAACAACACCTGCCTGTCCCATTGCCTTATAGGCGCCGTAGAACGTAGGCAGCCCCATTATTCCATCCATTTTGTCAAGGCTTCCTACATATTCATACCAGTTGCCATAGCCCTCAGGAATATATAAAACCGCCAGCGCCACTAAAGCTACATATGCAACTGTCCCTGTTAAAAGAGCTATAGCAAAAATCCATATTGTTTTTTGGGGGGAAAAGTTGAAGCCCTCGGCAGAATTTGATACTGATTCAAATCCTACAAAAGCCCATGGTGAAAGGGCAACAATTGTTGAAATCTGCCTTATGGAAGATACTCCGATGTCATCTGATTTGGAAAACATTGGAGTAAAACTGTTTGAAATATTAAGACCGCCATTAAAAAATGCGCATAGAATTACAATTATGATTCCGCCTATAAGGAAAAGGGCAAATATAACCTGAAGATGCACAGTTATTCTTTTCCCAAGAGTTCCCAAAAGTCCGCAGATGGCAATAGCAACCAGCGAAAGCAAAACCTCGCCGAAATATACATCATAACCAAGAACTTCATAGTGAAATCCAAATTGGAACATGCCTCCTAAAAGATTTCTGCTTATAAGACCGAGCGCCGTAGCATTTGCCCATATTATCGCAACGTACACGAGAATAAGAAACCAGGAACTCATAAAACCATGATCATATCCAAAAATCTTAATAGTATATGTCAAAGTCCCTCCGGCGTCAGGATACTTATTGATCAGGAAGTTATAATTTACGCCGATTATAAACATCACAAAAGCGCCGATTATAAGACCAATAACCGTACCGACAGGCCCTGCCTTTGGTAAAAAAGTTGTGCCGGGCATCACAAAAGCGCCCCATCCTACTGCACATCCAAAGGAAAGTGCCCAAACAGACAGTGGGGATAAGTACTTACCCAGAGCATGATTTTCACTACCGGATTCAATGCTACTCACTTCAATACCTCAGTCCACAAAATACATGGATCATATTCTTACGAAATCCGCAGTTTAAGCGGATTTCTGAAATTTAGTTCAAGAAGTCATCCTTTTTAGAAGCATTATGAGCGATATACAGTTAAATTATATCACTAATAAAATATCGGAAGTTCAGATTATGAATTATTTCATAGTTTTCATAGATTTATTATAGATTCCGTCACTATATGATATACTAGTGTAATGAATAATAAAAAAGGGAGACATAAAAATGGCACAGAATCCTATTGTTACAATCACAATGGAAAACGGTGACGTGATTAAGGCAGAGCTTTATCCTGAAATCGCGCCTAATACAGTAAATAACTTCATCTCACTTGTGAGCAAAAATTTCTATGACGGACTTATTTTCCACAGAGTAATCCGCGGCTTCATGCTTCAGGGTGGTGACCCGGAAGGCACAGGAATGGGCGGCCCCGGATATGGCATAAAGGGTGAGTTTTCATCAAACGGTTTCAAAAATGACTTAAAGCACACAGAAGGTGTTCTTTCAATGGCAAGATCAATGATGCCCAATTCAGCAGGTTCTCAGTTCTTTATCATGCACAAAACTTCTCCTCATCTTGACGGAGATTATGCAGCATTCGGTAAAGTTATAGAGGGAATGGACGTTGTTAACAAAATCGCCGAAACAGACACTGACTGGAATGACAGACCTGTAAACGATCAGGTTATGAAAACAGTAACTGTAGAGACTTTTGGCGTATCTTATCCTGAACCTGAAAAAGCCTGAAATTAAATCAGACCTGAAAGCCCTTGGCTTTCAGGTCTGTTATTTTACTCATCTTCATCAATTTTTACTCTTATCTGCTGCATTCTAAGATCCAGCTGATTGATAAGGTCTGCACTAAACTTAAGATCGTCTGATATTACTTCCTGATTTTCAATGTTCTTTTTATACTTCATCTTGTGTTCAAGACTTGCCCAGAAATCCATTGCTATTGTTCTGAACTGAACTTCCACCTTCATATACTCTTTTTCTGTTGTGAGGAAAATGGGTACCTTAATAATAAGATGAAGGCTTCTGTAACCACTTTGCTTGGGCGTCTCAATGTAATCTTTTCTCTGGATAACAGTAATATCATCCTGCTTGGCAAGACAATCCGCAAGCATATAAATATCATCAATAAATGAACATATAACTCGTATTCCAGCTACATCTGAAAGATTCTTGTTAATATTCTCAATAGTAAAATCAACACCCTTGCGGTTTAACTTATTATATATGCTAATTGGTGTTTTGATTCTCATTTTTATTGATTCAAAAGGATTTCGATTGTTGATGAGTGAAAGCTCTTTGTTAAGGACATCCAGCTTTGTCCTGACTTCAGATAATGCACAATCATACTTCATCATAAGAATCTGAAACTCTTTAACCTGATCCTTCATTTTAAGTAAGTTTTCAACATCACTTTGTGTCATTATGTCGGTGTTAACTTTATCAGATTTTCCGGCAAGTTTAGCAAAATCTATCTTTGAATAGTCTAATCTCTTAACTGCCATAGACTTCACTTCCTTTCGCTTAATACTTCAAATACAGTATACCAATATACCTTAAACGTTCTGTGAACTAAATATTAAATTTTAAATAAACCCAAAATTCCGCGAAAGTGTAAATCACTCTCGCGGAATTCTCATAAAAAACCACTATCCCCACTTAAAATTCTATAAGTTTATTTTGCCTGAGCCAGATCTTTTGGAAGATCAGCAAGTGATACAACGCTATACTCCAATTCCGCTCTTGGTCCGGCCAAAACCTTATATTTATTTAACACTCTTCTATAAACTATTTTACAGCTCTCCTTACTGGTTCCCACAAGAAGAAGTAAAAACTGCGATGCCGAATACTTACAATACGTGTCACCCTGTCTTAAAGTCAAAGCTACCGCTTTCTGTAAGAGTTTTCCCTTGGCCTCCAGCTTGGTCTGATTTGAAATCTGTTTTCCCTCGTAATCAACAATTGTCAAAAGCATCATGTATACTGACTGTCCGCTTCTTTCCATGTTGCGGCTAAGTATATGATATGCATCAATGAAGCTTGGGTATGAGCAATCATATGCTCTTCCTTCTTCTGAATTAGCACTATCACGTCTTTCTACAATGTCGTCTCTTATTTTTAGTATTTTCCCTGGTGTATTAGTTATCTGTCGACTCATTTTCTCGTAGCATTCCATCAGGTCATTACTGGGTGTTATTCCCAGTTCATCAGTATAATACCTGACAGTCTCATCGTAAATGGAATATGCATCATCATATGCTTCCATACCTATGAGCGCATTTATCTCGCCAACCTGCCACTCATCATCGGGATATAGCTGAGCAGCCTTTTTATATACTCGATACATTGCTTCATAGTCTTTTTTCTTTTCATAGTAATTGCCAAGTGCAACTACGCACTCTGCATACATTTTCTGAAGCTGAACACTCTTAATGATAACCCATTCCTGTGTAGAAAGTTCAGGAAGAAGCTCAGCTCTATACAGTTCAACTGCCTGCTTGTAGAAAAGAACTCCCTCCGGAGTATCTCCGCACTGTCTTGCATTTTTAACAGCTGTTTCAAAACTTCCGGCATCTGTGATAACTTCAACATTTTCATCAACATAGAAAATGCCGTCCTTATTTACTATATATTCATAATCAGGAAGAGATGACCGCCCCAACTGCTTGTGCATCTGATAAATCAAATTGTTAAAGCTGTTATTGAGATTAGACTGTTCCTCTCTCTCATAAAGTGTGCCAATAAGCCGCTCTTTGGTGATGCCGTTATCACCTGCAAGCCACACAAGTTCAAGAAGCTGAATATATTTAGCTCCCTTGTTTTTACCTACGGATACGTTTCTTCCCTCATAAGAAATCGCAAGCCCACCGAACATCTGAACATCTAATCTAATCATTTTCCCCTCGTTCATGATTTCACCTCAACTACTGATCACTGTCTCCACATTTCCCTCATAATTGCAGACACTTAAATTTTCTACTTCAGTATTTTTCCCATCATTCCTAAAGTTAGACCACTTGCAGCACCAACATTCCCTCATGGGTACCAATACCCCGTCATCCGGCTCCCAATGTTCGCAGCAGTAGTCTTCTTTTACAACTCTGAGCCCCTCATTATTGTAGATAGGATTACTCATTGCTCTTCTCCCAATACAATTACACTTTTGTTTCTGTGATTATAGATTAGCATGAAACAAAATTACACTAACAAATTATGTCGCAAGTTGTATTTTTTTTGTCGTCTAATGTTATCTGTATGATAGCGACAAAAAGCCCTGCAGCAAAATGCTGCAAGGCTTCATAATCCATGCGACTCCTTTTCACATAACAATGCGTTATTTTATATCCAGCTCAGGCGGCTCGTCCAGATTCTGGGAAACGTACTTGCCATCTTTTTTACGCTGTTTAACACATTCAGTTAAAAGATATTCTATTTGTCCGTTAATCGATCGGAAGTCATCCTCTGCCCAGGCAGCTATTGCATCATATAACTTCGCATTAAGTCTTAACGGAACCTGCTTTTTTTCTGCCATACTTTAGTATAAACTTCCTGAGTTAACTATAGGCTGAGCATCGTGATTTCCGCACAATACCACGAGGAGGTTTGAAACCATCGCTGCCTTGCGCTCCTCATCCAAATTGACAATCTCTTTTTCGCCAAGTCTTTCAAGAGCCATTTCGACCATTCCTACTGCACCATCGACAATCAGTTTTCTCGCATCAACTACTGCTGAAGCCTGCTGCCTCTGAAGCATTGCAGCTGCAATTTCCGGAGCATACGCAAGATATGTGATTCTGGCATCTACTATCTCAAGTCCGGCTCCTTCAACCTTTTTCTGTATTTCCTCCCTGATTCTGCCCGCAACAACTTCAGTAGAACCGCGAAGACTTCCATCATCAGCCTGACCATCACCTGTTGTATCAACGTTTTCCGTGATGTCATAAGGATAAAGCTTAACAACATTCCTTACTGCAGAATCGCACTGAAGAGATAAGTATTCCTTGTAATTGTCTACCGCAAATACAGCCTTGGCTGTGTCTGTCACCTTCCACATAACTGCAACCGCTATTTCTACAGGATTACCCAGAACATCGTTAACCTTCTGTCTGGAATTACTTAAGGTCATAACTTTAAGTGATATCTTTTTACCGGAACCTGCCTTAAGCTCGCCTGTTGCTCCAATTTGTCCCGAGCTTACCACAATTCCTGAAAGACCGTTTTTCTTGTTATCAGATATGTCTCCACTCTGCCCAAGTCTGGTGTCTGCAGCCGGATTAAAGGCTGTGCAGAAAGGATTAACGAAGAAAAATCCGTCACCTTTAAGTGTTCCTACGTATTTGCCAAAAAGTGTAAGCACAAGAGCTTCTCCCGGCTTAAGAACCTTAAGTCCCAAGAACAGAATCCATCCGATGCACAGATAAAGAATTGAAACAATGAATAAAGCATTGTTTTCATTTGCACTTACGATCACACCAACAGTAGCTATTACATACAGCACTATTGCAAGAATCATTACTGTTATTCCATTCTTATGTCCGCTTATTACCTTTTCCTTTATATCCTCGTTCATGTCTATACCTCCGTCGCACTATTAAATCGAATTGTTTTGATATCATTATGATATCATTAATATTCTTTTTGTCAACACTCTCTTTATCAAAAAGTCGTCTTTTACTGTTCACCGACATATTCAAAGCTCATGCCATCGTCATGTGACACATACAGTCCTGACGGGTGTTTGCCAAGTTCTTCGCTATAATAATCCCCTGACCATGGGCTCTGACCTGCAAGCATATATAAACTTCCTTCTTCTAACCAGATCTTTTCCGGGATTACAAAAGGATTATAAATTGTTCCATCCGAAAGTTTGACCTTTGCAGAGGGATAATTTATCTGGGTAAAAGACTTTCCTCCGTCTTCAGTTCTGTAAAGAAGCGCATCATCACCGCCGTTATAAGACAGACAGGAAAATCCAAGGTTCGAATCATCGATAAATGTTATCCATTCCGCCTGACCACCGCAGCCATTGTAGGGATCACGATTTACCATAACCGGAGTTTTTTCTCCCTTTTGGTAAGCAACCAGCGAGTAATAGCTGCTGCCGCCTGCCCTGTCCACAAGAAGCATACCGTATGTCACCCCAACCTTTGTTGTATAAGAGCACTCAGGTTCTACAGATGGAAAAAATTCGTCACTCCCATCATTCACAAACTCTAGCTTTCCATAAGCTTTACCCTTGGGATAATCTGCCGATGTCAGCTTTTTATCTACAAAATCATATATAGCTTCGTACAAAGGATCATGATCGTACCCACCACTTAAATAGGGTGATGGATCAAAAGAATCAGAAATGGATGGCATAGCAAAAACAACCTCTTTGTAGAGCCAAGGTGCGTCTTCATAGGGAACTTCTTCAAGGCAGGACTCCAGCCATCCGCAGATATTCTCGCAAAACCAGGTCAGATCCTGCATCCCATTTTCATCAATAATTGGAACCTGAACTCTTCCGATGCTGTTTTCGGTGCATACTTTTTCTTCCCAGTAAAGGCCTCTTTGAAACCTTTCAGGGAAAGTATCTTCTGTGACTGCAATGAAATCATTTAAGTGCTGATACTCTTTTTTCATCTGCTCAGAGAGCTCACTTGAACTGTCTTCAGAAGTAGTCCCTATATCCACTCCTGTATTGTCTTTAAATCCATTAACATACGAATAGAATATTCCTTCTGCTACAGAGTCCGCTGAATTTCCGATATCGTGTTCAAGCCTTCTGTAAAAAAAGCTACTCTTTGACCATACAGAATAGTCACATCCGCCGTAGTCATCTTCAGTTTTTATCAGGTACAGGTTGCTTTTTTGAAGCACCACATTTCCATAGTTGTAATCAAAGACCAGATTTAACCAACTTCCCGCTAAAAAAATAATTGCAAGACATGTGACCCCAAGGCTGGCGCACCGCAGAATGGCCTTCCCGGGATTTGCTACGTCTTTTAACACTTTGATCCAAATGATAGTACAGATGATAACGAGCACAATCTGCCATATGACAACCAGCCACATTCCTGCATCATTGCACCATCTATGAAGTTTCCTAATATCAGTCTCTCCCTGCTTTAATATCACAAAAAGAATCGTCAATGCGCACAGTATTCCCATCAGCACTGACGATATTATTATCCACTTTTTCCCCTTGCTCATAGCACTTTTCTCCCGGTTACTCCAATAAGTCACCTTTCTGTAATGGCTTTTAAGTACGTTCCTCCAAAATCAGCGTCCGCCGCCCAATTTATTCTTGCTTTTTTACTGATAAAAAATATCTTGATTATCCTCTATAAATTCATAAATAATCTGTCTTGCAATCTTCTTACTGATCATATCTCCAGTTTCGTGAGCATGTTTCTGAAGATTGTAAATTTCTGTGAAGCCTTCCTTTCGAATTACCACAATTGGATCTGAATAGAATAATGTCCCTTCCTTTTCTAATATGCAAAGCTCATACCCTAAAAGTCTCTTTATTACAATGCAAGCCATAAAAAACTCACTCCCAAGCAGGCAGCATTTCAATTTTATGATCTGTCCACATTTTTATCAGCATGTTCTTATGCTCCTCATACCATGCTGTTATAACAGGAATAACATATTTAGAAAAATCCCCCAAAATTCTCCCTTCCTGAAGCTGTAAACTCCCCTGAACATTATCATCTAAGTAATTAATGTCTACAAACGGATCACCATAAAATTCCGAATCCATGAAAACTTCAATATCGCAAAATTCCGCAATCTTTACCATGGACTTATTTTCAGTTCTGTCAGTATAACCAGACTCTGTTTTCTTTTCTATTGCACGACGTGCATACTCAAGAAGATGCTCTCTTTCAAGCCAATCCATGCTGCTAAACAGTTCTATCAGCTCTCTCTCTTCTGTTCCTTTTGGAATAACCATATACTCAACATTCCTTCCTCTATCACTGTCTTCGGTGACCCCAGATAGAAGATATTCAGGGGTAACACCAAGAGCAGCACAAATTGCCATAATCTTATCAGAACCCGGATTTGTGTTCTTTTTCCTCCAATCACTTATAGTAGTTGTAGAAATACCTGTTCTAATAGAAAACTCTTTCTGAGTCATATTGCGTTCTTCCAGTAAAAAGAATATCTTCTGCCCTATTGTCATATCATCACCCCTTAAAAAATCGTTATTTACGGATTAATACTAACATCAGCTGTCAAAATCGTCAATTACGGATTTTTAATTCAGTAATCATGCAATCTGAAAAGCCTTGATTTTACGTGGTTTCTGTCCGCATATATTCATTTTTCGCTGCATTTAATAAACTTTGTCACTAAAACTCTCAAATCTTATCTTTTGATATACCAAGTATATCCATCAAAAATTAGCTCTTGCTCCTTATCTTTAAAAATCGGCAATAAAGTATCTTTCATCCAAGTTCTTACCTGTAATTCAGCCATATCACCACTTTCAATTCTGGCATTAACATTTGACTGTATCATCACAAAGTCTATAAATTCATCCAAACAAAAAGAATGAGTAAGTTCATAATTGATCTGCTTATACATTTTCAGGCCACTTATTAAGTCTGCATCAGTCCAAATATTCTCTTTACGCGGTGGTTTAGGGAATCGTTTCAAATACTCATCCTGATACCAACTTGTATATTCGGGAACATTCTTCATTTTATCTGTAATCCAGAAATCATAAATTATGATAAAACACTCATCTTTGGTCACTTTGATGAGATTTTCCATAAATCTCTTTTCATCAACCCAATTGACCATCCCTGCTGCTGATACCACATCATACTTTTCATCAGGTATGAAAGTATCTTCTGCTCCAGCAGTATAAAAACTATAGGCTTCGTCTGATCCATATAATTCATTACAGACCTCTACCATTGATTCTGCAATATCTGTACCTGTCACATGCCTGCATATAAGCTTCAGCGCTTTAGTTGACAGCCCTGCGCCACAACCAACATCAAGTCCATTACTGAACATATAATCATCGGGCAAATCACAATCTTTTCTAAATCTATCAATTACACCTTTATGTAACCAAGGTCTTTTTGCGTACCCCTCCGCAATTCTATGCGAATCAAATGATTTATTGTTCATACCTATGTCCCTCCAAAAAGTCTTAAGTAACTGATCTGATTTATTCTCCATACCGTCTATTCTTTCTCCATCATTTTGGGGAACTGAGAACCAAACTCTGTAATCAAAAGAATCCCAGTCTCCGCCAACATTTCTGATATCACGTATTTGAAAAGACAAAACGTAGTCACCCGGAATAAGCATTCCCAACTTGCTTGTCCAGTCAATCTGGATTTCCCCTGATGAGTCTTTTTCAATAGTAAATGTCTGCCCTTCTGTACCAAAATAATCTGTATATCCCCACTCGTCATCATCTTCAGAATGAACAATCAGATTAAAAGAATTATCCGCAGTAATCTCTCCGGTGACATATCCGCCGCTCTGAGAGTATCGCAGAGTACATCCAAACGGAGTTATATCTTCCGCTGTAAAGGTTAGGCCTAAACCTCCCATGTCCTCCAATGTTCCATGTGACATCCACTGAAGAGATTGTTGATAATCCTGATAAGTCAATACAAGATGCTTCCCATCATCTCCAAAGCTATAATGGGCATATTCATCTCTGTCTGCATAATGTATTACCAGATTATCGCCATCATTTACTTCATAAGAAAACGCTTCTACATTTCCTGCATTTGCGCCAAGACGTCTGCCGGTATATCCTTTAGAAAACTCGTAATAGTAATTCGTCCTACCATAATCAGCAGCCTGCCAAATTCCAGAATGTACAGGCATCTGGGCATCGAATTCATCTTCCTGAGTCTGATCAGTTGGACTAACTGACTCTAATGACTCTTCTGAAGAAGCTGCTACTGAATTCTGTTCTGCTTCTTTTGAATTGGAAATAGAGCATGCAGACAAAATAAGCATGCTAATAAGAATTGCCGAGGCTACTTTATTTTTCACATCAATCACTGTTCAGATTCCATTTCCCCAAATAGAATCTGGATTCTCCTTTTTTTCATACCCTTATATTGTAATAGCTTCCAATCATGATGGTCAATAAAAAAGCAAAAAGCTCCAGATCATATGGTTCATCCCTATTATCAACATGCTCAAAACGTTTTCGGTAACAAACAAAATTGCTATAATACTAATCAGTGCTATAAGGGAGGAGTATTAAGATGCATTGTAAAGAAATCATAGAGAAAACACTGAGAATTGACAGCTATGATGCTATATTTGAATTTGATAGACTTTGCTTCCCCACAGATTATTGGAATGAGTCCGATTGGAAAGACTTATTGAAAGATGATCGTGCAACATATTATTGCCTCATGGATGGTTCCAAAATCATTGGCAGCATATTTACCTATAACTGGGCTGGTAGCGGCAAGCATAATTATCTTAAAATAATGAATGTAGCGGTGCACCCTGACTATAGACGAACGGGACTTGGCCATAAACTCATGGACTATGCTTATAAGGAATACAAAGAATCAGGTTTAGATAAAATCTGTGCAGAGACACGCGCAAGTAATACCGCAATGCAGGGCCTTTTTGAAAAATGCGGATATCAGATAAACAAGATTGAAGAAGGGTATTATACTAACCCAAATGAAGCAGGTTTTAAGTATGTATTAGAACAGAGTAATTTCTGATAGTCTCATGCTTTCCAGAGGATAACACTAATGACTTTTAGAGAAAAAATGGCGCCAATTGGCTTTATAAATCTAAAAAAATGGCTTCCAGAAATGGATGGAGATGATCTTGTATTTGGACTATAGTTTAAAATCCGATTCGCATTATTGCTTGCGAATCGGATCTTCATCTTAAAACATATTATCCAAAAGAACACCGAAGTGTTCTTAGTAAATCTTCAAGAACGGAATTGATGCTGGCACCGCTTCCGCTGAAAACCTCGAAGGTTTTCGTTCGTTGTAAAAAAGTATATCACAAACACCTAGTTTAACAAAGGCTACACAAACTAGATCTTTTGATATCATCTGCATTAATATACACGCCAACTGTTTTTGCCATTTTTGTAATTGTTGATTTTCCACTGCCATTAGGTCCAGCAAAAACAATTACCTCTGGCTTTAAATTCTTCTCTACATCAGACATACTCTTTCCTCCCATCAGGGTAGAGTATATATGCTCGTTTCGCTTCGGCATCATAACCTGACGTAGGAAGCCCTTTAATTTTTCTTATCTCCTCGTCTATGCGTATGGATTCCTTAAATCTTTCAGTTAATTCATCATCCGAAATTCCACAGGTATAATCTAATTCATTTTTTTCTTTTATTTCCTGCATAGGCTACTCCTTAACTTTATCTGTATTGCATCATGCCTCTTACCAACATAATACAACAAATACTCATTTTTGTATCTTATCAAATATCACAACTGTCACACTTCTGTTTATAAGCTTTTTTGTATCTTTACAGCACTGAGTTTTATGGCACCGTTTTGGCACCGGTGCGTTATTGATTTCCAGATAGGGATCCTTAGTACACTTTTAATCACCAACGCTGCATGTTCTTTTGAAACTTGTTTGTGTAAGTATCTTTTAACTCCTCTGCAGTTATTCCATAGCAAAGAAGCACATCGTTATAGTACATTAGGACATCTGCAAGCTCTTCTATCAGATGCTCACGCTCAGGGTTATCCGCATTAGACGCTTCAAGGCCATACTTCTTCACTATATCAATTACTTCCCCAACTTCACCAATCATCCACAGCAACTTATTCTTCCCAACTTCCGGAGAAATACCTTCCCACTTGTCTTTGTATCTCTCCTGTAATGCTCTTTGCATATCAAGCATTTCATTTATACTAAAATCCGACATTGCTTTTCCCCTTAATAGTTTCTTGTAAGTAAAATCACTTCTCCATTACTATAGTTCACTCGCTCTTTATCTGCTTTGAAGCCAGCATTCTTCATTATTCTAATCAAAGTGTGCATAAAGAAACCATGCGTGACTATAGCACAATCCTCATTACGCTCTATTATCATGTTCACAAACTGCTCTGCTCTCTTAGAGGTCTGCTTCCTGCCTTCAGGTTGTCTTTTATTTCCGATTAGCCACTGCAGCCTTCCTAGAAAATTCCAAACACCCAACGGCAAACGTATTGCTATATCAAATCCTGAATGAAGCGGAACCTCATTTAGCAGTGCTGTCCTATTGAAATCCTCTTCTCCAAATATCTTTTCAGCAGTTTGTAGAGTCCTGTCCAAATCGCTAATAAAAATCTTTTGAATATCATCGTTCACTGTATCTACAGATGCCTTATCAATCGGAGCTTTGTCATATAACGCACACTGCTCATCAAACTCAGCAGATGTGCACCACTTTTTCCAATCATGAAGTACTTTTCCATGCCTAATTATCATTACTCTCATTTAACAGATACCATCCAGTTATCACCCTCAACAAGATATTGGAACTCTGTAAGTTATCTGCCTTATGTGTATATTACCTTTCTAAGCGCAGGTCCACAGAATTCGTGTGGGCAAAGCTTAAAGCCTTGTTTTACATAGAATTCTTCTTTTCCTTTTTCTGCCAGCAGTTGTACACTTATTCTCGCTCCTTCAGGCGCATCTTTTTGAATAAGCTCAAGTAATTTACTAATTATAGTTGAGCCAACCTTTTTTCCTTGATATTCAGGTCTTACTACAACGTCCACAATAGTGTAGTACATGCCATCTCCAACTGCTCTTCCCATTGCTATAGGCTTATCTTCATCCTTTACCAATATAAAAAACGCACTTTTATTTATGGCTTTCTGCACCTGTTCTGGACAGAAATTATTCCAATCAACAGATCTTCGAAGTTCAAAATAAGTATCTAAATCCGGTATTGTTTCATAATAAACTATTTCCATCTTTTTTATCCCATCAAGTATTATAGTTATAGCTTTTTCAACATCTTTTGTAGTAAGGCCAACCTCAGCATCTGTCTTTACCTGATGTTTTTCAATCTCACTATTATGCAGTTCAAGATCATCAAGTACTACCCAATTCGCTGAAGGATTATCTTTTAACCACAAAAGTATTTCATCAGCTTTAACCAAGCTAAACTTCTTGGTCTTTCTTATCTCTTCCGTAGTTAAGTCTGGTGTTACTCCTGCAATCGTAATGCCTGCTTCCTTCATTGTGTTAGCCAAAAAATCTGCTTCCGTCCTTAATGGTTTCATCGTTTCATCAAACCAAAATCTCCAACCAGAATGAAGAATTATCTTAGCATTAGTTCTTTTCACAAGGCTTCCAAGTAACTTTACAGCCTCAGAATCAATATATTTGCCATTACTAATTTCCCTCTGATGTTCGTTATCCCAAAACTTTGAATTAAGAACTCCATCCACATCAAGAAATATTACATTGCTCATAATACAATCCCTTACTAACGTTTTTATGAAAAAATTCCTGTCACCATTATGGTGTATGCCCATAAATAGGCATTTTCAGCCGTTTATAAATTCATCTGCTTCTAACAATATTCTTCTTGGATTCTCATATTCCAACAGATGTAATGCATCTTCAAGTTTCAATCTTTTGATAGTTTTCACTTCTTGTGGCCTTACAATCCTAGGCTCCTGATTTTTATTTTCTGCAAGAAAGTACACAACCTGCCTCTTTATGGTTGGTCTCTCGGCAGGTACATATTCACTCACTTTTCTAAAACCTGATATCAATTTGAGATTAAGTCCCGTTTCTTCCAAAATCTCTCGAATTGCTGTTTGTTCCTCAGATTCACCAATTTCAATATGGCCTTTCGGAAAACTATAAAATCCAGACGTTTCCTCAACTAAAAAGTATTCTGTGTGACCATCTATTATCGAATAAACTACAGCACCACATGATTTTTTCCGGAATTATTTTGGATTCTTGCAAAAATCTAATGCACTTTTCATCAAAAGAACCTGCAAGAACTGAAAGTTCATCTAATGAGCAGTCATTAAAGTACTTGCTGTTGGCTGGACAAATCGTTACAACATCAAGCGGATTACCTCTATGTTGCCTGTTAGGATTGGGTTCACATGTGATTATGAAATCATCATCCGGAATTTCTGCTGTATATTCTTGCCCATCCACCATCAGAACCAAACCGGTAATATAGCGTGCATTCAGCTTCCCGCCATATCTCGCAGCCAGATTGCTATAATGCGTGATCATTTCATCTTCCGATAACGTTTTGCCATTTACCCTTCGCACAAATAGTCCTGGCTGAGCATCAGAAGGAATGTCATCCACATAAAGTCCTGAGTCGGCTGCTAATGTAGGTAGTCCTGTTTTCTCATAATAAGCTTTTGCCTTCAATCTGGCATTCTCTATAGGTGTACTGCCTGATTCATCGACATCTATATGGATTCCCAAATCCTTAGGAGTGATAATCTCTACATCATAGCCCGTGAGCCTGTATCTCATATTGCATATTTTTGATTCATTACCTGTAGCATATAACAATTGCATATTTCAAATACCTTTCTCACAAGCTCTAATTATAGTTCGTTTTATTATTTCTAAATTATCCTTTATGTTCCCGGTTACTCCAAATTTATAAGCTGCTATTTTCATAGTGCCTCCAGAAGTTCTGATAAACTATCCACTTCATAATTTGGCTTTTACCTTTACTATTTGACTTGCATTCACTAATCAAGAAATAACATTTAAAAGTGTTTCAACATTAGTAGCTACTTCGACAGTTCCATCTATACTAATTACAGGACATGTTAAATCCTTCAGCCAGCCTTTTGCATGATCATCAGATCTCTCCTCAACCATTTTAAAGAAACGTTCTTCACTCTCGTAAAGGTCTCCTCCTGGTAACATACGATTTCCAAATTTGTCATTGGACCTTTTTCTTACCCTTGCCATTCTAATCTCTTTGGGTATATCAATGTATACTGCCAGATCGAATAGTTTTTCTATCTGCTCGCTATAATTACCACGAACTGAAGCTAGTACAACGTCTTCATTTTCTTCCAGGTCTTTTAATAAAAGCGCTGCTACTTCTTCCTCTGTCCTCTGAACACTGTATTCATATTTATCATCTGTCTTCGGGAAATAATAATCTTCGATATCTCTGAATTCATAATGAAGCTGCCCTGCCAATGCTCTCCCCAAAGTACTTTTACCAGCTCCATTTAAACCACAAATAATGATACGCATATTATAATGATTTAACTCCCAACACTTTTTATAAAAAAGAAAACATGTGCCCT
Source organism: Butyrivibrio sp. (assembly GCF_017635265.1). Taxonomy (GTDB): domain Bacteria; phylum Bacillota; class Clostridia; order Lachnospirales; family Lachnospiraceae; genus Butyrivibrio. The sequence goes on from NZ_JAGBLU010000018.1 coordinate 36,904, forward strand.
TCCCATGAACACATGCCTTAATCTTAACACAACGATATTAAAGATTCTATCAACATTCATTTGTCTCTTATTTGTTGTAAATAAACCATCTAATAATTAAAGCCCCGACTCTCGTCGAGGCTTTAATTATATAGTGTTATCTTTTCAGCTTGCGCCTAACTGGCTCGCGGTTGTCACACTAAACCCGCCCATAGACTCCATGTATCCCCCTGCCAGTAGGGATTTACACTTCACAGCCAACAAATGCTCAAAGTCATTTGTTACAACTTTAATATACAGTGTCACAATAAACCTGTCAGTTGAAATCTATACTCTCACATGTTTTATAGCCTCTTGCTCATATATTACATCCCACTCATCATCAAGAATCCAATCATCATCCAGAGAAAGATCTTCGATTCTTACAGCGTTTTTTATGCAGAAGTTCCCTGTTTTCTTTAAGAAAGTCCTTATAATCCTGAACAGATCTAATCTTAGACATTTTTACTCCTCCTTAGAATAGTTTGGGTGTTTATACAAAATAATATTTTTATCTGCAAAAATATTGTGTTTAGTCTTCATCATCCAATACAGTATATCTCCACCATAAGCAATATTCTCTTTCTTGAAAAAGGATATCAGCCTGCATTCTCCTGTTGCATCATTTATACACTTAAGGAATATATATACTGTAATCCCTGCGGAAATTTGACTTTCAATTATATAATCTGCATCTATCAATGAAGATAAATACCTTTGGTTTTTAATTGAAAAGATCTTAATGATGTTATCCGTGTCAAGATATTCCTCTAAAAACCTCAATTCTTCGATTCTTGATTTTATATTGCCTTCAGGTATTTTTTCTCTGAAGAACTTACTCTTTCCGATAGTTTCATCTGTAATAGCCCTAGAAAACAGAATATAATCCAATGTTTTATTCTTATTCCTGGGAATCTGAATATCTGTCAAATGCTGTAATCCTGCCAAATGAAAAAACTCTTTATTAGAAAAGGATAGCTTTATCTTCCTTGTTTTTCTTCGATGCGATAATACAAATTCATACTCATACTGTTGTAATGCTACGTACTTTGCAGCTGCCTGATATATTAAATCCATTAGGTAACCTTTTACATAATAAAAGCCTCGCAACAAGGTGCTGCAAGGCTTCATAGTCTTTTTTGCAACTTTCTTTCGCAAATCGCTAGATGGGTTATGGTAAGTTGCCACCTTTATAAGCCTCCACGTTCACCGCCTCCCATCGCGGATTCCGATTCACAGGCAAATAAAGCATTTTTATGAGTGTGCTTCTCAAGAAGTTTCCTTCTACCATCATAATACATATTCCAGTCATGATAGTCAATCAAAAAACTATAAAATTTACTAACTCCATATTGGCACCGGAAGTGCCCTTTACAAAAGCGCATAAATACTGAATATAATCAGAGTCAAAACTCGGAAACGAAATCAGAGATTTCGCTTGCTAGCGCGGGGCATGAACTAAGCGAACCTCGATTCCGCTTTCGCTCCATCTCGGTCACGGTATTCGCTGAATGCCTAAAAAGCAAATATAAATAGCCCATCGTGCTTGCACGAAATGGGCTGTTTTTTATTTGCTTTTTAATCGCTTAGCTCATTACTAACGTGAACATTACTCAACGATTGTAGCAACCTTACCTGATCCAACTGTACGTCTACCCTCACGGCTTAACGGTCTTTATATCTATTTGGAAAGCCTTGACTTTACGTGGTTTCTATTCGCATATATCTCATGTTTCGCTTCATTTTTAGTGGTTTTTGAAATTTTTAGAGCCATTTTAGAGCCAAATCACATTTACGTCACCAGCGCTTCATGTTCTTTTGAAACTTGTTTGTGTAAGTATCTTTTAACTCCTCTGCAGTTATTCCATAGCAAAGAAGCACATCGTTATAGTACATTAAGACATCTGCAAGCTCTTCTATCAGATGCTCACGCTCAGGGTGGTCTGCATTTGAAGCCTCTGGACCATGCTTTTTTACTATATCAATTACTTCCCCAACTTCACCAATCATCCACAACAGCTTACTCTTCCCAACTTCCGGAGAAATACCTTCCCACTTGTCTTTGTATCTCTCCTGTAATGTTCTTTGCATTTCAAGCATTTCATTAATACCAAAATCCGCCATTGTTCTTCACCTTAACACTTTC
>NZ_JAGBLU010000070.1 GCF_017635265.1 Butyrivibrio sp.
AAATAAAAATGAGCCCAGGGGGCTCTGTAGGAAAATGATGTTGCGGCTGGCGAACCATTCGGCGAGTCTTTAGACTCAGTGCCGGCAACAGGCCCTTATAGGGCCAGAACAAACCACCGGCTAAGCCGGTGGTTCTGATTTATAATGATGACTGATCATTTTTGGAAAGGATTTAATATATGAACAGGAAAGTGCTTATAACAGGAGCGTCAAGAGGAATTGGCAGGGAAATTGCTGTTTCTTTTGCCGGGAAAAAAGATGAACTTTTTTTGACCTGTATTAATAATATTGATGAACTTACAAGGCTTGGAAAAGAGCTTGAGCAGGAACATGGTATATCCTGTCATGTTTATAAATGTGATGTTGGTGATTATGGAGAGGTAAAAGAATTATTTCGACAGATAGAGGATATTGATATTTTGGTGAACAATGCCGGAATAGCCTGGTTGGGACTTATGACAGACATGGAGGAAAAAGACTGGAGGAGGCTTATGTCTACTAATCTTGACAGCCTTTTTAACACCTCAAAACACGCAGTTCCGATTATGGTAAGAAAACATAGCGGAAGAATAATAAATATTTCATCCGTATGGGGAAATGCAGGTGCATCCTGTGAAGTTGCTTATTCAGCATCGAAAGGCGGCGTTAATTCTTTTACCAGAGCTCTGGCAAAGGAGCTGGCACCAAGTAACATTCAGGTAAATGCAGTGTGCTGCGGAGTGATAGATACAGACATGAACAGAAAGCATCTGACCGGTGAAGAATTGGATGAGCTTGCTGATGAAATACCAATGGGGAGAATGGGGGATGCAAAGGAAGTTGCAAACCTTGTAACAATGGTTGCAGAAGCGCCTTTATACATGACCGGACAAATAATAACAATTGACGGTGGATGGATTTAAAAAAGTACTTTACAAACCATAAAAACATGCTACAATCAAATTGTACACAATTAAATATAAACAATTATGAATAGGAGGTATTTTATGTACGATTTAGTAATTATTGGTTCAGGACCTGCCGGTTTATCAGCTGCTGTATATGCTAAAAGAGCAGGTTTAAATATGATCATTATAGAAAAAAATCCTGTAAGCGGAGGCCAGATCATTGACACATACGAGGTAGACAATTATCTTGGGATTCCGGGAGTAAATGGTTTTGACCTTGGTATGAAGTTCAGAGAACACGCTGATAAACTCTGCGCTGAATTTGTTGATGCCACAGTAACAGGTGTAGAGTGCATTGATAAAGGTTCAGATGATAAGGCACCTGTATATAAAGTAAAGACTGACAATGGTGAGTATGAAACTCATACAGTTATTCTTGCGACAGGAGCCCATCACTCAAAACTCGGAGTTCCCGGAGAAGAGGAATATATCGGAAAGGGTGTATCATACTGCGCTACATGCGATGGAGCTTTTTACCGCGATAAGGTTACTGCAGTAAACGGTGGTGGTGATGTTGCTGTTGAAGATGCTATCTTCCTTGCAAGATTTTGCAAGAAGGTTTATCTCATTCACAGAAGAGATGAACTTAGAGCTACAAAGATCCTTCAGGATGAGCTCTTTGGACTGGATAATGTGGAAGTTATCTGGGATAGTGTTGTAAAAGAAATCAAGGGTGAAGATAAAGTTACTCACTTAAAGGTGGAGAATGTTAAATCAAAGGAAATGTCAGATGTTAATGTTGACGGAATCTTTATTGCAATAGGCATTCATCCTTCAACAGATCTTTTTGCAGATGTTGTTGAATGTGACGAAGGCGGTTATGTAATTGCAGGCGAAGATGGAAAAACATCAGCTCCCGGCATATTTGTTGCAGGTGACTCCAGAAAGAAGAGGCTTCGTCAGATAGTTACAGCTGTTGCTGATGGAGCAAATGCAGTAACCAGCGTGCAGGATTTCCTGGTAGGAAAAGAAAAATAAGAACTGGAGCGGTAGTTCTTTAAATTGAACAAAAAGCAAGCTTTAAAAGGTTAAAAATTGATAAAATTTGACAAAAATGTTTAAAGGGCGTATATTGTTAAAAGATGTGAATTTTTTTGTAACAATTTATGTAACAATTGGAGGCCCATTTTGAAAAAAGCTAACATGCAGCTAATGGCTATGAGTGTTGTAGCTGCAATAACCTTTTCAAGTTTGAGTGTAGATGCAGGTGCATCTTCCAACAAGGTGACGAGTGTACTGCCACAGGCAGGTATAACATATGCATTAGGTAATAATCAGGTTTCTCTTTCGGCTTTGCAGCAGTCTGCAAGCGAAGAGGCTTCTAAGGAAGTATCCAAAGAAGAGTCCACTTCAGTTTCAGCAAGCAGTGGTGCTGAAAAAGATATTGAGTCTTCATCTGCTGTAACAGATGAGACACCACTTGCATCAACTATTACTGATAATATTCTTAAGGATATTCAGAAAGCTACAGGAGCAGTAATCAGTAATAAGGATGATTCAGCGACCAATGAGAGCTCTGAAGATTCTGAAGAAGAACTTTTTAAGTCCCTTGTTATTGCGAAAGTCAATGATTATGTTAATGTCCGTGATCTTCCCAGTGAAGAAGACGGAGAAATTATTGGTAAGTTATACGACAAGTCAGTCGGTTACTTTATTGAAGAAGAGAACGGCTGGTACAAGATTAAGTCAGGATCCGTTGAAGGATATGTTAAGGCGGAGTATTGTGTAACAGGTGATGATGCAGTTGAACTTGCCAAGGAAGTAGGAACAAGAATTGCTACTGTTACGACTACTACTCTTAAGGTAAGAAGCGGTCCCGGACTTGATGAAGAAGTACTTGGTCTGGTTCCTATCGAAGACGAACTTGTTGTAGAGGAAGAACTTGACGGTTGGGTTAAGGTAAGTATCGAGGAAGGTGATGGTTATGTATCACTTGACTACGTAACACTTTCAACTGAGTTCGTAGAGGCTGAGTCAAAAGAAGAAGAGGAAGCGCGACTTGCTAAGGAAAAGGCTGCAAGAGAGGCTGCTAATGCTGCAGCTAAGTCAAATACTTCAAAGACATCCGGTTCATCAAGCTACAATGCAGCAAGCTCATATACAACTGCTACAAGTTCAATCGGATCTGCAGTTGCTCAGTTTGCTCAGCAGTTTGTTGGTAATCCTTATGTATATGGTGGAACATCTCTTACAAACGGTGCTGACTGCTCAGGCTTTGTAATGAGTGTATATGCAAACTTTGGTGTAAGCCTTCCGCATTCTTCCGGTGCTGACAGAAGTGTTGGTTCAGCGGTTGATGGCCTTGCCAATGCACAGCCCGGTGATATTATATGTTATTCAGGTCATGTAGCTATCTATATTGGTAACGGACAGATAGTACATGCATCAACAGCCAAGACAGGTATTAAGATTTCCAGTGCTGATTATCGTACAGTACTTGCTGTAAGAAGGATATTCTAAAAATGAGAAATGCATAAATAAAAAGAAGTGACAATATGAGCTTGCTCATATATTGTCACTTCTTTTTATTTATATATGGCGAATGCCATGAAACGAGGAATCGAAGATTCCGAGTGGGCATTTCTCGTTTTTTGTGCATACTCCCTAAATCAACATATGTAATAAATAATTAATGTTTAATTGCAAAAAAAAGTTATCCACAATCCACTTTTTAAGAATGCCTGATTATCAACTTATGCACGAAATTATCCACATTGTCCACAGAAATGATGCTTACAAGTGAATTTTATGCAATAGAAAACGATAGATATTTTGGGGTGTATATTTTTAGTTTATAAAAAGATTAGGATTCAAATGGTGTAATAGGTTGGCTAAATTGTCAGATAAATGCTATAATATGTTATACATTTTAGTAGCAAAGGGGATGATTGCATGAAATTTACGATCGTTGGAAAGAACATTGATGTTACACCAGGACTTCGTGCAGCAGTAGAGGAGAAAATTGGTAAGCTTGAAAAGTATTTTACTCCTGATACTAATGCCAACGTCACATTAAATGTCGATAAGGAGCGACATAAAATTGAGGTGACCATTCCTGTAAAAGGTAAGATTATTCGTGCTGAGCAGATCAGTAACGATATGTATGTTTCGATAGACCTTGTAGAAGAGGTTATTGAGAGACAGCTCAAAAAGTACAAGAGCAAGCTTGTTGACAAGCAACAGGCAGAGGCAAGCAACTTCAAGAAAGAGTACATTGAAAGTGAAGACTTTGACGAAGATGAGATTCGAATTGAGCGTTTGAAAAAGTTTGATCCAAAGCCAATGTATCCTGAAGATGCATGTGTACAGATGGAACTTTTGGGACACAATTTCTTCGTATTTGTAAACGCTGAGACAGATATGGTAAGCGTAGTATACAAGAGAAAAGGAAACACATACGGAATGATTGAGCCCGAAGTATGATTTCGTTAATTAAATATCAATTTATAGATTTTTTATAAAATAGCTCCCGAAAGGGGGCTATTTTTGTTGCATTTGACTATACTGTGTGCTAAAATTATTCTGTTCTGATAAAAATTTATCAAGCATATTTTTTTAAAGAAAAAACTTAATAAAAAAATGGACATAGACATGTCCCAAAAAACGGAGGTAATACTTTATGGCACAGAAAGTAGTTTTAGCGGGTGCAGTGAGAACAGCTATTGGCAAGATGGGCGGAGCTCTTAGCAATACTCCTGCAGCAGAACTTGGTTCAATCGTAATCAAGGAGGCACTTAACCGTGCAGGTGTTAAGCCTGAAATGGTTGATGAGGTACTCATGGGATGCGTTATCCAGGCCGGACTTGGACAGAACGTAGCAAGACAGGCTTCAATCAAGGCTGGTCTTCCGATCGAGACTCCTGCAGTTACAATCAATGTAGTTTGCGGTTCTGGTCTTAACTGTGTCAACATGGCTGCTGACCTTATCAAGGCTGGCGAGGCTGATATAGTTGTTGCTGGTGGTATGGAGAACATGTCTATGGCTCCTTATGCACTTCCAAATGCACGTTTCGGATATCGTATGAACAACGGAACAGTTGTAGATACAATGGTAAACGATGCTCTTACAGATGCTTTCAATCACTATCACATGATGATCACAGCAGAGAATATCTGCGATAGATGGGGACTTACAAGACAGGAACTTGATGAGTTCTCAGCAAACTCACAGCAGAAATGTGAGAAGGCGCAGGCATCCGGCAGATTCAACGACGAGATCGTTCCTGTTCCTGTAAAGGTTAAAAAGGAAATGGTTGAGTTCAAGGTTGATGAGGGTCCTCGTGCCGGCACAACAGTAGAGACACTTTCAAAACTTAAATGCTGCTCTGGTAAAGAGGGCGGACTTGTAACAGCCGGTAACGCTTCAGGTATCAATGATGGTGCTGCTGCAATAGTTGTTATGAGCGAAGAGAAGGCAAAAGAACTTGGAATCAAGCCTATGGCTACATGGGTAGGCGGAGCTCTTGCAGGTGTTGAGCCTGAAGTTATGGGTATCGGACCTGTTGCAGCTACAAAGAAAGTCCTTAAGAAGACAGAGCTTTCACTTGATGATATTGATCTTATCGAGGCTAACGAAGCATTTGCTGCTCAGTCAGTTGCTGTTGCCAAGGAACTTGGATTTGATATGAATAAGGTTAATGTTAACGGTGGTGCTATTGCACTTGGACACCCTGTTGGAGCATCAGGATGCCGTATCCTTGTAACTCTTCTTCATGAGATGCAGAAGAGAGACGATGCCAAGAAGGGTCTTGCTACTCTTTGTATCGGTGGCGGAATGGGATGCGCTACTATCGTTGAGAAATATGAGTGATAAAGGGATTCAAACTGAATCAGTCTGTCGTGCTTGCACGATACAGACTGATTTAGCTTGAAGACCGAACATACATGAGGGCTGTAAACACTTGGCGAAGTTTTTTTGAGCCTAGTGTGCGCGTGTTCCAGCGAACAAATGTGAGAGCTGGAACTACCTTATGAAGTCATGCGTATATCACTAATAAATATAAAGGAGAATGAAAAATGGGATTTGTTAATTGCGAGTTAAAAGAAAACGTTGCAATCGTTACAATCAATCGTCCTGAAGCACTTAATGCGCTTAATTCACAGGTTCTTGATGACCTTGAAGCAACATTTGATGCTATTGATACAGGCGTTGTAAGAGCAGTTGTTCTTACAGGTGCCGGGGAGAAATCATTTGTTGCAGGTGCTGACATCGGAGAGATGAGCACACTTACAAAGGCTGAAGGCGAAGCTTTTGGTAAAAAAGGAAATGATATCTTCCGCAAGATCGAGCAGTTCCCTGTTCCTGTAATTGCTGCAGTTAATGGATTTGCTCTTGGTGGTGGATGTGAGATTTCAATGAGCTGCGATATTCGTATCTGCTCAGAGAACGCTATGTTTGGTCAGCCTGAGGTTGGTCTGGGAATCACACCTGGATTTGGCGGAACACAGAGACTTGCTCGTCTTATTGGTGCAGGAATGGCTAAGCAGCTTATTTACACAGCTCGCAATATTAAAGCTGATGAAGCTCTTAGAATTGGTCTTGTTAATGCAGTTTATCCACAGGAAGAGCTCATGGCAGCTGCAGAGAAGATGGCTTCTCAGATCGCAGCTAGTGCTCCTATCGCTGTTCGTGCATGCAAGAAAGCAATCAATGACGGACTTCAGACAGATATAGATGAAGCAATCGTTATCGAAGAAAAGCTCTTTGGTTCATGCTTCGAGACAGAGGATCAGAAAGAGGGAATGGCTAACTTCCTCAGAAAGAAAGATGATCCTGCAAAAGTTAAGGTTGTAGCTTTTAAAAATGGCTGAGAGAACCTGGCGAAGTATTTTTGAGTCTGGTTCGAACGTGTTCCGGCGAACGAAAGTGAGAGCGGAACTTCCTTATACACATAAAAAATTATTTTTAGGAGGATTTTAAAATGAAGGTAGCTGTTATTGGCGCAGGTACAATGGGATCAGGAATTGCACAGACATTTGCTCAGGCTGAGTCTGTAGAGAAGGTTTATCTTTGCGATATCAAGACTGAGTTCGCTGAGGGCGGATGTGCAAAGATCAAGAAAGGTCTTGATAAGCAGGTTGCTAAGGGAAAGAAAACTCAGGAAGAAGCTGATAAGATCATGGGTAAGATTCAGACAGGTCTTAACGACATCTGTGCTGATGCTGATCTTGTAGTTGAGGCTGCTCTTGAGGTTATGGATATCAAGAAGAACCTCTTTAAGGAACTTCAGGATAATATCGTTAAGAATCCTGATTGTATTTTTGCTTCAAACACATCATCTCTCTCAATCACAGAGATTGGCTCAGGTCTTTCAAAGCCTATCATCGGTATGCACTTCTTCAACCCGGCTCCTGTTATGAAGCTTGTTGAAGTTATTCAGGGTGCTAATACTCCTGATGATATGGTAGAGAAGATCAAAAAGATTTCTGAAGATCTTGGAAAGACACCTGTACAGGTTAATGAAGCAGCAGGATTCGTTGTAAACAGAATTCTTGTTCCTATGATCAACGAAGGTATCTTCGTATATTCAGAAGGAGTTTCAGATATTCAGGGTATCGATACAGCTATGAAGCTTGGATGTAATCACCCAATGGGACCATTGGAACTTGGCGATTACATTGGACTTGATATCGTTCTTGCTATTATGGATGTTCTCTATTCAGAGACAGGTGATTCCAAGTATCGTGCTTGCCCACTTCTTCGTAAGATGGTTCGTGGTAAGAAGCTTGGTGTTAAGACCGGAATTGGTTTCTACAACTACGCAGATGGAAACAAAGTTCCTACAGACCGCGCCTAACTATATTATAGATTTAAATGATTAAAATGATTCGGAGGAAAAAAATAATGGATTTTCAGCTTGATCAGCAACATGAAATGGCTAGAGCTCTTTTTAAAGAATTTGCAGAAAAAGAAGTAAAGCCACATGCAATAGACGTTGACGAGACAGAAGTTTTCCCAAGGGAAACAGTTGCAAAAATGCAGAAATATGGTTTCATGGGTATTCCGATTCCAAAGGAGTACGGTGGACAGGGTTGTGATCCTCTTACATACGTTATGTGTGTAGAGGAGCTTGCAAAGGTTTGTGGTACAACAGCAGTTATCGTATCTGCACACACATCACTTTGCTGTGATCCTATCATGACATATGGTACAGAAGAACAGAAGCAGAAATATCTGGTACCTCTTGCTAAGGGCGAAAAGCTTGGTGCTTTCGGACTTACAGAGCCTATGGCCGGTACAGATGCGCAGGGAGTTCAGACTAAGGCTGTTCTTTCAGAGGATGGTAAGGAATGGATCCTTAACGGTTCTAAGTGCTTTATCACAAACGGTAAGGAAGCTGATATTTATATCATCATCGCTTACACAGATATCGTAGAAGATAAGAAGGGCAGAAAACAGAAGAAGTTCTCAGCATTCATCGTTGAGAAAGATACTCCCGGATTCACTTTCGGAACAAAAGAAAACAAGATGGGTATCCGTGGTTCATCCACATACGAGCTTATTTTCCAGGATTGTCATATTCCGGCTGAAAATCTTCTTGGTGCTCGCGAAAAGGGATTCCCTATCGCTATGCATACTCTTGATGGCGGACGTATTGGTATCGCTGCTCAGGCTCTTGGTATCGCTGAAGGTGCCCTTGACAGAACAGTTGAGTATGTAAAAGAGAGAAAGCAGTTCGGAAGATCTATCGGAGCATTCCAGAATACTCAGTTCCAGCTTGCAAATATGGCTACACAGTGTGAGGCAGCAAAACTCCTTGTTTATCAGGCTGCAGATGCAAAGAAGAACAAAGACTATTATGGCGTTGAAGCTGCAAAGGCAAAACTCTTTGCTGCAGAAGTTGCTATGGATGTAACTACAAAGGCTGTTCAGCTTCACGGTGGTTACGGATACATCAGAGAGTACGAAGTAGAGCGTATGATGCGCGATGCTAAGATCACAGAGATCTACGAAGGTACATCTGAAGTTCAGAGAATGGTTATTTCCGGTGCATTGCTTAAGTAATCACTTGGGAAGGTTCTTTCGAGCTTAGTGTACTACTTAGTTCTGACGAGCACGAAGTGCGGGAGCAGAACGTCAGCTTGAAAAAAATAAAAAGGAGAAAATATAATGAAAGTAGTTGTTTGCATTAAGCAGGTCCCTGATACAAAGGGCGGCGTTAAGTTCAAACCCGATGGAACATTGGATAGAGGTGCAATGCTTGCTATCATGAATCCTGATGACAAAGCAGGACTTGAAGCAGCACTTAGATTAAAGGATCAGTATGGAGCAGAGGTTACAGTTCTTACAATGGGACTTCCAAAGGCTGATGCTGTTCTTAGAGAAGCTTTTGCCATGGGCGCAGACAAGGCTGTCCTTGTCACAGATAGAGTACTCGGCGGCGCAGATACATGGGCAACATCTTCTACTATTGCAGGAGCACTCAGAAACCTTGAGTATGATCTTATCATCACAGGTCGTCAGGCTATTGATGGAGATACAGCTCAGGTTGGTCCTCAGATTTCTGAACATCTTCACCTTCCTGTAATCTCATATGCAGAAGAAATCAAAGTTGATGAGAAGGCTCGTACTGTTGAAGTTAAGAGACAGTTTGAAGACAGATATCACATTGTAAAGGCTAAGATGCCTTGCCTTGTTACAGCTCTTTCAGAGCTTAACGAACCTAGATACATGACTCCGGGCGGAATTTTTGATGCATTTGAAAAGGAAGTTACTGTTTGGGGCAGAGCAGATCTTAAGGACGTTGACGATTCAAACCTTGGTCTTAAGGGATCACCTACACAGATCGCAAAGGCTTCTGACAAGGTTAAGAAGGGTCAGGGCGAGAAAGTTGCTCCTGATTCAGCTGAGGAAGCAGTTGATTATATCGTAGGTAAACTTAAAGAGAAGCATGTAATCTGAGTCATGCGTATATCACGTAATAAAGTAAAAATTTGAAATGATAAAGGAGAAAAGTCATGTCTTTAGAAGAATATAAAGGTGTGTTTATATTTGCTCAGCAGGTAGACAATGAACTTTCAAGTATTGCACTTGAACTTCTGGGCAAAGCAAAGAGTCTTGCAGAAGACCTCGATGAGAAAAAAGTTACTGCTGTACTTCTTGGAAGCGATGTAAAAGGTCTTGTGGACAAACTCGCTGAATATGGTGCAGATAGAGTTATCGTAGTTGATGATCCGGCTCTTAAGGATTACAGAACAGAGCCTTATACACATGCTCTTGCTTCCGTAATTGATGAGTTTAAACCTGAAATCCTTCTTGTTGGTGCTACAGCTATCGGAAGAGACCTTGGCCCAAGAGTATCATCAAGAGTACATACAGGTCTTACAGCTGACTGTACAAGTCTTGACATTGGTGATTTCCCGCTTGAGCCATCACCTGCCAGAGAGACTAAGCACAAACAGCTCCTTATGACAAGACCTGCATTTGGTGGAAATACAATCGCAACAATCGCATGTCCTGATTTCCGTCCTCAGATGGCTACAGTTCGTCCGGGCGTTATGCAGAAGATTGATCCAATTAAGGGTGCTAAGGCAGAAGTTGTTGAGTTCAACCCTGGATTCGAAGAGAACGATTGCTATACAGAAATCCTCAAGATTGTAAAAGAAGCTTCTTCTGTTGCTGACATTCAGGCAGCCAAGATTCTCGTATCAGGTGGCCGTGGTGTTGGAAGTGCTGAGAACTTCAAGATTCTTGATGATCTTGCAGAGGCTCTGGGCGGAACAGTTTCCTGCTCACGTGCAGTTGTAGATTCAGGCTGGAAGCCAAAGGATCTTCAGGTTGGACAGACAGGTAAGACAGTAAGACCTCAGCTTTACTTTGCAATTGGTATTTCCGGAGCTATCCAGCACGTTGCAGGTATGGAAGAGTCTGACATCATCATCGCCATCAACAAAGATGAGAATGCACCTATCTTTGACGTAGCTGATTATGGTGTAGTTGGAGATCTTAATAAGATTGTTCCCGCCCTTACAAAGAAGATTAAAGAAGCTCTTGCAGCAAAGGGTTGATATAAATCTCAATTACGTTGAGATATTCACAATAAAATGATAAAATAGAAGTGGCGGCAGATTTTATATCTTTTGCCACTTCTTTTTTCAAAAAATGGAGGTAAATATGGCAAGAAAAGTAGTATTAGCCGGAGCATGCAGAACAGCTATCGGAACAATGGGTGGAACCCTTTCAACAACGCCGGCACCTGCACTTGGCGCAATCGTTATAAAGGAAGCTTTAAAAAGAGCCGGAGTTAAACCGGAGCAGGTAGATGAAGTATATATGGGCTGTGTTATTCAGGCAGGTCTTGGACAGAATCCTGCAAGACAGTCAGCAATAAATGCAGGAATTCCTGTAGAAGTACCGGCTACAACTATCAATGTCCTTTGCGGATCAGGACTGCACTGCGTAAATCTGGCTGCAAAACTTATAGGAATGGGCGATGCTGATATTATTGTGGCAGGTGGTATGGAGAATATGTCTATGGCACCTTACCTTATGCAGCAGGGACGTTACGGATATCGAATGGGTTCCGGAGAGCTTCAGGATGCTATGATAAAGGATGCCCTTACAGACGCCTTTGGCGGATATCACATGGGAATTACAGCAGAGAATATAGCTGAACAGTGGCATCTTACAAGGCAGCAACTCGATGAATTTGCTGCATGGTCTCAGAATAAGGCTGAGAAGGCTATAGCAGAAGGAAAATTTAAGGAAGAAATTGTTCCTGTCGAAATAAAGAAAAAGAAAGAAACTATTATTTTTGATACGGATGAAGGCCCACGTAAAGGCGTTACGGTAGAGGGAATTTCACATCTTAAGCCGGCGTTTAAAAAGGATGGCGGTGTTGTGACTGCTGCTAATTCTTCAGGTATCAATGATGCTGCATCTGCAATAATTGTAATGAGCGAAGAGAAGGCAAAAGAGCTGGGAGTTAAACCTCTTGGTACATGGATTGCCGGAGAACTTGCAGGCGTTGAGCCGAGTATAATGGGTATCGGACCTGTTGCGGCAACTCAGAAGGTCATGAAAAAAACAGGTCTTTCAATTGGAGACTTTGACCTTATCGAAGCCAATGAAGCATTTGCTGCACAGTCTGTTGCTGTTCAGCATGATCTTGGATTCAGCAATGATGTTCTTAATGTAAACGGTGGTGCTATTGCACTTGGACATCCGGTTGGATGCTCCGGAAACAGAATTCTTGTATCGCTTTTATATGAAATGCAGAGAAGAGATGTTCACAGAGGACTTGCTACACTTTGCGTTGGCGGTGGAATGGGATGTGCTGCTATCGTTGAAAGGTAAGATAAAAAATATATGTTTTTGTGATTGAGCTTTGTTCCGGTGAGCGGAAAAAGAGCATAACTATATTATGCTGGAGGGATTATGGCGGATCGTTCTATCCTTGTTGTTGATGATAATGAGATTAACAGAGGCATCTTAGGAGAAATTTTTAAGGATAAATATAATATTCTGGAGGCTGGCGATGGCCTGGAAGCCATGAAAATCATGGAGCAGAATGAGGACAAACTTGCAGCAATACTGCTTGACATTGTCATGCCTGAAATGGACGGATATGCTGTTTTGGAGGCAATGACAAAGAAGGATAATCTTAATGAAAGCATTCCTGTTCTTATGATTACAGCTGATACATCAACTGAGGCCGAAAGAACCAGCTATCAGAAAGGTGCTGCAGACGTAATACATAAGCCGTTTGATCCTGTAATCATTGACAAAAGAGTTTCGAGAACCATTGAACTTTTTGATCACAAAAACAATCTGGAAGAGCAGGTTGATGATCAGACCAGAGTGCTGAAAAAGCAGTTTTTATATCTCAAAAAGCAGGAAGAAAAGCTAAAGAACAGCAACGAGAGAGTTATAGATACAATAGCTACTATTGTTGAATTTAGAAGCATGGAATCAGGATACCACTTAAAGCGAATCAAAGGCATAGTGCGTATCCTGGCTCTGGTTGCCATGAATAACTATCCTGAACTTGGGCTTACTCCGCATCTTGTCGAAGTTATAACACAGGCATCTGCCATGCACGATATAGGCAAGATTTCAGTACCGGATTCAATCCTTCTAAAGCCGGGAAGGCTCACTACAGAAGAGTTTGAAGTTATGAAGTCTCACACGACCAGAGGAAGTGAGATAATTGAGATGCTCAAAGATATTCAGGATAAAGAGTACTATGAGGTTTGCAGGGATATTTGCAGACATCACCATGAAAGGTATGATGGCAAGGGGTATCCCGATGGTTTAAAGGGAAAAGAAAATTCTATAGCTGCTCAGCTTACAGCTCTTGCTGATGTGTATGATGCACTTGTAAGTGATAGAGTATATAAGGCTGCATATCCTGTTGATAAAGCCTATTCAATGATAAAAGACGGTGAATGCGGTGTGTTCTCTCCAACTATTATGGCCTGTTTTGAGTTTGCAAGGTTTGACATTGAGAAACTTATAGCTGAGACAAAAGCTGAAGAAGCAGCAGAAAAGGGCGGATATTCCCCTTACGGAAGGCCTGTTTCGAAATAATATAAAAAGTGTGTTGACAAAGTGCCGTGCCATGCATATAATATATTTTGTTGTCGAAATGGCATATGTGCGTGTAGCTCAGCTGGATAGAGCGTCTGGCTACGGACCAGAAGGTCGTGGGTTCGAATCCTGTCACGCACACTGAGGATGCATCTAGTATATAGATGCATCTTTTTTTATGCCTTCTTGTTTGTTATAATCGGAGTTATGATGAAAAAATTTGATTTAATTTGTCCATGCCATTTTGGTTTGGAATCGGTGTTAAAAAAAGAAATAATCGATTTGGGCTATGATATCACGGAAGTATCAGATGGCAGAATTTCTTTTGCAGGAGATGCTGATGCTGTGTGTAGGGCTAATATCGGTCTAAGAACAGCTGAAAGGGTTCTTATTAAGGTAGGAAGCTTTCATGCTGAGAGCTTTGAGGATTTGTATCAGGGAATAAAGGCTCTTCCATGGGAGGAGTTTATTCCTGAAAGAGGCAAGTTCTGGGTGAAAAAGGCTTCAAGCGTTAAGAGCAAGCTCTTTAGCCCTTCTGATATACAATCCATTGTAAAAAAGGCTATTGTTGAGCGAATGAAGCAAAGCTACAACACAGACTGGTTTAAAGAGGATGCTGAGGAATATCCTATAAGAGTTTTTCTGATGAAGGATGAAGTTACGGTTGCTCTTGATACAACCGGCGATTCGTTGCACAAAAGAGGCTACAGAAAGCTGGAATCCAAGGCTCCTATTGCTGAGAATCTTGCAGCTGCTCTTATAATGCTTACGCCCTGGCATGGAGATAGAATATTAGTCGATCCTTTCTGCGGAAGCGGAACTATTCCTATAGAAGCAGCTATGATTGCAGCTCATATTGCACCGGGACTTAACAGGCATTTTACAGCTGAAAAGTGGACACACCTGATTACGCCTCAGAACTGGGAAGATGTTCGAGAAGAGGCTAAAGATGAGATATTAACTGATGTTGAAACAGATATTCAGGGATATGATCTTGATCCGGAGATGGTTGAGATAGCCAGAATAAATGCTAAAAAAGCCGGAGTTGATCATATGATCCATTTTCAGGCAAGAGATATTGCGGCTCTTAGTCATAGAAAAAAATACGGTTTTATTATCACCAATCCTCCATATGGAGAGAGAATCGGTGATCAAAAGGAGCTGCCTTCACTTTATAAAACTATCGGGGAGAGATATAAGTCGCTTGATTCCTGGTCAATGTTTCTTATTACAGGATTTGAGCAGGCAGAAAAGTATATCGGTAAAAAAGCTGATAAAAACAGAAAAATCTATAACGGAATGATTAAGACATATTTTTATCAGTTTATGGGACCAAAGCCTCCGAAAAAGAATGCTGACTAATGCTGTATTAGCGTACTTATGATGAGGATATTCATTTATGAATAATAAACAAATGAAAAAAGTAGCTATCAAGGCTGGCATTTTCGGAGTATTATCCATTACTGTGATGCTTCAGAGAGCTGCCACCAAGCATATTTTGATTACAGATGCTGCGGGAACCCATATTGACAGGAAAAGTACCGCGGATTCGTACAATATTTTAATTGACCAGAATGCAAGCAAAGGGCAAGTTGGAAAGCTTATAATTCCATTATCCAAAACAGTAGGTTCAGATGATATAGTTTTGGAAGACAGATATATAGATCATGAACTTAAGATTTATATAGACAGCAGGGAAGAGGGCTTTTACCTTGAAAATGCGATAATTACGGACCTTAATATCTTAAAAAGTGCAGTATGTATCACGGAAAATGATAGTGGAAGCGTTTGCCTTGATTTTGTGCTTAACGATCTGTATGCAAGTTCAAGTTCTCTTACAGAAAACAGCACCATCGAAGTAGAGTTTGCAAAGCCGTCTGAGATGTATGACTATACTGTTGTTTTTGATCCGGCAGGTGCAGGGGATTATGATAGTGCTTCTGCTATTGATATTGCTCTTGAGCTAAAAGAAATAGCTGCCAAAGATAAAGAGAATAATCTTAAGATTTATTTTACCGGTCTTGGGACTGAACCTGCTTCCGACGAAAGAAAAAGTAAACTTTTAAAGGAAACAGCAGCAGATCTTGTTATTGCTTTAAATTCAAGAATATCAGACGAACAGGGAAGCGATATTGTATCTGCTTATTATAACAGTCAGTTCTTTTTACGAGGGATGAATAACGCTGAATTTGCAGATTTGACTGAAAGAAGCGTGGCAACGAAGATAGGAGCGATTGCATCAGGTGTATATGAAGCAGATGAAGATGATGTTTTGCTAAAAGAAGCTACGGTTCCTGCAGCAAGAATCTGCGTTGAGTATGATAACAGCAGTGATGATAAAAAAATAGCTGAAGGTCTGTATGACGCTATAATACAAGCTCTTTATACTGAAGAATAAATTGGAGACAGGGATGAGAATAATATTTGCAACGGGAAATAACAATAAAATGAGGGAAATACGTGAGATACTCGGCGGTCTCGGAATGGAAATACTTTCCATGAAGGAAGCCGGTGTCAGTGGGGATATTGTTGAGAATGGTACATCTTTTGCTGAGAATTCCATGATCAAAGCCAAGGCAGTATATGATATGATTCGTCAAAAGAGCCGTGAAGAGGCGGATGAGTCAATTGTTCTTGCTGATGATTCAGGACTTGAAGTGGATTATCTTGGTGGAGAACCCGGTATATATTCTGCAAGATATCTTGGCGAAGACACTTCATATATCATAAAGAATAATAAGATTATTGAGAGACTTAACGGAGTTCCTGATGAGAAGAGAACTGCGAGATTTGTATGTGCTATTTCAGCTGTACTTCCAAATGGAAAAACATTTTCCTGTCAGGGGACAATGGAAGGCAGAATAGGATATGAAATAGCCGGAGAAAACGGTTTTGGATATGATCCGATATTCTTTTTACCTGATTATGGGAAAACTTCAGCGCAGATAAGCCCGGAGGAAAAAAACGCTATAAGTCACAGGGGAAAAGCATTAAGAGAGATGGCAAAGTTGCTTGGGGAAGGAATTTGATTTATGCACAAATATTTGGTTGTGAGTGATACTCATGGCAGCGATAAGAATTTTTATGATGTTCTTGATCTGGAAGAGCCGTTAGATGGGATAATACATTGCGGGGATTTTGAGGGTTCTGAAGGAAAATATGCGCTTGCAGCGAACTGCCCCGTATATTTTGTGGCAGGAAATAATGATTTTTTTTCGAATCTGAACAGAGAGTTGGAGTTTTCTTTTGACGGACACAGAGCTTTTTTGACTCATGGGCATAATTACATGGTATCAATGGATTTGGAGTATATTAGAAGCGAAGGAATGGCCAGAGGAGCAGAGGTTATTTTTTTCGGGCATACTCATAAACCGGTAGCCAAAACCATGGGCGGGGTATATTTGTTCAATCCGGGAAGTTTGTCGTATCCGAGACAAGAGGGCAGAAGACCAAGCTATATCGTGCTTACAACGGATGACAATGGTATTATAAGTTATGAAATAAAGTACCTGTAAGTACGTTAAAAAAATTATAAAAAATGTGTTGACAATCAAGCTTGAATCATTATATAATAAATCTCGCGTTACGGCGAAAGGCTTTTAAAGCAAACGGGGTGTGGCTCAGTTTGGCTAGAGCACCTGCTTTGGGAGCAGGGGGTCGCAGGTTCGAATCCTGTCACCCCGATTCAAGTTTTGAAACTTGTGCTGTCAGCCTTGCCTGATGCAAAACAGCAAAGCAATTCGTTGTGAAATGTTTTGCGGGTGTAGTTCAATGGTAGAACACTAGCCTTCCAAGCTAGATACGTGGGTTCGATTCCCATCACCCGCTTCATGTGTCCGTAGCTCAGCTGGATAGAGCAACGGCCTTCTAAGCCGTGGGTCGGGGGTTCGAATCCCTTCGGGCACATCTTTTTTAATAAAGAGTACTTGCTAAGCTATAGCACTTGTGCTCCTAACAATATGGTGGCTATAGCGTAGTTGGTTAACGCGCCAGATTGTGGTTCTGGAGACCGAGGGTTCGAGTCCCTCTAGCCACCCTTGCACGAAAGTGCGTTGGGCTATCGCCAAGCGGTAAGGCACAGCACTTTGACTGCTGCATACGACGGTTCGAATCCGGCTAGCCCAGTTAGGCGTAACGGGATATTGCGTCGAAATTTGTTCATAGTAATACATGGGATACTAGCTCAGTCGGTAGAGCACTTGACTTTTAATCAAGTTGTCGGGGGTTCGATTCCCCCGTGTCTCATTATTAAGAAGCCTTGTAAACGATGAGTTTGCAAGGTTTTTATTTTGCGAAAGGCTTGGCGCACTTCATTGCGCTTTGAATAGTTTGGCGATCTTATGACAAAAGGTTCTATTTCTAAAAATCTCATTTTATTTGCAATCCCCCTCTTTTTTGGTCAGTTATTGCAGCAACTATATAACGTTGTTGATTCTGTAGTTGTAGGTAATGTTCTGGGAAAAGAAGCTCTTGCTGCAGTAAGCACTACGGGAAGTCTGATCTTTTTGATGGTTGGCTTTATAAACGGTTTATTTATGGGAAGTAGTGTTATCATTGGCAAGAGATATGGAGCAGGTGACGAGAAGGGAGTTGCAATCGCCGCTCACACAGGTATTACATTTTCGATTATTATGGGCGTTGTATTGACAGTATTTGGATATTTTTTTACACCTGTTCTGCTTGGATGGATGGGGACTCCTTCAGATGTAATGCCCAATTCTGTAATCTATTTTAAAATATATTTCCTTGGCGGACTTGGAAACGTGCTTTACAGCGCCTGCTGTGGAGTATTTCAGGCCATGGGTGATTCTAAAAGACCGTTGTACTATCTAATGGTCAGCACTGTGATAAATACAGTTTTAGATCTTTTATTTGTCAGGGATTTGGGACTGGGAATAGCGGGAGCTGCACTTGCCACAGTTATCGCACAGTTTGTCAGTGCAATTCTTGCTTTTTCAAAGCTTACCAGAGTGCAGGGACCTCATAGGATTTATTTTGGAAAACTGAAAATGGATCCTGAAACTATTAAAAAAGAGCTTATGATAGGATTTCCAACCGGAATACAAAATAGTGTAATTGCTATTGGCAATGTTGTGGTACAGTCCAATATCAATGCTTTTGGATCAGCAGCGATGGCCGGATGCGGGAGCTATTTTAAACTTGAGGGATTTGTATTTTTACCTATTACATGCATGTCTATGGCTTTAACAACCTTTGTGAGTCAGAATGTGGGAGCCAAAGAACTTCAGAGAGTAAAAAAAGGTGCTGTTATAGGAAGTGCAATAAGTGTAAGCTGTGCTGAGTTTATCGGTCTGATAGTCTTTTTATTTGCGCCGGTATTACTTAGGATGTTTTCCTCAGAATCGGAGGTTCTTATGATAGGAGCGACTCAGGCAAGAACAGAAAGTCTGTTCTATTGTCTTTTGGCACTTAACCATTGTCTTGCCGGTATATACCGTGGAGCAGGAAAGACAACAGTTCCTATGGTGGTAATGCTTTCAAGCTGGTGTCTCCTTAGAATTACATATATTACAATTATTGTGAGATTTATTCCGGTTGTTAATGTTATATTTTGGGCTTATCCTTTGACCTGGTCTGTAAGTGCAATTATCTTTGTGGTTTACTATTTCAAAGGAAACTGGCTTAAGAAGGTTTTTGAGAATAATACTTGAAATTACCTTTTAAAGTTTGTATAATCTATTTTGTTCGTTTGATACGAATATGCGGATGTGGCGGAATTGGCAGACGCGCTAGATTTAGGTTCTAGTGTCTCCGACGTGCAGGTTCAAGTCCTGTCATCCGCAGTAAAAAGACTATTCATGATTTTGATAACATGAATAGTCTTTTTCTTTTGCCATATTTTTTTATTGTTCGTATAAAAAATTAACCACATAAATACAGGGGGTAAATGTTATGAACAATTTTTTTACAAACATTATGGCAGATCTTTATATGAATACAATTTTTGCTATTACGATGGCAATTGATGTACACAAGTATCTTAAGGAAGAAAGAAGAGCAAAAAACAGAAAACTTATTCTTTCTGTATAAGCCTTGTTATAAGCCTTTATATCTTTTGGACAGATATGCAGATAGTAGTATCAGTCCAAGGGTTTCCGTGAAGTGATATATTATGGATGTCCATACTATTCCTATTTCACGCCCCAGAAGGTACACTGTCTGCATTTGTAATATTGAAAATGACAGTAAAAACAGTATCAATATTACCAAAGATGCAAGCTTAAGATATTTATCGTTTAAAAAAATACCGGTCATGACAATGCCAAGAAGTATTGCCACGAGAATCTCCAGGTACTTAAAACCGTGGGTCAGGTTATAAAGTAGAATAAATGTGCTGTCTGAAAGGGTGCTGTCCTGATCGAAAACGCTCATAAGTATCGCGATAAATCTTCTGTACATAATGGATGAAAAGTCATATATGAGCTCTGCACAAATGAATATAACAGCCCAAAGCTGAAGCAGTCTGCTTACAGAAGCAGCTGAAAGTGTAGCCAGCCTTTTTCC
Organism: Butyrivibrio sp.; assembly: GCF_017635265.1. Lineage (GTDB taxonomy): Bacteria > Bacillota > Clostridia > Lachnospirales > Lachnospiraceae > Butyrivibrio. The sequence goes on from NZ_JAGBLU010000070.1 coordinate 20,002, forward strand.
AAGATATTCCTGTTGTAAAAGAGCCATCTCTTTTTGATCTTCTTTTGGAACCAGATTCATGTAGTGCCAAAGCTTTTTCCAGGACAAGTAAAAAATGATAATTATAAAGAAAATCTGTATTAAAGAGCTTATGATTTGACAGGTCCACAGTATCGAATCTAACATGGTTGGGGAGTCAGAGGAATTGTTATTTAAAAATATCCGGATAGAGCCTTCAGTTATGGCAGCTATAATCTTAACTATTGCAACAGAAAGAATTGCATTTGATAATATATGTTTTTTTACATTGATGTACATTTTTTAACCTCACTAATATTAATCTTACTTCAAGTATGCCAATGAGGTCAAATTGTGATAAAATGGTTCTTTATGAGAACTAAAGATAAAACATTAAACAAAATAACTGAAGGATCTATTATTTCGGGGATGCTGTCTTTTTTTGCAGCCCTGCTTCTTGGTGCCTTTTTTCAGCAGTTCTACAATACTGTTGATGCTGTAATTGTTGGTCGCGTTGTTGGTGCAGATGGACTGGCTGCTGTAGGAGGTTCGGCGGCAATGATTGTATCCCTTTTTGTGGGATTCTTTCAGGGACTATCAACCGGAGCATCTGTTGTAATTGCTCAGTTTTATGGGGCCGGCAGAAAAGAAGAAGTGAGTAAGGCGGTCCATACCTCAATAGCCATTGCCATCGTAGGAGGCATAATTTTTACCATTATAGGACTTTTTTCAACAGCATGGGTAATTGATGCCATGAAGACACCGGAGGAGATTGTAGAAGCTTCTACGGCTTATTTAAGGATATATTTCCTTGGTATGGTAGCGAATCTTGTTTATAATATGGGAGCCGGTATATTAAGGGCAATCGGTGATTCCAAAAGACCGCTCTATGTGCTTATAATAAGCTGCTTTGTAAATATTCTTCTGGATCTCTTATTTGTAATCGGATTTAAGATGGGTAGCGTAAGCGTCACAATGGGGGTAATTGGCGTTGCTATTGCCACGGTTATATGTCAGTTGTTAAGTGCTGTGATAGTGGTTTATATACTTGTAAAAAGCACAGATTCATACAGACTTGATATCAGGAAGATAAAAATAGATACGGAAATGCTTCAGCGTATTATCAGAATTGGACTTCCTGCAGGGATACAGACCACCATGTATACAATTTCCAATATGCTCATTCAGACTGCCATAAATGAAATCGGTAAAAATGCGACTGCCGCCTGGGCAGCCTATGGAAAGATTGACGTTCTTTTTTGGATGACCATAAGTTCCCTTGGAACGGCAGTAACAACTTTCGCCGGACAAAACTTCGGTGCAGGAAAAATTGACAGGGTTCATAAAAGTACCCGATATGCATTTTATATCGCTTTTGTGATTACTATACCTTTAAGTGTGCTGTTATATTTCTATGGTGAAATATTCCTTAAGATTTTTGTAGCAGACAGACAGGTTATAGATATTGGTATTCAGATGATAAAATATCTGGCTCCTTTTTATTTCACATACATAGGAGTTGAGGTTTTATCAGGAGTATTGCGAGGAATGGGAACAGCACTTGTTCCTATGTTTATTACTTTAAGTGGAATCTGTGTTCTTCGTGTGGCATGGATACTTATAGCTTTTCCTCTCAATAAGACCATAGAAACAGTAGAGTTCAGTTATCCACTAACCTGGATTACCACCACGATTCTTTTCACAATTTACTATATCTACTACACCAAAAAACATAATTTCTTGCGAGAGCCAAAATAAAATCCATTTGTGCCCATAGCTTTGTCCAGAGCTCGGGTAGTATTCGCAAAGAGACAGTAAATTCAAAATAATTCGCCTCATTTCCTTTCATACTTATTCAAAACAGGAAATGAGGCTCTTATTT
>NZ_JAGBLU010000071.1 GCF_017635265.1 Butyrivibrio sp.
TCCCTGAGCCATTCCGATTTTTCTTGTATCTACAAGTTCCATCAATCCATCTATCAGATTTGAAAGCCATAGATACCTTTGAACAGTCTTCCCGCTCTCGCCGGCTGCATTTCCAAGCTCATCAAGAGAATTTCCTTTAACACCGGGACTTTTAATCTGATCGTATTTCATACGGTAAGCGTGAGCTTTTTCACTGGGAAGGATATCTTCACGCTGGATATTCGTATCAACCATAAGACGGGTTGCAAGTTCATCAGAGTATTCTCTGATATATACAGGCATAGTCTTAAGTCCTGCAAGTTCTGCAGCACGTTTACGCCTGTGGCCTGCAATTATTTCGTATCCACCTTCATTAAGAGGTCTGACGATACCAGGCACAATAATTCCCTGCTCTTTGACGCTTGCAACCGTCTCTTCCATCTTTTCATCATCAAGTACTCTGAATGGATGATTATGGAACTCATGCAGGTCTTTTAAGGCAACTTCCACTATCTGCTCACCTTCCGAAGGTATTCCAAACAGATCATCAAACGCAGTGAGGCTGATATTATCAGAAGCTCTTTTCTTACTCATTATCAAGCACCTCCCCTACAAACGCTTCGTAGGCAATAGCTACGCTGCTTTTTGGTGATTGTTCATAAACGCTTATACCGTTTGCAACAGCTTCTTTAGCTTTTACAGATTCAGGAATTACAGTCTGAAAAATCTTAAGGTGCTGACCATAAGCTTCTTCCATCTTATTCATGATGTCCCTGGCAATGTTTGTCCTTCCATTTACTATGGTCAGAAGCACTCCCTCAATCTCAATCTTGCGGTTAAGTCTCTTCTTAACCTGTCCGATAGTTCTGATAATTTCCTGTAAGCCCTCTACACACAAGTATTCGGGTGGGGATGGGATCAGAACACTATCACAACAAGTCAGAGCGTTAAGAATCAGATTATCAACTCCGGGATTACAGTCTATGATGATGTAATCATATTTGCTGCGGATGCTGTCGATGTATTCCTCAAGGATATGCTCTTTGCTCATGACTTCATCAAGCTGCTGTTCCACTGCCCGCAGACTGTGATTACTTGGAAGTATGTCTATTCCCTCAGCATTGTGAATTATGCCTTCACCTTCGCTGATTTCTATTTCGTTAATAACCTTCTGAATTACTGTACCTACTGTATAAGGCAAATCCTTATTATTCCTTATACCAAGACCTAACGAAAGCGACCCTTGCGGATCCAGATCTATGATCAGGACTCTTTTTCCCTTTTTAACAAGTCCTATTCCTAAATTTGCGGCAGTAGTTGTTTTTGCTACCCCGCCTTTAATATTGGCTACAGATATCACTTTGCACATAATCTCCGTCCTCCCTTACTGGTTAACTGCTTTCTTTTCGCTGTTTGGATCAATAACTACATCCATATATTGCCTGAAATACTTCTTGGTTCCCTTATTAGGAAAAGCGTCAGACACGCTTATAACCTTAATTCTCTTATTTCTTTCGATACACCTTTTCATACGCTTGATCTCGCAGGTCGTTCCCTGCAATCTGACTTTGACCATCTTTCCATCCTCCCTGGTTTTAAAGTTTTTCCATGGGAGATTATGAAGTATATCCCGCCAAATGCACCTATCGCTGTAAAGGTCATATTTTGTAAGCCCTCCTTCCATGTTTTTATACGCAAAAAGGGATATCAGCATTTCTTGCCAATATCCCTATTTAAAGCCATCATTCGATGGTATCCATATTCACTTTTATATCCGGATTCTTTGTGTTCCCCGTCTCCAGTTCAAAAGCTACCGCCACGGTAATTTTCTGAATCAGGAGTTTTTCTTTGCGATTTTCTTCCACATAATTGAAGGAGAAAAACTCACAAAAGTGCGTAAATTCAAGGATTGTCAGGTATTCTGCTTTGTTAGCAGAACCACAGTCTCCACATGCCAGCACAGACATAACCATTGAAGATGCCAGCAATAATGATAATACTTTCTTTTTCATGTTACCCTCCTTTTATATATGTGAAAATATTTTTTATTTTATAAGGAAGTTAAGCCTCACTTTGTTCGGTAAGAAGTTTTTAGCTTCATAAGGAAGTTAAACCTCACTTCGTTCGGTTTAACGCGCTCGAACCAGCTTCGAAAAGACCTCAGCAGGTTCTCACAGCTCAGCCTTTTACAGCGCCCAGCATTGTTCCCTGAACAAGATATTTTTGTACCAAAGGCACTACCAGCATAATAGGTACTACAGAAACAACAATACATACATATCTAACCTGAATTGTTGACTGAGACAATGCACCCATGTTTATGTTGGTTGTCTGCATGATTTCCATTGAAGCCTGAAGCAGAATTCTTCTAAGGAATATCTGCAAAGGTTCCTTGGTCGAATCACTGATATACAGCATCGCTGAAAAGAAATCATTATATCTTGCTACAGCATAATAAAGCGTTAGCACAGCTAGTGTAGGCTTTATCAGCGGAACAGCTATCTTTGTAAGAATATAGAAATCATTGGCGCCTTCTATGGCCGCTTCTTCAAATAATTCCTCCGATATTGACTCAAAAGCCGATCTGCAGATCATAACGTTATAAGCTGATATAAGTACCGGCAGAATCATAACCAGTCTCGAATCATATAATCCAAGCTTTGTGACAATAATGTACACAGGGATAAGTCCGCCTGAAAAATACATGGTAAATGCTAATAGGAAATTCATTTGTTTCCTTAAGCAAAATCTTTTTCTTGATAATGGATAGGCTGCCAGGCATGTGAATACTACATTTAATACTGTTCCTACAACTGTATAGAAAAAAGTATTTCCATATGAAATCCACAGCTGTTTATAATTAAGTACTGTTTTAAGTGCTTCCAGATTCAAATCCACCGGAAAAAGCACTACTTTTCCCTGATTTACTGCCTGTCCCGAACTAAGCGAAACACTAAGAACATATATGAACGGATATACACAGACTACTACCGCAAAGAATAGGAATACCCATATGATAAGGTCAAATACTATATCCCCGACAGATCCGTGAAACTCTTTTCTTCTTTTTACACCTGTTTTCATACCTCAAATCCTCTTTTACCAAATAGCTGTATCTGTTACTTTTCTGCTGATTCTGTTAGCAATGAATACAATTACAAAATTGATCACAGAATTGAAAAGACCTACTGCAGTTGCATAGCTGTAATTGCTGCTCTGAATACCCTGACGATATACATAAGTCTGAATTACATCTGCAGTTTCATAAACTGCTGTGTTATAAAGAAGGTAAACCTTCTCAAATCCTACGCTCATCATTGTTCCCAGCGACATGATAAGTAAAAGAATGATTGTCGGTTTTATTGACGGTAACACCAGATGCCATATAACTTGCCTTCTATTGGCTCCATCCACATCCATGGCTTCGTACAAATCAGGTGAAATCCCCATGATCGCTGCCACGAAAATAATTGAATTAAATCCAAAGCTTTGCCATGATCCGGATATTACATATATCGGTCTGAACCACTGTGGAAGGTTCATAAAGTTTATGCTTTCAATTCCTATCATATTAAGGAGCTGATTGATGATTCCTCCTGACGGTGAAAGGAAATTGTTGATCATACCACATACAACTACAGTAGATATGAAATATGGAAGATATGTACTTACCTGTATTATTTTTCTGGCCTTTTTATTAGCCACCTGAGTTACTGCTATGGCAAAAAGAATCGGAATAGGAAAGCCGAATATAAGTGAAAAGAACTGCAAAAGGAATGTATTTCTTACAAGTCTTCCCAAATATATTGATCCAAAAAACTGTTTGAACCATTTAAGTCCAACCCATTTACTGGTATATATACCTGCAAATCCTGATCCAACCTGATACTGATTAAAGGCCATCACAATTCCCGTCATAGGAAGATAGCAAAAAACAAGATAATAAATCACAACAGGAATGATCATTATAAGCAGGTATCGATCTCTATATAAGAGCTGCTTCCAGGTCTTCTTTTTTTTATCGTTTGACATCAAAAAACCTCCCCTGTAAATCTGATAAGCAGATTTTACACACGGAAGGTTTTTGTTGTATAGAAACAATTTTTTCTAAAGGTTCATTTCTTGCGAGCCGCATATTCAGAAGGATTCAGGCCAGTCTGGGCTTTAAAGTTTCTTCTGAAGGTAAGTTGGTTTTCATAACCTACTCTTACTCCTATTTCAGAAATCGGCATCGCATTCTGTTCAATTAACTCCACAGCCTTTTCTATTCTCTTACTCTGTATAAACTGCAGATATGTAGCATTGTAACGCTGCTTAAATAAAAGAAGCAGATATTTATTACTCACATCAAACTTATCTGACAACTGCTGCAATGATATATTGGGATCACAATAGTTCTCCTCAACATATTTAATTATCTCATCATCTAATTTGGTCTCTTCTTTTTTCTCACGTTCATTTTTTTCCAAGAGATCAATTATTGAAATCAGCGCTGCATCGTAGTAATCAAATATTTCCTGAAGGCTCATAAGTTCGCTTACGCGCTGTATGCTCAAATGAACTGTCGTAAGACCTGACACTTTTCTTATGGTCTTCATCATTGTCAGATAAAAATCCTCTGCCAAAGATTTATAAACTTCTGCTGATGCATCAAGTTCAAGATTTGTTTTATAGATATCAAAAAGAAGTTCATGGATTCCATACTTATCTTTATTTTCAAGACAGGTTCTGAGTTTTTCTTTAAAGCCTGTAGGAAGGTAATAATCAACACTTTGCCTTGGAAATTCTTCTACAAAAAATATTTCTCCACGACCATCATGCAATATACCATCAAGTGCTGATGACGCTCCTTCGCACGCGGACTTTAGTTCAGATATATCTTCTCTGACAACATCTACACCCATCGTTACTATGATATGCTCTTTTTCAACCGATGATTGAATAAGCTTATGGATACCATAGAATATGTCATCGATATCTCTTTTTTCATCAAAGCTAAGAATGAGATAAGCTGTATTCTTGTTACTAAAGTACCATGTAATATGCATATCTTCTGCTGTCCATGTGGCAGAAACCTGTTTGAAAAGATTCTCTAAATCTTTATGGCTTATTTCTTTTACATTTTTTGACCACTCATATGCAAAGTTCAGAATTGATACAATATAATATGGGTGCTTTAAATCGAGGAAATCTTCTTCTGAAAGAACTCCTAATTTTTCTTCTCCGGCCTGTCCGGACACAATAGCCTGAAACATGCCTGCACCCGCATACGGAGTGATTGTGAGCATTTTTTCTCTATAGCTGTTCTTTTCACCGATAAGATCCTGAATTCCATTGATTATGGAATTCATCTCATTATCATCATTAGCTGTCTGCGATTTTTTTTCGGAGCCAACCATTTTGCCCAGATAGTCGATAGGTTTGTAATATCTTTTACTCTCCCAATAAGCAATCCACACAAACAAAAGAGTTACTATTACAAGCACAGTAAGCATTCCAATAAGAATATTATTTCCCTTGATAAAGGAATACTCTCCATCAAAGAGCTCATATGTAAAATCATTGTCCCCTTGGAAAAGAAGTATGGGCTCTCTGTCATCAATATTTCCCACAGACAAAAGCTCTTTTCCCTGATATGAAATCCTTATAGCCTGATTATCTCCGAGTGCATTTGCAACATTGTCCAGAGTTTTTGAAAGGTCAATCAGTACGCAGCAAAGCCCTACTTCCGTTCCGGTTCTGTACGTGTAGCTATCCCAGTAAAGAAGTCCTTCTTTAGCAAAATAGTACCGCTGATTATTTTCAATATTTATCGAATCAGCGATACTACTATTCATAAATGCCGGAACCGAAAAGCTCTGCTTCTCAAAGGGCTTGTCCATGTATATGGGACCGCCTGCAGACCATGCCCTATTGCTTCCATAAAGAAATATTGTGGTGCTGTATATGGAATCTCCACGCAGCGCCCACAGGGAGCGTATCTCTTTTTGTACCTCGTAATCTTCATATGTATCCAAGGGATCATCTATTCTGGAAGCCATATAAAGATTCTTCATAGTGGTGGAATACCTGAGATCTCTGACAGTATCTTTGGCATCTGTCAGGATCTCATCCATGATATTCGTCACCTCTCGTATAATAAGATCATGTTCCCATTCTCTCTGACTGTTTGCAATCTGACGGCTCTGATAAATAAGCGAAGTCGTAAACAGCATTGTACTTATAACAATTATAAGAATGTAGCTAAAAAACATTCGCCTAAATACTTTGCTTTGGAACATTATTTATTCTCTCCGGATTAATATGCTCTTCCCCAATAAACCATCTTTGTAGCAGGTTTTCCACAAACCACGCAGGTTTCTGAAAGTTTTTCCTGCTCAAATGGGATACAACGGCTGGTTACGTTGTAATCTTCTTTGATCTTGTCTTCACACTCGCGGCATCCACACCACATAGCTTTTACAAAGCCCTTTGTCTCTTTGAAGGCTTCTGCAAACTCTTCTTTGTTGTGTGCTGCAAATGTGTGTGCCTCAAGGTGCTTTTTAGCTCTGTCGAACATATCCTTCTGGATCTGATCAAGGAGCTCGCCTACCTTTGCAGGTACATCGCTTATAGCACATTCAATCTTTTCTCTTGTGTCACGACGAACAAGTACGCACTTTCCTGCTTCAAGGTCCTTAGGTCCGATCTCGATACGAACCGGGATACCTCTCATCTCCTGCTCTGAGAACTTATAGCCAGGAGTTCTGTCTGTATCGTCTGTCTTTACTCTGAATGCTGAAAGGCTCTTTGCAATATCGTAAGCTGCATCTAAAACGCCTTCCTTCTTCTGCTGGATAGGAATAACAACAACCTGGATTGGAGCGATCTTAGGAGGTACTACAAGTCCTGAGTTGTCTCCGTGAACCATGATCATAGCTCCGATTGTACGTGTTGTAAGTCCCCATGATGTCTGGTTTACATAATGAAGCTGGTTGTCTTTTCCTGCATACTGAATTCCAAATGCCTTGGCAAATCCATCACCAAAGTTATGGCTTGTAGCACTCTGAAGTGCTCTACCATCATGCATAAGAGCTTCTACTGTATAAGTAGCTTCTGCTCCCGCAAACTTCTCTTTATCTGTTTTCTGTCCCTTGATTACAGGAATAGCCATATCGTTTTCAAGGAAATCAGCATATACGTTAAGCATCTGCTGTGTACGCTCTTCAGCCTCTTCAAAAGTAGCGTGAGCTGTATGTCCTTCCTGCCAGAGGAACTCTCTGCTTCTAAGGAAAGGTCTTGTCTCTTTTTCCCAGCGAACAACGCTGCACCACTGATTTAATACCTGTGGAAGGTCTTTATATGAATGAATCTCTCCCTTGTAGTAGTCACAGAAAAGAGTTTCTGATGTAGGTCTTACGCAGAATCTTTCAGTAAGTGGCTCAAGTCCGCCATGTGTAACCCATGCTACTTCCGGAGCAAAACCTTCAACGTGATCCTTCTCCTTCTGAAGAAGAGACTCAGGAATAAACATTGGAAGATATGCGTTCTGAACTCCTGTCTCCTTAAATCTTGCATCAAGGTGCTTCTGAATAAGCTCCCAGATTGCGTATCCTGCAGGCTTAATTACCATACATCCCTTAATGTTAGAGTAGCTAACCAGGTCAGCCTTGATACATACGTCTGTGTACCATTGTGTGAAATCCTCATCCATAGATGTAATCTCAGCTACAAGTTTCTTGTTGTCTGCCATTTTTCTTTCTCCTTTAATAACGCTAGTTTATTATCTGACTTACTCCGACCGGATGCTGATACCGTAACTCAGCAAAATACGCTTCGAACGGTATCATGCTCCTTTTAATCTATGAAGTGGATACGAAAAATAATTAAAAAAAGCCTTCGCATCCCTATAAACAGGGACCGAAGGCTAGTCGGCGGTACCACCCTATTTAAATCTGCATCCAATTAGCAGATTTCACTTCATTGACACCCTTAACGCGGGAAACGCTGTGTTTACGCATAATCGCAAAAAATGTTTTCACACAGGACTCCAAGGCAGGTTCACTAAGCTATCGTAAGAGCTCGCACCAACCGCTCTCTCTCTGAAACGCATCGCTAAATTACTATTCCTCTTCAACGTCTATAAATATGTTTAAAAATGATTTTATTAACAATTTTATTTATTGTCAACATCTTATCTGTTCATCTTGATATCTTATTCAAGACAACGTGTCCATGAGTTCTTTGTTATGACTATTTATCTGTTTAATTCACTTGTAGGCCCAACTGACTTATGATTCTTAATGATGCTGTCAATTTCTCTAAGGTCACTTGCAGGCAGATCTCCGGGAATTGTGTTCTTTACACTTGATGTAGCATTACCGTACTCAAGCGCTTTTTCTACATCGTCGTATTTGAGGAGTCCGTAAAGCACACCAGACACATAGGCATCACCTGAACCGATTCTGTCGATAACATCAATGTCCTTATATGGCTGTTCTGTGTAGAACTTATCCTTGGTTGCATCATATATTGTTGAAGTAAAGTTGTGCTTCCTCGGGCTTATTACTTCTCTCTGAGTTGTGCATACTACCTTAACAGGGTACTCAGTAGTATAACTCTTCATAATATCAGAAAGATCGCCCTCTTTCTGCATCATGCGGCGCGAAGTCTCTTCAGAAACAAAGAGAATATCAACATATGGCAATATATGCTTTATTGCTGCTCTTGCCTCTTCCTCGCTCCAAAGATTGGCTCTGTAATTGCAGTCAAAAGAAACCAATGCTCCGCCCTTTTTAAATCGCTTAATAAGTTCTGTTGTAACTTCACAGGTATTTTTATTAAGCGCAAGTGTAATTCCACTGGTGTGGAACATTCTTGCTGATGTATAAACATCTTCTGGGATCTCATCCAAAGAAATCCTGGTCATAGAAGAATTTTTTCTGTCATATACAATTGAAGGTTTTCTGGGTGCCGCACCGTTCTCATAATAATAGATTCCGAGTCTTGCATCATCTGAATCATCATATATAAGATAATCATCTGATACACCTTCAAATCTTATCCTATTCTTGATAAATGTTCCCAGTGCATTCTGTGGAAGCTTGGAAATAACGCCTGTGCGCAGTCCCAAAAGAGCAACTCCTGATGCAACGTTAAGCTCTGAACCGCCGGCTCTCTTATCAAAAATATCACCTCTTGTCATTCTCTCATAATTTGGGGGTGATAGCCTAAGCATTATCTCACCAAGTGTAATTAGATCAAAGTTTTTTTCTCCCATTTTAATACCCTCCTTCCTATATTTTAAATCATAAATCCCACAAGCCCAAAATGAAAGTGCTTACATTTTATAAATCTTGCAAATACTGAATGTTTATCGCCGTTCAATTTTTTCCACTTTTTGTATCGTGTAAGCACTTACATAGCATGCAATATTAATGTATCATAACATCATCAGTTGCGAACTGATACTTAATAAGCCGATTTACGTTCGCCATAACGTATTTCCTTTATAAAAACCTCTAACACAAAAAGAAGACTGTCCCCAACAGTCTTCTTTTGCATTATACAAAACTATACTTTTTTGCGAGTGGCATAAAATCCAGAAGTGCCCATACCTTTGGATAGATCTCGGAGTATTCGCATCTGCTGATCTACTCATTCTGGATACACTATCAAATACAATAATATCTCCAGTTTTCACACTTCCTACATTCCGGGAATAGTATTTCAGCTGCTTTTAATACATCCTCTCGTGGCTTACAGCTTTGGTACAAAATTATAGTAACGTTATATTTGGTACTGTTACTATAAAAAGGAAGGACCAGATTAAAATCTGGTCCGGACTGAAATATTAGATCATTTTTTGCAAGATAATATTCGGATAAACGACTACCAATTATAAAAAGTCTACAACTAATATGCACTTTTTATGCATCTTCTTTATATTGCGCCCATTACTCACCAGTCTCGACTTCTTTTATATCTTCTGACTGGTCTATAGTCAGATCAAAGCCATCAAACATCTCATTATCAGGCAGTTTCATTTCAAATCCCTGGGTATAATCCAATGCAAGATCAGCCTTATCAATATTCAGGCCAAGTACATGGCCTCCTTTTTCCCTGTCTTTTGAAATAAAGTGCAGATGCCATCCTGCCGCATTTAACTTATCCATATATGGCGGACAGTATAATCCCACCACTGTTCCTTCTATATCGGAATAATCAAAAAATGTCTGGTCTGTCTCAAGAACCTTTGCAAGTGGCTTATAAGGTTCGTTTTGCTTATATTCGCTGCGGACATTCATCTCCTTAAATTTACCATCGATTCGTATAACGCAGAACCCATTCGGGAGTTTCCCTTCAAGTTTTTCATTCAGCAGCTCCTTTAATGCGTCAATATCAGTGATTCCTTCGAGCGTTACATTTTCATCCTCGTCAAAGAAAGTCACATTTGAAAAAGGGATTGTCTCATCATCGCTTACCTTTTCGACTAAGCCATCACTCTTTGCTTTATAAACAACACCGTCAAGTACTATCATCTCGCCATCAAGTCCGTCAAAAGTACCAAGCCCGGTATCTCCGTTCTGTTTAAGTTCTCCGGCAGTAATACTGCCATGATAATCACCGAAGGTTAAACCCTGAAGCAATGAAACCTGAAACAGAACCTCACGGTCTGCCCCTTCTCCACTCCCTCCGGTGCTTCCGGACGAAGCACATGCCGTAAACGACAAGACAGCTGCCATCATAATCGGTGCTAAAACCAGTTTCTTTCTCATTTTTGCCCCCTTATATTCGCAAAAGCCTTTAAATTGTTCCTCATGGTTGTGTCATAAGTATCTTTATCAGTTCTGTGAAGTCTGCTATTTCCTGGACAGTTGTGTATTCTTCAGTTGTATGTATGTTATGCATGGGACCGTATATATTTAGTCCGTCCATTCCGTGTTTTATCAAAGAATTTATATCACTTCCTCCAAAGGATTTCTTTGCCACGGCTCTCCTTCCCTGTTTCTCTAATGCTCTCTTATATCTATCCAAAGCACTTCCTTCTGCGGCTTCGGGATCTATCCTGTAAACGGTGATTCTTTCTTTTTTATCTATGCAAAGCTCTGCACCTGCTCTATTCGCTTCTTCTGAAAAAATGCTTTCTACTAAGTCTATTGTCCGATGTGCATCTTCATGGACACCGCTTCTTATCTCACCTTTTATAAAACAGTTTTCCGGAACAGCGTTGGTAACACTTCCGCCTTCTATTATTCCGATATTCAGCGTGGTGTGATCATCAGCCCACCCCTGCTTTATTCTGCTGATTGCAGCAGCTGCTACTGCTATTGCATTTATTCCATTTTCAGGCTCATAACCAGCGTGGGAAGCCTTACCCTTTATATGTACTTCGAATGAAATGAGTGTCGGCTCGCAGGATGAATAGACTCCATATTCTCCGCTGCAGTCGGGAGCAAAGGCTATCCTGGAGCGAATCCTTGAATAATTAAGAGCCGCGCTTCCAAGGCCGTAAACCTCTTCTGCCACCGTAAACAGAAACTCTATTGGCGGATGATCCAGATTTTCCTCGATTACTCTGGTGTACGCCTCGATAATTCCTGCTATGCCAACCCTGTCATCTGCTCCCAAGACAGTCGTATGATCGCTTGTGATTGTTCCGCCGTCATTTAATATGATCTTCTTATTGTTCCCCGGAGATACGGTGTCCATATGTGCACAGAACAGAATAGGCTCAGAGTCTGCATACTTTCCCCGCCCCTCTGCAAAGCCATACAAATTCCCACAGTTACCACCGATCTTACCGGCAATATCATCCTCTATAAGCTTTATTCCCAGCTTTTGGAACTCTGCTATAAGATAATCAGCGACAAGCCTCTCATTAAAGGATTCACCGTCTACCAGCGCAAGCTCTGTAAATCTGTCTACTACTCTCTTGTCATTTTCTCTCATAGAAAATTGCTCCTGCTATCCTCTCATAAGTAAGCTTAGGTTTGCCAAATCAAGCTTTAGGTGGCATCAATCCCCCTTTAATTATACTATATTATAGGCGTTTGTGAAACGCCAAAAGCTGCATAAATACGGCACTTTTGCTCTATAAAAAATGAATACCCCCTCACCGGATATGGTACAATAGAATTGACGAGAAACCACTGACCAATACCAAGAAAGGAGTTATTCTGATATATATGATACCATATAAACAGCTTTCTTTGGCTGATATCTATGCAGATTGCCAAGATAAATTTGAAA
>NZ_JAGBLU010000072.1 GCF_017635265.1 Butyrivibrio sp.
TTCAAATGTTCTTGCACACCTTAAGATCACAATTCCGCTTCTTGCAGAAACCTACAAGTTCTGCCTTATCATTTCACTTACAGGAGGTATCAAGGCCTTTACTGAGATGAATATCCTGACAGGCGGCGGTCCAAACAAGTCAACTTTCACGCTCACATATATGATGTACAACGCAGCGTTTAAGAAATCAGATTATGGATACGGTCTTGCAGCTGCTTCCATAATGGTAATTGAGTGTATGCTTGTAATGCTGGTGATCAACTTCATTTTCAGAGAGAAGAACCAGAAGAAAGAAGAAGAAAAATCAAGGAGGAGACGAAATGCGTAAAGAAGGCAAAAAATCAGCTTTGCATTATATATTTGTGGTATTCTGCTGGATTTATGCAGCGTTTTCACTTTACCCGTTGATATGGATGCTTTTTTATTCATTCAAGACCAATCAGGAAATTTTTGTTACTAATCCATTTGGATTTCCATGGCCACTTCATTATGAGAACTATATAACAGCATGGACCAAGTATAATGTGCCGCTTTATTTTTTGAACAGCTTACTTGTTTCAATTGGAACAGTTGTAATAACTATTGTATGTGCACTTCTTTTCTCATATGCCACAAGCCGTATGGTATGGAAAATGAAGACATTTACAAGGCTTTTCCTGGGACTTGGAATGTTTATTCCGGTTCAGGCTATTATGATCCCTGTTGTTAAGGTTGTACAGAAGTTTAACCTGATGGGAACAAGATGGTCACTGGTTTTCCCGTATATAGCGATTAATCTGGCATTTGCATGTATGGTTTATTACGGATTCTTTAAAGGTATTCCGATTGAGCTTGAAGAAGCTGCATGTATGGACGGAGCAACAATTTACCAGACTTTCTTTAGGATTATCGAGCCACTTGTTCGTCCTGCAACTGTTACACTTGTAATCTACATTTTCCTCAATGCATGGAATGAGTTCATTCTTGCAAATGTAGTAGTAGGAAGTATACCGGCGCTTAAGACACTTCCTCTTGGAGTCTTGTTCTTCCAGGGAGAGTTCACTACTGATTGGGGCGGAATGGGCGCAACAATGGTTATTGCATCATTCCCGGCAATCTTAGTATACTCAATCTTTTCCGAGCAGGTTGAGAACGCTATGACAATCGGTGGCGCAGTAAAAGGGTGATTAAAAATAGAATTTACAAGACCTTCTATAAGACCTTCTATCGGCAAAAAAGCTGATAGAAGGCCCTTTATATGTTAAAATAAGCTTTATGGAAAACAGGAATCTAAAGGATATGACAATCAGGGACATGGAAGCCTTCGACGCCGGACGTAAGATTTCCGGAAGAGAAAAGGCAAGGAACATGTCCATCAAGTATAAAATTGCATCAATGACAATTCTGGTGGCACTGATACCTATGATAGTGCTTACTGCTTTGATGCTTTTTTTCTATAACAGAGCGATAATGCAGAGAGCGGATAATCAGATCAATGAAAATATCCGCATAATGTCTGACAGAATCACTTCAGTTCTTGCAAATGGTGAACTCTGCTCCAACAATCTCACCATTGAATTCAGCGGATATTACAATGACAAATCTATGAAGCAGGTCACCAGGGACAATAAGATCATAAGCCAGCTGTCTCAGTCACTGCTTATCTATAATGGGATTTCTTCTATAGTCTTTTTGGACAAATTTGGCAGAATGTATACAACTGATCCGGCGCTTACAGATTTAAAGATGGAAATACTTGATTCGGATTATGTGAAAAATCTCTCCGGCGAGGGCGGCAAGACCATAATGATGGAACAGGCAAAAAACCCCATGAACCGTGAGGGTAAAGAGATTATAACAATGGGGAAACATGTGATAAATATTGTAACAGGTGTACCTATTGGCTACATTTTTATAAACATGGATAAGAATTACCTCATTGAGTCTTCACAGAGTGAGATAAGCTATTATTTTCTTTATGATACTGATGGGAATTTTGTTTCGGAGACAGAAAAGAAAGATAAGATTTATGAAGATACACAGCTCATTGAAAGTCTTTTTAGCACAAAGCAGAACCTTATCAAGTACAACAATGAGTCCTATCTCATAGCAAAGGATGAGGTAAAGGGATTTGCATGGACAATAGTAGGTATTACTAATCTCAATAGATTTAATGTTACAGGTAAGGATTTGCAGTTCATTCTTTTGACGACAGGCACAGTGACGGCAATCCTGCTTCTCATATCAGTTCTGTTCTCGACTAATTATGTCACCCATCCGCTAAAAATCCTTCATGACGGCGCTGAGCAGATTGCTGAGGGGGACATGAGCTTCAGGTTCAGATTTAAGTATAAGGATGAGATAGGAAGACTCGGCAGGATTTTTAACTATATGACGCAGCGCAATTTAGAACTCTTGCAACAGGTTGATGAGGAGGCCAAAAAGAAGCGTGAATATGAGCTCGCTTTGATACAGGAGCAGGTTAAGCCACATTTTCTATATAATACCCTGGACATTATAATCATGCTTATTGAGATGAACAGGGCAAAAGAGGCTTCTCGCGTCACAAAAAAGCTTGCCAACTATTACAGAAATTCTCTTTCCGGAAGTGAAGAGATAGTGACTATCGAGAGAGAAATCCAGATAATCCGGGATTATCTGGACCTTCAGACAATGCGCTACAATGATAAATTCAGCTATGAGATTGATGTTGAGGATGCAATAAAAAATGCAAGTATTCCCAAGATGACACTTCAGCCGCTTGTTGAGAATGCAATATATCATGGTCTGAAAAACAAAGAAGGCTGGGGCAAAATTACCGTGACAGGAAGAGCAGATGGAGAGGTGGCTCTGATACAAGTTTCCGATGACGGCATTGGTATGAGTGAAGACGAGCGAGATAAACTGGAACAACTCCTTGAAGATGATAAGCTTTTTGATGATGAAAAGAAAAAGCTTCGTCAGGAAGCGGAGATAACCTCTCATGACTCAACAAAAGGCGGTTCTCATTTTGGATTATATTCAGTAGCACGAAGAATTAAACTCTACTTTGGGAGAGAATTTGGCGTATCAATAGAGAGTAAAGAAAACATAGGTACCACAATAAAAATACGTGTACCACAGGGAGCGTTGCTGCATGATCAAAATTATGATTGTTGACGACATGCCTATTTTCCTGGAATATCTTAGAGGCTGTATAGATTGGAATTCATACGGCTTTGAGATTTGCTGTGAGGCGCGTGATGGAAAAGAGGCGCTTGAGAAAATTGAAGAGTTCTATCCTGATGTGGTTCTGACAGATATAACCATGCCTTATATAAATGGTCTTGAACTTGCTGAACGCATAACTTCAGACTACCCTGACATATCAGTAATACTCATAACAGGAAACAATGAATTTGAGTATGCCAGAAAAGCTGTTAAGATAGGAGTTTGCGATTACATTGTCAAACCATTTGAAAAAGAGGAACTGATACTTAGCCTTCTTAAACTGCATGACAATATCGGGAAGGCGGTTGAAACCCAGATAATTCAGGATGGGGAAGCTGAAAAAGAACTTGATGAAGAGCTAAAGACTGTAATCTACGCCGGTAATAATGACAAGGATGCACTGGCCGGGATTGAGAAGCATCTTTTTCCTAAAAAAGAAGTTGGAAGTGCATATCTTCTGGCTTTATTCAGATTTGATACTGCCGGATATTCCAAAGGCAGGATAGATGCAAGAGAAAAACTCATGAACTGGGAAAACCTTATCGCAAAGCTTCTTGGCGATATGCTTGAGCTTGAAGGATCTTTTAGGATATTCCATGATTTCGAGAACAATATTGTTGTTTTAATGGATTTCGATTCGGATACAGCACTTGATAACTATAAGGGATATGAGTTTACAGATATCATTCAGGTAGTAAAAAGTCAGCTTGAGATTAGCAGTTCTGTGGCTATAGAGAAGGCAACCGGTTTAGGAGATATTAAAAAAGCCTATGAAAAATGTCTAAGCTTTTTATCACAAAAGGGCTATGGTCAGCTATGGGACCTTCGTAAGAGTAATGATGAAAAGGGATATGCTTCCCTCGATGCAATCATCAGGCTCAACAAGGACATTGAGACGCTTCAGGCTGACGATGCTGAGCTTGTAATAAGTACGCTATGGACGAGGCTTCATGAAAAAGAATCTGTGGATGGCAACGTTTCTATAACTGACATGAACCTTCTCACCAGTGCAATCAGTATTTTGATGACAAATATAATAAGCTCAGGTTTTTCTATTGAGAGAATTTACGGCGAAGGTTTTTCTCCCGAGAAATTTATGGCTGATGCCAAGTCTTCCGAAGAAATGCGCGACAATGTGATATATCTTTATAAAAAGCGCATTGAGTTTGAAAAAGGGAAAAGAGAGTCAAAGACACATTCAACGGCACAGGCTGCAAAACAGTATATTGAAGAAAACTATGGTAACAATGAGCTTTCAATCTCGGATATCTCGGAAAAACTCTGTGTTAATCAGACATATCTAAGAAAGATGTTCAAGAGCGAGATGGACATGACTCTTACAGAATATATTACACAGCTGCGTATGCAGGAAGCGAAGAGGCTGATAACGAGTACCGACTATAAACTTACAGAGGTAGCTGAGAGGGTGGGCTATAATGATGTGAGCTATTTTTCAAATGTATTCAAGAAGTTTTATGGTATTTCACCGAGAAGCATGGGTAAAGAGTAATTGACAAGCTGAATCTTTAATATATATTTAAGAATAAAAATTTGCGAAATATTGTATTATTTATAGTAGGTGATTATTTTATAGAGAAAATTATGTCTTTTAGGAGGAATATTATGTCCGAGAAGATAAATAATATATTTCGCAAGTTCCTGATTGTAGCATTTTCTATTGTGATTGCAGGTACTAGTAGTGGATATTCCAATGATACTGAGATAAAAGCGGACGATACCGAGGGCGTTGTAGATTTTGAGCATAGCCTCGATGATTATGTGCCGGCTAAGAATAGATATAATTTCTACTTTACTTACAAGATAGTTCATCCATGGTGGGATGCTGTTGTGCTTGGAATGGAGGATGCTCAGCAAAAATATCTTGAAAAGGGGATAGTCATTACTTATGAGTATATGGCTCCGGATGCAGCTTCTTATGAGGACCAGACAAAGAGATTATTAGAGGCGCAGAAGGGTGATTATGATGTGATCGGAGTGGATGTGGCAGATGAGGAGAAGATATCTCCTGTGCTGGACGAAATGGTCGCTTCTGGAAACAAGGTCATGACGTTTTCCAGCTCTGATGCAGCTCCTGATTGCAAGAGGATTGCCTACGTTGGAAACACTCATAACTATCAGGACGGAGCAGATTTAACAGAAGCACTTTGCGAAAAGCTTGGCTACAAGGGCAAAGTGGGCATACTGGTAGGAAGTAACGGAGCTCCCTGTCACGAAGACAGAGCAAAGGGAGCAAAAGACACTATTGCCAAATATAAAAATATGGAGATAGTTGCAGTTGAGTATGACCAGGACTCCATTGATCTGGCATACGATCTGGCCAAGCAGATGCTTAGGGACAATCCTGATATTGCAGGCTTTGTATGCTGCAATATGAGTAATCCTGTCGGAACAGCAAGGGCAGTTACTGAGCTTGAAAGCAGCGCAGTGATCGTGGGAATGGACCATGATCAGGAGGCACTCCATTATCTCAAGGATGGCGTTATCTATTGCCTTGGTGTACAGGATTGTTATTCCATTGGCTTTGATACGCTGCAAGTCGCGGTGAAAATTGCAGATGGAAATTTGCCGGGAAATCTTTTCCCTGATAAGACTGATGAAAGTACAACTATTATTTATCAGGAAGATGCAGAACCGATGCTTGAA
>NZ_JAGBLU010000073.1 GCF_017635265.1 Butyrivibrio sp.
CCAGGCCAGAACTAAAACGTTAGCTTTCGTTCTGTCCGTTATTACTTTTGGTTTGTTACTTCTGAATAATTCTCTTGGAATTTTTCAGGGTTGCATTACTGTTTATTTGTCAAGGTGCTAGAGCCCGAAATCCGCTCTATTGCTGCGTTTGCACTGTTTTTAACTCATCAGCGCCGCAACGAATCTAACTATATCACCACCAAAAACTAATGTCAACAACTTTTTTAAATTTTTTATATTTTATTTTTTGCCAAATCCGCAAATGCACTTAAATACTGGCTTCGTTGTCCGGAAGCTGCCTGGAGACAAGGTCTGCAAACTCTCCCTTTAGAGCCATGAGCTCCTCATAGGTTCCATCCTCCGCAATCTTGCCATCCTTAAGAAGGATGATCCTGTCGCACTGCTTTATTGTGGAGAGTCTGTGGGCTATCACGATTCTGGTGCAATTCATCTCGTCAAGGGCATCGGAGATCTGCTTCTGGGTGATATTGTCCAGGGCACTTGTAGCCTCATCAAAGATAAGTATCCTGGGCCTTGGTGCAATGGCTCTGGCGATGAGAAGGCGCTGCTTCTGTCCTCCGGATATTCCGTCCTGCCCCTCGGAGATAAGGGTGAACATCCCCATGGGCATGCTTCCGATGTCATCCGCTATGCCGGCTATCGTTGCGGCTTTCCAGGCTTCATCTACTGAGAGCCAGGGTGCTGTCAACACGATATTTGAATAGATATCTCCCGGAAATAACTTTCCGTTTTGCATAACAGAGCCGATCTTCTGTCTGAGAGATTTAAGGTCAATCTGCTTAAGGTCTTTTCCATCATAGTAAACTGTCCCATTCTGAGGAGTCTCAAATCCAAGCATCAGACGCATCAGAGTGCTTTTCCCGCAACCGGTCTCTCCTACTATAGCCACGTACTGCCCCGGCTCTATCTTTAACGACAGGTTATCAATTACAGGAGGCATATCGCTTCTGTATCCAAAGGTAATATTGTTAAGCTCCACTCCCCCGCCAAGGCTTGTTATGATTTCCTTGTCGCCGGCTATTTCAGGTTCAGCCTCAAGGATAGGCTTTGCCATTTCAAGTATAGGCTTGATGCGGGATATAATGGTCACTATGCTCGTAAGTGACATAAACGCAGCACTTACCATTCCATAGGATGAATTAAAAGCATAGTACTCGGAAACAGACACGCCAGTTTTAAGGGCCATATAGTACATAACTATTCCGCCTATAAGGGACAGACCAAGACTGATAACGCTGCTGACCTTAAGGTAAGTGGGTGGATTGTACAAAAGAGCTGCCTGATCTGCATAGGTTTTTGCCCATCTTCCGAAAGCTCTTTTCTCCGCGCCGGAAAGCTTTATCTTCTGAATACCGGAAATAATTGAATAACTAAGTCCGTTCTCCTTACTTCCAAGCAGGAGCTGTTTCTCGGTTATCTTCATCTGTAAAAGAACCGAGACAACAGTCACGATTACCGTAAGCAGAGTCACTATGAAAGCCGGAATCACAAGCCCCGGTGCAAAAAGAACTATTTGGATAATATACAAAAGAGAAAACAGTGATGACAACGTAGTTGAAACCGTAAGGGTTACCATATCGGTACAGAGATTGTTGATATAACCCATTCTGTTTGCCAGCTCACCGGAATTGTAATCCTTAAAAAAAGATGCCGGAAGAGATAACATTCTCATCATGGCTGCGGCTTCAACATTGACGCTGAGCTTGGTATTAATACGGATATTAACAAGGTTTTGAGAAGCGGATAGCAGGAATCTGCTGATGGTGGCAGACAGGATAAAGATAATTGCAGCTACCAGCATTCTCCCGCTCCCGGATTCTATTACCGTTGAAAAGAGAACCCGGTTCATATTAGGGATTGAAAGACCTATCGCAGTGGATAAGAGCATGATAAAACACAGCATAACGATATCCGATATGCTGATCTGTTCGCAGATATATCTCACAAGATCAAGAGTTCCGATCCTTGTAAGAGGAAAGGGCTTGTACAGGACTATTGCATCGGTTTCAAAATTGTCTTCAATATGTCTGGTTACTTTGATAAAACGCCCGCTTACATGTTCGTAAAAACAGTAACCTGAAAATCTGTCAGGTATCAGTGCTACCAGACTTCCGTCTGTCTTAAGCCTTGCAAGCATTGCTCCCTGGGCGTTTCTGTGCCACCCCTTTTCAAGTTTGACCCTGCGATGCATAATTCCGTAAGGACGCATCTGATATTCCAGGATTTCATTGATATCAGTGACATCTTCGGGAATCGGAGCACCTTCTATATGAAAATATTCAAGAATCTCTTCCACCGGGTTTGAGGAGATTTTTTTCTCCTCTTTTTCTCCACCCTCTCCGGGCTTGCCGGTAACTGCACCGGCCATCTGTTTGAAGGATTCTGAAAAGATCTCAGCATCTGAGCGTTTTCTGTCATGAATCTGCTCATCAAACCAACCCATAATCTCTCTCCCACTTATTCAATGCTTACCAGTGCATTATATGTACCGCCAAGCCTGATAAGTTCATCATGTTTTCCTCTCTCAATTACTCTGCCATGATCCAAAACAATTATTTCATCACAGTCCCTTATGGTAGACAATCTGTGGGCTATAACAATAGTAGTTATCCCCCTGTCGGCGATTGCCTGTACGACGTTTTTCTCAGTTCTGGCATCAAGGGCACTTGTAGCCTCATCCAAAATGACAATTGTGGGATCCTGAGCCAGAACCCTTGCGATCTCAATGCGCTGACGCTCGCCGCCGGAGAAGTTGGTTCCCCTCTGGGTGATACCATAGCTATAGTCTCCGGGTCTTTTCATGATGTCGTCATGAATGCCTGCGTCTCTTGCAGCCAGTATTACTTCAAAATCCTCTATGGAACTGTCCCACATCTTGATATTGTCAGCGACGCTGTCTTCAAAGAGTATGATGTCCTGATCCACCACTGCGACAGATCCGGTAAAAACATTTCTGTCTATCTCACTAATGGGCTTACCGTCAAAGAGGATCTCGCCCTCCCAGGGCCTGTAAAGACCCGAAATAAGCTTGGAAAGAGTGCTCTTTCCGCTGCCGGATGCTCCCACAAGAGCAATCTTCTGCCCCTTTTTCACCTCCAGTTCAAAGTCCTTTATAAGAGGAGCATCGAGCCTTGAATATCCAAAGGTAACACCACGCATGGATATATTGCCGCTGAGCTTTTCGTAATGCTCTTCATCGCTGACGTTGTCAAACATCGGATCATCCGGGTAAGAAAGGACATCCTCAATCCTCTCCATAGCGGTACGCATTTCCTGTATCGTCTGTCCGGCACCTACAAGGTTTCCGGCAGGTCCCAGAAAAGAATTCATAAATCCCTGAAAGGCGAAGGCCATACCTACCGTAAAGCGCCCTTCCAGTACAAAATATACACCGATCCCTAAGATCGTTGCGTTAACAAAGCCTGATAATATTGCGGGGATCATGCCGAGATATGCATCCTGCTTCTGATATTTAATGCTCTGGGTATTTACCGATGCCTGAAAACCGGACCACTTCTCAAAAAAGCCGTTTTCTGCACCGCTTGATTTTATGGTCTCTATCATGTCTATGGCGTTTACCGTGGAGGAGGCAAGCTTGCCCTCATCCCGGAGCATAACACGCATTATATTGATTCTTTTAAGTGATATCCAGTTACAGATAAATGCATTTACTATTACAAAGAAAATACCGAAGCACGTAAGGGTGATCGAATATCTGAACATCACTACAAGATAAAAGATCATCATCAGAGAATTAAAGAAAAGCGGAGCAACTGTATCTATCAGGGTCTGGGAAATCTGAGTGTTGCTCATCTTTCTAAGCTGCAGATCTCCAGCCATGCGCTGGGAGAAGAATTCCATGGGAAGTCTTAATATCTTCCACATGTAGCTGCTGCTCCCAACCACAGCCATTTTTCCGTTTATCCTCAGGGAATAGATGGCCTTTATCCAGGATGAGGTAATCTCTATAATGGCAAGCAAAACAAGCCCTATAAAAAAGGGCCTGATCCAGCCTCTGTTAAGTCCTACTATCAGCCTGTCCAAAAATATTCGTGAATATCCCGCCCTGAAAATAGCGGTCAAAGATGCGATGATTGTGGTAAGTGTCACGAAAGAAACGGCAACAGAACTGCCTTCAAGATGTTTTCTGATATACCCGAACATGCTTTTTCGTTTGCCGCCGGTCTCAAAATTCTCCCCCGGTTCCATCATAAGAACCACACCGGTGAAGGCTTCATCGAAGCGCTCTTTGGAGACAATGATACTGCCTCTGGCAGGGTCGTTTAAAAACACCTTGTCTTTTGAAAAACCTTTGCAGACAACGAAGTGATTGAATTCCCAGTGTACTATGCAGGGGAACTGCCCCTCCTCAATAAGCTCCTCCGGCTCAAACTTATAGGCATTGGCCACCATTCCATAGTTTCTGGCAGCATCCAGCATCTTTCTTGCATTTGAACCGTCACGGCTGACTCCGCAGTCTATTCTTGCCTTCTCTAAGGGAACCCATTTCCCGTAATATGCGAGCACCATACAAAGAGCCGCTGCACCACACTCAAGCGACTCCATCTGCATGATCATTGGGGTCCTGGCAACCCCTTTTGTCTTTGGCTTTTTTATCTTCCCCTTCATGTCAGTTTGTTACATAGGTAATAGGATGAACGATCTGACTGCTACCGTCCGGATTCTCGTCCTCTACCGTACCAAATATCCCCCATACAAGCATTCCAACGAGCATGATGATCATGGCTATAAGTACGATCCAAACCGGAAGTCCTGTCACACGTATGTAATCATTGAGTTCCTCGGGAGCCCCCACTCTCTCCAGGCTCTTTTTTCTAAAAAGTTCGCTCATAGTATTCCTTCATTCTTTAATGATTACTATTTTCACTTTTTAGTTTACCATATTTAGATTAATTAAGACCATTCAGTTCAGATATTGTGTCAACAACTTTTGTAACTTCACAATAAACAGCCTGGTGATCTCTCCAGCCAACTGAAACATCGGTCAGATCATACTCTGTAGCAGCATCCATGCTGTAGCTGTTTTCTGTCTCCGCAAGGCGCTGTCTGAGTTCTGCATACTCAGGTCCTGAGATATCTGTAGGAAGGTC
>NZ_JAGBLU010000074.1 GCF_017635265.1 Butyrivibrio sp.
ACTATATGCTTGCTATAATTTGAATCTACTGCGTTGTCATCAGTCGTCGATGGACGCCCATCGACTCCATCTTCCGCCTTGTAGATTGCAAATTATATCTAAGCAATATAGTCGAGAAATATAAAAACAGCCACACTAGTGTAGCCGATAAAGTTGCAGAGGGATTTTTTCGAAGGCCTGCCAATATTGGGAAATTATAAATTATAGCAGTAGAATTACTCTTAAATATTCTAGGACAATAGAAAGATACGGGGGAAAAATGGAACTTAAGAGAATCCCTTACAGACTGACTGTTTGTAAGGTAACAGATATTTTCGCTTTTGATATAAATACAGATTTTTATTTTATCGGGAAGACTGATGAGGAAGTGTCATTAGTTTGCAGGACAGAAGATACCCCATTAGCCACAATAGAACGTGACGATGGGTGGAGAGGATTTCGTATCCAAGGGGTACTTGATTTTTCGCTGATCGGAATTCTATCAAAATTATCCGGAATACTTGCAGAACATAAAATAGGTATTTTGGCCGTATCCACATATAATACAGATTATATTCTGGTAAAAGAAGAAAACTTTGAACGTGCATTAAGTGTGTTGAGTTCTTATGGATATTCAGTTATATAATTCAAACTTTCCACTTTACAAGTGGAAAGCTTGAGTGAATGATATGTAAAAGCCACCGGGGCTGTGATTTAGGGAGGAAGGCTGTGAACAATTTGGCACAGCCTGTGTTGTTATGAATATGAAAAAGTCTGTGTGGGGTTATCAGGTTTTTTGTTCCTGATAAGATAATTATAATGTTCCTGCCTTAAAGCAACCTTAAATAATTATGAAAGAAATTATGGAAAGAACGAGAGAGCATTTTTAGTTAATGTAATGTGGGTGCCACTGTTTGTTGGAATTATGACAGTAGCTTTTTCAAAAAATCCGGGTGTGGATCCGTACATAATCGCTGTACTCATGGGAGTTATCGGTTCGGCCATGTGTTATTTGGATTACAAGGTGTTTATGAAAAAAGAGTCCTCCAATGACAGAAATGTGACAAAATAATCAAAAATGTGGGCGGGTACTTAGCTTGGAATTTTAAGTAAAGAAAGTTAAGATATGAATCATTGAAAAATAATTATCACTATACCTGTGATTCGACGATACCCCGGAATAGGGAGCAAAAGAGGTTTAAAATGAAAAGCACATACAAAACAAAAGCAAGGGAAATGATAATTGCATATTTAAAAGAACATCCCGAGCAGAGACTTACTGCCAGGGAGATATACGAAGCAGTATGCAGCGGGAATGTTGAAGTCGACCGTACGACGGTGTATCGGAATCTTGATCGTTTATGCGAGAGCGGTGAGCTCATGAGATTCAAAGAGCCCAATAGGGATGCATGGTATTATCAGTATTCGGCTGAACATGAGCACTGTGACAGACATATGCATGCTCAGTGTAGCTTGTGTGGAAAGATCTTTCATCTTGATAAACCATTTGTTGACGTGTTTGCTGCAGAAATGCTAAAAGAGTATGGACTTGAGATAGATCCTTCAGAAACAATAATTCTGGGGAAATGCAGTAAGTGTAGACGCATAAAGAAAAGATAATATGCAACAAATATGCAAATTCTATTGACAAAATTGCAACCGGTGCAGTAATATGCAACTGTGTTGCAATTTTACTGTATAGGAGAGAAACATATGTCTACAAGAGAGGTACCTGTTGTGATAATAACCGGATATCTTGGATCCGGGAAGACCACTTTAATGCAAAATCTTTTAAAGCAGGAGAAGCGTAAGATTGCGCTGATCGTCAACGATATGGGAAGCATCAATATAGATGCGTCCATTCTTAACATGACCGGAAATCAGGTGTCTCAGATAGAAATGGTTGAGATGCAGAACGGTTGTATCTGCTGTACCTTAAGGGATGAATTCATGGCAGAGATTGAGAGATTGTCAGAAGACAAGAGTGTTGAAGTTATATTTGTTGAGGCTTCGGGTATCAGTGAGCCGTCCGCAATAGCAGGTGCGTTCTTGAATTATGAGGAGATGACAGA
This sequence comes from Butyrivibrio sp., assembly GCF_017635265.1. Taxonomy (GTDB): domain Bacteria; phylum Bacillota; class Clostridia; order Lachnospirales; family Lachnospiraceae; genus Butyrivibrio. The sequence continues at coordinate 2,052 of NZ_JAGBLU010000074.1, forward strand.
GAATACCAGAGTGTTTCTTAAGACAGTCGTATCTGTTGTTGATGTGGACAGAATCTATAGGGAGTTCCTTCACAATCTGACTTCTGATGAAGATGCTGAGGACGGTGATGTGATTAATCTCATCATGGATCAGATTGAGTTCTGTAATCTTATGATTCTTAATAAAACAGATCTTCTTACTAAAGAGCAGCTAAAAGAAGTAAAGGAAGGACTTCGAGCTCTTCAGCAGGAAGCTGAAATGATTGAGTGCGTAAATGGTGAAGTTGATCTGGAGACAATCCTTAACAGGGATGAATTTAATTTTGATGAGGTTGAGGCTTACAGTGCTGTTCAGAGAGCTCTTAACAAGTGTGAGCATGATGATGAGAAAGCCTGTGTGGATGAATATGGTATTTCTTCATTTGTATTTGAGGAGAAAAGACCTTTTAACCGCAAAGCCTTTGTTAAGTTTGTTGAATCATATCCGGAAATGCTTATTCGCACAAAGGGATATATCTGGTTTTCAGACGATTGGAAGCATGTACAGCTCTTTGAGCAGGCAGGAAGAAATTCATCGATTACTGAGCTGTCTGAGTGGGTATCTGCCTGGCCCAAGGAAGAACTTGACAAAGTGGTAAATGATTTTCCTGATATCAAGGATGAATGGGACGAAATATACGGAGATAGATGTAATCAGGTGGTTTTCATCGGCAAGGGATATGAGAAGGCGGAGATAGTTAAGCTTTTATATGATTGCATAGAGGAAGTGGGATGAATGCAAATGGAAACCGTATATTTTGTGAATGGGTTTCTCGAAGCTGGCAAGACAACTTTTATAAAAGAATTAATCGGCAGAGAGTCTTTTCGGATTTCAGGAAAGACTCTGATCTTGTTATGCGAAGAAGGAGACCTGGAATATGATGAAGATGAGCTTGCAGCAACAGATTCTGTCATTGAGGTTATTGAGGAAGAAGAAGATTTTAACGAAGAAAACATTGCCACATTGGAAAAGAAACACAAACCGGAAAGGATTATTGTAGAGTTTAACGGAATGTGGGACAGAAAAAAACTTGAATTTCCGTGGGACTGGGATGACATTATAGAAATTGCCGTGTTTGATGCAGCTACTTTCAAGCTGTATTCAGATAATATGCGTCCACTTCTTGCAGAACAGGTTCGGCATGCAGAGCTGATCATGTTTTATAAATCGGATGAGGTGAGGGATAAACTTGCTTCCTATGCCAGAAATATCAAGGCCATAAACAACGGAGCTGCTTTTGTTTTCAGGGGAGAAAAGGGAGACATCATCCTTGATCCGGATGAGAATCTTCCCTATGATATCAAGGCAGACGAACTTTTTTTGGATGACGAAAGCTTTGCTGTTATGTGCATGGATTCTTTGGAGAGATACAAAGTGTATGAAGGAAAAAAGGTTCATTTTAAGGCATGTGTCTATAAAATGAAAGACGGTGGGGATTTTGAGTTCATTGCCGGAAGACAGATCATGACATGCTGCGAGGCGGATATGTCATTTACCGGAATCATCTGTGGATATCAAAAAGCATATGAGCTTGAAAACAAAGAATGGGTAGAAATATCCGGAATCCTGAAGGTCAGGTTTGATGAAATCATGCAGAGAGATATCCCCGTATGCAGGGTTATCGCGCTTAAGAGAGTGGATGCTCCTGAGGTGGAAATCATATCTCTGCTTTAGCCAGAGTGAACCCTACAATCGCAAGATAAAGGCAGATCGCTATGAAAGAATACAAGAACTTGTACATCATAAAATGTTAATTGCTAATACCTATTAAAGAGGGATTTATATGGTAGAAAATATGAAATGGCTAAGAGCTCCTGAAAAATATCATATTGCAGAAGACAGAATAGAAATTACGACAATGCCTCATACAGATCTTTGGCAAAGAACATATTATCATTTTAGGAATGATAATGCTCCGGTGCTTCAGATGGAGTCCGATGAAAAATATTTTTCTTTTATTGTAAAATGTGATTTTGCTGAAAGTCATCACAGATTTGATCAGTGCGGTATCGTGATGTATCTGGATAGTGAGAATTGGCTGAAAGCATCTGTTGAATATGAAAATGATAAGTTTCAGCATTTAGGATCTGTTGTGACGAATCATGGGTACTCAGATTGGGCAACGACAGCTATCTCTGCAGATGTTAAAGAGATGTGGTATCGGTTTAGCAGGCGAGAGGATGACTATTGCATAGAATGTTCTACAGACGGAATATCTTTTTCACAGATGAGAGTTTGTCATATGTGGGAAGGAGCGGGAAGGATTTCTTTTGGCATCTATGCGTGCAGCCCCGAAGATTCCAGTTTCAAGGCTGTGTTTACAGATATGCGAATAACAGAGTGTGCATGGAAAGCACATGACGGTCAGCAGCCTGACTGAATATTGATGCCATTTACAGCGTGCTTTAGAGAAATAAGGAGATAATGAAGATACCGGATGGACTTGATAAGTAGTGGCATACAGATTTTACTCCGTATAGTTAAATAAGGCTCACAACATATAAGTGGTCTTTATTTTATCTGCAGAAATAATTAGAATATATGATAAAGTCGGGATTGAAAGAAAACACGAAAGGAATGACATATATGAAGCTTTATCATTATTCGGTTGATTCCTATCAAGGCGCAAAGCACTTGACAAATGATTATAAAAACAACTACCAGTTTGCAGAGCCGTATATTCTTGCACTAAGGGAATCCAGAGATGTTTTCAATGCCGTGTTTTTGGCAACAATGTATATGAGTCGCGAAATAAAAGCTTTAGGCTTGAGAAAGTTTGAAAACTACCAGAAGGATGCAGTAGAGGGAATCTTTGAATATGTAAGGGAAACTGAGTTTCCAAACGATACTTCACGACTCCGCTGTGTCTATTATTGCGAAAGTGAACAGGAAGCTTTGGACTATGCACAGGATGATTGCTTTGCAGATGGTTTATTTACAAAAGACCAGGTTGTTCTGCTGGAAGTTGACGTAGAAGACAGCAGTATCAGGCGGTATGATCAGACGTTTTACAACCGGGCGCTGGAAGCGATGAAAGACATTAAAATTGATTCCATTTTTACATATGCCCGGCAATACTTTTCTTGCCAGAGAAGCGATAAGCCATTAATAGAAGTGGTAGCGGATGGCGATAATACCGTTCTTAGGGAAATTGCATACTGACAGTTAAATTTTATAAATAAGAAATATGCTTGTTTGTAATCGTAGTTGCAAGCAAGCACAAGCATTTAAAATGCAATTAAAGGTGCTGTTACCATATTGCTGTCCGTTTTATCGCCCTAATCATTTGAGATAATTTCATCATCAGCCGGGAAACCGGTGCGTTAAATAGTGATGAAAAGTTATTGATAATGAGGAGGGCCAACATGAACGAAGCATACATGACATATCGTGAGATAAGAATCGCAGAGAATAAGAAGAGAAGACTCAGAATAGTAAGAAGACAGAGGATTACGCTGGCTGTTATTATTGCATTTATTACTGTTTTAGCAACCTTGTTTACCGTGTCTCTTGTTATTGAGGCTCGTTCAGAAGCAGTAAAATATAAGTATTACACATCGGTTATGGTTCATTCGGGAGATACATTAGAGAGCATGGCAGCTGGTTATATTACAGATGAATACAAGACCTCGGCAGATTATATCAGGGAAGTATGCGACATTAATAATATGAATGACGGAGATTCAATTTTAGCAGGTGAATATATTATCCTGCCGTATTATTCCGAAGAGTTCAAAGAATGAAAGGCGATTAAGCGCCTTTCTTTAACTCGTTTACTAAATCTTTAAGCTTTTCAACAGTTTTGTAATAGTCATATCCGTGAACTTGAATGTGACTGTCTATATCTTCAGCAATGTATCCGTTTTTTCCGCCATTGCATGTGATTACCATATAATTTAATTCTTCCCCCATGACTTATATCCCCCATTTTTTTCATAGAGATATTTTAACCTAAGATGACACTTTTAAATCTTAAAAAAGTATTAAATAATTTTTTTATGAAAAAATTATTGCCAGAATTGATTTTAATTGCGTATCAATATTTGTAAATCAAAATCAAAAAAGGATGGTAAAGTGCTATGAAAAAAATTATTAAAATGGTTACAGCGTTTGTTTTAGCAACGACAGTGATCTTAACAGGAAGCTTTGCTTCTGCGAAGGTACATGCATCTAATGATGCGGCAAAATATATTGCAGGTGCTGATTTTGAGGCTGCACTCCATGGACAGTCCAATGATGGCAGGGAGATATTATTTGCGTTATACGATAAAAACGGCGAACACATTGCATATATCAATGATGGAATGACACATGTTTATACATCATATACTCAGACACAGACAACACTGAAAAATGTTGGTGCTGCTGAAAAGTATGCAGTTGAAGGGACATGGGAAGCATACTTTTTTAAAGCAGGAGATATTCCTTGTCTTATGACAAATGACGGAACAATATATGCATGTGAATATTTGGACGCATACACAGTTTCACAGGTTATGCAGCAAGATTAAAAAATATGACAAAAAGATGCATTAATAGAGAATAGCCGATAGATTAAAACACTGAAATCTACCGGCTATTGTTTTATTTTGTTTTTACTGGGATTAACTTAAGATCTCCTGTTCCAAAGAATAGAGAATTTCTTATCATACCAATTCTGTAAAGATTCAGTATGTAAAACATTACACACATTACTGTGAGAATGCCGAAATTTCTGATGAGTTCCTCTACAGTAGGAGGAAATCCCATTTTTCTGGTATAATTCCCAACATATTCTGCAATTTTCGCTTCAACTTGTCCCATTTTTAAAACACCCCCTTTTAGATGCTCAATGTTACCAAATAATTGTATCGGCTAATTGTGTTCATTTGATGTTAAATGTATAAAGTAAAAATAAAGTAAATTAATAAAAGCATTATATATCATTTACATATATAATGATTATGCATCCTTTAATTTATAATTCAAGAATACATAAAAAACCAAGGTGGAAAAAGAAATGATAAGACGATCTCAGTACAGATGCAGTTTTAAGCTCTTAACGGCAGATATTTTGCCTGACAACATTATTGAAAGGTGCGTGGATCAGTTCAAAAAACTTATCAAAGAAGGAAAAGTCTGCAACGCTTCTTTTTACAAATATAACAGTATGGGTTTTTTGTATTTGGAAGAGATTGTTGATGATTATACCGAACCATATTTGTCAGTAGATCAGTATATGTATGACCTTCAGCCGTATTTAAAGCCATGGCCGGAGGAGGATGGTGACAGATATTTTGCGCCAATGGTAAACGTGTATTATCACCATATTCCTGAAGAAGACATTGATGATTGGGAAAAAGAGAGAACTACAGATGAAAAGCAGCGTATAGGCAGGATGGCATTTCTTTTCCCGAAAAAGCTTCCATCCTATGTGATGCATCATAATGCAATAGTATCTGAGGGGCTTTTAAAAGGTGATAAATATGCATATATATCTCTTCATGAGAATCTTCTTTTCTCCTATTATGAAGAACCAAGAAATAATGTGAATATTAAAGGAACTGATGAGGATTCAAAGGTCATAAATGATTGGATTAAGGCTGATCCGGAGTCTCATTTTGACCGTGAAAAGGCAAAGGGCAGTAATTTCCTTGTTATTCCATGTATTTTCTCGGTTGATAGGGTTGATGATTTGGATAAATGATTGAGAAGGTAAAGGTGTTTCAAGATGAATGAATCAGTAAAAAGAATCCTTGATACTAATACGCCTTTTGGAACCGCTTCTATGTGGTGGCTTGGACAAATGGGACTTATGGTAAAGATGGGCGAGATAGTGTTCTGCATTGATTATTATGCTACTTTTGACCCATCAAGACAGGTTGAGCCACCGATATTAACCGGCGAACTTGAGGGAATGTCTGCTATATTGGGGACACACGATCATCTTGACCATATAGACCATGATGCTTGGAAAATATGGGCAAAGACGAATCCGGATGCGAAATTTATTTTTCCGAGACAACATATGGACACTGTTTTGGCGGATGGCGTTTCTAAAGAAAGTGCGCTGGGGCTTAGTGACGGAGAAAGAATAACTATAGGCGATGTGACTATTCATGCTATAGCTGCTGCACATGAGTTTTTGGATCAGGATCCGGAAACAAAGCTATATCCACACTTGCAATACATAATCGAGGGCAACGGCGTTAGAATTCACCATGCCGGTGACACTGTTCGTTATGAAGGTATGCTTTCAAAGGTGAAATCTTTTGGGAAAATCGATGCGCAGCTTTTGCCAATCAATGGTCGAGATGCAGTTCGCTACAGGAGAAACTGTATTGGCAATATGACTTATCAGGAAGCGGCAGATTTTGCTGCAGAATCTGAAGCAAAGCTTGTAATACCGGGGCATTGGGATATGTTTGCAGATAATAGTGCAGACCCCAAAGCATTTAAGGATTATATTGATGTTAAATATAAAGGAATGGTTAAATGCCTGATTCCTGATGTGATGGAGCGGATTATAGTTACTGCATAGTTATAGAAGAGAAACAGTATTAGACTTGACAAAAATAAAAAAGTATTGCAATATATTGCACACAATATAATTTAATGAAATATATCAAAGGGAATAGTTGATTATGAAAATGAAGGCTTTTGAAGCAATTGATATGACTGTAGGAGAGCCATGGAAGCAGATCCTGAAATTTACAGTGCCGATGCTTATGGGAAATGTGGTGCAACAGTTATATAGTACTGTAGACAGTATCGTAGTCGGAAGATATGTTGGTGATAATGCTTTGGCGGCAGTAGGAAGCGCAGCCCCTATATTTAATCTTCTTCTGGTTCTTTTTATAGGAATCAGTATGGGCGCAACAATAATGGTTGCTCAGTATCTTGGAGCCAGGGACAGAAAATCTCTGTCATGGACGATAGGTAATTGTTTTACCCTGATACTTATTGCATCAATAGCGATGACGGTTATCGGAGTCGTGGTCACCAGACCGATGCTGGTGTTGTTAAGGACACCGGAAAGCATTTTAGATTGGTGTGCAGATTACCTTATCATATTGTTCATAGGCAGTATAGGACTTGGTTTTTACAATATTTTAAGCGGTGTATTAAGAGGAATGGGCGACGCCGTTTCTGCACTGGTTTATCTTATTGTTGCCAGTATTATAAACATCCTGCTGGATATTTTATTTGTTGCGGCTTTTGGAATGGGAGTGGCCGGTGTTGCTCTTGCTACTATCATAGCGCAGGGAATTTCAGCAATTTTGTGCATAAACAGATTAAGAAAAATGAGCGATGTATTTGATTTTGGAATGAAGTACTTTAAGTGGGACAGTCAATATGCGGGACAGATTATCAGACTTGGTCTTCCTTCCGGAATAACACAAGCTATTTTTTCGATGTCCATCGTACTTGTGCAATCCCTGACCAACTCATTCGGCGAGCAGCTGATTGCAGCTAATGTAATTGTGCAGCGTGTAGACGGATTTGCAGTTCTTCCTGTTTTTTCTTTTGGTGCCGCACTTACTACTTATGCAGGTCAGAACATTGGAGCGGGAGACAGGGAAAGAGTAGAAAAAGGTTCCCGACAGGGACTGTTTATGTCTCTTTTGTTCTCGGTAGTCATAGTGGCTGTAATACTGCTTTTTGGAAAAGGATTAATGAGCATATTTACAACTACTAAGGAGCTTGTTGATCTTGGAATGCATATAATGAGAATTTTGGCTGCAGGATATATTCTGATGGCGATAATTCAGGCTCTTACAGGAGTTATGCGCGGCGCGGGAGATACTGTAACTCCTATGTGGATATCGATAATTGAGACTTTTTTCCTGCGCATGCCACTGGCTTACATAATGGTTTATCTTAGCAGGTCTGAAGAATATCCAATAGGTAATCAGGATATGATTTACTGGTCGCTTCTTATCGCATGGGGAATTGGAGCACTGATGAGTATTCTTTTGTATAAGTTTGGGAGTTGGAGGAAAAAAGGAATCGTTACAGAGGCTTAAAAGCGGGATATTTACTGTAAAAAAATTAACATAAACAGGTTCATAATATTCCATATTTTTGCTAATGTAAACGCTTACAATGAATATGTTCAAATGATATAAATGGACATATAAATCATCAGGAAAAATGGAGGAGAGTTATATGTCTGTGCATGTTATTGATGAAGCTAACCGTTGTTTGCAGTGCCCTAATCCGAGGTGCAGGGAAAATGGATGCCCGATTCATACCAATATCCCGGAAATGATACGTCTGTTTAAAGAGAATCGTATGATGGAAGCAGCACAGATGCTTTTTGAAAACAATCCTCTTTCTATGGTGTGTTCACTAGTTTGCAATCACGGAAATCAATGTGAAGGCAATTGTGTCAGAGGGATTAAGGGAGAACCAATCCATATATCATCTATTGAAAATTATATATCTGATTCATGCTTTGAGAGGCTTGAATTAAATCCGGCTCCTTCTAATGGCATGAAAGCAGCTGTCATTGGCGCAGGTCCTGCCGGAATAACGATTGCTATTATATTAGCCTTAAAGGGCTATTCCATTACGGTTTTTGAAACTCACGACAAGATAGGCGGAATACTTCGATATGGAATTCCTGAGTTTAGATTGCCCAAATCTATTCTGGACAGATATTATAAAAAGATGCGTGAGCTTGGAATCAAATTCAGGCCGAACTTTTCAATCGGTGGTTCCACAGGTATTCAGGATCTTTTTAATGATGGATATAAGAGCGTATTTATCGGAACCGGTGCATGGAAACCAAGGAAACTTGGTGTGCCCGGCGAGACATTTGGAAATGTTTTTTATGCCATCAACTATTTAAACAATCCGGATGTCTATGACCTGGGCGACAAAGTGGCTATAATCGGAGCAGGAAATGCAGCCATGGATGTTGCCAGAACAGCTATCAGACATGGCTCGAAGAATGTAGTGGTATACGTAAGAGGCGATGAAGTAAGTGCTGCGCCTGCAGAGTTTGAGTATGCCAAGGTCGATGGAGTAAAGTTTGAGTACAGAAAAGCAATCGTCAGAATAGAAGATGACGGCGCTGTGTTCAGCGATATGGAACCGGATGAGGAAAAGATAGCAAGAAGTAAGGAAAATGGTGAAGAGCTTAAGAAAACACCTTTTAAAGTCATTCCGGACACAGAGCGCCTGATTCCGGCGGACAGCATTATCATCGCTATTTCTCAGGTTCCTCAGGATCGTATTGTAAATCACGATAAAGATCTAAAGCTTAATGAGAAAGGAAATCTGGCAACCGATTCCAAAGGAGAAACATCTCTTCCGGGAGTTTTTGCATCCGGAGATGTTGTTACCGGGGCAAAGACTGTAGTTGCAGCTGTTGCCGTATCCAAGAAGATTGCAGAAGATATGGATAGATATATGAAAGAAAAAACTTCTCATTTATAAAATTTAGACTTACACGATTGATGCCTTCGGTAGTATTATTATCAACAGCGCTTTTTTGAAATAAGAGAATATATGCCTTTTCTTATTAAAAGCGCAAAGAATGATAATGGAGGTAAAAAAATGGATACATTACAGATACTAAGAGATCTTGTAATCATAATTGTAGGAGCAAAGTTCTTTGGACTTATTGCCAGAAAGCTTAAGGCTCCTCAGGTAGCCGGTGAGATTATTGCGGGGCTTTTAATTGGCCCTACACTTTTTAATCTGGTTGAAGCGGGAGATTTTCTCTCGGGAATGGCAGAAATAGGTGTGATTTTGCTTATGTTCAGTGCAGGTCTTGAGACAGATATCGATAAGCTCAAAAAATCAGGTGTTAAAGCAACAATTATTGCATGTACAGGTGTTGCTGTTCCGCTTGCACTGGGGACAATTTTGTATATGGCATTTTACGGATTTTCTGCCCCGGGATCGTCTGAGTTTACTAAAGCTCTTTTTATAGGAACAATTCTTACAGCTACTTCCGTAAGTATAACAGTTCAGGTGTTAAAGGAACTTGGTAAAATATCTACAGATGTTGGCACAACAATAATGAGTGCGGCTATTATCGATGATGTAATCGGAATTGTAGTTCTTACAGCGGTACTTGGGTTAAAAGATCCGAATGCCAATCTTGCAGCAGTATGTATAAAGACAGTTGCATTTTTTGCCCTCTCTGTTGTTGTTGGAATTGCCATTTTCAAGGTGATGAAAAAGATAGAGCAGAGATGGCCACACACCAGAAGAATACCTATTATGGGACTTGCTCTTGCGTTTGCCATGGCTTATGTTGCAGATGAGTATTTTGGTGTAGCAGATATCACGGGAGCTTATGTTGCAGGTATAATATTAAGTTCACTTGATACATCTAAGTACATCGACAGAAAGATGGATATTAACTCATACATGATCTTTGGACCTGTATTTTTTGCAAGCGTAGGACTTCAGACTAACCTGAGAACTGTGGATTTAACGATCCTTGCTTTTTCAGTAGCATTTGTGATCGTCGGACTTCTTGGAAAAGTAGTAGGATGTGGCATAGTAGCTAAATGTCTTAAGTACAACACATCAGATTCTCTTAAGATCGGTGTAGGAATGATGACCAGAGGCGAAGTTGCCCTCATTGTAGCTCAGCGTGGACTTAAAGCCGAGATAGTAGATAGCAGATATTTCACAGCTGTAATTCTTTTGATTATCGTAAGTTCAATTCTTACACCTTTGATAATGAAAGCAATTTACGCATCTGATGAAAAAAAGACAGAACTTATAGATAAAGTTGCGTGATCAGCATAAAGATCATTGAAAAGGGCTTCTCCTCTTATTTTGAGGTGAACCCCTTTTTTAGTTTACTATTTTATGATAAATCAAAATAGTTTTATATATCGCATCCTTTAATCAAAACTTAATCAAATTTTAATTCATTTTATTTTATAGGTATTATAAATGCACTTATAATAAGAAGAGGAATGCTCAAAATTCCGTTAGTGTCAAATTTATTTTAATGAAATGTGCAGAAATTTCCCATAATGGTGGGAGGTGTAGGAGGAACGATGGTTAATAAAGAAATGAAAATAAGATTTCAGGGAAAGAAAAACACATATTTGGCATTGATAATGATGATGACATTGCTTTTAGGGTGTCTGATTACAGGATGCGGAAAACAAAAGAATAATGCACTTGGCAGTTATTGGACAACAGATTCAGCAGCGGCTGAGAGCCTTAGGAATTATGTGTCTATGGTTACGAATGAAAAAGACAAAGAAAATTATATACCTAAAGAAGATCGTATAGCAGTTTTTGATATGGACGGAACTTTGACATGTGAAACCTACTATACATATTACGATACTATGATGTTTATAAACTATTGTCTGATCGATCATCCTGAGAGTGTGTCTGAGGAGCTGAAAGATGCGGCTGCTGAAATAAGACCCGGATATACCGCAGGTGAGGAACTGGCCAGAAATTTTGCTAAGGCCTACGCCGGTATGACGATAAAAGAACTTTATGATTATGCTGTGGAGTTTGGGCAAAAAGAGACTGACAGTTTCAAGAATATGCGCTATATTGATGGATTTTACGAGCCAATGGTAGAGGTAGTTAAATACTTATATGACAACGATTTTACTATTTATGTCATAAGCGGAACAGAGCGAACTACTACCAGAGCTATTGTTGCAAATTCGCCCATAAAAGATTATGTATCACCTTCTCATGTTATTGGAACGGAGTTTGAAGTTAAGGTGAAAGGAAATGAAGATATTTCTTCAAATATGGATTATAAATATGTCGATGGTGATGAGTTGGTATTTACAGGCGGTTTTATTCAGAAAAACCTCAATGCCAATAAAACTATTTGGATAGAAAGAGAAATCGGACAGTATCCGGTATTGGCTTTTGGTAACAGTGGCAGCGATACCAGTATGATGAACTATGTTTTGGATAGTAGAAATCCATATCCTTCACAGGCTTATATGGTTGTTGCAGATGATGATGTCCGTGAGTGGGGTAAACAGGACTGGTCAGAAAAGGCAGCCCAATACAAGGAAATGGGATATGTTCCTATTTCAATGAAAAATGATTTTCTTGAGATTTACCCTGAGCCAATAGAAAGAGCTGATGAGCAGTATATAGAGTCTGAGGAAAACAAGGCTGCTGACAGTAACATTATTCTGTTTCCAAATGCAATAGCAAAAGGTATAGGCTGATGAAATAATTAAAAACTCTCCATTCATTACGGCATCGAATATGAACCGATGGAAGGTCTATCAGCATTAGATGTCTTTTTGACGCGAGTATATAGATTTGTTATACTGGCGCCTACAACTTTAAATATGTAGCGCACACAATCTTGACAGGAGTAATAAATGATTATCAATACAGGACAGCGAACAGACATACCGGCATTTTACCCTTTATGGCTGGCAAACAGATTCAGAGAAGGTATTGTTTGCGTTCGAAATCCGTTTAATCCAGAACAGGTAAGCAGATATAAGCTTAGTCCCAATACTGTTGATGTTGTCGGCTTTTGCTCAAAAAATCCGGCGCCGTTTTTCAAGTATATTGATGATATTAAGGAATACGGACAGTATTGGTTTGTGACAATAACACCTTATGGGAGAGATATCGAGCCGGCTGTTCCGGATAAGCACAGGATATTGGAGGATTTTAAAGAATTATCCGGAATAGTTGGAATCAATAATATAGGTTGGAGATATGATCCTATCCTTGTAAATGAACGTTATACGGTGGAATATCATCTTAAAGCCTTTGAACAGATGGCCAGATCTCTTCATGGTTATACACAGACAGTTGTGATAAGCTTTATCGATCTTTATGAAAAGGTAAAAAGAAATTTTCCGGAAGTCCGCTCAGTATCACGAGCGGATAAATATTTTCTGGGAAAGGAGATAATAAGGATTGCCGCAACATATGATATGGTTGTAAAGCCCTGTGGGGAGGGTCGGTTCCTAGAGGAATACGGAGCAGACTGCAGAGGATGCATGACCGTTGAAACCTATGAAAAGGCAATAGGATCCCGTCTTGTAATCCCTAATAAAAAACCTGCAAGAAAAGAATGTGCCTGCTATCTGTCAGGAGATATTGGAGCCTATGACAGCTGCAGGCATTTTTGCAGATACTGCTATGCAAATAATGATATTGAAGCCGTAAAGCGCAACATGAGAATGCATGATCCTAAGTCACCTTTTTTAATTGGTAATTATAAAGAGGGAGATATTATTCATGATGTAGACATGAAATCTTACATTGATAATCAGATTAGCTTTTTATAGAATGATGCTTTAAGATTTGCTTAAACACTGATGTTTTTCAGATATTGTATACTGCTGTTTGATGTAATTAAGAACAAAAAATAAACGCAAAAGTGGTGAGCAAAAATAAACGAAATAAAATTTTTGAAAAAAATTGAAAATTGTTGTTGACATGTGAATACCATAGTGATATATTTTTATTCGTTGCTGATGCAGCCAAGAAACATTGCAAATGCAGCAGTGGAGCGGATTCTAAGCTCCTGCACCTTGACAAATAAACAGTAATGCAACCCTGAAAAATTCCAAGAGAATTATTCAGAACAAAGATTAGTAAATTAACGGACAGAACGAAAGCCAAGCTTAAGTTTTGACCAGATCAAACTTTTAAACGTGAGAGTTCGAT
>NZ_JAGBLU010000075.1 GCF_017635265.1 Butyrivibrio sp.
TCAGCTCATAACACAGCACATAGGTTATGATGATCCCGGCTATCGGTATGATGACCGTATCTGACAGGTTTTTGATCATATTGAAAATACCTGCGTTCCATGCGCTGGGAGTCTGGCTAACCTCTCCGGCAATGGTGCCTACCTTTGTATTCACATCGGTAAACATTCCTTCGAGGTTAGACATTACCCAGCCTTGCAGCATTTCCTTTATGAGTTCGGTAATCTTCTCAACGATAGTGTTCATCTATCGTGATCTTCTCCTTATGAAAAGAGAGAAGTAAGCTGAGGGATCACCGTCTGGGCGATGATTACGATACCTCCGCCCGCCATCAGCTGTGTTATACCTAATTTGATGGAAATTTTTATGGTGTAGGAAGTAGGTGGAATAATAGCTACTTCCTACGTAGAAGTTATATAGAATTCTTGATCACATAGCCTTTGCCACAGAATTGGCTGCAGCCATGTCTGATAGATTGTAAGTCTTAGATTCATCTGTTGGACGAAAGTTATAGTGGATCTCCATGGAGATGTTCCTATCTCCGCCCTCTGTTATTTCTTCATGAACAATAATTTTGTTGATAAGACGATTGAGAGTATCAGCATCAAGCTCTGTAATATCTGCATAGTCCTTTATAAGGTCTATCCACTTTCTGGCATTGCCACTTTCGCTGTCATTTTTTGAGAGACTCTTTTCATCTTCTGCAATCTGCTTTTCGAGATCATCAGCTTCTGTCTTGGTTTTCTCGATCATTGATTCAAAGATATTCTCTGTGATTCTCCCTGAAAGAAGATCCTCATAGAGCTTGGATGTCATGCGGTCAAGAGTTTCAATACGGCTCCTTGCCTTTGCAATGTTACGCTCTAGAAGCTCCTTCTGGTTCTCACGCTCATGCTCATAGGCATCTGCAAGGCTTCGCGCTACCTCCTCCGCATCAACTGTCTGCTTGGCAAGCCTCTTTATCTCATCAAACACAATATCGTAGAGCATATCATACTCAACACGATGCTGTGTGCAGTGGTGCTTACCATGCCTGTTATAAGTCACACAAGCATATACATCCTGCGGATGCTTGGCATTGGTCTTACGGATTGTAAGAGCCTTTCCGCATTCGCCACATTTGATAAGTCCGGCAAACAGGGAATACGTACCGTCACCTCGGCTACACTTTCTTGACGCAATCTTCTGCTGGATAATGTCAAAAGAGTCCTGATCAACTAAAGGCTCATGGGTATTCTCTACAACAATCCATTCCTCAGGTTTTTTCTCGTTAATTACCCCGACTTTGAACTTATAGTTCTTTTTCTGTGATGCTACTGCACCATAGTAAACAGGATTTATAAGCATATCCGCAATTACCGAGTCATCCCAGACATACTTGCCATTCTCAGGATCTTGGATCTCCCACTTTGTGAAATGATTACGGAATCCACGCTTTCTGTTCCACCATGTGGGGCAAGGCACCTTGTTTTCTTCGAGATGTCTTTTGATAAAAGCTGTTCCATGACCATCAAGCGCCCAATCAAATATCTGTCTGACATAAGGGGCTGTCTCTTCGTCAATCACAAGATGATAAGTGTCCTCTGGATCTTTAAGATATCCAAAGGGTGGCACTACTCCTGTGTATCGCCCTTTCTCAGCCTGATTCAGATATGACGAATGCACCTTCTTGGAAATATCCTTGGAATACTGCGAATTGATTACAGCCTTAAATGGTGCATATTCATCCTCGTACATGGTATCAATGTTGTCGTTGATTGCCACATACCTGCAATTATGCTTTGGAAACCATATCTCACGAAGCTGCTCAGTAAAAAGATTGTCTCTGCCTAAACGGCTATAGTCCTTGGTGACTACGACATTTATTCTCTTTTCCTCAATGTCTGATAATAATCTCTGTAATGATGGTCTGTTGGAAGTCGTTCCAGAATAGCCATCATCAACATAAACGTCCTCTACTCTCCATCCTTTCTTTTTGCAGAATCCCTCTATGATCTCACGCTGATGCGATATGCTCTGACTCTCCCCCTCTCGGCTATCTTCATCCTCTTTGGAGAGACGACAGTACACTCCCACCTTGTAAGTCGATGCAAGGAGATCCTCCATCTGTTCATTTGACATTCTCATACTCATTTACCCGCATAATCCAGATAGACTCGGATAATTTATTTCCTGAGTATTATCTTGATTATATTCCTTTCCTTCCGGAATCTCTATATCATTATCGATTTTTCTTCTGACTTTTGACGCAATTGCATCATTAAGCACTTCCTTGGCACTCCTCGTGCCATCATAAAATACAACTACTGTAAAATTTGTCTTACACATGGGAATACCTCCTTTGTACGAATGAACTATTTGTTGCATCATTGTTATCGGTCTATCGCGCCTTCGGCACATAAAAAAGCAGCAGACCGTTTTGATCTACTGCTTCATGAGCATAACAATTGTTCAATTATAAGAAAACAGAGTGATTATTTTGCTACAGCCATATGCTCATCAACATATGCCTTAAGATCGTCCCTGTCCTCTTCGCAATAAATTGAATCATAAGCATCGTCAAATGAAAGATTCTTATTGATCATAATCTTAATAATTGTATTTCCTGTACTTTCTATAACTGCTCTTTCTCTAATTCCCTGTCCTAAATTACACATAGCATCTGCCTCCTCTCTCATAGATTTCGTCATTGGTATGTCAAAATCCCTTTCAAGTATGGTTTTCTTTTCATCCGGTTTTGTGTCCGGCGACAACAAAACATCTAACAATTTCAATATAGGATGATTCTCAGCACCATCTGCTGGTCCAAGCTTAAGCATAAGCACCGTTAACAGATCATAATTGGTTTCCAATTCATGATAATCACCAACAACTTGCTCTTCTGATACTCTATACTTTGTAATTGAATTCTCGTGCTCATCTACATTAAGCTGAATCCAAATCGAATACACCTTGCGGATCTTCTCATAATGGCTCTTGGTAAACACTGTATTCTTCTGAGCACTTATCATTCGGCTCACATAATATAATCCACGCTTTATAAGCGGATACGGTGTTTTATCATCCTTCTGTGCCTCGACATTTATGAACAACTGAACCGGCTCTTTTGTGTCTGGAACAACGGCTGAAAACTTGATATCATAAAACACTTTTCCTTCTTTTACCGAATTGTCTTCAGTGTTTTTGCCCTCTATGCTTTTATCGGACATATCCTCAAGATATTCAAGTTCATCCTTATCAAGCTGATCTTGATCAACAGCTACTTTTGAAACCTGTGGTTCACCTTCAATACAATCGTTTGCGATCTGTGCTACCGAATATTGTTTAAACTCCGGTACACACTCCTTCAATATCCATGCAAGAATAATATTGTTTGATAACAGCTTCTTTGCACAGCTATCGTATTGCGCCTCCTGTTTTGCAATGTCAATGCTGTTTGCTATTCCTGTTTGTTCTGACATTATAATTCCTTCCAGTTACAAGTCTTCTCACCATCATAATACGGCAAAATGAAATGATTTTCAATCAACTCTTGGTTGTCTAAAACAGAGCATCTTGAGGTCGCAAATTGCAGCGACCTCAAGACAAAAAGCACAATCACCTCTCCAGATAGCTGTGCTTGCTCTGTGGTCTCTCTAAACGTTCCTGTTCACGTTCCTTCTGGCGGATTTCATTACTATGCTCACGCTTTTCATTGTCCTTATTGAAACTAAGAACTTCTGCAAAAGCAAGGTCATAGACTTCGCCAGCCATCTTCTCCTGAATCGGCTCCTGTCCATCAACTATTCTTTCAATTTCCTTTCGCCACGCATTAGGTGTGATCTTCTCACCTTCAGGGATTACCTTACGGAGTCTTTCTATTTCCCCAGGTAATGCATCCAAGGTAGCTTTGTTCTCCTTGTCAAACTTCCACTTGGCAATACCTTTCAGGTTGTTGCTCTTATCATACACAGCCTTATAGCCTTTGTACCTTTCCCAAGCAGATATCTTCCTACTAAGAGCATCTACGCGGTCAAACCCTTTTTCATGCTCAGAAGCCAGCTTATCATAGACAGCTCCATGTTCATCAATATATGCCTGCAATTCCTCGAAAGAAGTAATACCTTTCTTTTCAGCAAAACCTCTCATGATATCAGGATTCTGAAGCTTCTCTCTGTTAGAAACCTTCCTAAGGTACTTGCCACTGAGTATAGGCAGTTGCAATCGCCCATGACGTCTTACAACCTTATCGATAAGTTCAGTGATTTCATTTTTCACTGCTGATGCCTGTCTCTTAGCAGTATCTTTAATTGAGTTGATAGTCGCTGTCATGACATTGATATACTTGGAAAGGCCTCTCAGTTCCATGACCTTGCGATTATAATCACCACGCTCTGTATGGATGCCTTTGTTTTCCAATGCATTGGCTTCACTTCCAAGATGGATGGTCGGAAGGATATCAAGACCAAGCTCCTTGAAAGACCTGTGTTCCCATTTCTCACCAACACCAATAGCCTCATTGGTCTGATTGATCAGGTCACTCAGGTTCTTTCTCCACTCCTTGGCTTTGCCCTTGTCATCCCAATCGGTAACATGCTCCGTCTTGCATTTATAATTCTTGCCCTGACGGATCTTGTTTCCGTTCTCATCAAGGATATAAATCTTACGCTGCTTTGGTAACCACTTGCCATTTTCATCCATGGATCTCATGGTCATCAAACAATGAAAATGCAGATTCCGCTGTCCGTGTTTATTGACTGAATCATGGATTGCCCAGTCACAACACATGCCCTTGGAAACAAAGTTTTCCATGACATACTTTCTGACAACTTCCACTGCAAGTTCATACGTCCATTCATTTGGCAATGATGCCTTCATCATCCTGCAAAGCTGTGCGTTCTTGGCTTTCTCAACCTTTTCAACCTCGTTCCAGAGAATGTTGGGATCAAGATATTCCCTCGGCGCATTGTCCGGAATATCCACTTCCTTGTGAACAAGATCTTCCTTGGCATCAGGATAATAGGTGTGACCATCATATTCGCTTTCTCGCTTTTCTCGGTCTATATAGCCCGAGGCGTCGACAGCAGATCCACCTCCTTTACTTCCTCCTCTGCTGACGACGGATATTCGCGTGCTCAGAAACTTCGACATCCTTCAACCTCCTTTCGGCAGCACGCAAAGCCATCACTGCATTGTAGGCACGGCTACGGTGACTATTATGCGAGGATGGCGCAGAATGGGGTAGGCGTTTCTTTATGCGCCGAAGGGGAAGTCTTGCTTCCCCTGTTGCACATGGACACCATGCGCAACGCCCTCCGCAGGAGACCCTCGGTAGAGCGCACGTACCATCGTAGATGGTACATCTGTGCGCACCCAATAAATTGGGTGGAAAAGAAGTGTTGAGGTTGCCGGTACGGTTTCGCGTCATCCTGTCACCTCGCTTCTTCATTTTTGCTCTGTGGATGTGTGGCTCTGAACTTGATGTCACTTATCACTTTCTTGCACTCCTGTGTAGCCAGAGCTGCCTTAAGGATCTCGTTCATTTCATCCTCTTCAAAGCTGTAGCACTCAGGGAAGTATTTGTGAACCACGCCTCCCATCATATACTTGTGTCGGTTCTCGATTCTTCTTCGAGCATCATTTGCTTTCTTCTTCTCCTGCGTAAGACGATTCTTCGCCTGCTGGAGTTGCTTCTCAGCATTCTCAACGCCCTTGTTTACAGTTACTTCATTGTTGATCATACACAATTCCTCCTTGTGATAGAAAATTTGTTATTGTCCTGCGCAGGGCAAAGAAAAAAGGACTATTCCGTTTGGAATAATCCCCTTTGCTTCGAACTGTTTCAGCTATCATTCATCGGTTTGGCTATTTCTTTCATGCTCAACCCTAAATTTTGCTATTTTGGCATCCGCTTCTGCAGATACTGTTGTTCTTTTAGATATATGTTTTTTTCTTTTTACTGTTGCACTTTCGATAAGCTCTTTTCCTCTCCTAAGAACTTTAGCACTATCTAAGTTCTTTTCCATTTTTTTATATTGAAACCTAGTAATAAAACCATTTTCGGCAAGATAACCATATATCTTTTCATTTGTGTCATAGTCATTCCCTGGAAACAATTCGACATCATTACCTTCAGCTTTTTCAAGCAAAAGCTGTAAAAGAACCACTGCTCTATGCCGAGTACATGGTGGCTTACAAACTGTTTCTGGAATATCCCATTTTCTATTCCTTTGTTTTTCTGCTAATGGTATCATTCCTTCTACGCATCGTTGCCTAACCCAATCTACCGAACAATCCCATTTTTTTGCCATTTCTTTTGTTGTCATGTAATGTTAATATCCTCAATCCCTTTCCTTTAACGGTGTATTAGATACTTTTTTGTAGACTCCCGAATATGTTGTATATGCTCCTTCTGGGGCGCCACCAACTAAGAGTTTCCCACCACTCATCTCTTCAATCACATACTCTGGTGTGGATGCCTTTCCCATTACAGCCTTTGATCCCATGGCAAAAACCTTTTTCCCTGTTGTAAACTCATAATCCATAAGAGTTTCAAGATACATGGTATCTTTGGGATTATCTTCTATCTCAACAGAAACCAAACCATGATATATAGACATATACATGGAATACTTTAGCGACTCATTCTTATATAAGCCATCCAGATAAAACACTTTATCCTCTATATCTTTCAACACATCATCACTGTCTAATATCCCTCTACAGTATTTATCAAGTGTTTCGTATGCTTCTCCATAGTACGTCATATCATAATACTGCATAGCTTGAGCATAAAAGAAATACTTTTTTGAATCTGAATAGCCATCAAAACTTTCGCTCAATGAAGATGAATTATAGAAGCTTATTGTCTCTTCATATTTCTTATTCTTCGCCAGTTCAACAAGTTGATCATACTCATCCTGAATCTTGTCTGCTACTTCTTGTTTCTTCTTTTGATTAGTTTCCTCATCTCCATAATCGTAGTACTCTGCAACGATTTCCGCTTCATCAGTCATAGTAATCCCAAGAAAATCATAGGTTCTTTTTGAGGACATGACATTTATTCCAACTACAACATCTTCTTTCAAAGAATCCTTAAGCCCTGTAGATAGAGTTGTTAACAACGTATTTACAGCATCATCAAATTGAGTTTTCTCTTCATCACTCATACTTCTGAACTCACTTGATCCGTCGGGATATTTTAAAACGTAAAGAACTGTTGGCATTCCCGTTTCTACGCTTCTAGCTGCTCCAGACACTTCCATTGTTAATCCCATCATTTCAGATATACTTATTAAATTTTCTGCTTCATTCTGTATTTTTTCGTCCGATGCTTTAGAAGTAAGTTGCAATAAAAGCAGCATTCCTCCCCCCAAAATAACTACTGCCAATATCGCAATCAATATTACCGTCCTTATTTTAGTGTTCTTTTTATCATGCGTACCTTTCGCTTTCAACTCAGCATGCGTTTCAGATCCTGAGATACTGCCACATTGTTTAGCTACATCCACAGTGTTACTATCAACATGAGCATCACTGTTCTTAACAGGTGCTCCACACTTAGGACACGCAACAGCTTGATCGCTCACTAATCCACCACATTCATAACATTTTATTAGTGCCATCTATCATCCTCTTATTACGTCGTTATAGTAGGAAAATCATATTTCCAATTTGATAATTCTATTTACTTGGATGCTTCATAATACTGGTCTCTCACAGTCCTGACATAATCTTGAAGCTTACTAACATCCAATGTTGATTTGCTTCCTTTTCGGCTTACTATATAATCCACGTCTTCTAAATCTCCTGCTATCCTGTCAAATTCCTCGATAGCCTTACTAAATGCCTGCTTTGCAAGCGAATAGTCATCTGGAAGGCCATTCACCTTTTTAACAATATCATCACGGTCTTTGTAAGCATCTTTAAACTTTGCTATAGTAAATTCTGCATCTAATTCACCGCCAGTAGAACTCGTTCCCCAACCGACATACCAATCCAGATCACATACAGGATTCCAGCAACTGTTCAAAAAACTATCTGCCTCGTAAAGAATATCTTTTGGCTCCTGAGAGGAATCTGCCTGTTTTTCAGTCTTGCTTGAAGATCCACCATTCTCAATATAATCTTTAACCTTCTGAATCTGTTTATCTGTGTTTTCCGTGCCATTCATGCTTTCAAATGCCATAGTAGACACTATTCCTGAAACCAGTGTAGCAAGTTCCTTATCGCTTATTTCAGTTGATAACATTAATATCTTCTGCATTGCATCGTCATAGGATGAAGTTCCATCTCTATACGCCTGATAGGCAGTAATAGCATCTTCAGCTTTTTGTTTATCGGCTGATTTGGCACCACATCCCACCACTAAAACAATCATCATCAGCGAAATCATTATTGAAAATAGCTTCTGTTTCATTAGTTATTCCTCCATCGATAATGTGTACTTTTTTGAATGCCAATAAAGAATACCCCAAATAGTATTCTGACAATACCCGTTAAGCCGCACATGCGCTCATATTTTATCGATTTTTTATATGTTTTTCTTTATCATGTGGTATATTAATAGGTACTTATAAAAATTGTAAGAAATTCAAAAAAGTACACATTATTGTAATTTTTCAACTATTCACAATACTGAGTTTTTCATATTTCTTGGCCTTATAGTAAAAGGTTGTATCCGGCATCCCACACTCGAATGCAGCTTGCTTTATAGTGATTTTCCCCATCTTCCATCTCTGATAAACCTCATGGAAATTAGGTGGTAGCGGAGAAGGCTTCCTGCCAAACTTGATTCCTCTTGCCTTTGCAGCAGCAATCCCTTCAGCCTGTCTCTGATGGATGGTCTGGTACTCTGTCTCTGCAACATATGAGAGTAGTGCAAGTATCAGATCACTGATAAACGTTCCCAGCAAGCTCTTTTCACGCCTTGTATCAAGAAGTGGCATGTCAATGACTACAATGTCAGCGCCTTTTTCCTTGGTGATAATACGCCACTGATCACTAAGATCATGATAGTTACGCCCCAGCCTGTCGATGGACTTGATAAATAAAACAGAATTGCCATCCAGCTTTCTGAGCAGCTTCTTATACTGCGGACGCTCAAAATCCTTCCCTGACAGCTTATCCAGATATATGTTGCTCTGTGGAACTCCCATCTCCATCAGTGCAAGGATCTGCCTGTCCTCGTTCTGCTCCTTTGTTGACACTCTTGCATACCCATAAATCTTTTCGTTTTCGCTCATGTGAAACCTCCAATCAATGTTTATTACGGCTGTTATTCATATCAGCCATTTGTACCCTAATCTGATCCCGTCTTGCCTGTGTTATTCTTCTGGGCTTACGGTAACTAACGTACTGTTTGGGCATGGAATAGGTCTTGTCGATATCAGTTGCCTTGATGCACCTGTACACATCAGGGAACTCGGTAACTAACGAGTCAAGTTTTCTTATAACAGCTTTATCTCTGCTATAGACTACCGCCTCTTCCTCCCCGGCATTGAAGTTGATAACTGTTTCCTGTTCTATCTTGGTTAATCTGCTCATTTCTTAGGCTCCTTTCTGACTGCCCTCTTGGTCTGTTCTGTAGTCTGTGGCACGGACGGAAACGAAAAGAAAAGATGGATAGGATAAGATGGGATAAGATTAGTTAGTTAATAGGGTATATCTTTATTCTCTTTTTCTTTGGTTCTTTCTTTTTCTCTTCTTTCTAGGGGAAGAAGGAAGAAAAGAGAAGGGAAGAAAAGGGAAGGAAGAGAAGGAAAACCATGCCTCGATAACTACCGAAACAATGCAAAATAAAAAAGCGTCAATGAATCAATCTCCATTAACACTTTTTTAAAGTCCGTTCTCACGGCAATTACTGTATGAATTTGACTAAAATACCTATTATTCTACCTACTTCTACCTACTATCTGGATTATGCTTTTCCTTTCTCGATTATTGTTCCAACAAATCGGGTATAACATGCTTGATTCCCTGTGATTTTACTGATGTGCGATAAAGAAGTAATAGAAGTGTAAAAAATTTTGCCGTTCCTATCCGGCACTTGCGCATTGTGTCGGATAGGTCGGGCGGTTATTCGGGCAAGTCCACCTTGCCAA
>NZ_JAGBLU010000076.1 GCF_017635265.1 Butyrivibrio sp.
CCATTAGAGACCTGCATGGCCTTCGTAGACGTTTTTGCCTGTAATACCTGTGAAGAAACCTGCTTAAAGCTGTACAGTACAGGTTTCTTTTTCTTTCCGGTCTGTTTGGTAGGCTTGCATATTCCTATGGTTCCTACATGATTGCCATAGGCATCGTATAGTTTTTTCCTGTAATGCGTTGTATTGCCGCTTACGGAAACTTCCCATCCATTCACATAACCACCTCCTGTCCACGTTCACAAAATGAGCCATTAACTACGTCCCCCCAGGGTCACATCCACTTGATTATCCCGGTCCAGAAATCAATTCCGCTGTACTTCTCTATCTTAATGACTCCATCATTATCTGCTATAGTCTTGGCACTTACCCATCCGATGTCACTGCCACCGCCCATACCGGGAAACTTGTAGTAACCTCCTACGGTAAAGTAAATATCTTTTTCCTCATTCAAAATTTCCGGGCACCGGCGCTTAAGCTCTGTACAATCGATGAAAATAAACTCATCATCATAAGTAACAATAGACTCATCACGATCATATGCAAGAATCTCCATTTTTTCCTCACTGTAAATACCCGAAATGTCCATAGGATTATACCTTGCATAAGATACGTTTTTGATTCCTACTATCATTGATATAACAAGAACTATAGACAAAAACATACCTGCCGCAATAAGCCTCCTGTTATACTTCCTATGCTCTGTTATTCTTCTTAGTCTTTTCTTTAGAACCTTATAGTTATCGTCCCAGGAAAATGACAATCCGCTTTTGGCACCATATATTCCTCTTATTCCTGATAGTCTTTTAGCATTATCCAAAAGAACCTCGCCGTACTCTATCGCTCCTATATCATTTCGCTGCATCGTTACAGCATCACAGACATCTTCAAGATCCCTTTTTAAATATCTTTCACCGATATGTAAAAAAACATTGGGCCATAACAGTATTCGAATGGCCTCCCATAATAGCTGAATCCACAGGTGTCCCAGCATTATGTGAGTTTCTTCGTGTTTAATAACTGTCTGTATTTGAGTTTTTTCCAATCTGTTTGAAATAACAATGACCGGCCTAATACACCCTGTACAGAAGGATGAGACGTCTCCATCAATAACCTTTATGCTAAATTTTGACATATCCTCTTTATAGTCATCAAGTTTTCGTACCAGTCTGTGCAGCTTTCTCCTTCGAATAATGAGCCAGATTGCAAGACTGATTCCTATAAGAATATATATCAGAGAAATAATCTGCCACTTGACACAAAGTGCATACCACCAGTAAAAGAGCTTTACACCAAGCTTTGTTTCCACGTAAAAGTGCAGTTTCCCACAAAATAAACAAGGAATCATCAGCGCCCATAAAGCAGCTTTCCCAAATATGGACTTGGAAAGCAAAGTACTCCTGAGCAACATGATGATCCCTATAACGATCACTGACATAAGCGCACAAAAACCAAGTATGGTCGCATAATATACGCATACGAAATGTAAAAACTCATATAGACCATGCAAAAACTCTTGAAACGACATTCCCTGTCCTCCATAAGCTCATCCGTGAGCACATATCTGATGTCCCTGGTAAATTCCGGTTTTACTGTTTCTTAGATTTCTTTATAATAGCTTCCAGCTCTGCAATCTGTTCTTTAGTAAGCTTCTCATTTTCCAAAAAAGCAAATGCAGCTCCGGCAGTATTACCTCCAAAGTAGCTATTGGCAAAGGCCTTGCTCTTTTCACGTCTGAGTTCATCTCTCCCTTTTGTTGCGGTATAGTGATAAACCCTACTGTCGTGCGGATCAACTGTATATGAAAGAAGTCCTTTTTTGCAAAGCCTGTTGATCAGAACCCTTACCATCCTCTGCGTCATGCTGGAAGACCCGGGAAGTCTTTCTGTTATCTCTGATGAAGTAAGATCGTGATCACAATTCCATAAAGTCTCCATAATAAGCCATTCACTCTCACTTGGAAGCATCTCTTCTCTTGGCATAATGTACCTCCCGCATGTCTTAATATGATATACTGATTGCTTCACTTCGTTTTCGCAATCATTCGAAATCCGGCATATTTGCTTACTTTTTCATGATTATTCGTGCCATAAAGTCACAACGATTAGCAAATAAATTTGCAGGCATTATGAACTTTTGACACCTATATAATATCACAAATAACAAACATTAATTATAAACGCAAATTAGTAAACCTTTTAGATTTATGCCTTTATATCAACGACAGGTATATTCATCCTTACAATTCATTTATCGGTTAATGTTCGTTAATAGTTAATAGGTGTTATTATTTTTTTCACTTTTTTCTGACATATGGAGCTATCTTTTTTTAATAGCAATGGAGCAGAAGAAGTTACTCTCCTGCTCCATATGATTTATAAAATCACGCCTCTTTCTGCACTTCCTTTACATCATCTATTGCCTTATCTACATCCCCAAGGAGCTTTTCCCATTCTTCATCGGTAAGCTCTCCAAGGTCCTTATCTCCACTTTGCGAAGTAAAAAGGGCTGCAGTCTCTTTCAGCATTTTTAGAAGAACTGAAGCATCAAACCTTTCACCGGTATGTACCTTCCATTAATATCCGGCAGATCCCTCGCGTTTATTATATCGACAGTAACATTGAAGTCACTCGGCCTTTGCACTTATCCTTTAAAATCTACTCTTGTTCCAACGTTTCTTTCTGTATCAGTCATAACCGTCGAAGCTGCGTTATTATAGGAATAAATCTGAACCTTTGAAAGCAGCTCATCCAAAGAATTGGCTTCAATCATGTCATACTCTTCTTCGTATATGTCATTATTTGTCTTATCTTCGGTTTTTTCAGCTTTATTTTCTCTAGCCTTTTCTATGCGCTCTTCCTGAGCTTTCTTTGAAGCCTCTTTCTTTTCCTTGATCTTTTGCTGTTTCTTTTCAGCAGCCTTTTTCTCGATTCGTTTCTTCTGAAGATCTGAGGATTTGGTTATAGTGGCAAAAAAGCTCTCTTTTCCATTGGAATCTACGCTCATTCCGAAATTCTTAATACCGGAACCACTGCTTGTTAGTCCCATTTTTGCCTGCACCATCTTACTTTGTGACGATGCAATGATTCCTTCATATTTCTTTCTGAAGGACTCATCCGTAGCCATTCTCTCAAGCTTCTCTTCATCAATGAGCACCACCATTTTGTTGGCATTACCGTAGGCTGCAGCATTCTGTTGAACCTGCGCCTTCATATCCTTGCTGACGGTAATAAACTCCATGCCATGGAACTTGGACTGAAGCTTTGAAAGATAATCTTTGGCTTTATCTGACAGCTGTACGTCGCCTATGGTCATTCCATATTCTGTCTTTGATGGCACCAGAGAGCTCTTGGTATCTATAGGAGTCCATCCCTTTGTTTCAACCTTCGCTGTGTCTTTTGCTATGCCGGATGATTCACTCTTTGTTGTGGTCTTTGCTTTTGATGCGCTTTCCTTAACGCTCCCGGTGTTATATGAATTTCCAGCCTGCTGATACGCTGCTATTCCGTATAAACCCGACATTTCTACACCTCCTTGTGTTTTCAAAAAAAGATCCAATTACAGTTTTCATTTTATTTATCGGCTTGCCGTAATAATATATTAACCCTTTACAAAAAAATTTTACTCTGCTAAATAATACTAATGTCATGAATAGCCTATAAAATGACAAAAAATAAGACCCACATTGTGAGCCTTATTTCAATTCCCATTTAACTTCAGATAATGAATATTGCTTATTCTTCAGCACCAACATTTTCATCTACAAAAAGCTTAATGCAATTATGAATCATTTCTTCATCATAATCCTGCAGTATTCCGGATGCCATCCAATATGCATAATCACCATCAACGAATGAACCCATTCCTTCAAGATTTTCTCCATATCTAAATTCAATATCATTGATATTGCCTGCGATGTCGAATATAATAGACAGGAAAAAGCGCTATTTACGGGGGAAAAGAAAAATGAAGAAAAAGAACAACAGATTTATTCAAATCGCGGGCTGTATTCTCATGCTCGCCATTGGAGCATTTTTGATGTCAGATGTCGGTACGCTCATCAATAAAAACTCCGGCAACCTGGAAGACTATAATTATGCACTTTCCGGTAATAACTATGAAGACATTGAAGATGGATATTATCAGGTTACTATAGACGCAGCATTTGAGTGCTTTGCCACTGAAGGAAACAGCCAGAGTCCATCAAGCTGGTACTACGCAGTTTGGCTGGATGATGATTCAATTGCTGTTTTAACCACAGATGACAAACAAACTGCAACACAACTTGACAGAATCTGTGATGAAACATGGGCTTACTTAAATTATGAAAAAGATAGCTTTACTTCTCAGCCCTGCATTCTTGATGTATGTGCTTCAGGGCTTATAGAAAATAGTGATCTGGCAATTATGTACAAACAGGGCCTTGAAAACATAGGCATTACAGATGAAAATTTCAAGATCAGGTATTCAATGATCAGTACCAAGCCTGTTTCTGACCTTCTTTCCACTGTTATTGTTGGTGCACTGATTTTCCTTGCAGGCATCGTATGTCTGATTGTCATATTAGGTTTAATTGCAAAGGAAAAAAAGAACAAGCTTAATGGTTTTGATACTCCAGTCATGGAAGGGGCTGATATGGGGCAATATATGACTCCAATGGTAACAAAGACCGAAGCCAAAAAAAGAATCAATAGTCCAATAATCAAGAATAACTACACTTCTACGAAAAATAAAGGAGTTTTTTGCTTAATAGCTGCCATTATTTGTATCGCCATTCCCAGCGGACTGTTTTTATATAATCAGTACTATTCCGCTTCAAAGAGCAGCTCATTAGAGCGTTATGACTTGGCGGATTTTGATGGTTTATCTACTGCCGATGATAATGATGCCGCCGAACTTATTATAACGGAAGTTCCTTCGCTGATTTATTCATACAATAATATCAATTATTATCTTGTAGAAAATGAATATAGCTTCATCGCTATAATGGACAGTAAACAGTTTATTGAGGCCGAAACAGCTGTAAAAGATGCCGGAAGTTTCAAACTAATTGGTTATCTTGAATCTCCATCTACTGAAATAAAAGGAAAACTTATAGATTATTTATCAATGGATTTGGATGATTATGATGCAACTTTCGGAAAATACATGTTACATGTTCAAAGTGATTATAACGGAAGTGGTTTTCCTATAGAAAAGATAGAAACAAGCGCCGTATTTTGTGGTATGATTGCTCTTTTCCTTCTATTCTTTGGAATTGATTTTTTGATAAAGGCAGGACTGATTCTTAAGAAATTAAGTTACTTGTCAGATGCATCCTATTCACAGATGGAAAAAGAGCTTGAGGCAGCAAGTGTCCGCAAATATCCTCAGAATCTGTATCTTACTGAGAATTACATTGTGCTTCTTCATTCATTCTCTCCATTTAAGGATAGCAGCAATAAAGCAAGCGATAGTTTGTTTATCAACTATAATGATATAACCTGGATGTATCCAAGTAATGTGACTCAGTATGGAAGGCCTGTCAACATAGGTGTGACCGTGTACAACAAGACCTTGGGACCTGTATCAATACTCTCTCTTCCTACCAATGAATCAAACCAGAATATGATTCAGGAAATATTCGATATAATAAGCCAAAAGAATCCTGGTATTTTGTTTGGCTACAACGAAGAAAATCAACAAAAAATCGGAGCTTAATAGCTCCGATTTTTACGTTTTCATTCAACTTTAACTGCAAACATCACAAAATAAAGATCATCCTTTTGGGTACAGGTTGAAAGAGTGATTATTTTGTCATCCACATCAGGCTCAATTCCTGTGTCTATATATGTCTTATACTCTATCGTGTCTAAAAACTCTCGCATTCTGGAAGTGTCATCTCCGCATACATCATATATATACGAATCTTTCGGTACATCCATAAATGCGAACATAAGATATCTGCCGGTTCCTTCAGGAGTTATAATCTGAAAATACTTATGTTCATCATTATCCAAAAAAGAAATATCTTCCTTGTAAGCCTTTAACGCTCCAAACATTGTTCTATCCTTCATGTTATGACCATAAATAATAGTGTTGGAGTCAGTAAAATCTGATGATGACCTGTAATCAAGGAAAATCGAACCTGTCTCTGAATCGTTTCCTTCGCTGTCTTTAAGAGCGTATTTGGAATTATCAGATGCCTGCATTAGCGGATAGCTGATAAGGTCATCTTCAAATCTTATCCATCCTACGGCGTCCTGATGTGAGTCAATAAAGTCAAGATATTCAATATTACCATCATTACTGACTGCATCTTTATTATCACCTGCTGAAAGATCCGCCTCTTTAACATCTTCACTCGTTCCTTCAATTGACTTATCTGACGAGCTTTCTTTTGTTGCTGTAACTGTAGAAGTTTTTTCAGATGCTTCGCTTGGTGCATTGGCATCCTCTATTTTAACTACTTCTTCTACAATCCTGCTCCCATCCGAAGGATCTGCAGTTTCCGAAATCCTTTCATCTGCGTTACCGCTATTTACTCCTGGCCTTATAAAAGTCCTGACCGAAACCAATGCAACTATAAGCACTAAAACGATAGCAAGAACAGTTTTATAATTCTTAAAAATACTCTTAAAAAAACTAACCATAAAAATAAGTATTATTTCAAAAATTATCAGAACAGGAGCAATTCTCTTATGTTTACTGTTAAAAATCTTAATTTTATTTAATAAACTATGCATTACTTTTTGATTCCTATCATTCAGATTAAAAACATATACCGAATGATTTTAGCCACAAAGAAGTGTAGAGTCAATACATTTTTATAACTTTGCCACAGCTTTCTCAGGTATCGGACAATTATATCCATCCTTTGTTCTTTCTTTAAACTCGGATAGCGCATTTTTTATAAGCTCTTCATCTTCAAAAAGATCTATAGCTGTAGCTGCAAGAACTTTTCCGGCATGGACTGCAGCTTTATGCCCTATAGAAGAACCGCCGCAAGCCACGTTTTGCCAGCTGTGTCCCGGACACCCGTTAGGCCAGGATGCCACATGTATCTGAACCGTAGGGCAGTTATAGCTCACATCTCCCACATCTGTAGAAGCCGCTTCAAAGGCATTTCCGGTAAAATGCGGAAGCAAAAAATCATTCATATATGATTCATTTTCTTTTCTCAGCTTTAAAGCCACTTCTGCATAACTTTCATCGAAATCAGAGCCGATACCGGGTGTTTTTTCTCTGGATTCATAGGTGCCTGCGATCTCTTTAGCGGTCAAAAGCTCATCCTCAGTATGCTGCGGCACTCCCAATTCTTCAAAATTAGAGTATGCCACTTTTTCCAACGTCCTGTTAGTGACAGTATCCGACATACCATCTATGAATGTTCTCTCATAAGACGTTTCCGTCATTAGTGCTGCGCCTTTTGCTATATCATCCACTCTCTTTTGAAGTTCAAGAGCTTCTTTTACATGATTTGAGCGTACCATATATAATACCTCAGCCCTGGACTGCACCACATTGGGGCTCACTCCTCCGGCATCTGTAATGGCATAATGAACCCTTGCCTTATCACTCATATGCTCTCTTAGAAACTGCACTCCGATATTCATAAGCTCAACTGCATCAAGAGCACTTCTTCCTTTATCGGGAGAAGCTGATGCATGAGAAGAAATTCCCTTAAAAGTATATTTTACCTGAATGCATGAGTTTGAAGAACCTGTCACAACCTCGTTACAATCAGCCGGATGCCATGTAAGTGCTGCATCAAGCTTATTCCAATAACCATCCCTTGCAAAAAAAGCTTTGGAAGCACAGCCCTCTTCGCCGGGGCAGCCGTATAGAATAACCGTTCCTTTATGATGTGACTCTTCAAGATACTTCTTTATTCCCAAAGCCGCAGCCATGGCTCCTGCACCTAAAAGGTTGTGACCGCATCCATGAGCTGAACTTTTAGAAGTGATACTGTTTTCCAGTTTTTTAACATCCAGATGTTCTTTTTTGTACACGTCACATTTAGGAATACCGGATAGCGCATCATATTCAGCAAGCACTCCTATCACAGGCTTTCCACTACCAAAAGAGGCCATAAAGGCCGTAGCGATACCGCTTATGCCTTTTCTGACCTCAAAACCTTCTTTTTCCATTATGCTGCAATACAATTCGCAGGATTTATATTCATCCAGGGACAGTTCCGCATAGTCCCATATTTTATCTGAAACTTCTACTATCAGACTTTCTTTATCTTCAATCTCTTTTATTGCAATTTCTTTATTCTTGTCCATGTATATTTTCACCCGTAGTTTGTCATAAAACCTTGCTGAAAAACTCCTGAAGTCTGGGATGCTTTGGGTGTTCAAATACTTCTGCAGGAGTTCCCTGCTCAAGAAGCTTACCATCAGCCATAAACAATACTCTGTTTCCCACTTCTTTGGCAAATCCCATTTCATGTGTAACTACAACCATGGTCATCCCTTCAGACGCAAGCTGCTTCATTACGTCAAGAACCTCTCCTACCATTTCCGGATCAAGAGCTGAGGTCGGCTCATCAAAAAGCATAACCTCCGGTTCCATCATAAGAGCTCTTACTATAGCAATACGCTGCTTTTGTCCACCCGAAAGCTGAATAGGATAAGCATCTGCCCTATCTTCAAGACCAACTCTTTTTAGAAGTTCAATCGCTTTTTTTCTTGCATCTTCTTCAGGAAGCTTTTTTACCTTAACAGGAGCAAGTATCATATTTTCCATAATGGTCATATGAGGAAAAAGATTAAAATGCTGGAAAACCATCCCCATCTTCTGTCTGTGAATATCCACATTTACCTTTATCCACTTGCCATTTTCGTCTTTATACTTTTTTCTGGTTATATCAACATCATCAAAAATGATCGCACCACCTGTTGGTTCTTCTAACAGATTAAGAGAACGAAGGAATGTGGATTTGCCGCTTCCCGATGGTCCTATTACAACCATCACGTCGCCTTTATCTATATCTACCGTAATACCATCAAGTGCCTTAATTGCCCCACCATTATAGTGTTTTTCAAGGTCAATTACCTGTATAAGTTTATCTCTTGTCTCCACGGCTCATTCTCCTTTCAAAATATGCTATAAGCTTACTTGTAGGGAAGCACAGACAGAAATAAATTGCTGTTGCAACAAGCAATGGCTCAATAATAATGAATGTGGCTCCTCTGACAGCGTTAACTGCCGACATAATATCCTGAACACCGATTGTATAGGTAATAGCTGACTCCTTTATAATTACTACAAATTCATTGGCAATAGCAGGAAGGATATTTTTAATAGCCTGTGGCAAAATAATATATCTCATGTTTTGGAACTGGCTCATTCCAAGTGATCTTGCAGCCTCTGACTGTCCGTCGTCAATTGACTGAATTCCCGATCTCATGATTTCGCACAAATATGCGCCTGAGTTCATGCCAAGAGCAACTACACCGGGGAAAAATCTTTCAAACTTAATAAATCCCAAAAAAGTAAAGCTTGGAAGCGTAATAATTGAACCGAAAACACCGTAATAGATTATTGCAACCTGAACAATAACAGGTGTTGAACGCAAAATCTCAACATAAGCCGTTGCAATAAAACTTAAAGGGTTGAACTTACTTACAGCAACAAGTGCTCCCTTTTCTTTTTGGTGTCCATCCTTATCAAGTCCAAGGAATGCCAAGGGATAAAATCTCGACATCCTCATTGATGATAAAATAAGTGCCAAAACAAAACCAATAGCCACTGTAAATATTGAAAGCATTACAGTGACTACCATACCTTGCCAAAACAAGCTCCCATAAGGAGCAATCTTTGTAAAATTCTCAGCTTTAATAAAACTATCCATATCCGTCCTTATTTATATACTATGATTTAATCTTCCAAAGTGATAACAGGGATCAAAGGTCATTCACCCACTGTCCAAAAAACCTGACGTGAGTGCTTTCCTCTGCCCCTGTTATCGTATTTTATCAGTTATCAAGGAGACCTTCGATGATCTCACCGCTTGCCTGCTCATTTGCAGTTGCTATGAACTCATCCATCTTGCCACTGTCAATTGCACTCTTTATTGCCTCATTAACAGCTTCCTTAAGAGCATCATTTCCCTTTGAAATACCAATTGCAGATCCTTCTGCTTCTTCATAAGGAACATCAAGTACTACACAAAGATCTGGGTAGTTTTTAGCATAGCTCTCGGCAACTGCTGTCTCAATATATGCACCATCAAGCTTTCCGGCAATAAGCTCAGCAACAATATCTGTGACCTTTGTAAGCTGAATAATATCAGCATCAGGGCTGTTTGCCTGTGCAAGATCAACCTGAATTGAACCTGTCTGAGCAGCAACCTCAAGTCCTGCTACATTCAGATCTTCAAGTGTTGTAAACTTATCCTTGTTAGCCTGAGTGCAAACAAATGACTGTCCGCCCTCATAATATATGTCAGAGAAATCCATGATTGATTCACGCTTTGGATCAGGAGAAAGACCTGCAACCCCAAGATCAACAGCCTTTGTCTGAAGCTCCATAAGTACACCGTCAAAATCAACCGGTACTACTTCAAGCTCAAGTCCAAGATAATCAGCAATATACTGTGCAAGAGCAATGTCAAATCCTGCAAGCTGAGGCGTTCCGCTCTCATCAACAGCATAGAACTCATATGGAGCAAAATCAGGAGATGTTGCAACTGTAAGTTTTCCAGCTGTCACTGTAGAAATTTCTGCCTTGGCTGTTTCAGCACTTTCAACTGCTCCGGTAGCTTCAGCAGTACTCTCTGTCTGCTCCTGTGACTCAGAAGCCTTCTCATTGGAAGAACCGCATCCAACAGCAAGGATTGTCATCATAGACGCCATAACTAAAGAAATAATTTTCTTTTTCATAATTTTTACCTCCTACATGCATATATACTATCTAAATATGCATTTTGATAACCATTTTTGTATTTTTATGCATCAATTATGAATAAATAATAATACACTTGATGTTTTTTATCAACACTTTTTTGATTATTTTTAATTAGATGGTAAAAAATCTTCCAATTTAAACTCTTTTCCTGTTCTGTCCTCGTAGATCTCATCAAAGCTCTTTCCCTGATCCTTGGGATCAAGGTCTACATTTTGGGCATGGCTCTTCCAGGGGCTGTCATCTGACAAAAACTGATATGCTATGTTATGCTGGAGCCATTCATAAGCCATATCCTCCGCAGTTCTGAAGGACTCCATGTCACTTCCATGAACCTCATGCTCGCTTTTTAGTGCCTCGCATATAATGGTAATATCTTCAGTATTGGTAATCTTGTAGGAATCATATATCTTCCAATTATCTGTAGTATATACTGCGGTAAAATCCTCTCCGTCATAAGTAAAAAGATAATTTTTTCCGTTTCCATCTGCATCCCTTAAGTTAATATCCAAAGGTTCATTAAGGATTCCACTCTTTTGCTCTTTTTCAGAAAAATCCGCATCCTCATTAGAAATATTTTCTGTATCGGTATCCGTGCTTTGAGCATCTTCGTATGAATATCCAGAATCAGAGCTATCATTATTTGAACCTTCATTATCTGATTCTTCATCATTTGATTCTTTCGCAGCTTCATTAATCCATTCGACACTTAATCCAAAATCCGAATTATCATCAGAAGATGCTTGCAAGCCGCAGCCCCCAAGAGCTAATGTCATTATTATATTTAAAACAAGTAATCTTTTTCTATTCATACCAATGATTATACCCTATATTTAGTTGACATTTTAGCTTGAATATAATAATTTATCATAGTGATTATTTTAACAATATTCATATGAAAAAAGTAAAAGGGGAAAAATTAAATGTCAACACTAGCTTTACTTGCAGTACTTCCTGCAATCGT
This sequence comes from Butyrivibrio sp., assembly GCF_017635265.1. Taxonomy (GTDB): domain Bacteria; phylum Bacillota; class Clostridia; order Lachnospirales; family Lachnospiraceae; genus Butyrivibrio. The sequence continues at coordinate 11,852 of NZ_JAGBLU010000076.1, forward strand.
TTTGCTCGTTGTTATCTACAGAGCCGATAACATCGAAAAAGAGCCATTTTCACTTATGGCTAAAGTCTTTGGTCTTGGTGCTTTAACAACCATCAGCGCCATGATATTAGAAGAAATCGGATTATATATCCTGTCATTTTTCTTCTATGAACCAAATGGTCTCTATACATTCTTTGAAATGTTCTGCGTTGTGGCACTTGCAGAAGAGGCCGGAAAATACTTTGTACTTAAGAAAGCAACATGGAAAAACAAAGAATTTAACTTCTCATTTGATGGAATTGTTTACTCTGTCTGTGCTTCACTTGGTTTCGCAACACTTGAAAATATCCTGTACGTATTTCAGGGTGGTTTTTCAACTGCCATTATGCGTGCCATCACAGCTGTTCCGGGACATTGCATTTTCGGCATTTTCATGGGTATCTACTACGGAATTGCCAAGGGATGTGAGCTTAGAGGCGATGAAGAAGGCAAAAATCTCAACTTAAAGAAAGCTCTTCTCGTTCCTATCTTCCTTCACGGTTTTTATGATTTTAGCTGTTCCTTTGATTACGATGGAATGTTCCTTGTATTCATTCTTCTGGAAATCTTCATGACAGTTAATGCCATTAAGATGGTTAAAAAGATGTCTAAAGCGGACAAGCCACTTTCACCGTATATGGAAATGATGGCTGCTCAGATGGTATCACCGGCAAATGTAACAGCTGATATGACTGCATCTTCAAACACAAATGCAGCCCAGTCACAAGTAACTGTTACACCGGTTCAGGCAGCCCCTGTAGCAGACGCTGCTCAGAAAGCTCCAACATCTTCCGAAGCATCAAATACTAATACTTCAGACGTTCCTCCCGTAAATCCAAATCCTGTATTTACAGCTGAGAGCATTGATCCGTCAATCAATTCATAACATAAAAAAGCTTGTTACATCTAAATCATAGATGTAACAAGCTTTTATCATTTATCCACTAAATCATGTAACCGGAATCAGGTCTCTGTACCACCTAAGGGCTGACAGATACGCTTCATAGACTTCGTCCATTTTTATACCGTCAACAACCATTATTCTTGAAACCTCAGTCCAATCAGCATCCTCATACTTTTTTACAAAGTTTAGGACTTTGGCATAATCTCCTTCACCATCAAGAAGTGCTGCCTTAACATTTTTCGGTACTACAACCATATCAAGGGCTTCCTGCATAGTTTTCTCAAGCATAATATCAAGCGCTGAAAAAAGCCCCATAATAAAGAGTTCCGGTGCCTGCATAGCAAGCTCAAAGGATTCCGCCAAATTTTCGGCAAACTTTGCTCTTATCATAACAAGCCTTGTTATCTCAGATGGTTTATCTGAACACAACTCCTTGGTTACAGCTGTGTTTATCCATCTTTTTAATTCCTTTTGTCCCATCATCGCTGCGGCATGTCTGATAGATGTAATTTCAGAATTAAGAGCCATTCTGTTTACTATTTCCAAAAGGGAAATTACAAGAGCCGGGTCTTTTCCGATTACATCAGCTGCATCAGTCAGATCAAAATCAGGATTATTTACCACATTTAAAAGCTCAATATAGTTAACCTTCAAAGGACTTACTTCAGTCTCTGACTCTTTTACGGGCATCCTGAAAAAACTACCCTCATAAAGGTCGTATCCGCCATCCTTTTTAAGTTCATCATACTCTTCCTGAGTATCAACATTAACCGCACAAAGTTTTATATTGGGATAAACAGAACTAAAATAAATCTTTGCCTTGGAAATATCTATTTTGGAATGATTTAAAAGAATGTAATCACATCTGCTAAGAATTTCTCTGTAAGGCTCAAAACTTGTAATCGGAAGTTTTCTGATTGCAAGTTTGTACCCCTGTTCCTTTAGCTCTTTTACCCTTCGGATATACTGTTCCTCCGGAAGAATGGTATTATCCATCAAAAGAACTACCTTACCTGCTGGCACGGTACACTGAAGAGAAATCTCAGAGAAAATAGAAAACTGATTTATGGGAACAAAAACTTCCTTACCTCCCGATAATGTTGCAACGCCCATGCTGCTGACAACTTCAAGCTCATGAACTGTACCGGCCCCGTCAAATCTGGCACCGGCCTCCATCTCAGGATTAAGGAAGTGATTCTCTTTTCTGGCAAAAACAGAATAGGCACAAACAGACATTTTATCGTCGAACAAAGGAATTAATGTAGCTAGCATTATCCGCTCCTTTCACGTACGCATAAACAATCTCCCACCTAATATTGTACTCCAGAATATTGATTAAACCAACTATTTTTTTATAGTTTTACGTGTATCATTATTCAAATGTAGTTTTATCAATAATGAATCTTGGTCTCCCCTTAACTTCATCATAAATCTTGGAAATGTAAAAACCTATGACACCAAGTCCCATCATAATAACTGATGAAGTAAAGCACTGCAGAATTATAACTGTAGTAAATCCTGCCCTGGCATTGCCAAGGAAGTACTGTACAAGAGCCTCAACACTAAAGAATACTCCTACAGCAAAAACCAAAAATCCCAAAAGAGTTACAATCTGCATGGGAGCAGATGTGAAAGACGTAATATTGGTTACAGCGTACTTTATAAGTGATCTGGTGCTCCACTTGGAGACTCCCGCCTCCCTCTCTCTGACATCATATTCAACTTCAGTACTCTTAAATCCTATCCATGAAGAGAGCGCTCTAAAGAAGGCATTTTTTTCATTCATATTAAGAAGTACATTTACAGCCTTCCTGTCCAGAAGTTTAAAATCTGATGCTCTGGACATATCGAACCCAACCGCATCGCTCATGATTGCATAAAAGCTTTTGGCAGCAAATTTATGAAAAGCGCTTTCTGTTCCACGGCTTGTTTTTACACCTTCCACAATTTCATATCCCTTCTCCCAAAGTCTGTACATTTCCACAATTTTTTCCGGTGGATGCTGAAGGTCACAGTCAATAACCACGCAACAGTCACCGCTTGCCTGTGACAATCCTGCAAAAACAGCTGACTCTTTTCCGAAATTTCTGGAAAAGCAAACCCCCTTCACATTCCTGTTCCCGGCAGCAGACTCCTCTATAATTTCCCAGGTTCTGTCCTTAGAACCGTCATTTACAAATAAAAGCTCATGTTCAATATTGGCATCGTTTAGTATCCCGTCGATGGTTGCAACGGTCTTGGGTATAATTTCTTCTTCATTGTAAGCCGGTATTATTACTGAAAGCACTCTAAAATCCTCACACATTGTATATTTTTGGCTATCTTTTTTCCGGAGTGTATTATATCATAATTATGAGGGCAATTCTATAAAACTACAGAATAGGGGGATTAAATATGGCTCAGAATGAAATGCTGGCTATGATTCTTGCCGGTGGTCGTGGAAGCAGGCTAAAAGACCTTACTACCAAAGTAGCCAAGCCGGCAGTCTATTATGGCGGTAAATACCGTATCATTGACTTTCCGCTCAGCAACTGTGCCAACAGTGGCATTGACGTTGTTGGCGTCCTTACTCAATATGAATCAGTTCTTTTAAACAGTTATGTCGCTCAGGACGGCCGCTGGGGTCTTGACTCCAAGGACAGTGGCGTATACGTGCTTACGCCGCGTGAAAAGGCCGATGAAGGTCTTGACGTCTACAGAGGCACTGCAGATGCCATATCTCAGAATATTGATTTTATCGATACTTATAATCCGGAATATCTTCTTATTCTCTCCGGAGATCACATTTACAAAATGAATTACGCCAAAATGCTTGCATACCATAAAGAGATGAATGCAGACGCAACTATCGCGGTTCGCGGTGTTCCCATGAAGGAAGCAAGCCGTTTTGGAATCATGAATACCGACGGTAAAGGGCGCATTGTTGAATTTGAAGAAAAGCCTGCAAAGCCAAAAAGTAATCTGGCATCCATGGGTATTTACATTTTCAGCTGGAAGCTTCTTAGAAAAATGCTTGTTGAAGATATGAAGAATCCAAATTCCGATCACGACTTCGGAAAAGACATTATTCCAAAGATGCTCTCCGATCACAGAGGTCTTTTCGCTTACGAATTCAGCGGTTATTGGAAAGATGTCGGAACAATTGATTCACTCTGGGAAGCAAATATGGATCTTTTGGATCCTAAGAACGAGCTCAATCTCAATGACTCGTCATGGCTCATTTATACAGAGGATATTTCTACTCTTCCACAATATATCGGTAAGGAAGCCAAGGTTAAAAAAGCTTACATAACCCAGGGCGTACAGGTTGAAGGTTCTGTTTCAAATTCAGTTCTTTTCACAGGTGCTGTAGTAAAAAAAGGTGCCAAGGTCATCGACAGCGTACTAATGCCGGGAGCTGTAGTTGAAGATGGCGCTACAGTCACAAGAGCTCTTGTTGCCGAAAACATCAAAATCGGCAAAAAAGCCAAGGTTGGCTCAAAGACCAGTGAAAACATTACTTTGGTGGCAAAAAATGTGAAGGGAGGTAACAATAATGGCTAAGGCATTTGGAATTATATCCTCCGCAGACAATACCATATACGTTGATGGTCTTCAGGACTACAGACCTATTGGCTCATTCTCGTTTTTAGGAAGATTTCGTGTCATAGATTTTCCTATTTCAAATATGAGCAATTCAGACATCAACAGGATACAGGTTTATCTCAACTCAAAACCAAGATCTCTGTGTGAGCACATAGGATCCGGAAGACATTACAATATCAACAGTAAAAGGGGTAAAATCCAGCTTCTGTTCTCTGAAAACACCTCTGCCCGCTCCATCTATAACAACGATATCTCTGCTTATAAAGCAAATATTGATTACATTCAGCGCATGCATGAGGATTACGTGATTGTAGCTCCAAGCTACATGGTATACAAAGAAGACTATAGGCAGTTCCTTGAAAGCCACATCGCTTCAGGTGCTGAAATCACAGTTCTCTACCATAAAGTAGAAAACGCAAGAGACTATTTCAAAGGTTGTCACACCGTTGCTCTGAATAAACAAAAAGGTGTACAGGCCATTGAAAAAAATCTCGGTACAGCCAACAACAAGAATATCCTGATGGATACTTATTGTATGAAAAAAGAAACCTTTGTAGAACTTGTACAGGATGCCAGCTGGATGTCCTCCATCTACACTCTTCCCGATATAATCAATCTCTACTGCAAGCAGATGGATGTCAGAGCATATCAGCACAAAGGATACTTTGCAAGCCTTACCAGTTTGGACGACTACTACCATGCTTCCATGGAACTTCTTGATTACAATACGGCAAGTGACCTGTTCAAAGCTGAATGGCCTATATATACCAGAACAACGGATTCCTGTCCTACACAGTACTTTGAAACAGCCAAGGTCACAAATTCCTTTGTCAGCAACGGATGTCTTATTGAAGGCACAGTAGAAAACTCCATAATCGGCCGTGGTGCAATAATCGGAAAAGGCGTTACGATCAAAAACTCAATCATCATGGCATACGCAGAAATATCAGATGACATCAGAATTGAAAACGCTGTGGTTGATAAGTGGGCCAAGATAATAAATGCAAAAAATATAGTAGGTACAGAGCTTGAACCTCAATACATAAAACGGCGCGACATCTTATAATATTCCAACAAAAAAGAACTCCGGTCAGGAGTTCTTTTTTTAGTTACACATTATTTAAGTTTAAACTTCCCAACAATTTCTCCGAGAGTACCTGCTATTTCTTCCTGCTTGCTCGACATATCATTTACATTGGATACCACGTCAGCTGCAGCCATAACAGAATCATTTACTCTGCTGGAGAGATCTGCTGTATCCTGTGTGGATTCGGCAATATTCTGGATGGCCTTGGATACCTCTTCCATAGATGCTCTGATATTTTCAACCATTCCGGCAATTTTTTCCGATGAATCGCCAAAGGAACCTGCATCATCACCGTACTGTTTTGCCATATTAACGAATTTATCATAATCCGGAGTAACCGTCTCTTTTATAAAAGTAAGGAGTTCTCCTGAAGAATTTGAAAGAGTTCCAAATGCCTCCTGCACTCCGTCGATTGTCTCACGGATCTGCTCAACAGCTTCTGATGTACTGCTGGCAAGTTTGTTGATTTCAGAAGCAACAACCGCAAATCCTTTACCTGCATCCCCTGCTCTTGCAGCTTCAATACTGGCATTTAGCGACAATAGATTTATCTGATCGGCAATTTCAGCAATCGTATCGGCAAGTGTTCCGATCTGAGCAACAACTTTTGCCTTCTCATTGGCATCAGCAAGATCTGCTTCTCTCTGCTCTGCAATATTGATTGCATTATCATATGCAATTCTGCTTTGCTGCTCGATTTCTCTTGCCTTCTTCTTGATTTCAACAGCGTCTTCACTTGTTTTTTCGGTTTCAGCTGCCAGCTGATGAACTGAGGCATTAACTTCCTCAACAGAAGCATTTACCTCTTCTGTAGCTGCACCGGAAGACATCATAGCATCGTTTACACCAGACATATTATTCTGAATACTGTTAAACTGTCCGGACAATTCGTTTGCCATATTGGCAAGACCTGAAGAAGTCTCGCTAACTCTTACAGAGCCGTCTGATATCTTGGTAATAACGTCTCTGTTGTTTTCAAACATATTATTCAGAGAGTCACTCATCTGTCCGAGTTCATCACCTCTGTTGGATTTAATCTTATCTACAGTAAAATCTCCACTTGCCAGGACATTTGCAAACTGCTTAACACTATTGATACTCTTTGCAATACTCATTACAAAGATTGTGATTATAACAGCACTTACAATAAGTGCGATTATCATAATGACTATAAGAACATTTGTCGCATTCTTGGAAGGAGCCTCTATTTCCTCAAGATTCATCCTTATAATCATTTTCCAGTTCACATCAGGAATATTCATATAAGTCAGAAGAATAGTCTTACCGTTTTCATGCATTACACCCATACTTGGTGTATCAGAAGAATTACCAAGTATCATCTGTCCTGCAGCTGCTACATTTGCATCAGGATCTTCAGTCATCTTCACACCATCCATGACTTTCTGTGAATCATCAGTGTAAAGATATGTTCCATCGGATGATAAAAGGATTGCGCGTCCTGTAGAGCCAATCCTGATAGTTGAAACCATTTCTGAAATATCCGTAAGTTCCATATCCACAGTCACACATCCAACGTATGTACTTCCGTCATAAATTGGAGCAGAACAGCTGGACATGATCTTGCCTGTTGTAGGATCATAATATGGATCTGTGATAACAGCCTGTCCCTGCCCCAGAGCCTTAGCGTTTAAATAATATTCCTGGTTAAAATAATCATATTCAGCATTGCTGTAATCCCAGGTTTCTACAATTTCTGATCCTTCCTTATACCAATATGGTCCTATATATTTTTCAGCAGGATCAAAAGTATTGGGTTCAAACCAAACTCCCGAACCAAGTATTGAATCATTATTACTAATGATTTTTGATAATGTCCCCCTGTAGTTGTCCATTTCTACAAAGCGATATGATGTGGAAACCATCTCTGCTATATTAACTGCCGTTGTTCTTATGATTTCCAGCTTACCATCAAGACTGTTAACATTGGCAGTGACGTTATTATTCATAGCCTCCGTATTAGCTGTCTGAAGATTTGTGGAAAGTTCCTGTGACGCGATGTACGTAAGAACGATCATTGCCACCGCCATAACAGGCAATATGCAGATTAACATTTTTACTTTTAGACTCATTTTCTTCATAGACACACCTCTTAAAATTGCTGTTCGCAATTCCCTCAAAATAGTATAAAAGTACACTAAATTCCACTTATATTTTACATTATAAAGTTGTCTGATATTATAAAAAAAAGATAAAAAAGCTCGTCATTCTTTATCTTTTTTTTATATCTTTTTATAACGTAAATATGTTAATTCGCATTGCCTATATGTTAAAATCTTTTTAGAGTCGGAATATATTAATATCTTTTACTACTACATATTTAGGAAAGGAATAAATTATGAATCCTGATCAGTACAAAAGAGCCAACAATAACTCATTTTATGTATGCGTAATAATAATAATAATCTGTGGAATGGTCATGACAATTAACAGCATTCTGCAAAACGGAATGTCTCAGTGGAGACTTTATACTTTACTTACGGTCATTACAGGCGGTGCTTTGATTTTTATTGGCAATTTTAAATATCCATCTGTAAAACTTGGATCAATACTTATAATGGCGGGATCAACACTTTTCTATTTCATCCTATTAATTGCTGAAGCAAATATCATCTACTTTGCATTTGGTCTGCCTATACTTTTTTGCAGCATTATCTATTTAAACACACGTCTTTGTAAAGCGGGCATCGGAGCCATAATTATATCGTTTATAATATCTGCCATTAAATCCTATGTTGTAAACGGAACATTTAATACCGATTATATTCCCGCAGGTATTACTCTTGGTCTGGCTTTTATAGCATGTCTTGCCACCGTTACAATGCTCACCAAATTTAACGATGAGAACAATGCAAAGATAACAGAAAACGCCGAAAAATCCCTTGAAACAGGAAATGCCATGGCAGAAATCGCCAATACAATAACTGATTTGTTTAACGATTCTCAGGATGACATGATATCGCTCCAAAACATCATCGAAACACAGCAGGAAGGAATGCGCAATATAGCATCCAGCATGGAAAGCACAGCAAATGCTGTAACAAGGCAGGCTGAAAGAGTTCAGGAAATTCAGGAAGAAACCAATACAACTGAACAGCACCGGAAAGACATGACTGTTGCATCCGAAAGTGCTCAGGAAGCTGTAAAAGATGGTGTTAAAGTCATTGAAGATCTGAAGACAAAATCAGAGGATGTTTCAAGACAAAGTCAGGTTACTGTTGATGCTACACAGGCTGTCATCAATAAAGTCGAAGAAGTTCAAAAGATTGTCGGCTCCATTATGTCCATTTCAAAACAGACAAATCTGCTCGCCCTAAATGCAAGTATTGAGGCGGCAAGAGCAGGCGAAGCAGGTAAAGGTTTTGCAGTTGTTGCCAATGACGTAAGAGAACTGGCTGATGAAACAAACACAGCCTCAACGAAAATAACCAATATCATTAACGAACTTAATGAAGATGTTCAAAAAGCTATGGCAAGTATTGATGATACTGTAGCGTCTGTTTCTGAACAAAATGCAATGATAGAGTCAGTTGGAGATAACTTCAACAGCATAAACGAAAATGTCACCGAAATGCTCTCACGCTTTGCTGAAATCGGCGAAGGAATGAAGCAGATTGCATCTTCTACAACTGAAATCAATGACAGCATCTCAAATCTTTCAGCAACCAGCCAGGAAGTTGCATCACTATCCAACGAAGGTGCACGATCCTCAGATCAGGCCGTTGAAAAGTTTGATGCCTTTAAAAATACCCTTGGACAGATTTTCCAGCAGGCTAATAAGCTGAAAAATATGCAGACACCGGAATAATCTTCAACAATTTTTATCACTATAAAAGGCTTAGCATTTCACAAATTTGCTAAGCCTTTTTACTATTCTGATTTTTCACTTGAAGCTGTACTTGATGAGCCTTCCGATGATCCGGAGGTACTCTCCAAAGTTGTGGCTGTTTCAGTAGCTATCTGCGTATCAGAAGAAGTTGATTCATCATATGAAGAAACATTCGTTACATACCAGCTGTCAGTTTCGGTATTCTTCTCAAGCTTAAGAGTTATAGCATATGTTTCAGGAGAAGCCTCTTCAATAAGTTTCTCATAGACATCAATAATCTTGGTAATCATGTCATTGTATATGTAGGCTTCTACTTCTTCTTCAGTTTTTTCCTCATACATAGCTACAATCTGCTCTTCATTTTCAGCATAGTACACTTCAGCCTCTTGTTCTATCATCTCAAGGGCCTCTGCGTTATCTATTACATCTATCGGAAAAGAGGTATCTATCATAGCTACAACCGTTCCGGTTCCATCCTTATTGACTGTAACTTCGGATATTTTATAATCAACAATCATATCAGAAAACAAAGAACAAAAAGCCTCAACTCTCGCTAACGTTTCATCATCTACCTCACTACTGACAAAGCCGTCCATAAAATTCTGTTTTAGATACTCGCTGTCAAAAGTCTTAACAAATTCACCTTCAGATACTTCGGCGCTCGCATATTTTTCTATGTCTTCATTGGTGCCATTTTTTACTATAGAGAGAAACTTATCAGCTGTGTCAGAAATTGCTGTTTTATCTGCTGAAGTACATCCTGTAAGTATTGAAACTGATAATAATGCAGAAGCTACGGATGTAAGTACTTTTTTTATTGTATTCATTATATGTAACAAGGTCTAAACAGACCTGTCATCGTCCTTTCAAAAAATATTACAATTTTTGTAACACAAGAGATAGTATAGCACAAAATGGTAAAATATCCAAAGACTATCGCAATTACAACTATTTAGTGTTAAAATATAGATTATAATATCACTTATTTAAAGGAGGTTTTCTTAATGAGAGTTCTTTTTGGTTCAGGAATTGTTAAAGAAGTATGCTCTGCTGAAGTTAAGCCACTGGACTTCGGAGATGGGCAGATCAGCGGAACAGAAATAGACTTCTTACTTACAACCGGTGACAATCTGAAATATATTTACAGTCAGAATGTTCCTATTGAAGAATCAGGTCAAAGAGCTTTGGATTTTATTAAGACGTTGTATAACGAAGGTAAAGCTGATTTTACTCATGAGCCTGTAGAGATGCTTTGATAAATACAGATAAAGATTTAAAGGTCCTATGCCGATGTGGGCACAGGACCTTTAACTTTGTTGTTCTTCCATGGTATTCTCCATTTAATTGGTGAAGATTATCTCTTTCCAAGACAACCCTGGTTTTTTAGCTCTATAAGCAGATCAAAAACAACCCCCAGAGGTAATCCGGTAATATGGGCAACCTTTTCAGGATCAGGATAATATTCATTCTCACAATCCTTTCTAATGCAGTCCATAACTTCCATTCTGGCATCACATGTAGCTGTCATACACGTATTTCCTCCTTTCATAAATAGTTAGATAATTTGAAACCAGATTTCATCTGGCTTTCTATTATTATATCGTAAAATAGGCACAAAAGTTAACACTTTTGTGCCTATTTAATGAAAAGTTTATTTTTATAAACCAAGAAGGAACCAAGCGAGTAAGACAATAAGGAGTAAAACTCCAAGTGCTATTGGCATAATAACAAGCCATGCAGAAACAATCATCGCAAAAAGGTCTCCCTTTTCAAGATTATCTCCTACCCTGTAAGCCTTTCTGTCATCCTCAGGATTGTAATACTCATCAGCATAAATATCAGGCTCTTCATTACTATTTCTATTTTCTTTTCTGGCCTTGAATATTCTGTCTACTTTTCTATTCCAACCCATAATAATCCCTCTTAAACAAGCTTATGATGACAAGCAACAAAATGGTTAGGCGCAATTTCTTCCCACTCAGGAACTACATGTTCACAAATTTCTGTACAGTACTTACATCTTGTATGGAACTTACATCCTTTAGGAGGATTAACAGGGCTTGGTATATCACCCTCTAGCACAACCAGATCCTTCTTGCTGTCAGTTGTAGGTATTGACTCAAGAAGTGCCCTAGTGTATGGATGCGCAGGTGAAGCAAATATATCATCAGATGACGCAAGCTCTACAAGATTACCTAAATACATAACACCGATTCTGTCTGAAATATATTTTACAACAGAAAGATCATGTGTAATAAACAGGTATGTAAGGTTCTTTTTCTCCTTAAGCTCCTGTAAAAGGTTAAGGATCTGTGACTGAATAGAAACGTCAAGAGCTGAAACAGCCTCATCGCACACTACAAACTTAGGATTAACTGCAAGGCTTCTGGCGATACCGATACGCTGTCTCTGTCCACCTGAGAACTGATGAGCAAATCTGTGTACAAAGTATCCTGCAAGTCCGCAATCTTCCATGATCTTAATTACTTCATCCTGCATACGCTCATTGTTGCCCTTGCAGAACTTATGAGCCATAAGTCCCTCACCGATAAGTGATGCAACAGTCATTCTGGGATTAAGTGATGAATACGGATCCTGGAAAATGTACTGGAGCTGATTTCTGATAAGACGAACTTCATTGTAAGAAAGTCTTGCAAGATCAATTCCTTCATCACGTTTCTCTTCATGCTTGGCAAAATCAGGGTTACTTCTGTAATCTGCACGAAGAGCTTCTATTCTCTTATCTATCTCAGCTATTGAAGCCTTATCTGCATCAATAGTATTCTTAATAAGATCTGCTTTAGCCTGAAGTGAAGCTAGCTTATTCTTTTCTTTATCTGTTGCTTTATCGGCTTTTTTATTAACTACATACTCAAGCTCATCAGCATTAAGCTTTGCAGTTTTATGCTTCTCAATGTCCTTGTTGAGCTTTTCACATGCTGCATATCTCTCAGTATAGATTTTCTCAACAGGTGCAAGATCATCAGCAACAATAAAACCACCAATAAGATTAACTATATTGAGATAAGAATCTTCTGCTGTTTTTTTCTTGGCTGTAAGGTCTGTATGAAGGTGAAGCTTCTTATCATCCGGAGCTTCATCATATTCTTTTTTAGCCTTATCATACTCAGCCTGATGCTCATTCATCTTCTTTCTGAGCTTTGTAAGGTTTGTAACTGTCTTTTTGACATATTTAGGAGCAAGCTCATCAAGTGATGCTCCATAATACATTGTCTTTCCACCGGTCTGGCGATAGAGCTGTAAAAGTGTTCGTCCAAATGTAGATTTACCACATCCTGACTCGCCAACAAGGCCAAGTGTCTCGCCTTCATAGATATCAAGTGAGATACCATCATTGGCTTTTACATACATTCCCTTTTTGGCAACAGAGAAATACTGTTTTAAGTTTGTAATTTTTAGAAGGACTTTATCATTTTGTGGCATGACGATCCTCCTTTCTTGCATAGAAGCATCTTACCTGCTGGCCTTCACGAACCTTAATAAGTGGTGGTTCTTCATTGAGGCACTTCTCTGTTGCATATTTACAACGAGGTGCAAACTTACATCCCTTTGGAAGCTTAAGCGGGTGAGGTACTGCGCCCGGTATAGCATCAAGCTTCTGGTTTGAAGGTGTATCAAGTCTTGGAATTGATATCATAAGTCCTTCAGTATATGGATGTGAGAACTCTGATACGTGGAAGATTGTCTCTGCGTCTGTAAGCTCAACAACCTGTCCGCAGTACATAACTGCAACCGTATCAGCAATCTGTCTAATTACACCAAGATCGTGTGTAATGAAGATAATTGATGTATTATACTCACTCTTAAGATCATTCATGAGCTTAAGGATCTGGGCCTGAATTGTAACATCAAGAGCTGTTGTAGGTTCATCAGCAATAAGAAGCTTGGGCTTGCAGGCGAGAGCCATGGCAATCATAACTCTCTGTCTCATACCACCTGAAAGCTGGTGTGGATACTGCTTTGCTACGATGTGAGGATTAGGAATCTTAACATCTGCAAGCATCTCTACAACCTTTGCAGCTGCTTCTTTTTTATTCATACCCTGGTGGATAATGAAAGGCTCACTTACCTGTCTTTCTATAGTGAAGACAGGATTAAGGCTTGTCATAGGCTCCTGGAAAATGACAGAAATATCATTACCACGAACCTTGTACATTTCTTTTTCCGAAAGCTTCGTGAGATCTCTGCCATCAAACATGATCTCACCGCTATCTATATATCCGTTGCCGTCAAGGAGCTGCAAGATACTCATTGCAGATACGCTCTTTCCGGAACCGGACTCTCCTACTACGCCAATGGTCTTTCCTTCATCAACTGAGTAAGAAACGCCATTAACTGCTTTAACTATTCCCTTTTTTGTCCTAAAAAAGGTATGTAAATCTTTTAATTCTAATAAAGCCATCTCTTACACTCCCTTACTTATCACGGTCAGATTTTGGATCCATTACATCTCGCAGTGTATCACCTACGATATTGATACATATACAGGTAACTGCAAGGAAAATAGATGTAAATACCCACTGCCACCAGTAATTCTTGATAATAGTTGAATTGTTCGAACCACTCAGCATGTTACCCCATGTAGGTCTTGGATATGTAACACCAAATCCAAGGTAACTAAGTGATGACTCTGTAAGCATACATGTCGCAAAATCAAGTGTAAGTGTAACGAAGATGATTGAAACAATATTGGGAAGGATGTGTCTGAAAGCGATTCTTCCTTCCTTAACACCCATAGCCTTGGCAGCTGTAACATATTCATTCTCACGTGCTACAAGAACCTGTCCTCTAACCATTCTGGCAAGTCCTGTCCATGTAAGAACACCAAGGATGCACATGAGAATAAATATCTTCTTATTCTCAGAAATATCCATCTGTGCCATAACAGCAGACAAAATAAGTGCAAACGGTAGGAACGGTATAGCTGCAAAAACTTCTGCTATACGCATGAGAACAATATCTACAGTTCCTCCAAAATATCCTGATAAACAACCGACTACAATACCAATAATAGTTGAAATGATAACTGCCACAGCACCGATAGTCATGGTCATCTTTCCACCCTGGATAATACGCTGGAATATATCAGCGCCATATCCGTCTGTTCCAAAAAGATAACCCTTAAGTCCCCATTTTCCAACAAGAGAACCATTTGAATCTACAGCATAACTCTGGAAAGCTCCGGCAAATACCTTTGCAGTCTTTCCATCAACTTTTGTAGGGACATCTGTCTGTTTAAGTGTTGAGCCTCCCCATGAAAGCACTCTTCCCTCTGATGTAAGCGCAGTATAGTGATATGTTCCTGCTTCTATCTGAACTATTGTTTCACCATCATGAAGAGCTGGCATTGCAACTGAATCAGATGGGAAATTTCCGGCAAAAAAGAGACTTCCGTCACTAAGCATTCCGCAAAGATGATTGTTTGTAGCATAAATTGAAACAATCTTTCTCTTTCCAAGGAACTTTTTAGAAGACTTACCTGCCTCATTTATATTGGAACGATACTGATCATAAAGTCCTCTTTTTCCTGTGTAGATTGAAGTTCCAGCATCTGTAATACCAACTATATAGTTAAGAGTAAAATCTATATCTGTAAGATCATCTTTGTCAACAAAGCTGCTGATGTTCTGATATGCATTGGCATTACCCCAGATATAGAGCTTGCCATCATTCATAAGAATTGCTGTGCACTGATATCCGCAAACAAGTTTTTTGATATTAGCAACATCAATAGTTCCATTTACAAGCTCATCTGGCATAGGAATGATGTTTTCACCTGCTGATGCTGCAGTAGATGCAGCAACATCTGTTTCATCAGAACTCTCCGATACTTCTTCATCTGCTGATTCTTCACCTTCTACAGACTCAGCATCTTCAGTTGTAGCTCCTGCTTCTTCAAGAATAGCCTGATCTTCTTCACTTACTGATTCCTCAGCTTCTTCAAGCTGCTCAAGGACTTCCTTATCAGTTGTGATGTACTGACCATGCTTATTGGAACCCCATCCGTAAACCTTACCGGATTCGCTGATTGCAATTATATGATCTATACCTGCTGCAACATAGCAAATTGTGTCATTCTCAACAGCTTCGGGAATATCACTAATATCGATTCCTGTTGTTCCAAGCTGTGTAGCTCCCCAAACATATACATCTCCTGAATTGGAAAGACCTACTGAAAAACTACCATAGCTGTCGATCATCTTTATATCATTTTTCAGTCCTGAAGGAACCTTCATCATACTCATTGTAGGAGCTACGTTTTTCTGAGTAACCTCTGTATATGAGTCATAATAGTTAGGCATGAACAGTGGCCCGAAGAAAACCAAAAGGAACATTAAGATAACTACGATCATAGCTCCAACTGCAAGTCTTCTCTCAAGGAAGTTCCTTACTATCTGCCCTATAGGACTTACTACTTCTTCTACATCAATGGAGTCTGCAAGGTCTCTGCTTCCTCCAAAAAATACTCTGCGAACCCAGCCGCTCAAACGGCCAAAAAAATTCTTTTTCTTCATATTCTCACTACTCCTTAGGCGCTTACTCTGACTCTTGGGTCAACAAGTCCATATACAATATCAATTATCAGGTTGCCTATGAGAGAAATAGCAACATAGAAAAGCTGCATAAGAATAACCACATCGAAATCCTGTGTTCGCAGTGATGATATCATAAGCTTACCCATTCCATTTATGCCAAATGTAGTTTCAAAAATAAGTGAACCACCAAAGATACCAAGAAACCATCCAACTACCAAAGTAACAATTGGGATAAGTGCATTTCTCCAGGCGTGAGAATATATAACTGCCTTTTCTGTAACGCCTTTAGCTCTTGCAGTTCTGATACAGTCAAGTGACAGAGCATCGATCATAGAAGCTCTAACATATCTTGTCATTGAACCAAGGGAGCAGAAAGTCATTGTAATAAGAGGAAGTGCCATATAATACATTCTGTCAACAAACCACTTCCAACCTGTATAGTTACTTCCTGGAGTCTTCATTCCACTGGGAGGGAATATTCCAAGAAGGGAACAGAATATCCATACAAAAAGAATTGCTGTTACAAAAGTAGGAAGTGAATAACCTATAATAGTAATAACCTGCATGGCCTGATCACCTTTACTTCCCTTATGCACGGCACAGACAATTCCTAACGGAATTGTTATTCCAAGAGCTAGTATAGTTGCAAATATATTTATAAATATGGTGTTTTTCATAGGTTCTTTAACAACATTAACAACGTCATCCTTAAGCTCATATGAATAGCCAAAGTCACCCTGTAAAAGACCTGAATATTTGCCATAATAGTTGGGCATCAACCCTACCCAACGAAGATATCTGACTGCCATATTATTGGTATCTGTTCCATATTGTCGCTGATACTCCAAATACATTTCATCAAACATCTTATCTTTCTCTTCATCAGAAGCATTACGCAGACGTGTCTTCTGTGCTGCCATATCAGCTTTAGCATCTGTATATGCTCTGTTATTGGGAACAAGATTATATATGAGGAATAATAAAAACGACAAAACTACAAGTACAACTAACATGTAGCCTATTCTTTTAAGTACATACTTTCCCATAGTCTAAACCTCCTAAAAAATTCTATATATAAACCATCTGTAATCAATTTGCAGATAGGAGTATTCAAATTCAAACAACAAATAATCTATATAGCGAAAACAATCTTTAAACCGACAATAATCCACGGTTATGGTTCCATTCCCATAACCGTGGATTGTCAGTCAGTTACCTATATTAACATAATCCTACCGAAACTTCTAGTAGAAAATTAGTTCCAATAAATATCTGCCTCGTCCTTGATATACCAGTTAGAGTTATCATCGTACATACCGGGATTAATTGTTGCATAGAATGCATCGTCATATACAGCAGATGTAAATCCTGTTGCAAAGTTAAAGCATGTGTACATAGGTGTACCGCTGTAGTAACCATAAACCTGCTGCTGATAGAATTCATCAAGCATAGGACCGAAGTCACCGGTTGTCTTCTGAACTGCAAAGCCTGCTGCTGCAATATTGTCATTCTGCTCAAATCCGGTTACAAGAAGATCTGAGAACTCGTTGTCAACAGTACCGTACCAGTTAAGTACGAGTGGCATGTAATAATCACCGTCAATCTCTACAGTCTTGTATGCGCCGTCAATAGACTGATAGTTCTTGTCGTTTTCTGTAGCATACTCGCCTGAAATTTTCTTATAACGAACGCCTTCTGTGTACTCGCCACCTTCTGCATTGTATACCCAGCCATCGTTCTCGAGGACTTCGATAGCTGAATCAACAGAAGTATCATATGTGTTAAGAAGCATTCCCTGATCTACAGCTGCCTTGTACATCCAAGATCCTGTGTAGTAAGGTCCGTCAACAACTCCGCCGTAACCACCTGTGAAATCCTTAGCAAATGTTGCTCTGTCCATGCAGTATGCAACAGCCTGACGAACAGCTGTATACTGAGCTGGGCCATAGTCACATCTGAATCCAAGCTTACCGTAGCCTGCTCTTGAATAATGTGTATAAGCATAAGCTCCGTTTGAACCATCTGCAAGTGCTACAGCTTCATCTGTTGCTGAACCACCTGTAATACCTGAAAGAAGATCGATTCCACCTGACTTGAAGTCCTCAAGCTGTGTCTCTGCAATAACTTTCTTAAATACAATCTTCTCAATAGAAGGCTGTACTCCTTCATAATTGCCTTTGAAGTATTCATTCTTTACAAGCACAGCAGACTTATCACTTGCATCAAATGACTTAACTACATATGGACCTGAATATGGATATGTTTCATCAGCATTATTTGCTGAATCTGTAATATGAGAAGCCATTACGTAACTATCACCATTCTTTGCATAGAAATCTCCTGTGATGTATACGCCTTCTCCATCATCAGCTATATCGCAATCACCAAACCAAACTTCCTTAGCATATGGTCTGAAGTAATCAAACTGAAGATAAGCAATAGAATAGAAATAAGGAAGATACTGCGCATCAATAGTTATTGAAAGTGTGTAGTCATCAATAAGTCGAAGACCGCTCATAACCTTTGAAGCTCCATCGACACCATCGTTTGTGCCATCATAAGCTGCAAATGCTTCATAGCCTGCTTCATATAAAAGTCCCTTATGATCCTTTCCTGCTGCTTCTGCTGCAACAGGTGTTGAGAATGCCAATGGGAAATAGAAGTAGTTTTTAGCTGTTACAGCTGATCCGTCAGAGAACTTAAGATCATCTTTAATCTTGACAGTATATGTCTTTGAACCATCCTCATTGTCTGTTTCTTCGAAACTGTCAACTACGGTATCATTTATCTGATAAGCACCCTCTTTGTTCATAGCAACCATTTCAAGTCCATTGGTAAGCTTCTGAATATCAAGGTCAGATGCTCCGGGATTTGTGCCACCGAAAGCTGCATATCTGAATTTACCTGAAAGATCTGTTGTATCACCGAGGATAATTGAGTTATCTTCCTTTTCAGATGTCCAGTCAATAACAGCGTAGCATGGCTGCCAATATGGGTTTGTAGGATGCTCTTCTACGCCCTTGATCTGTGTGTTGTAAACATCATAGTACTCATTGGAGTAAAGAGGAATCTCAGGAAGCATATAGTTCCAACGTGTAATGAAATACTTCCACCACTCAGCATATACTTCATCTTCTGTAGCGAAGTCTGTTCCTTCTGTAGATGTGTTATAAACCATAGCCATTGAAAGGAAATCAAGACCAAGTTCATAAGTCTCTCCATCTACATTAAGATAAGCAAGACCTGTTTCCTCATCCTCTGTTACGTCAGCGATTGAGATCTGCTTGCCAAACTTGTCGTAAAGTGAAATGTAATCAGCATTCTCACCATACTCTTTTCCGTTCAGTTCCTGAACTGATGATGGAAGATCAGCAGTTGAAACAACTTCTTCTGATTCTTCTGTTTCTGTCTCTGCAGCTGCTTCTGTAGAAGCTTCTTCAGTAGCCTGAGGAGCTGCAGGTGTCTCTGTAGCTGTATTACCGCAAGCTGTTAATGAACCGGCTACCATAGATAAAGCTAAAAGAGACGCAAGTGTCTTTTTTTTCATATTTCTACCTCCCGCAAAATTTATATGTAAACGCGCAGTGTTTTTCTGACACGTACATATGTCTTTACATAATTTACAATTTTAAATCGGTAAAACCAATATTGCAACATAAGTTTTCAGATACCGGCTTATTAAAAATCTATTTCTTCATATAATAAAAAGTTATCGAACCTTTCTCTTTGTATTAATGAAGGATTATCAGACTTTCTCTCTCATATTTTTTGCAAGTTCATCTATTGTGCCATCTTTAAATGGGCTCTTAAGTCCAACCTCGGCCAGCTCATTTTCATAGAAATCTCTGGTTGAAAGCTTACAAAGCTGTAAATAGTGATTCCAGGCATCCTTAAAGTCCTTGTCCATCCATACCTTGAACTGCATTGCAACAACGCTTGCAAGAACGTAATCAATATAATAGAAAGGATTCCAGAAAATATGTCCCTGTTTCTGCCAGAATCCGCCTTCGTCAAAGAACTCATCCCCATCAAAGTCAAGCCATGGTCTGTATGTCTTTTCAAGCTCTTTCCAAACCTGCTTTCTCTCTAAAGGAGTCATCTCGGGCTTGTCATAAACAATGTGCTGGAACTCATCTACCATACATCCGTAAGGAATAAATGTGATTGAATCCTGCAGATGCATCTTGAGATAATCATCTGATCTGTCACCAAAGAACTTATCCATCCAGCCGTATGTGAAGTACTCCATTGACATAGAATGGATCTCAGCTGTTTCCATAGTAAGATCATTATTTTCAGGAGTCTCGTCATTTCTGGTCACATAACCCTGAAAGGCGTGTCCGCACTCGTGAGTTATAACATCTACATCTCCGCTTGTTCCGTTGAAATTAGCAAAAATAAACGGAGCTTTATATTTAGGAAGGAAGTCCATATAACCGCCGGCTTTCTTGGTCTTTCTTCCAAGGACATCAAAGAGCTCGTTTTCCATCATAAAATCAAAAAACTCTTTTGTCTCAGGTGAAAGCTCTGAGTACATTTCCTGTCCTGCCTTCATGATTTCTTCAGGTGTTCCGACAGGTGCAGGATTGCCATTTTTAAAGAAAACGTCATTATCATAGTACTTAAGATTTTCTACGCCAATCTGAGCTTTTCTCTTCTCCTGAATCTCACAAACAAATGGTACAAATGACTCTTTTATCTGCTTTCTGAAATTCTCAACCTCAGCTCTTCTGTATGCATTTCTCTGCATGCGGTTATAGCCAAGTTCTACGTAATTTTCATATCCAAGCTTTTTAGCCTGCTCAGTCCTGTTTTTTACAAGCTTATCATAGATATCATCAATCTCATCGGTAACAGAAAGGAAATACTCTGAAAGAGCCTTCCATGCACGCTTTCTGGTGTCTCTGTTCTCATCTGTGAGCTTTTTACGAAGAAGTGAAATATTGTACTCTTCACCGTCAAACGGAATCTTTGCAGAAGCAATTACCTTATCATACTTACTGATAAGTGCATTTTCTTCCTGCATAAGAGGAAGGATCTCTTCACTGATAGAGTTGTTGGCAAGTTCTATGTTCTTGAAAAAGATCTTGTTAATCTTCTCTTCAAGAAATTCACGATACGGAGATTCAAATAAAACCTTTTTGTACTGATTCTCATAATTGGAAATCAGTGGCATTACTTCATCTGCATAGTCATTCTCTTTTGAGTAATACTCATCGCTTGTATCAATATTGTGCCTGAACACCGCCAAAGTAAGCTCTGTAAAATAGTCAGCTCTGAAATCTCTGTATTTTTGATGGAGCTGCAGCTGTTCTTCGCCACTTTTTGCATTCTTACTGTCTTCTATAAGTTTTTCATAAAAAGCCTTAATATCATCCATATCCGGACGCTTATACGGCATCTGCGATAATTTCATCATTTATGTAAACCTGCTTTCTGAACTAATTATTAAATTTTTATAAATTACATTTTTTCATTATACTTTATACATGTCAATTTAGCAATAGAAAGCGTTGAATTGTTAAAATATATCAATCCAATCTATCGACCTATGGGTGTAAAATTAATCTATTGCCGATATCACGTATTCTTATATACTATAATATTATGTTAACAAGTTAATGTGATAAATTGCTAAAGACCAAAAAAATAGTATTCTGGCTTAAGCAAAATGCTTAGCCAAAATACTATTCCTAATCTACACAGTGACTTTAATTATACTGTTTTCAAGCTTTATCTTTTATCAGTTCTTTACGATCATCTTGCCGCCACGCTTAGATACTACATCAAAGATAACAGCCGCCAAAAGGACAACACCTTTTACAACCTTCTGCATGTTGGCATCCACACCCATAAGTGACATGCCAAGGTTTATAACACCCATAAGAACCGCACCAACAATAACCCCCGGAACTGTTCCGATTCCGCCGTAAGCAGATGCTCCGCCTATAAAGCAGGAACCGATAGCATCCATCTCATAGTTCTGACCGTAAGTCGGCTGAGCGGATGTAAGTCGTGCAATTGTTACCATTCCGGCAAGAGCTGCCAAAAAGCCCATATTGGTATATGCAAGGAAATATACTCTGTTTGTATCAATACCGGAAAGCTTTGTAGCCTTTTCATTTCCGCCAACTGCGTAGAAATAACGTCCAACTGTTGTATTACTTGTGATGTAGCCATATATGATAACAACCACAAGAACCCATATAAGAACTGTAGGAATGCCTTTATGCTGAGCAAGCTTATATGCAAAAGCAATTATTACTCCCGCAAGAATAACAATCTTACCTCCAAAGGCAAAAACGCTCTCAAGTTCATAGCCGTTTTGTTTTTTCTTTATCCTACTGAGAATCTGTAAAAGAACAAGTGCTGATGCTGCCAGAATACCGCCGAATAAACATGTGAGATTTAAGCTGCCGTTCCCGATAAAATCATGTATATAACAATCTGCTCCGCCACCAAATAAGTTTACAAAGGTTGTCTGATCCTTGATAGAAACTGTAAGACCATTAAGTACTACGTTTGAAAGTCCTCTAAAAGCAAGCATTCCTGCCAGTGTAACTATGAAAGGAGGTATTCTTACAAACGCGATCCAGAATCCCTGAAAGGCTCCTATTGCTGTTCCGATAAGGATCATTACGATAATTGTAAGCCATACCGGAGCCCCTACATTTACCATCAAAAGAGCTCCTATTGCTCCTACAAAGCATACCACCGATCCAACCGACAGATCGATGTTTCCACCCGTTAAAATGCAAAGAAGCATACCTGTAGCAAGTATAAATACATATGCATTCTGTGAAATCAGGTTACTTACGTTCATGGGAAGAAGAATAGCTCCTCCTGTCCTCCATGAAAAAAACGCTACTACTATAATCAAGACTATTATCATGGTGTTTTTTTTCAAAAACCCCAGTACATTCTCCTTGTTCATATCTTTCCTCCTATAACACCAGTTTATTATCCTACTAAGGCTGACCGGATGCAGATACCGTAACTGACCAAAATATGGCCGTAAACGCTAGTCATCTCCTATTAGCCTGCTGTCTGCAATATTTTAGCCATTATTTTTTCCTGTGTAGCTTCCCCGGCATCAAGTTCACCGACAATCTTTCCTTCATTCATGACATATATTCTGTCTGACATTCCAAGAACCTCGGGAAGTTCCGAAGAAATAAGTATTACAGATTTTCCCTCTGCAACAAGCTGATTTATAATGCAGTAAATTTCATATTTTGCTCCCACATCGATTCCTCTTGTAGGCTCATCAAGTATTAGAATATCCGGATTCGTGAACATCCATTTTGCCAAAAGAACTTTCTGCTGATTACCTCCGCTCAAATTGCCCACATGCTGCTCAACAGAAGGTGCTTTTGTTTTCAGTTTTTCCTTATACTCTACGGCAACAGAATACTCTTTATGTTTATCGATTACCGTTCTTTTACTTACCGCCTCAAGATTGGCAACTGTAGTATTGATTTTTATAGGATTGGAAAGAATAAGTCCATTGCCCTTTCTGTCCTCTGTCACATAGGCAAGTCCGTGTCTGATGGCGCTCTTTACCGTATCAAGCTTTACTTCTTTTCCGTTTATAAAGATCTGTCCCGTGATGTTTTCACCATAGCTCTTCCCGAAAATACTCATGGCAAGTTCGGTTCGACCTGCTCCCATAAGCCCGGAAATACCTAAAACTTCACCTTTTCTTACATTAATATTTACGTTATCCACAACTTTTCTGTCTTTATATAAAGGATGGTAAACATTCCAGTTCTTAACTTCCATGCTGATTTCACCGATATGTGACTCTCTTTTGGGGAATCTGTCTGAGATTTCACGTCCAACCATTCCCTTGATTATTCTGCTCTCAGAGAAATCATCTTTTCCCTTTGTAAGAGTCTCGATAGTAGCACCGTCTCTGATAACCGTAATCTTATCAGCTACGTAAGACACTTCGTTTAGCTTATGTGAAATAATAATGGAAGTAAGACCACGTTCTTCTTTTAGCCTTAGCAAAAGATCAAGCAGCGCTCTGGAATCTGTCTCATTTAAGGACGAAGTGGGTTCATCCAAAATAAGAAGCCTTGCTCTTTTTGACAGGGCTTTAGCTATTTCAACAAGCTGCTGTTTACCAACACCAATATCCTTTATCAATGTCTGGGTACTTTCACGCAGACCAACTATATCCAAATATCTTCTAGCCTGTTTATTGGTTTCATTCCAGTCAATCTTAAATTTTTTCCCTCTTTCATTGCCCAAAAACATATTCTCGGCAATAGTCATATAGGGAATCAGTGCGAGTTCCTGATGAATAATTACTATTCCCTTCTCCTCACTATCCTTTATGGCTCCGAACTTGCATACCTCACCGTCATAAACAATATCACCCTCATAAGAACCATATGGATAAACACCACTAAGCACATTCATCAGTGTGGATTTTCCGGCGCCGTTTTCTCCAACAAGCGCATGAATCTCACCATTTACAACTTTTAAATTTACGTTGTCCAATGCTTTCACACCAGGAAAGGTCTTGGTGATATTTTTCATTTCCAATAATATCTTTTCCAATATTGCCCCTCCTCCTTTTTAATCTGATTAAGCCGTATTCTCAAACAGGCTCCGAAATTAAAGTCAAATGCTTTTTTCTTAATATAAGGCGGGCCATAAAGACCCGCCTTAAGCTTAAATTTAATTACTTAAGATCGTCTTCAGAGTAGTAACCTGAGTCAATTAAGAGTTCTTTATAGTTGCTTGCATCAGCAAATACAGGTTCGCAAAGGAATGAAGGAATAACGCCTGTTCCGTTGTCATATGTTGATGTATCGTTAACAGGAGCTTCTGAGCCCTTCATGATAGCATCAACCATCTCTACAGTCTTAGCCGCAAGTGTACGTGTATCCTTAAAGATTGACATTGACTGCTTGCCTGCGATCATGTTCTTAACGTTTGCAACGTCACAGTCCTGACCTGTAATGATTGGCCAATCACCTGTGTAGTTTGCTTCAAGAGAGTTTGTAACACCAAGAGCTGTTGAATCGTTTGAGCAAAGAACTGCATCAAGCTTTGTTCCGTTTGCATAGTTGGCAGAAATAATGGCATCCATTCTTGACTGAGCATTTTCTGTTGACCAGTTTGCTGTAGCAACGTTATCGAAGTCCTTCTGACCTGACTGAACTACGAGCTTGCCTTCGTCGATGTACTTGTTAAGTACGTCCATAGCGCCGCCGTAGAAGAATCTTGCATTGTTATCACCGGGATCACCTGTGAAGATTTCAATATTAAACGGTCCTGCAGCATTATCAAGATCAAGCTGATCTCTGATGTACTCGCCCTGCTTTGTTCCAACCATGTAGTTATCAAATGTTGCATAATATGAAACGGCATCCGAGTTCATGATAAGACGGTCATAAGCAATAACCGAGATACCTGCCTCCTTGGCCTGTGCAAGAACTGTTCCAAGGGAATCACCATCGATAGATGCAATTACAAGAACCTGAGCTCCTGAGCTTATCATGTTCTCAATCTGAGAAACCTGAGTTGCGATATCATTTGATGCATACTGAAGGTCTACTTCATAGCCTGCTGCCTTAAGCTGTTCTTCCATGTTGGCGCCATCCTGATTCCATCTCTGAAGATCCTTGGTTGGCATTGCAACACCGACCTTACCGCCACCCGCTGCAGTAGTATCTGCAGGTGTCTCTGTTGCTGTCTGTGTTTCTGTTTTCGTCTCGGTCTGAGCTGCACTGTTGTCAGTCTGTGTTCCGGCAGGCGCTGAGCTCCCACATCCAACCATAAGTGATGCTGCCATAGCCATTGAAAGAACTGCACTTAATAGTTTTTTCTTCATTTCTTTTCCTCCCACAATAGTTTGTTAGTATTATTTGCAGAATGTTATCTGCTCTTTACGAAAGTCATTCTAGCATCTGACAAGCAGGAGTAACTTACGATTTCTAGCACATTTTTATTATTAAATTTTCGTAAAAAAAACTGTGCTAGCATTTTTTTGCAAGCACAGCTTTATATTTTCAAAATATTGCTATTTCCTTATTCAGGCATCTTTGAAGGAACATTTAAGTAGACATCTTCCTTTAAATGAAATCCACTCTTTATTATGACTTCGTCTATATTATCTTCCGTCACGCTGACAGGCTCTATCTTTAAATATGGTATCTCTTTTTCTCCGTCCACATAGACAGATAATTCATCCTCCGAAAGAACTTCTTCATTTGCCAGTTTAACTGCGGACTCGGCAGCCTTCTGGGCCAGCTTCTCTATCGGTTTATACACCGTCATAAGCTGAGTACCTTCAACAATCCTCTGGCAAGCCTCAAGATCTGCATCCTGCCCTACAACCATTTTTTTCCCGGCAAGTCTCTTTTCAGAAAGAGCATGGACTACCTTGCTGGCAAGATCATCATTGCCACACATAATGGCATCTGCACGGTTTACCAGATCCATGTGATCATAAATATACTCACCTGCAAGTTCTGCCCTCCATCCATCGGCATGAAATACATCAAGAACCATGTTGGTATTTTCTTCCATTACCTTGCCAAAACCATTTTCAACCATTGGAACATTAAGATCTGTGGGAGAGCCGCACAACATAAGCACTTTACCCCCAATAAGACCTTTTTTCACAAGAGCTTCTCCCATCATTTCCCCGACTTTTTCATTGTCAAAAGAGATGTACAGATCGGCATCAGCTCCACTGATAGGTCTGTCATAGGCAATCACCTTGATTCCCTCTTCCCTTGCTTTATTTACGCTATCCAAAATAGCTTCGGAATCAATAGTGATAATGACAATGACATCCATGTTCTTTTTTATAAAATATTCAATCTGCTGCTTTTGCCGATTCGGATCACCGTTGGCATTCTGGACATTCACTTCTGCCCCAAGCTCTTTTGCAGTAGATACGAAAACATCCCGATCCCTTTGCCATCTCTCTATGACGAAAGAATCAAAACACATCCCGATCTGAACTTTTCCCGTTTCATCGTCAGCTTTATAGTCTTCACTCCCGGCTTTGTCCCCACACCCACTTGTAAAACAAACCAGCATTAAACTTATCAGTAAACAGCCAAGTAGATTTTTGTATTTTTTCCCCATCGCAAATACCTTCAATCAGAATTTATCTTTATATTCAGTCGGCGTAACTCCCACGTTTTTCTTAAAACTCCTGCTAAAATAATTCGGATCTGTATATCCACAGGAAATGCAAATTTCCTTAATGGATAGATCTGTATCTTCCAATAGCTTTTTGGCCTTATCAATTCGGATATTGGTAAGATACTCAATGAAATTAAGCCCATTTTCTTCCTTGAATATCTTACTGAAATAATAAGGTGAAATATTGACCACCCTTGAAACATCATCCAGCGATATGTCCTTATGGAAATTGTCATTGATGTAATTAAGGGCTGTTTTCATAATGTTATTGGAGCGCTCTTCTCTCTTGCTTATAACATTCTGACAGGCAGCTGACATTTTATCCATAAACCATTTTTTTATTTTTTCAGGGGATTCAAGCTCCATAATCTCAGGAAGATAGTTATTTCTTCCGGAGTAATGATATGTCTGACCGCCGTTCTGATAAGCCAAATGTTCAGCGTAAAGCGAAAACTCCAGCACTTTAAGTCTCATGGACATCAGATCTCCGTCACTTGCTCTTTGGCACATCCAGTCTGCATATTTCTCGGCATATACACATGTCGCATTCTGATCGCCTTTAGACACTGCATCAAACATTGGCTTTTCCAGATCCTTGGGATAATCATCTTCATATCCGCAGCTGATAGTAAGGTCATCAACGTGCGCAACAGAACCGGTAGTTGCTATCAGCGCATTTAATGCTTCCTTGTAAGACTCCGCAAGCTCTCTAAGAGGCTTTACTCCGCCAATTCCAACCCTAAAGCTTATTTCTGTCTTTTTCCTTAGAAACCTTGCCATTTCCCTCGCCCTGTCAATGAGCTCGGTTCTTTCGTTATAATCAAGGCTCTCCTTTTTAAGAGGTAAAAGAACTGCTATTTTATTGGCCATTACATTTCCAATCTTGCAGTCAAAGAAAGTTCTTACTCCTTCTCTTATTTCCTGATACTTCCCTGATATTTTTACGGAGCTTCCCACAGCGTTGGTCATGTGATTACCTTCCTGAGAATCTCCGCAGACTATCGCCAGCATACAGCCATAGTTCTCCTCTATGCCAAGTATTGTCCGGTAACTGTCTATGTCCTCTTCAAAATGTTCCTGAAGAAGAATGTCATAAATAAGCCCGTTTTCAATAATAGGCTCTACAGTCTCCAGCTTTTCTTTTATCAAAAGCTCATTGCTTCGCTTTTCTCTTTCAGAGTCAATCTGCTCCATGGCCTTTTTCAGAACGGTTATCACCTTCATTTTTTCCATGGGCTTTGTAATATACTCAAGAACTCCCAGCTTTATTGCCTCTTTTGCATAGTCGAACTTATCATAGGCAGACATAACGATAAATACGGTGTTTGTGCAAAAGCGCTTCATTTCCCTAATGGCATCGATGCCATTTATCCCCGGCATATGTATATCAATTACCGCAATATCCGGTCTGAAGTTCTCCGCCAGTTCTATTACCTTACGGCCTGTTTTGGCGTACTCCACCTGGCAAAGTGAGCCAAACTCTTTTTCAATTATGAATTTCATAGAGTCGATGACAATTCCTTCGTCATCAGCAATCATCACTCTGTACATCTTTTGCTCCCTCAAAAGGTATTGAAACTATAACCTCACAGCCACAGCCTTCTCCCTTGCTTAATATCTGCATAACCTCTTCACGCCCTGCAAACAGACGCAGTCTTGAAATAACATTGTCCATTCCTATTCCATTATTATCATATGCATTTTCATCACTGACATAACTTCCTGCCAGTATTTTCTCTATATTTTCTTTACTGATGCCCTTTCCGTTATCCTTAACGCTAAGACATATACATTTATCCTGCCTGTAGACCTTTAATACAATCTTCCCGTCTCCTGCCATCTCTCTGATTCCATGATTTACCGCATTCTCAACGATAGGCTGCAGTATCATACTGGGCATCTTGTAATTTAAAAGTCTTTCATCTATCTGCTTTTCATAGCCTATGTCCCCGGAAAAGCGAACATTTAAAATATGAATATAGTTGTCAACCAGCGTAACTTCTTCTCTTACGGTAACAAGGTCTTTTTGATTTTTTACATTATATCTGAAAAAATCAGCAACAGTCTGAACATATTCATAGGTTCTGTCCGCTCCCTCCATCATGGCAAGCTGTGCTCCCGCATTTAAGGTATTAAAAAGAAAATGCGGATTGATCTGTGCCTGCAGATATTTAAGCTGCGCATCCTTAAGATGGGCTTCCATCATCAGTTCTTTTTCCTGCATGTATCTCTCATTGGCCATGCTTATCTTCAGCTGCTCGATATAGTCTTTTATACTAATGATCATCTTGTTGAAAGCACCTGTAACTATTCCAACCTCATCACTGTAGGATACAGAAGGAAGTGATACATCAAAGTTTCCTTCAGCAATCTCATTGGCCGAATCCGAAAGGTTTTTAAGTGGCATTATCATGGCTCTTACAAAGCTGGTAATTATAATGACGTTACCTATCATTACAAAGGTCATAACCGCAACACCGATGATTTCAAAGGTTCTAAAGGTCCTTATAAGTGCTATAAACTCCTCTGAATTAATGACAAACAGTTCCAGATTAAGGCTTGTAATATAGCTTTGAATATCCTCGTAAAGTTCTGTCGAATCCTCATAGTAAGTGCGATACTTTTCGACATTTCTGCCTCTTTTTGACTCGATAGTCTGCTCTACCTTCTCCAAGTAGTTTTCTGACATATACTTGATATTTCGTTCCATTCTGTTAAAAGAAAAATCGGTGACTTTATCACCAAGTTCATCTGTCAGCTCTCCGTATTCCTGGGCGTTTATATAATAATTTTCCAGAGAGTCGCTGGTTTTGGAGCTTAAATACTCAGTCATGGAATCCTGAACTTTATTAAGAGCTGTTGACAGTTCATTCAAAGATCTGTTTCCCTCATATACCATCTCCATATCCTTTGACATGCTGTTTATTCCAAAGATCAAAAATAAATTAACCATGAAGATAATAAGATTTGCCAGAACACAGGCGCTTATAATCTTGGTCTGAAGGGGGCTGTTCAGGAACTTATTCATCCTCAGCCTCCTTTTTCAGGAACTTCTCGACATTGTTTTTATCTATGAGAGTTACATCGGCAAGATAGTACTCACTGGTGTTTCCAAACTCATAATAGTCCAAAAGCGCCGATACGCTGTACTCTCCAAGCTGCCTTGTATCGATTGAAACCGTGGCATAAACTCCCCCTCTGTCTATTGCTTCAACAATTTCTTTGGAATCGTAATATCCCAGCACATTAACTTCGCCGACTTTATTAAAATCAACAACTGCCTGATAAGCACAGGTAGTGTTAAGTTCATTCAGACACACAATTACATCAGGAACATCTTCTTTTAAAAATATATCCCTGATTGATTCCTCTGCTGAAAAAGCATTGGTATTATTAACTGCGATTATTGAAATATCAAACTCTGCGTCTGTAACGTTTTCTTCACTTATCGTATCCTGAATTGCCGAGATAATGATATTCTGCCCGGCGTTCTTGGTATCAGCATCAGCAAGTATCGCCACCTGAACCTTACCGGTCTGAACACTGTTTTCATCGCCCAAAATCTTTTCACGCCTGGTATCTTTAATAATATTTATGATCTGCCCCGCATACATCTTGCCAACGCTATATCCTCCAATTCCGACAAAGCTCAGCCTGTCGGAATGAGTGTTGTCTCCATAGAGAGTTACAACCGGGATTCCATTTTTTACTGCATCATTAATAAGAGCTGTCATGGAACTTGATTCATCTGCATAAACCATAATTCCGTCAACTCTGGATGCTGTGGCAATCTTCATAAGTTCCTCGCAGGAATAATCCTTTGACAGATCCATTCCCAAAAGATCTACATATATATCAGATTCTTTGGCTTTATCAAGGGCACCTTCATAAACTGACCGCCAAAAGTCCGATTTATAATTATCTGTTATCATCACAAAGTACTTGTCATAACTTTTGGCTTCCGTCTGTTTGGCAAGTCCCAATCTGTAAAAACTGAAGTACAAAGTCCCCCATATCAAAGTCAAAAAGGTGAATACCAATGTAAGCACTAATATCAGGTATTGCCTGCTTATTCTTTTTGAATATAAATCATTATGTTCTTCCATAATGATGATTTTATCAGATGGTCTATAGCAAAAAAAGTGGATTTTATT
Organism: Butyrivibrio sp.; assembly: GCF_017635265.1. GTDB lineage: Bacteria > Bacillota > Clostridia > Lachnospirales > Lachnospiraceae > Butyrivibrio. The sequence goes on from NZ_JAGBLU010000076.1 coordinate 43,176, forward strand.
GTCATCAAATTCAAAAAATGACAATAAAATCCACATTATAAGATACGACCTTTTAGCTTAGATAACAGGCTATTAAAGTTTATTACGCATAAAGTGCTTTATTATTTCCGGGTGAAAAAATTGACGTAAATGTCGCCCCTCTGTCTTTATGATTCACATCACCGGATATATTCTTGTCAATTATTTCTGCTGCTATTTTACCAATTTCAGGATCAAACTGGCTGCCGCAGTTTCTGAGAATCTCTTCTCTTGCCTCTAAAGGAGATAACTGCCTTCTATAAGATCTGTTCGATGTCATGGCATCGTAGGCATCAGCAACGCAAATAATTCTGGGGATAAGCGGTATCTCCTGTCCTTTTAATCCATCAGGATAGCCCTTTCCGTCATATCTCTCATGATGCCATCTGGCGCCATATGAAATAAGCGGAATCTCTGTTATTGACGACAATATCTCATGACCGATTATAGGATGCTGTCTTATGGCTGCCATCTCTTTTTCATTGAGTTCACCAGGCTTACGAAGTACTGTGTCAGATACTCCAATCTTGCCTATGTCATGCAGCAAACCTGCCTGATAGATAATCTCAAGCATCTTGTCATCATATCCCATGGCCTCCGCAATTTCGCATGCGTATTCAGCAACTCTCACCGAATGCCCATTTGTATACGTATCCTTGGCATCAATTGCAGATGAAAGAGATTTAATGATCTGTTTGGTATAAATCACAAGTTTTTTATGTTCTTCAGCCAATGAATCTCTGTATGAATACATCTTGGTAATAAGATAGTCATTGATATACTGACTGTTAAGTACGTTATCAATTCTCCTGTTTAACACTTCCTGTGATAAAGGCTTTCTGATAACATCAGAAGCACCGATAGTCAAAAAGAATGCTTCCTTGGCAGAATCTTCAGGAATGAGAATAACCACAGGGGTATTTTCCAATACCGGATCAGACTTAAGCCGTGAAAACAGTGCAAAATAGTCGTTCCCCGGAAAATCAAGGTCCAAAAGTATCAGCGATGGACGAAGTCTCGACTTTAGGAGCGCTAAAGCTTCCCTTTCTGATTTCACAAAAACACAGTTCCTGTCCGCACTTATTAAATTGCGAATATTTTCCTGTTCAATTACATTAGAAGATATGCATAGCAATATCTGTGTGTCTTTTGAAAACATTTCTTCCCTTCAACAAATCTTTTTCTAATACTTAGAAATCTCCCTAAAAACGCAGATTTAAATATAGCAAAATACCTGTGAACAAATCAACAATATAATTGTGAAAAAAGTTCGAATTTTTCTATATTCTTATGTATCAATATAATTATTTATGCTCACAAAATAAAGGCAGGACAAACTATTCCACTTGCTTCTTATCAACCATTATGTATAATAGGAAAGTACTTTTTTACAACACAGAGGAAAAATCAATGAAGTATTTGAAACAGTTTCTAATTATTCTGGCAATCTCTCTTTTGGGAGAGGTCTTAAAAACTATTCTTCCATTGCCAATACCGGCCAGCATTTACGGAATGGTCTTTATGTTTATCTTTCTTCTCACAGGAATTTTAAAGCTCGATCAGGTTAAAGAGACAGGTAAATTTCTCATAGAAATCATGCCCGTTTTATTTATCCCTGCCGGCGTTGGTCTTATGTCATCATGGGATGTACTTAAGCCGGTTCTCATTCCCGTATCGGTAATAACCGTAATAACAATCTTTACAGTAATGGCTGCCACCGGATTAATATCGCAGATTATCATTCGCAGGGATAAAAGGAAGGAAACACTATGAGCGAGTTCATGCAAAACAGCGCCTACGCTGGCGTAACTATCAGCCTTATTTCCTATGCTCTTGGAAATACCTTGAAAAAGAAGACGGGTATCGGACTTTTCAATCCGCTTCTTATATCAATAATTGTGACAATGCTTTTTTTACTGGGATGCAGAATTGATTATGAAACCTACAATGAAGGAGCCAAATATTTAAGCTGGCTACTTACACCTGCAACAGTTTGCCTCTCCATTCCATTATATGAAGAATGGGAGCTTCTGAAAAATAACGCAAAAGCTGTGATAATCGGCATATTTTCAGGTGTTATGACAAGCCTTGTTACAGTATTTGCACTTGCCAAGCTCATGGGACTTTCTCACGAAAGCTATGTAACCCTACTTCCAAAGTCCATCACTACAGCCATTGGTATGGGTGTTTCTGAGGAACTTGGAGGCTACGTAACCATTACTGTAGCAGTCATCGTAATCACCGGCGTTTTAGGAAATATCCTTGCTGAACTTATTTTTAAAATGTTCAGAATACACGAGCCTATCTCCAAGGGACTTGCTCTTGGCACAGCTGCCCACGCCATTGGAACCGCCAAAGCCATGGAAATCGGCGAAGTGGAAGGCGCCATGAGTTCCCTCTCAATCGCTGTAGCCGGTATTCTCACTGTAGTGCTTGCATCAGTATTTGCAGGGCTTATTTGACACTTGCCCTATTTTAACGCCAAGTACATAGGTGTGATCTTATCTGGAATGGAGTTTGATCACGTCTTTGATTGGATAATAGAACTGCAGCTTCTATCTTTACAGGTCAAATATACTCATCTGTGAATATTTTTCAGGCAGTTCATTCATAAACTTAAAGCAATCTTCGGGCCTTGACAATATGTCGTTGGCTTTGCAGGTTTTTTGAAATAATTCTTCCAATTCTTTGGCTCTGGGACTCGGCAATTCATACGCATTTCCATAGCTCTTGATGTAGCGTTCTTTCATTCCGGGAAAATGCCTGTCAAGAGCAGCAAAATAGTATTCTCTGTCGCCCTCCCTAAGCGTCAATCCCATACCAAAATTAATAATGCCTTTTACTCCTACCTTGATGCATTCATTCAAAATAGACATAATATTTTCTTCAGTATCATTGATGAATGGCAGGATTGGTGTCAACCACACAACTGTCGAAATGCCCCTATTCTGCATTTCTTTCAAAACTTCTAACCGCCGTTTGGTAATGCAGACATTAGGTTCCAATATTCTGCACAGGTCATCATCCCAGGTTGTTAGTGTCATCTGAACCACACACTTTGCAGAGCGGTTTATATCATCCAGCAAATCGATATCCCGAAGGATACGATCCGATTTTGTCTGTATCGCAACTCCGAAACCGTATTGTAATATGATTTCAAGGCACTTCCTTGTAAGTTGTAACTCTTCTTCACAATGCATATACGGATCAGACATTGATCCGGTTCCAATCATTTTCTTTTTTCTTTTTGAACGAAGGGCAGATTCCAATAGCTCCGGTGCATTCTGCTTAACCTCAACATCTTCAAAAGGATGCTTAAACTGATAGCACCGGCTGCGACTGTCACAATAAATGCAGCCGTGGGAACATCCTCTGTAAATATTCATTCCTAAATGACCTCCGTTGCCGGTCAGTATCCCTTTAGCATCAACAAAATGCATGTTTTCTGCTCCCATTCGATGATCTCAGATAAGTTTACTGTTTCTTGATAATAGCTTGCTAAATATCTACCACATAATTATATCTATGTATTTAACTGATTTCAAAGCAAATGCTCCCTGATCAGTCTCTCTGCAACAGAAGTATTGAGCGCATAGCTCGATGATTCATAAGTTAGTATAAGCCTTTGTCCGGGAATTATATTGTTTCTGGTGTATAGGTCAATTTTTCTAATGGCCTTCTCGACATATTCGATGTCATCCATTCTTCCCTCGTGCTCCCAATAGACTTCTTCAAATGTCTTTTTACTTAATAATGTGAAATCGGGATAGACAATTCCATATCCCTTTAATCTCAGTGGACATTCATACTTATACTCAATACCCATCACTACATGAAAACTTTACAGGCAGCTTCTATTTCTGAAGACAATTACTTTAACAATCTACTGGGAAATGACATCGTAAAGATTGCTAAAGATATTAGAGACGCACACGGCAAGGATGCGGAAACCGGTGATATGACTACTCCCGTTGATGATATCCTTGACTCAATTGAAGAGTTAAAGACTGCCGACAATGCAACGCAGGCCCAAATGGTCATGTATAGCAAACTCTTCAAAATCAATTTTACCAAGATGGATTCCTATGAGTTTAAGACCTTTACCGACATCCTGCAAAGATACTCAGATCTTTGTAAACCGGTAAAGGGAAATGGACGCGGCAAGAGAAAAAGGTAGTACAAAGTCTATAGATTTTTCCAGATACCGGTCGCAATCTCTTTTCATATAGTAAAAGTGCACTCGTACCTACTATTACGTAAAGTACAAGCGCACACTAATTTTCTATTGATTATTATACATTCATAACAAGTTCAATTTCATCTTCATCCTCAACTCCCGTAGCGGAAAAACCAATACTTTCATATAGTGCTTTAGCTATGTGATTTTTTTTATTGCAGGTTAATGCAATTCTACAAGTATCAGCGAATGGTTTTGTCTTTATATACGCGATGACTTGATTAAGCGCAGCTCTACCATAACCATTCCCCTGCTGAGATTCATCAATCATCATATGCCAAATATCATACTCCGGTATATCAAAATCATATATCACCATGACATACCCAATCATCTTTTCATCAGCATATATCCCAAAGGGCTGGCATTGATTTCTATATACATAAGCCTGTGCTAAACTTCGTATTGGATGAGAAACGTACTCCTCTTGTCCTTTAGCTAACTTGAGATTAAATGCATCTACAAAATTCTCCTCATTAATTACCTTCAAACTAATCATAGTTTTCCTCCATAAATATTCTAGTTAACTGATTCCTTTAAGCTTGTATGAATATCTACGAAAGCCATGACTCTTTTTCAATAAAAAAGCCGTGGCAAAAGTCCACGGCATCTAATCATAATAAATTAAACAAAAATCACCGAGGTCTTCATGAGATATTCAGATAAAATATTCATTCTAGTTATCATCATAATGAAGCACCTCCTCTCTCAATAATGAAAGTTTATTACAACAATTACAAAGCTGTCAACAAAATACTTTCCGGTTCTGTAAAAAGTTTTAATACCCACTCCTTACATAGCGGAATATATTTTCTCAATAACCGGAGCTTTATATTCAATGTATTTATCAATATCCTCCGGATACAAGGACGCAGCCTCCATCTTAATTTTACTGTATTCATCTACAGCCTCTGGATGTACTCTGAGATAATCCCTGAATGCCAGATGCCTTTTCAATTCCAAAGACTCCTCGGGGCACACATATAAATGATGTTTCTGTAAATGCTCTTTACCTTCATATGCAAATGCCTCTCTTCCAGGTATTCCAAGATTACCTTCATGAATGTAGCCAATATTTTTCAAAGCTAATATCGCATCATTAATTCTTTCTTTTGTTACTACAACATCGATATCTATAATTGGCTTAGCAGCCAATCCTTTAACCGATGTACTGCCGACATGCTCAATAGAAATAGCAAGCTCTCCGAGTGCCTGGCTAAGTTCAGTTTTTATGACAATAAAGTCCTGCTTCCACTTTTCATCATATGGAAGTACAACAACATGTTTTGTTCTCATTAAGCTATTTCTCCATCATTTTAATTGCATCATCCAATGAAATACAGTCAGCAAATCTCTTTGGCCACATCATTTCATTGTAATATTTATAAGTCGTTTCGCCATCCATATAATCATTATCAAACGTAGAGTTTGTTCCCTTTGGAATGATTACTCTGTATCCTCTTTCAAAAGCTGATTTCACAGAGGCATCAATACAAAAGTTAGTCTGAAGCCCCACAATCATAAGTACCTTGTCTTTCTGTTCATCAAGATACGTAGCAAGATCTTTATTTCCGAAACAACTGTTAATCTCTTTTACAAAAATCTTCTCCCCAGCTTCCGGAGCAACTTGATCAGCTATCTCAAAATCTACATCACCAATAGAAAATCCTGTCCCGGGACCATCATTATGTTGAACATAAATAACCTCAACGCCGTTCTTCCTTGCAGCATCAATGATACTTATCACATTCTTTAAGAAGCCAGCAAAATCATATAATCTTTCGTCCGTAATTCCCTTTTGTATATCTATTACAATGAGCTTCACCTGATATTCCTCCAAGTCCAATCAATAATTACTATTGTACAATATGCTGTAATTTATAGTTCTTTCGTATAGTAATATCTAGCTCCGGTGTATGGATATTCTTGCAACGAGAATACCTCTTTATAACCAAGTTTCGAATAAAATCCAGGTGCTTGGAAGGAAAATGTATCAACAAAGGAATATTTACAGCCTCTCTTAATTGCCTCATTTTCAGCAGTTGCAATCAGTTCTTTTCCCACGCCATGTCCGCGAAGTCTTTCCGAAACAAATAGATAATGTATACATAACCAATTGCCAAAAATATCTGCTGTAAGGCCTGCTTGCTTATTTCCATTTTCATCCTCAAGATAAATTCCTAATGGTACATCCTCTGACTTCTCTCGCTTGCTAAGATTGTAATCTTTTAGCATTTTATAGATTTCTGCTATATCTTTTTCATTACCATCATTAGCAATACGAAACTCCATAGTCTACCTCCCTAGTTGTATCTACCTTTACGTTGATATGATGTTTTGCTTCATGAAGTTTGGACAATAAACATACAGTCTCCACATGCGCTACTACCGCTATTAATTTAAACATACTGCGTAGATACTGGGCCCAGGTATGTTCACCCCTTTTTACATAGTTTGGAGTGAAGGGGTTAAGAAATAGCGGACAAATAAAGCCCATTTACCCCATGATTTTTCTTAACTCTTCAGGAAGAACAGCGATAATAGCATCTTTGTTTTTTCCTTCAATATAATAGGGCTTTAACTGGCTTTTATCATATTTCTTAATACTATCATCAGCAGTTGCTGTAATGAGCAGATCAGTAAAATACCTCTCCCAGCTAAAGAACTCCTTGCTTTCAATATACTTCTCCGGCTCAGCTAATATAGCATCCAAATCCTTTATTCCAATTACTCCCGACTTAAGAATTAGCCATTCGAATGACTCAGGGAAATAAAGCATTACATCTTTTCTGCTCTTTGCTATAGTAGTCACCTTGGCAACATAAGCGCCAAAGGCTGCTCCATCAGCAATTACAATCACTTTCTTATTTTCTTCGGCATCCTCAATTCTACCTACAAACTGTGAGTTTCCTTCTACACTCACACACTCACCTTGCTTACACGCCTTAGAAAAGAACTGATATCCAGACTTTGAATCTTCTACTAACAACAAAACTTCTTTATCCAATGCCTCATTTGAATCATTATAAATTCTGTAAAACTCATGGTAGACTTGCTCTGGATAGTGATATTTACCTGTTGTTCTTATGCCATAAATTTCCTGAACACTATATGGTAAATTATACAGAGGCTGTCTTGTAATCAAGACAAAATAATTCGAAGAAGCCTGTACCAACTCCGCAAAATCTTTGGAATAAATAAATTGATAATCTTCATCGATAAATACTATACTATCTTGATAAGCTTCCAAAATAGTCTTCCAAAGACCTGCATCTCCACCAAATACCACACATGGAACATCTGACTGCAGACTAATGCCACTTTCTTTTCCAAATCTTGAATGTGTCCCCAAAAGGTCCAAAAGTGTAGTCTTTCCAGATGCGCTATCCCCTTGAATAACAGTAATATTCCTCTTTATATCAAATTCGTATTTTAGCCTCTTTGATTCAACAACTACATGATGTTTATTCTTCATATGTATAATACTTCCTGGTCATCAAACATATTTTAATGCTTCATGCATATAATCCTTGGCATTTGTTACCTTGATATTCTCATTAAGAATTTCGATTTCTATATCGCCGCAATCATCAAAAGGCATGTAATATCTAAGATTTACGGTAATATCTTCTCTTCTTCCAATCTCTATAAGCCATTTTGCACAGTTCTCGCCGCAGCTTGTGGCATTGAAAACCAGATCCGGTCTTTTATAAATGCAAATAAGAGTCTGCAATCCACCTGAAAGTTTCTCTGGTGGAATTGGTCCCAAAACATCACTTTCTATCAGCTGCCCTCCCTTATAATGTGACTTATCAATATCTGTCATCATCTCTTCCACAAAAGGGTCTGCCAGCCATTCTTCATCATAATTAAATCTAAACCATGATGGTCCATGCATTACATCTTCTTTTTCACCAAAATATATTCTCAGCATATTTGTTCACCTGATAAATGAAGTCTCTTTATTTCCGTATATCTTATGATATTATAGCATCATTTCTCCTATCATCGAAACTATATCATTTTTACACATGTCCAAAATGGTTGTTGCCCCAAATGCAACAACCACTAATCTCAGCATATATTTAATTTGTTGAAAATCAGTTTCATAACCGGAGAATGTTACATCAGCATTTAAAAACTTTTTATCAATGTATTTATCCACTGATATATGTCCCTTGGTCCCAAGTACTGTCATATAAGAACATAGTACATTATCGATCCGATGTATAAATGCAATCTGAGATTTTTTCTTTAAGGATTTCTGATGCTCTGTCAAAAATCCAAGGTTTTAAATGTATATCTGGGCTTACAAGTACTTTCATTGTTTTATTGTTCCTTCCAACATTCGTTTATTACTAAAAGGCCAACATGCTTTTCTCTAAGTATTATAGCAAGAAATTATCAATCATTTTCTTTATGGTTCTATCATTAAGCACTATGTTTGATGTCTCAAAGGTAAGCATTAGTCTATCCCCGGGTATTATTCCATTATAAATATATGAATTAATCTTCCTTACTGCTTTTTCGGAGTATTTAGGATCATCCATTTTTCCATCATGCTCCCAATATACTTCTTTTCCTGTCTTGCGACTGAGAATTGTAAAGTCCGGATACACCACCCCATAGCCTTTTAAGACAATAGGGCATTCATATTTGTATTCAATTCCCAAATCGAATAAAGTATCTGCGATCAGCTTTTCTGACTTTGATCTTACCCTCTCTCCTTTTTTGGTATATATTTCAGGTGCACCTTCCTCAAACTCTTTCCCTGTATATGGGATTGCTTTCCAATCAGCCACTTTCTGCACCCATGTCTTTTCAACAGGTGTAACCAGAGCCTGCCTATTGACGTTCATATTGGTATAGATAAGTTCAAGCTCATCTTCCGAATACTCTTTACTAATGATCTGGATTTGCTTAAGTCTCCTATCTACCAGCTTTTTCATCTTCTGGTCATAAGACTTTTGAGCCAGTCTTCTAACAAGAGGCATATCCTCTTTCTTTAGGTATTCTCCTTGTTTTTGATACTTACCATCCTTTTCTTTGCAATGCATGTACTGAATATGTTTGCCGGATGATGTTATCCTAAGATTGCCTTCAGGCACTTCAACAAGTCTTTTATCTACACCCTGTTTGATTGTCTTTAGTCTTTTCTCTTCTGCAATTAAGTATTTCTTTAGTCCTATCATTTTTTATTTCTCCTTTTTGTTTTTTACTTGTTTCTTTTTTTACTTGTTTCCTTTTTTTATTTGTTTCTTTTTTTATTTGTTTCTTTTTTTATTTGTTTCTTTTTTTACTTGTTGTTTCTATTGCTTATTTTTTCTTTTACTTTCTGTTTTTTCACCAGTCATACTGCCACTATGCAGCCATCAGCCAATATAGGCATTGCAATTATCAATAAAGTGAACCCCATGTCAAGGACACACGCATTATTTTTTGGCAGTATTTATTGCCAATGCTGATGGTAGTTGATTGGTTACCTTATAGTGATAGTATTCATTTGGTGCCATACCTTGTAGCTGCACCTGATA
>NZ_JAGBLU010000077.1 GCF_017635265.1 Butyrivibrio sp.
TAGGCCGCGAAGCGGCCGCAGATTTTGGAGGGTTTGTCAACCCCTATTTTTAAAATTTTATGGGAAATTGGGGGGATTTGGAAAAAAGAAAAAAAGAAAAAGCCCTTGGAATCTGGGCTAGAGATTCCGAGAGCCTATGTTCAGTAATGGGGGTGTATCTAACACCGGTAACGGTAGTAGGGGTTAGAGGAGAAGATAAGGAAAATTTCCTTGTAATAGCTCATGTTGGAGTTGTAGATCATGGACACCTTCTTGTAAGTATTGATAAGTCTGCTAAGGCAGATCAAAGATGAAAGGGCTAAAAAAATACTATTGGCACAAATTAACGCTCTGATATGCAGGTAAAATCTATATATTCAGTTAAGAAGGACTGCTCAAATTCTGGCAGTCCTTTTTCTATAGAATAATTAACATAAATCAGTATATGATTATTGTGCTGCCTCGAACATCAGCTTTTTTATTTGAAATAGTCTCTTGGTGTAACACCGTAAAATGGCTGACACTGGGAACTGCTGCTATATTAGTAAGAGGCTATCAAAAAGAATAATTTAGGACATCAATTTAAAATGATTTTTCCTGACTTCGATAAGACCGTCTTTTTTCATTTTGCCAAGTTCCTTTGAGAGAGCACTGCGCTCAAGATTAAGATAATCTGCAAGTTGTTGGCGGTCGAAAGGAATGTCAAATTCGTTGCTGCCCTTTTTCAGGGATATGGAATTGAGGTAAGCCATTACACGTCCACGGATTGTCTTTGGAGATGTATGAAAACTTCTCCCGGATAAGTGCAGATTTTTGTTAGCTGATATCATGAGAAGATTTGATATCAGCTTAAAGCTCCATAAGTTCATATTTGATTTTAGCTTTTTCAAACTGCCGACCTTAAAAAAGAGGATTCGGCAGTTTTCATTTGCCATGACGTCAACTAAAAGAGGTTCTTTCTCAAGCAGGGCATAGGTCTCAGCAAAGAATCCACCCTTTGCTACATTGCTCAGAATAGTGCGGTTTCCCCATGCATCATTGCTTTCTATTGTTACACTTCCTGAAATGACAAGACCTAAAGAGTCTGTAATATCACCGGCACGTAAAATTATAGAATCCTTCATATATGTTTTCTCTACAGAAGAGAGCTCTTTAAGAGCAAGGTCAATTTCTTCAGACATCATCCCATTGAAGATGATGTTATTTTTTAACATATTTTTATCCCAAGACATAAAAACATTCCTTTGTTTTAAAAATGTGGTTACAACAACATAATTATTTTTTTAATCATACTATACTTGCATCATGAAAACAAGGAAAGGAATGCGGCAGCGATGATAAGACAGATCATAGATTGAAGAATGGAGGTTCCTATCATGAGTTATACAGAATGGAAAGACAAAGTATCAGGTTTTAAGAAAGTAGATGTTCGTGGTGTGGCGGGGAATTTCTTCCAGGGATTGAAGAAGCAGGTAGCATGCAGTAAAGACCGGCGCAATCCGTAAGTTCGTTGTTATGGCAGGCTGTGACGGACGCTAGAAAGCAAGGGAGTATTACAAAGAATTTGCAGAGAGACTTCCGAAAGACGTGGTCATCCTGACTGCGGGATGCGCAAAATATAAGTATAATAAGCTGGAACTTGGCGATATTGGCGGCATACCGAGGATATTGGATGCCGGGCAGTGCAATGATTCCTACTCCCTAGTGCTCATTGCACTGAAATTAAAGGAAATCTTTGGACTGGATGATATCAACGACCTTCCACTGGTATTCAATATTGCATGGTATGAACAGAAGGCAGTTATCGTACTTCTTGCCCTGCTGTATCTTGGGGTAAAGAATATCCATCTGGGACCGACGCTCCCGGCGTTCCTGTCTCCGAACGTGGCGAATGTGCTGGTGGAGAACTTTGGCATCGCGGGTATCGGAACGGTGGAGGATGATCTGCACCTTTTGATTGGTGAGGCATAAAGCAGGGGATTCTAAAAAACAAAGGGAGATGCGATTTTACTTCCAACACTTAAGTCCTTGGACAAGTAATCACAGTATTCATGCAGGTTTGAGACCTGCAAAAGAACTATTTTTAGAGTCATTCTTGAAACCAAATTCAGGAATGGCTCTTTTTTTTGCAAACCAGAGCATGACATGTAAACCTGCAGGGATTCATCCAAATAAATAATCCTATGGAGGTAAGAGACATGGCTACACCTAGAAAATTTCATTACGAAAAAAATAAAGAAAAGCCAAGGATTGTAAAAAAGTACCTCCTGGCAGCATTGTTCAACGCACCAAGTACAATGGACGCTTTTTATCAGGCAGAAGTAAATCATGATCAGGCATATGGAGCGTGCGAGGCATGATATAATTTAAAGAGTGAAGATAAATGGAGGGATAAGGTGTATCATGATTGGAGTAGGAACACTGTTGATGGTTCTGTGATATAAATTCAATGATAATAGACTAAGATAAATCGGAGTTTGGTGAAGAAAAGTGAATTATTTGACGTATGGTGATAAAAAAAGCAGTCGATACTACTTATACATGGAATGGCATCAACTGCATTGCTGTGTTATGAGCCTTTATTAGGGTATCTAAAAGATTATTATGTTATTCTTGCTGAGGTAGATGGGCATAGTGATAATTTGGGGGAGTTAGATAGTTTAGCTGATAACTGTACTGAAATAGAAGCATTCATTCTTGAGAAGCTTAAAGGAGAACTATATTGCCTGTGTGGATTTTCGATGGGTGGCACTATGGCTGTGGAGATAGTCGGACGGGGCAATGTCAGGATCTCCAAGGTGCTGCTGGATGCTGCATTTCTTACAAAGATGGGATCTCTTACAAAACTGTATGAGAAATTATTCTGCAAAGGAATCTCACGGATGCAACAGGGAAAGAAGATTCCCAAGCTCTTGATGGATCTTATCATGGGGAAAGATAATAACAGCGTGGTCGAGATGCTTTATCCGGGAGTGACTTCAAAGACGATCACAAATGCGTGTGAATATGTGTACCGATATGATATTCCGGAAGGTATCAGACAATACACCGGTCAGGTTGTATTCTGGCACGGTACAAATGAACCTTATCCAAGGAAAAGCGCCGAACTGTTAAGGAAATATCTTCCAAAGCTGGAAGTGGTTGAATTTGATAATATGGGGCATGGTCAATACCTGCATGAGTACAGCGCGGAATATGCTACAAAGTTCATCGAGTATCTGGAAGCGTAATACGGCTGCTAACTATTGGTTAAATAAGGACAAGAACTCACAGAAGATACCAAGGCAGCAGGCAGCACTATGAGGTGTAGGTTGCTTATATATTGCGATTATTGTTATTATAGCTGTAACAAAAAGCTTTGAAGGGATCTCTTTTTTTTAGAAGGATGTAGAAGATGTGTAGTGAGAAACTTGTAGTAATATTCCCTGGTATGGGATATAACGGAGATAAACCTCTTTTGTATTACACTAAGAAGCTGGCCAAGGCAGCAGGCTATGACGTGATTGATGTTACATATGAGCTGCCGGTAAAGTCAAAAGAAATTCTAAATGATAAAGAAGGTATGAAAGCGGCCTTTGAGATTGCATTAAAGCAGGTAGAAGAGCAGCTTGATGGAGTTGAATTTGATAAATGTGAGAAGATTCTTTTTGTAGGGAAGAGTATAGGCACTGCCCTTGCTGCTTATTATGATAAAACTTATAACATTGGTGCTACGCAGCTTGTATTTACTCCGGTTCCTCAGACATTTGATTTTTTGAGAGCTGAAAGCGGAACAGTGTTCCACGGCAATGCGGATCCCTGGTGTAGAACAGATATTGCCAGGACACGATGTGAAGAGCTTGGACTTGAACTGGTAATAGTAGAAAAAGGGAATCATTCGTTAGAGACCGGGGAAGTAATCAGTGATATTCAGGAACTAGGGAATGTTATGAAAATAGTGGAAAAATTGCTATAAAGCAAAAAATCATATTTGAAGCGGTGGTGAGGCTTCCATTTGTTTTGCCTATTTTTCATAATGTGTTTACTATTATTTTAGGTTGGATTTAGTAAACTGCCCTAATATGAGAGTGTAAGCTAAAGAACAGAGCTCTTAGAGCTTCTGTTTCAACCTTACTGCGAATGGTAGCTCGCATTATAAAATACTCCAAAACTTTTATGATGAACAAGAACAAATATATGGAGGAATTTTATAATGTTCAAGAAAGTAGCAACTATTTTGACAACCACTGCAATAGCTGTGTCAACAGTGGCTTGTGGAAACCAGGCACAGCAAGCAGATAGTACCCAGACCGTATCATCGGAAAGCACCCAGGAAGCAAGTGATTCATCTGAAGAGGTAAAAGAAGCTTCAGATTCTGCTGCAGAAGCTGAAACAACTACAGATACCGGCTCTACGTTAGAACTGGGACTTGTTAGTAACACACTTGCTGAAGATGAAGAGAGTCTTGTGGAAACATATACAGATTTTTTTGACCAGCTCACTTATACTGATGAGGAGACAGGTCTTTCTATAACATATAATCTATATCTTCCGGAAGGATATGATGAAAATGCAGAGTATCCAATGGTTGTGTTTATAGGTGATTCAACAACTGCGGGAACTGATGCTGAGTATTCTCTTACTCAGGGACTTGGCGGCCTTGTGTGGGCAACATCGGAGTGGCAGTCAGTATATCCGACAATTGTAGCTGTACCAACATACCCTGAAACAATTCTTGATGATCATGATGGATATAGTACAACAGAATATGTTGAGCTTACCAAGAGATTTATTGATTACATGTCAGAAGAATATGCAGTGGATACTGATAGGATCTATGGAACAGGTCAGTCCATGGGATGCATGACAACACTCATACTTGCATCAGAATATCCTGATTTATATGCGGCATGCATGTTTGTTGATGGTCAGTGGGATACGGAGCTTCTTTCAAGTCTGGAAGGACAGACCTTTGTTTATTTTGCAGCTGAAGATGATACAAGTGCATGGACCGGGGCACAGGACCTTATGAACAGATATGATGCAGACGGTGTCACATACACATATGCACAGTGGGACGGCACATGGTCAGCAGATGAACTTTCATCAGCTGCTTCAGAATTATTCAGTGGAGAGGCTACTGGAGCCTATTTCATATCCTGGAAAACAGGAACAATTGATGGAGGAACAGGCAATTCGCCTATGAGTGGTGAAAAGCCTGAAGGAATGACGGGCGGAAATGGTGGAGGCGCCGGAGGCGGAGCTTCATACCATATGGCTTCATTTGACTACGCCTATAACTGTATAGCAGTTATGGAATGGTCGTTTCAGCAGTAACAGTGTATAAGAATTAAATGTGAATCAGTACAGCAGCTATGGAGAAATCTATAGCTGCTTTTTACTGTGTAAATTGTGAAGTTCGTAAAGTAGTGTATTAATCTGATATAAAGGCCGGTGGCTGATGCCATCAAAGTGGAAAAGCTACAGCATCCTTATATAACCTTTGGAGTGTTTTGACAAAACTACCAAGGCTACTACGCTTGTCAGCCTTATGCGTACACAGAACGCATTCAAAGGTCCTGTTACTGTCATAAGGTATCCAGGCAAACTGCCCGCTATGATCATTTAAAAAACCCGGGGCAAGGCAGATGCCCTTACCTGCAGCTATGTTTGTAAGGGTAGTGTCATGATCAGGACTGTTGAAGTATTCATTTTTTCCGGAAGATATGAGCTTTTGTTGAACTGAGCGAAGGAGCGTAGGAGATCCTCCTCCCACCATAAGTGTTCTTCCAAAGATATCTTCGTCAGTGATAAGATTTTTTTCAGCCAAAGGGTCATTTCTGTTACAGATAAGATAAATATGACTTTCAAACAGCTCGTGGACCATTGTACCTGCGAGCTGCTTTGTCTGCTCTCTAAGAGCAAAGATTATGTCGGATCCATCTTTTAGAAAACTATCCATTCCGTTGTCGTATTGGAATAAGGGAGTTATCTGGACTCCGGGAGTAGTTCTTTCAAAATCCTTTATGGCTTCCGGAAGGAAGTAAAGAGCCTGTCTGACCATCATGCTGATGGTGATATTGTCTCTGTATTTTGCGCTGAAGTTCTGCCCCTGTTCAATAGCTCTTTTCATATCCTCACGCATATTTGAAAGATATGTCACAAACTGTTCCCCGGCAGGAGTAAGAGTTGCGCCTTTTCCGTTTCTTACAAATATCTCAAATCCAACTTCCTCTTCAAGAAGCTTTATCTGGTATGAAAAAGTGGGCTGGCTTACAAACATGTTCTCGGAGCCTCTGGAAAAACTCTGGGTTCGTGCCAGTTCGATGCAATAATCGATCTGCTTTGTTGTCATAAAAATCTCCTGATATTTAAAAATTAAATAAGCTATCCAGCTTTTCTATTGGATATTCTAGACGAGATGTGGGAGAATGTAAACAAGAAAACAAAAGACACCTACAAATTCAGAGTATCAGAGATGTAAGACGGAGGACCACAAAATGTCAAAGACGCTTATAGCATTTTTTTCAAGAGCTGATGAGAACTACTTCGGCGGAGCAATGAGATATGTAAAGGTTGGTAACACGGAGATAGTAGTTGGTCTCATGGAGGAACTGATCGATGCAGATACTTTTAAGATTGAAATGAAGGATCCCTATTCACCTGTATATATGACCTGTATAGATGAAGCAAAGAGGGATAAACAGAATGATGCTCGGCCCGAACTTGTAAACTACCCAGGCAGCATAGATGATTACGACACCATTGTTCTTGCATATCCAAACTATTGGGGAACATTCCCCATGGCAGTTGCAACCTTCCTTGAGAGATATGATTTTTCAGGAAAGACGATCCTTCCACTTTGCACCAATGAGGGAAGCGGCCTTGGGTCAAGTGTAAGTGACATTAAAAAATACACAAAGGGAGCAGATGTAAAGAGCGGCCTTGCAATCACAGGAAGCAGAGCTGCAAATTCAAAGGGCGATGTAGAAAACTGGTTTAAGGCAAATGGACTAATGTAACAGAGCTTAGTTTGGAGGTTTTAAGATGGACTACAAAAAGGGATATGTTTTTGATCTTATGGAAGTTCCAGAGCGTCAACATATTAAGGAGGATTTTACGATGGAGAACATAATACTTAACAACAACCTAAAGTGCCCTGTAGTAGGAATCGGTACATTTATGCTTACGCCTGCCGATGCAGAGAATAGCGTAAGAGAAGCACTTAAGATGGGATATCGTCTTATAGATACAGCCAACGCATACGTGAATGAGCGTGCGGTAGGAAGAGGGATGAAGGACAGTGGTATAAATAGAGAAGAGATTTTTCTTTCAACAAAGCTCTGGCCCTCTGAATATGAGAATGAAAATGCAGTGGACGAAACACTTGAGCGCCTCGGAGTAGATTATGTAGACTTGCTCTATATCCATCAGCCTGCAGGAAACTGGCTTGCTGGGTACAGACAGCTTGAAAAAGCGTATAAAGAAGGTAAGGCAAAATCCATCGGTATCTCTAACTTCGAGGGAAAGTATATAGAGGAGCTTCAGAGCAAGTGGGAAATAGTTCCCCAGTTTATCCAGGTAGAGGCACATCCTTACTTTACACAGAAGGAACTGAGGAAAACACTTGATAAGTATGATATAAAGCTCATGAGCTGGTATCCTCTTGAACATGGAGATAAGTCTCTTATTGAAGAACCGGTGTTTTCAGAGCTCGGGAAGAAGTATGGAAAAAGCCCTGCCCAGATCATCCTTCGCTGGCATACACAGATGGGATTTGTGGTTATCCCCGGAAGCAAAAATGTAGACCATATCAGGGACAATTTCAATATAACAGATTTCAAGCTTACGGAAGATGAGATGGTAGAAGTTGCAAAATTAGACAAAAATGAGCGTTATTATCACAGGACTGATGAACAGCTTGCGCAGTTTGCTGGCTGGAAGCCTGAGTTTGAAAAGGCTTAAGATATAAAAAATAAATTCAATAAATAGCCATTATAAGATATACGTATATGAAAAAAGTTGCCACCGCTATAGTGGCAACTTTTTTAGATTATGATATAGAGGGATATATTGAACATAAGTCTACATTCATCGAGAAAATCTATGCAGAAATAGGGATATAATAACTCAAATTTGTAGAATGATTAAATTTCAGCATAAAATGCTTACAAATACTTTAACAATCTGTATATTTCTTGCATAAAATATACAATAAAAAGGGAATGCTTATGTAATAAAAAGTTGTTGAAAAAAGGGCTGATTCCTTGTATATTATAGGTAGTGGATGCGCTGTGGAATCTCGAGATGCCCACGGCCCAGAGAGTTCATGCGTGAGCTCTCTTTTTTTATTTTGGAGGAACCTTTTGTGGCAAAAGTGTTTTATACATATCAGCAACAGTTGGATAAGCTTGAAAAAGAAAAGGACCTGATAATTCAGGATAGGAACTATGCTGAGAATAAATTAAAGGAAATAAGCTATTATTCTCTGATTGGCGGATATAAGCAACCTTTTAAACACTTGCCATCTGGAAAATATCTTAGAGGTGTTACTTTTGAAGAGATAGTAAATCTCTACTATTTCGATGAAGAAATGAGATCTTTGTTCCTTAAATATATTCTTCATGTTGAACGGCAGATTAAGTCGCTGCTTTCATATCACTTCTGTGAGAAATATGGGGACAATCAAAGCCAGTATTTGAATGCCAACAATTACAACAACACACCTAACAATGCTCTTGGTATAAGCAGACTGATAACTTGCCTGCAAAAGGCAATAACTTTACCAAGCAATTATCCATATATAGTGCATCATGTAAACACATATGGGAATGTTCCTCTTTGGGTTGCAATGAATGCTATTACTTTTGGTAATGTAGCAGCCATGTATCAATATGCTACAACGGATGTAAGAACAAAAGTCAGTCAGAATTATTCAAAGGTTTCTGAAGCTGAATTGCATCAGTTTATCAGAATAATTGCAAGCTGCAGAAATGTCTGTGCTCACAGTGAGAGGCTATTCACATTTCATTCTAAATTATCCGGCCCTAATACTGACTTACATATTAAAATGGGGATTCCAATGAAGAATGGTACTTACATAAATGGTAAGCATGATTTGTTTGCGGTTGTCATAGCACTTAAATACTTGATTCCGGATAATGAGTTTAAGGAATTCAAGAGAAAGCTGAAATTGCTGATTGCTAAGGTAAATAAGGGATGTCCACATCTGCCAGAAAAAGATTTGCTTGAATATATGGGCTTTCCAAGCAATTGGAAAAAAATAACTAGGTATAAAAAATAACAGAATGAAATAAAGCATTAAGCTATAAGATTGAAAAGGGGGTTACGTATTTGTGACACCCTTTCTCTTCATTTGGAAGAGTATTATCTAGTGATATTATGCGTATGTCAATTATATTTTTTAAACAGGGAAAATAGATGAGCAAGCAGGAATTGGAATTAGTATTTCCTTCTAGGGATATGGAAAAACAAATTATTTTATACAAGAAGGAACATTTTGATCGGAGAACTCCTGTCTGCATTAGGATTGGATATAGATAGTGGGATCGGCTCCAGCATACATTTTTTTATCTATGATGTTATAAAGATCATGATCCTTCTTTGTTCGGAAATATATTCGGAAGGATATCAAATGCAAATTGATATCCTTCCGAATAATGTTTATGCTGTAGGAGATGATAGATGCAAAGGGGTATGTTCATATGAAATCCTGTAAGCAAATGGCTGTGGTATGGGGAATATCGGAGCGTAGAGTGACGGAATTCTGCAAGGAAGGTATGCTTCCTGGGAAGCAATGTTTGCAAAGATCTCCGGGCTGCTGCAGGAAGAATTCGGAAGACACTCTGAACTGAAAAACAGTGATAAACTCGAAAAGTATGAGAGTGTTAGCAAAAGTATTGATGTTGCTACAGATTATTTGAAAGCCTTTTTTATCTGTTCCAGAAACTTTTCGGCAATAGGAGTAAATGTCTGATACTTATTCCAAATGAGATATAGCTCTGATTTCAGTTCCGGTGAAAGGGGCTTGAATACCATGTCAGTTCCTTCGGTATTTATCAGATCTTTAAATGTAAGAAGTATTCCAAGGTTTTCCCTTGCGAATACGGAACCGTTATAGGACAGTCTGAAAGAACCTTCAAGCTTAAGCTCATTAAATCTGTCTTTGGCCCAGGCTTTGATTTCATTGTTCCAGCTTTGTTCTGAGACAAATAGAGGCTGTCCTATCAGGTCAGAGACTCGGATGGATTTTTTCCTGGCGAGGGGATGAGATGAAGGCATGATTGTTCCCCATACATCTGCTTCCGGAAATTTTACATATTCATATTTATTGCTGTCAGGTGTTTCACATAGTACAGCAAAGTCTAAAATGCCTTTATCAAGCTTTTCAGTAACCTGTTCGGTATCCCCGCTGGTTATGTGATAAGTGAAATGGGGGTATTTTTCTTTTAACTTATAGATTTCTCTGGCAAGGTATTTGATCTGATAGCTCTCAGCCAGTCCAAAATAAATATCCCCACCTGTTATATCATCCAGAGAGTTAAATTCCTGTTCTATTTTATCTGACATAGCCACAAGATCCTGAGCACGGTCACGCAGAAGCATCCCTTCATCTGTAAGTGAAATGCTAAAACTGTGTCTTACGAATAACTTCTTCCCAAGTTCTTCCTCTAATGCTTTTAACGTCTTTGAAAGAGTAGGCTGCGATACATGAAGCTGCTCAGCAGCCTTTGACATATTTTCTTCCCTTGCAACTGCAAGAAAATATCTGAGATTTTTTATTTCCATGAAAACCTCCATAAAGTTGACGATTAAAGTGTTATTCCAAAAACGAATATCATGATATTTATTTTATTCATTAGCGAAAACCTGGTCAAGGATTTACTATGAAATCAGAAGGAGCAAAAAAGATGGATACAGAAAAGATTCTTGTAAGCCTTTCAGACATGGGCTGCAATGAGAAAGAAATAAGCTTTATGAAAAAGATGTATGAAGAAGGGGATACAGATACACTTCTTCGAGATCTCAGGAAATGCCGATGCCGCCTCATGGATGAACTTCATGACAGCCAGAAAAAAGTAGACAACATGGATTTTTTGATACGACAGATTCAGAAAGAAAAATGATTCAGGAGGATAGCAAAATGATCAGAAAAGAAGATTTAAACCTTGTAACAGAGTGGGATAAGACTTTCAAGAAGAGTGATAAGGTAGATCACAGCAAAGTAACATTTGTAAACAGATATGGAATCACCCTGGCAGCAGATATGTATGTTCCTAAAGATGCAGAGGGTAAGCTCCCAGCCATTGCAGTATGTGGACCTTTTGGCGCAGTTAAGGAGCAGTGTTCTGGTCTTTATGCTCAGACAATGGCGGAGAGAGGATTCTTAACAATAGCATTTGACCCCTCATTTACAGGAGAGTCCGGTGGAAATGTGAGATACATGGCATCTCCGGATATCAACACAGAAGACTTTATGGCGGCAGTAGATTTCCTTTCTTTAAATGAGAAGGCTGATCCTGACAGAATCGGAATCATTGGTATCTGTGGGTGGGGCGGAATGTCAATTAACACAGCAGCTCTTGATACAAGGATCAAAGCGACTGCAGCTATGACAATGTATGATATGACAAGAGTAAATGCCAAGGGATATTTTGATTCAGAGGACAGTGAAGAAGCAAGATATCAGCATAAGGCAGCTATGTGTGCGCAGAGATTGGAGGACCTTAAGGCTGGTGAATATAA
>NZ_JAGBLU010000078.1 GCF_017635265.1 Butyrivibrio sp.
AGCATTGTCTCCGGGTTATTTTGTGAGTTTGGTCGCTGACATTATACCAAAAAGGGAGGTCAATGCTCTTTTTTATTTTGAACTCCCGATAAATCAAGGCTTTAGAACTAAAAATGGGTAGTTAATTTGACACTACCTTTATGTGTGAGGAGGTAAAAATATGAATACAAAGACATGGGTTATAACTGTTGGAGGAGAGGTTTGCGCACCACTTCTTTTAGGAGATGTAGAGAGCAAGACTAAAGACAACAACATCGAGACCGATGAAAAATCCAAAGAACATTAATACAGCCCTAACATGGTAGAGAAGTCCATGTTAGGGCTTATTTTTTGCCTTTGCTATTTGATCTTTATCGTAAGTACATTAAGTCCAAGCATATTCTGATATGAGAATTCATCTGCAATCTTTGATACCATCCGGATACCGATGTTTTTGGAAGGATCCTCGGGATTGAGAAGTTTGTTCATTCCCACGGGATCAAAGGGCTTGCAGTCATCCTTTATTCTGAGCATGATCCCGTCTTTCTTTGAGACAACTCTTACATCCATATTGTGGTCTTTGTTATCCGCATTAAAACCGTGATTTACGATATTACCCGACATCTCTTCCATGGCAAGTGAAGAGAAGTAGGCAGTTCTTTTTGCATATCCCTTAGATGTTACAAAATTCTGGATCTGCTCCGAGGAGCCGATGACATCACTCATGCTGTTTACGTTAATACACAGCCTGTCTTCATCCTTTACACCAAAGCTGTTTCTAAACAGCAGCCATTCATCAACATTTTTCGGAATATGTTTCCAATAAAAGCAGGCGTAGATGGGGTAAACCAGTGCGGTTATCACGATACCTATGGGAGTTGCCCACCATACACCAAGAGCGCCCATGACAGGTGCAAGAATCAGTGATGGGATAACTACGCTGAAATATCCATCGACAACTGAAGATATGTGCACTGCGATATTGTTTCCGGTTGCCTGCAGGTAATTGGTCTGGATCTGCACCACAAGGATCAGCGGAAGAGCAAGAGCATAAATCATGAACTGCTGCTTTGTAAGTATGTAGACTTCAGAGGTTTTGTCCGGGAAGAATATGGTGGCCATTGGACCTGCGATCAGCACCATGAAGACCATCAGTGCAAACATCATAGCCATCATCTTGGTAAGTGCTAGCTTTATAAGACTTTTTATTGAATCCTTGTCCTCTTCACCTACATAGACACTGGCAAGCATCCTTATGACTGTTCCTCCGCCTACGCCAAGGGCTACAAAGAACCCTCCGACCATACCCATGGAAGCTCTTGAGGAAAGTCCAACCTCTCCTCCGTAACGAAGAATGACTCTGTTGAGGGTCAGGTCTCTCATGGCAAGACAGAACTGAAGAAGGGCTCCGGGACTGCCTATCTTTATCAGGTCAAAGGTCTTTTCCCAAAGGATATTACTGATGCTGAATTTCATCTGAGCTTTACCTGCGATGAAGTAAGGAAGCAGTACAAGGAAATAGATCCAGTTGCAGGCGCTGGTCGCATAAGCAAGACCAAGTACATCGAGCCTTAGAACTGTCACAAAGAATATATCAAGTGTGATGTTGAAAAAGATCATGGCACCGACACCGATATAGTTTCTCCGGCTCTGGCTTTCAAGCTGAAGATAGGAAGCAAGTTGCTGAGAGAGGAACATGGGAATGATACCGAAGGAATAACCCCTTGAGTACTGCATTACACTGGCCTTTAGGGATTCATCGGCGCCACAGAAAACAGCAACTTCTCCGGGGAAAACGAAGCATATAACCGATATCAAAGAGCCTATGAAAAAGGCAAGTGTCAGGCACAGGGAAAAGATGCCTCTGGTCTTTTCAAGGTCTCCCGCTCCGATGTAACGGCCGCTTAAAACCGTTCCTCCGCCCAGTATAACGGAGCTGATAGCTGAAACAATTCCAACTACGGCAAAAAACAGACCTATTACGCCGACAGTCTTTCCATCAATATAGCGACCGGCGATGGTTCCGTCGACGATAGAATTTATGGAATTCATGCCAAATATTAAGATCTGAACGGGAAGAAGTTTAAAGAATAATTTTTCCAGAACCTGATTCTTTGAAGCCATATGTTTACCTCTCTGCTTTCCGGTTGCGTTATATCATTAATTATAACGTGGATTTAAGATGCGGGCAATTTGCATAAAAATGAGATACCTACTTTTTTTTGTATGTAGATCATAGACAGAAACGCAAACGAGTGTTATTATTTAATGTTAGCAGAGACTAACCAGAGAGGACGACGACATGCCAAGTATTCAGGTAAAAATGATCAGCGGATTATTTAAGCTGATCGGGGTAAACAGGATGCTGAGGACATACTAACAGAATATGATGCATTGTTGGGGTGCGATGGAATTTGTGCCTGAAGCCCAGGCAGTCAGACGAGAATATTTTAAGGCTTTGAGGTGAACAAGTTATGCGGAAGAATTCAGTAAACAATATGCAGAAAGAGAGAAAAGAACTTAAGCGTAAAACGATAAAAACCCTGAAGGAAAAGGAAGCTTTCAGGAAAGAGATCTCTGGCAGGCTTTCACTGAGTGAATGTGAAAAGATATGGCGTGATGCACATAAACGCCTGTATAAGATGTATGCGGAGCATCAGGATCTTCCAAAAGGAGTGGCAATGCACACGGACTCATTCATTTTTCCGGCGGCAGCCATCTACCTTGCTATGAAAGAAAGTGATCCTGATATGGCATATGAAGTCATGAAGAAGGTGATGACAGAAAAATCAGGTAAAACCGGGAGGATGATAGCAAAATGCTGCCACTTGCCAGGCTTTAAGAAGTTTTTTTTAAGAATGTGGGATTCAATGAGTCATAAGATGTTCGGGGAGACTTCGGGATTCAAAAATGTTTTTTATCCCAAAGAGAAAGGATGTTTTCGTATGGATATCACACAATGTCCATATAACAAATACCTTACGGAGCAGGGGTGCCCGGAGCTGAACGTCCTTTTCTGTGAGAACGATGTTTATACTTACGGAAATCTTCCGGGGCTTAAATTCACCAGAACAAAGACGATCGGCGCAGGTGATGATCTGTGTGATTTTAAGATGGAAATCATAAAGCAGGAGATGTAATGAGCGATAGTAACGAGAATTATTTCCCGGAAATTGAAAGCGTAAGCCATGGCAGGAAGTATGGATTTAACATAAAAAGCCAGCTACTTAAGCTTTTGGTTGTATTCCCGGCAATCTCTGCCTTGGCAGCTTGGATATGTACACTGATTTAATATGCTCTTAGGGAGGTAAGTTATGAAGTCAAAACAAAGAATATTGTTTGGGTGTTATGCAATGGTACTTGCTATTATTGGGGACTATCTGCTTGGATACGGTACGATTGGCACAACATCAGACCCGGATGCCTATATGGGCATATCATGGAATGTGGCTCCTGATTGGAGATACGCAGTATCATCAATCCTCGGTTTTTTATGTGCAGCGATGTTTGCTTATGCTGCAACAGAACTGATGAGGATTATGGATGATGAATATAATCTAAAGAATTCCAAACTATATAAGCTTTTCAAGGTTGCCAACTGGGGAGGAATTCTGTATTTTGCCTTTATTCATATAGGCATATGCATTCTTCCTGTTGTTTTTAATGCAGGAATGGAAGCAACGGGAGATGTCGAAGCAGCAGTTGGTATGACGATCAGGGTTTTGAAAAGTGAACTGATTCCATTGTTGGCCGGTTTTGTGGTCTGCGATCTGTTTGTGACTATAGGATGGATTGGAATGGTTATTAAGGGTATGCTTCCTGTTAAAAAATGGATGATCATATGCTGCCCTGTTTTTGGTGTGACTTTTGGAAATCTGCTCAATTTGATATCAGAAGGGTTGGACTCTGGGACAGAATCACTGGGGTGGCTCATGTTGTATTTGGTTTGTGCACTAACTCTTACAGATAAGAAAAGGTCAATTAAATGAAGCAGACAAAAAAACAATGGAAACTAATTTCGGGACTCCTTGGCTGTCTTTGTTTTGGTGCCGGGGACTGGCTCTCAGGCCTTAGATATTAGAAAAGGAGGCAGTGCATAATGATTTGTGAAGAGGAAGTAGTGGGTCACAATATGTAATGTAAAAAATAGTAAGTCCGATG
>NZ_JAGBLU010000079.1 GCF_017635265.1 Butyrivibrio sp.
AGATCCACTTCCAGATCTTTAAATGCATCACATTCTTTTATAGCTTTAGTACGCATGATTCCAAGCTTATCGATCTCCTTTTGCTTATATGCTTCAAATTCATCCTGCTTTGATTTAAGCGCCTTTTCTCTTTCCTTGTATTTAAGTTCATAATTTTTAGAAAAGTGGTCAAAAACGTCCTTTAATGCGTTTTGAGTGTATTGTTTTTGATAAAGGGCTTTTATTTCTGCTATTTTTTCTTTACCTTCTTCTGGAGATTGTACCGGAATCTTTACAAAGTACTCTTCATGGGTTCCCTTTAAAAGACCATCTGAAACAGTCTCCTTACTGTTCTTAAATTGCATGCTGATGGCAGGATTGTTTCTCACTTTGTTGGAGACAAGGGAATAGGCATTTATCTGATTTTTAAGTTTTAATTCCTGGGATGAAAGATCCTGCTTTGTTTTGTCCAGCTCACGTTCTTGCTCTGCTTTAGCAGTCTCTAGTGCCTCGATGTTGTCACTCAGTTTGACCAGGTACTTTTCTTTTTCATGAATCTGGACATCTATGTCAGCAGCTTCGCCCCGGAGCTTTTCAGTTTCATCTTTGACATGGGTATATTCATCCATGGCCTCTTTAGGGATATCTTTGTTTCTGCCTTTTTCCTTTGGTTTCAGATCAACACCATTGAAAAGCTCAGGATTCATTTCTAATCCTTTTTCCATGTTTTCACGCATAACATCCTGCAGATATGAAAGCCTGGCTTTTGTAAATACCTTTGTTTTAGCTACCTGTTTCGATAATCCTTTCTGATATCCATCTACGACAGGAACACCAACAATGTGCATATGTGGGCTTTTTTCATCATAATGGACTACTGCAGATGCTATTTTAAATTCCGGGCATAGTTTCTCCAGGGCGCGGAGCTGATCCTTGAAGATATAGCTCATCTGTTTTTTCTGATCCATCGTTTTGTCGGCCCAGAAGTTTTTATCACCGACCTGGATGATTATTTCTGCAGCAACATCACCACGGGAATCAGAAACATGTTTCAAGTAGTCATCAATGCGTCTGTCAGATCTTACATGCTCGTTATATGTTTTTAATGGCTCGTCAAACTCGTCATGATAGATCTTCCGTATGTCGTCCATGATGGAGTGATCGCTGCCCTTCAGGATCTCAATCTGAGATCTGTCATATTTATCAGACTGATAGAGTCTGAGATTATGTCGTCCACACTGGGCAGCTTTTCCAGTTGTCGATACCGCATTTGATTTGCTTGAAAGATGAAATGAATAGCTGAAAGCCATGGGTGTACCTCCGCCAGTTCGTGCTTATACTCTGTCCAGAGTATAACACCCTAGGTAGATTGACGCAAGCATCAATCTACCGGGTGCTCTCCGAGGGCTCTCAATGGGGAGCTACACTCCCCAGGCGATGCCTTCCCCTAGTCTGCAGAACAAAAATGGCAGCTCATACTTCGCAGCAATTTCTGTTCTGCTTATAATGCTTGCATTGCGAAATTGCATTGCAAATTTGTATTGCAAGCATTATAATAAAGACATGGAAGAGCTAATTTTTGAATGGGACGATGAGAAAGAACAAAAGAATATCAGGAAGCATAAAATAGACTTTTCTACCGCAGCACACGTGTTTTCAGATGATTATCGTATAGAAAAGTATGATGGAAAGCATAGCGAGGATGAAGATCGCTACAAGGTTATTGGGGCCATAAATGGCTACCTGATGATCATAGTTGTTTCATACACTATGAGAAAAAATGATAAAGTAATCCGGATGATATCCGCAAGAAAAGCTGAAAAGGAAGAGAGGGAAGAATATTATGGCAACTATTAGAAAAAAAATAGATGTATCTGCAGAGCTTACAGCAGAACAATTGCATATGCTAAAAGAAGCCGAGAATACGGAGTATGTATTTGATGAAGACAATCCGATCCTTTCCAGGGAAGAGCTTGCTCAGTTCAGAAGAGTTTCGGAGCTTATTAAAGAAGAGCGTGAAAATAACCAAAAACAGAATGTTACACTGAGATTATCCCCCAGAGCGGTGCGCAAAGCAAAATCTTTGGGAAAGGGATATACTAGCGTTTTAGCAAAGATTGTCGAAAAAGCATTAGATAATCCGGAACTTACAGAACTGCTGATGAAATGATAAAAGCCCTAGGAGCAACGTCTAGGGCTTCAGTTTTTGAAAGAAGAGGGAGACTTTAGGTATTACCGCTTGGAAAAGGAGAAACAATAAATGACTATTTGTGAAACAGATAGACTTATCCTTAGGGATTTTTGTAAAGAAGATATAGATAAGCGAATTGAATGGTGGACTAAGGATTGTGAGTGGCAGGATTGGGATGCACCATGGGAAAAGGAAGATTTACCTAATACAGATGGTGCGCTCAAAGAGTTGGCTGATGAATTCAATAGTTTTGCCGAAAGATGTGCTCAAAAGACGGATAACGATATCAGATATTCTTTTCAGATAGAAGTCAAGGGGACGGGTGAGTATATTGGTTGGATCAGCTGTTACTGTATTGATGATGATTACTCATATACAGATGATGAAGGAAAGTATACGTTTGGTATAGACATTCCGCCAAAAAGTTGCAGAGGAAAGGGATATGGTTATGAAGCCTTCGATGCTGCAATAAAGTATTTAATTTCAAAAGGTATGACAGAAATCTATACTCAAACCTGGTCAGGGAATAAACCAATGATAGCATTAGCGAAAAAGCTTGGTTTTGAAGAAATCAAAAGAAAAAAAGATTTTCGTATAGTAGACGGGAAAAAGTATGATGGACTCACATTCATATATAAGGGCTAAGATTTATGCCAGTAAGCAAATAGATATACTCGCAAAGGAGCAACAGAATAATTTGCAATAAGCTGTCAGTTTAGTACATGCACGGGTTTAAGTTTGTAAGGATGATGATAGTAAGCTATATCGGAAAATATTGCAGGTTAACCGATTACTTGTGTGCCTGATGTTACAATCAAAAAACATTTCAACTAAAGAACTGCCACCATTTCTTTTTGGTGGGTTCGGGTTCCTCAATAATATCCTCTTTTTGCTCTAAGAGTTGGAGCTGCTGTTTTGTATGCATGTGCAGCTGTTGCTCCTGATCTAGGAGCTTCTG
>NZ_JAGBLU010000008.1 GCF_017635265.1 Butyrivibrio sp.
TAAAATGGACCCCAAGAAGTGGACACGACGAATAATCATTTTGGCAGGATTTTACGCAACGAATCCGACGTGTGGACATAAAACTGGCTGTATTTCTTTGATGAAAATGTGGTAATCCCATCATGTGGACACGGATTCAGCTGTCTTTGCTGATATAATTAGCAAAGGGGGAACTCTATATGAATCCAAAAGACAAACCAAGTTACACAAATGAACAAGTTGCGCTTCTTGCTCAGAATCCTTATACGCATGTTGTTACGCCTCATAAAATTACTTTCACTCTTGAGTTCAAGGAGTTTTTTGTTAATCAGGCGAAAAATCATGGACTTTCAACAACAAAAATCCTTAAGGCTGCTGGATATGATCCTTCTCTGTTCACAAGAGCTGCTATTGATAACATACGCAGGAGGATCCTTACAGAAGCGTCTTCTCCCGAGGGCTTAAAAGCGCCAAGAGGATTGTCACAGGCTGATCGTACCAAAGCTTATGCTCAAAAGGATCTTGATGCCCAGAGAACTTCAACATCCATCAAGGAAATGCAACAGAGGATTGTACATCTTGAACAGCAGGTTGAGTTTTTAAAAAAAATTCAAAATATATATCTTCATCCTCCGGGGAATTAGTTCACCAAAAGGAATATATATTTGAAGCCATTCAAAGAGAGGTTTGCTCTAATGACAGTTGTCTGGATGTGAAGGAACTCTGTGAACTAGCAGGTGTATCTCGCTCCGGCTATTATCGCTACATATCAGAGGCTGCTTCCCAATACCGTGTCCTCAGTGAAGAGCAGGACCTTCGGGACTTTGCGCTTATAAAGCAGGCGTATGACTTCAGAGGATATGCCAAGGGGTACCGGAGCATATGCATGAGGCTTGTCCGAATGGGCACTCCCATGAATCACAAGAAAGTCATTAGGCTCATGCAGAAGTATGGTTTAAAGTGTCCAATTCGCAAGGCAAATCCCTATAGGCGTATGGCAAAAGCGCTCAAGACAAATGCTGTAGCACCTAACCTTGTTAACCGTCAATTCAAGAGCCATGGACCGCGTCAGGTTCTATTAACAGATATAACTTACATTAGGTTACAGGATGACTTTTGCTATCTCTCAGTGATTATTGATTCCTACACAATGCAGGTGTTGGCTTTTCAACTCAGTGAATCACTTGAAGTAGACTTTGTGTTGGAAACAGTACTTCAACTAATGAGGAATCACTTATACTCTTTGAATGCTACTACCATAATCCACAGTGACCAAGGGTGTCATTATACTAGCGTTAAGTTTAGAGAACTGATCCAGAACTCAATCCTTAGACAATCAATGTCCAGAAGAGGTAACTGCTGGGATAATGCACCACAGGAGAGCTTCTTTGGACATATGAAGGATGAACTTAATCCTTATATAAAAGCCTGGAAGACATTCGATGATGTTCAGTACAGGATAAATGACTGGATCAACTATTACAATAACGATAGGTATCAGGTGCAGCTACAAGGTATGGCACCAAATGAATACTATCACTATAAGGTAACCAATCAACTACCATCAGCATTGGCAATAAATACTGCCAAAAAATAATGCGTGTGTCCTTGACATGGGGTTCACTTTATGTAAAATTAACTGCCTCTATTCCCTATCCCTTTGATATAGGCAGAATACCACCTATTTATGGCAACTGGAATTCAAAGTTTTATCATTGTCGCGAGTTTTTTTCCACATAGAATTCCAAATATGCAGCAACAACAACT
The DNA here is from genome assembly GCF_017635265.1 of Butyrivibrio sp. Taxonomy (GTDB): domain Bacteria; phylum Bacillota; class Clostridia; order Lachnospirales; family Lachnospiraceae; genus Butyrivibrio. The sequence continues at coordinate 1,747 of NZ_JAGBLU010000008.1, forward strand.
TAGCGCCACATATAATCCGCCATTCATATATTGTTTCTTTTCAAACAAATTAAAAGCTTCAAGGGAAAATGTAGAGAATGTGGTAAAACCTCCGCACACACCTGTTTTCCAGAAAAGAATGGTATAATCAGATACCCTTTCTCGATTACTGGTAATTCCAACAACGAATCCAATTAGTATGGCACCGAGGATATTTGTGATCAGAGTTAATATCGGAAAATAAGTCTTAACAGGAATCAGACTTATTGCATATCGCGCTACTGCACCCAAGGCGCCACCAAGTGCTACAAATAGAAAATTCATATCAACCTCTCTATTGTCATATGTACTGGAAATTAAAGTACGCGATAGTATGGGCAAATATTTTCGTAATGCCCATCCTTCATCCTAAATCCGCCCGGAATAGTGCCAAGCTGTACAAAGCCAAGTCTTTCATATAGATGCCTTGCATGTATGTTACTCTCTACTACTGCATTGAACTGTAATACTCTAAATCCGATATTCTTCGCTTTAAGCAGACAATCTCTTACAAGTTTTTCTCCGATATGCTGACCTCGGCACTTAGAATTTACTGCATAGCTCGCGTTGCAAATATGCCCACATCTGCCAACATTATTAGGATGCAATATATATAAGCCAACTATCTGACCATCATCTTCTGCTACACCGGTATAGCTCTGTGACTCAAAGAACTCTTTTCCTGACACAGCATCAAGAAAGTCTTCCTGTGGAAATGCTATTCCATCTTCAACAACCTCATTCCAGATGCCTATCATCTGCTCAAGGTCTTTTTCCTCATATTTCCGAATCATCATTAAATTCATTCACCTTTCTAAGATCTATTCTCATTGATACAATACCATTTTCCTCTGATAATTCTTCGTATCCCAAACGCTTATATAGGCTATATCCAATTCTCATAACTTCCGGTTTCGTTGTGAAAATCAATTCCTTAAACCCAAGTTCAAAAGCCTTATCCGTCATTGCTTTGAGCATTATCCTTGCATATCCTTTTCCTCTGTATTCCGGTCTGATAAACAGACGCTTTCCTTCACAGGTTTCGTCGCTTATTTTTTTTATGGCAACACAAGCAATGGGTTTATCTTCTTCATATCCTACTATTATCGCTCCACCTGAATAATACCCAGGCAGATCATTCAAATCCTTATCAAAGGAAACAAAACAGCTTTCTGCCCCTTTGATATGCGAATACTCAACAAAAAGCTCTTTCACAATATCAGGATTAGTACACTTTTTCGTTTCAAAAAGCATAATATTCTCCTCCATATCCCTGAAATCTTCTATAAAAATTTTTCAACGTCCTTCGCTTTAAGAACTTTTCCGGCTGAAACTACTTTTCCATCGATTATAAGAGCCGGCATACTCATCACCCCAAACCCCATAATCTTTTCCATATCAGTGATATACTCTATCTCCGCATCAATCCCTTTTTGAGCCACTGCTTCCTTTGCGGATGCAAGGAGTGCCTCACAGCTTTTACATCCTCCACCTAATACTTTAATATTCATGCCCTATCCTCCTTCAGATGAATAAATATTGAAATACGTTGAAACCATATCCGACAATGATGATACCCACTGTACAGATAGCTATAAATATTCCTAACAGTTTTGTCTTAATAGCTTTCTTCAGCATAATGAGTGAAGGAAGACTGAGTGTAGTCACTGCCATCATAAAGCTTAAGATCGTACCAAGCAAAGCGCCCTTGGACAGGAGTGCCTCTGCTATAGGGACCACGCCAAAGATATCAGCATACATCGGAATTCCCAGAATCGTTGCAAGTATCACTCCAAAGGGATTTATTCCTCCAAGCACTGTCCTGACCCAGCTTTCCGGAATCCAGTTATGTATCACAGCGCCTATCCCGACTCCTATCAGAATGTATGGAAACACCTTTTTTACTGTAGATACTACCTGGTCCTTGGCATAGATCAATCGTTCTTTAACAGTGAGGCTCGGAGTTTCTATATCAACACTACTGTTCGCATTCCTGATAAAATCCGCAATCTGGTCTTCCATATGTAATTTCTCGATCAAAGATCCACCTACAACAGCAATCATCAGCCCCATCACAACATAAACGATGGCTATCCGTACGCCAAAGATACTCATAAGCAGTACGAGGCTCCCCAGATCTACCATCGGAGATGAGATCAGAAAAGAGAACGTTACTCCAAGCGGCAATCCGGCACTCGTAAATCCCATAAATATCGGGATGGATGAGCATGAGCAGAATGGTGTTACGGTTCCAAGTAAAGCACCTACGATATTTGCCCCAATTCCGCGAAATTTTCCCATGAGCTTCCTGCTACGCTCCGGCGGAAAAAAGCTCTGGATATATGAAATCACAAAGATAAGCAAACACAGAAAGATCGAAATCTTTATCACATCATAGAAAAAAAACTGTATACTGCCACCTATCCTGCTATCTGTATCCACTCCTAATGCTGACAGGAGCTTGCTGATTAAAATGCTCAACCATTTCATTCCCAGGATTTGAGTATTAATAAAGTCCCACATCACGATCCTCCCTTACAGCATTTCCCGGTAGTATCATTACATAGAGTTTTTATAAAATTACAGAATCCTCTCATCACGTCTGTGTTTATTGAATAGTAGTGCCATTTGCCTTCTTTTCTATCGTTAACAAGGCCTGATTCCACCAGTATCTTCATGTGATGAGAAAGAGTGGGCTGAGTAATATCGAATTTTTCAAGAAGTTTGCATCCGCACTTCTCCTGATCAGAAAGCATCTTAACGATTTCCATTCTGTTGGGATCACCAAGAGCCTTGCATACCAATACTTCGTCTAATTTAGCCATAATCCCTCCTCACATTGATATTCATCTATGTGTTGATAGTAACATATACATAGATATCTGTCAATGTATTATTTCAAAAGAGAGACAGGGTTTGAAAAACTCTGTCTTTTTCATATGCTTATTACTCCTCAATTAAACATTCTCTCATCCACAGTACCACATTTTTTCATGAGATGAGTGAACACCTTATAAAATATATACTTTATCCCCAAAGTATGGCCCCCCGGATCCGGGAATAGCCGCAAATCTGAGGGTCGTTCATTTGGGTACTGTTTTGAGGAGGGGAAAAGAGCTTTGGGAGGCTGATTTCTTATTTTCCGTTTTATCAATTATTTATCTATATTTCATTTGTTTATTAGCCGTTAAATGATACTATATTGTTGTGAGAGTGGCGAAAAATAGGTCAATTGTAAAGGCAAGGAAATATTATGATTTATTTTGATGATCTACCATTATCCAAAGATATCTTAGCTGCTTTAAATGAATTGAAAATAGATTATGTCTTTCAGCCCATATTTTACCCAGATGGAAAGACTGTCTTTGCGTGGGAAGCACTTATGAGGCCCCACGATATGGATGTAACTGAACTTATAGCGGAATATGAAAAGCAGGGCAAATTACATGTATTAGAGGTTGCTACTTTATTTGGTGCAACTCAAGCATATTTTATCAGGGGATATAAGGAATACTTATCGATTAATACATTTCCCAGTGAATTTTTTAGTAAAGAGGAAGTTGATGCTTTTATTTCGTACTATGGCGGACATAAGAATGCAATGATTTTGGAGTCACTGGAATACCCTTATTTATCAGTAGAAATTGCGCAGATAAAAAGAAAATATGCAGATATTAATAATAACCTGATTGCCATAGATGATTTTGGTACAGGCATTAATAATTTTGATGTGATCGATGCTGCTAACCCTGATATTGTAAAGATAGATCGGACATTACTGACCGATATTGATAAAGATACGTACAGACAGGAACAATTGCGTGAAATAATTGATGCATTTCATGCAAGAAAAATAAGCGTGGTGGCCGAAGGAATCGAGACCGAAGGCGAGTTTGAAACAATGAAGGAATTAGGAGCAGATTTTTTCCAAGGGTACTATTTGAAAAGACCATCGTAAAGGGTAAAGTATTGGGGAACAGCCTATAATTCGAACCATCAATGACCATATGTTACATTATCATTTGTTTTATGATACGAGTAAGAATCAAGAAAAATAGCCATTTTCG
>NZ_JAGBLU010000080.1 GCF_017635265.1 Butyrivibrio sp.
AACTGATTAACCCTGGTTTTATTAATAATCATGAGAGACCCTCAAACCAGCCCCTCAAACCAAACCCTCAAACTAGCCCCTCAAGTTAGACCCTCAAAGTAAACCCTCAAACCGATTGACCCTCAAAAAGTTTGATTACCCGATAGAGCCTACTCCGCAAGGATGGGCTCTGTTTTTCTGATAATTTTACATAAAACTCGATAAAATGGATATACCCGTGGGTTCTGGCGAATACTATAATGTTACCAAAATATTCGAAAATACTAGGAGAACAAGAAATGCATGGTATAGTTTTGACACAAAAGCCTGATGATTGGCAAATATTCCAACAGGTTGAGGGGAAGGCAGGCGTTTGTATCAAGGGGAAGTATAAAGTAATAAAAGATGCGATAGATGTAGGTGTGGTTTCGGTTCATCCCATTGTCAGAGTAGTTAGAGAAGATGATAACTATATGATCATTCCATGGCATGAGGTGGAGACTGAGGAAAAGATTTCTGAGTATGAGGGAAAATTTGAAACAACTTTATATATTCCTGAAGGCGGGCTATACAGAATAGATACAAGCCTGGAGACTAAGAGCACGCTTCCAAATGTGACATGGCTATATAGGGGAGATAGTGTACTACATTTGGGAGTAGGGGATATTTTTATTATTGCCGGTCAGTCCAATTCATCAGGCTATAGCAGAGATTTTTGCCCCGATGCGCCTCATCTGTGCGTTCACCTTTTTAGAAACAGGGGGAAGTGGGACTTGGCAACTCACCCTATGAATGACAGCACAGATGCAGAGGGAGTGGCTAATGAAGAGTGGGGAATTCCAGGAACATCTCCGTATCTTTCCTTTGGAAAAGAATATTATAAAGCTACAGGTCGCCCGGTAGGCTTTATTCAGACATCATTGGGAGGTTCACCTATGAAAAGGTGGAACCCCGATGTCGGTGACCTTTATGCAAATATGATAGATAAGATAAACCTTACAGGAAGAAAGTATGCCGGAGTTTTGTGGTATCAGGGCTGTTCAGATACTGAACCGGAGTCAGCAACTGTTTATTTTGACAGATTTAAATATATGGTAGAGAGTCTTAGAAAAGAGTTGGGGTATGATATTCCTTTTTTTACCATGCAGCTTAACAGGCAGATAAACGGAATAAACGATGAATCATGGGGAATGGTGAGAGAAGCCCAAAGAAAAGCAGCGATGGAAATATCAGGCGTTTATCTTATGACAACCGCGAACTTGCAGCTCTCAGACGGAATTCATAACAGCGCTATGTCAAATTTAGTACTTGGAGAGAGACTTGCGAGGCAGGCTCTTTCAAAGCTTGAAAACGGAGATACATTTGAACCACCATTTATTGAGAAAGTGAGTGAGATGACTACTGATGAAAAGGAAGAAGAAAAGGTAGATGGAAGCTGGATAAGGCTTGATTACGGCAATATCAATAACTGCATAATAATGTATTCCACACTTCCTGAGGATAGTGGCTTTATGCTAGAAGATGAAGAAGGAAAAATCGAGGTTCTTGAAACTAAGACAAATCGCAGTAATAAGAATAAGATGTATATAAAAGTATCAAGAATTCCTAAGGAATTTATTGATATATCATATTTGTGGGAAGCTAATCCGAAGGGAATACCTTTTGTGGATGAAGTGTCATTTCTTCCACCGGTTTCTATGTATAAGGTTAGATATAAGATTGACAGGTGATTACAATGGAAAAGATAAATTGGGAAAATGTACGGCACGAGACCCCTGAGTGGTTTAGAGATGCAAAGTTTGGGATTTTTTTCCATTGGGGACCATATAGCGTTCCAGCATATATGAATGAGTGGTATTCCCGCAATATGTACGCCAAGGGACTTGAACAGAATAAGTATCATGAAAAGACCTATGGCAAGCTGCATGATTTTGGATACAAGGATTTTTATCCAATGTTTAAGGGGGAGAAATTTGATGCCGATGTCTGGGCAGACCTGGTTGTAAAATCTGGAGCTAAGTACGCCGGACCTGTTACTGAACATGCGGACAATTTTTCTTTATGGGACAGTAAGGAGAACTCTGTAAATGCGGTAAACTATGGCCCGCATAGAGACGTGGTCGGAGAATGTGAAAAGGCATTTCGGAAACGTGGAATAAAGTTTATAACAACCTTCCATCATCAGTGGCTATGGGGCTGGTTTATGTCCACAGATAATGAAGCTGATGTCTATGACCCGGCTAATGAAAAGTACTATGGACCGGCACTTCCTCTTGAAACCAACAGGTATGAGCCCTATAGATACCCGGATGAGGCCTTTTGCAAGAAGTGGTACGGAAAAGTTGAGGAAGTGATAGATAAGTACAAACCAGATATGATCTATTTTGACAGCAGAAGTTTCATAATAGATGAAAAATACAGATATGGCATCGCTGATTATTATTACAATCAAAAGGGCTTTAAGGACGGTCTTATTACCTACAAGCAGGAAGATTTTCCTAAGGGCATAGGAACCTATGATATAGAGTGTGGCAAGTTCTCGCTTCCTAAGCCATTTCCATGGCAAAGCGATGATAGACTTGAAGATAACATTACCTGGTGCATAGTTCAAAATCCCAAGTACAAATCAGCTAAAAGAATCATTCACCAGCTTTGTGATATTGTGTCCAAGAATGGAAATTTGCTTTTGAATGTAGGTCCCTGTGCTGATGGCTCTTTTCATCCGGATGCGGTAAAAGAACTTGAGGAAATAGGTAACTGGCTAAAACTCAATGGAGAGGCTATCTACGGAACAAGACCTTTTGTAATTGCCGGGGAGGGACCAACTATTATTGAGGATGCCCAGTATGACATAGAAAAGATTAATAAGCAGCTAAATTATGGCGGTGCAGTTGACGTGCATAGCGAGACGCTATCTGAATTTGATATTCGTTTCACTACTAAGGGTGATGTTCTATATGCTATTGCCATGGGCTGGCCTGAAGATGGCAATTTTACCATAAAATCTCTTGCCTACGGAAACTACGTAGATAAAGAAGAACTTACAGTTGAAATGCTGGGAGCAGGCCCCCTTACTTGGACAAGGGACAATGGAGGTCTCCACATACAAGCCCCATTAGAGCGACCTTGCAAACACGCCTATGTTATAAAGATCAGCTAATAAAAACTTCCCACATTCTGGTTCGAGTCCGAGCCGGGGCGTGGTAAGTTTGTAGTTATGATTGGGCGAGGTTGTAGGCCTCGTTTTGGCGTTCAATGTAATCTTCCAGGCCTTGATAATACATCTGATCCAAGGCTCGATTCCAACAATCCAATGTGTCGTCAGAACTGATGATGCATTGGATTAATTTATCCTGTACCACAGAAGTACTGAATAGATCAGAAGCCTCTTTTGGGAACATCAGAAAAGAATATGGACGGGTAAGCTGCGTTGTGTTTTCTGAATACCAAATGGCGGATTTTCTTGAAATTGCCAAAGTATCCTCTCCATAAAGAAGTTTGTTGAGATTGTTTTCTTCAAAATCCGTCCAACTGCCTCCCCATGTGGCGAGCCCAGAGAACATATACATTGAGGGATATTTTGATTCAAGAAGAGTCTTTAGCTCGCAGTTTTGAGTATCTAACAGACATTGATAGTTTCCATCACCGGTCTTTATGTAGTCCTCACCTTCAATACCATATTTTGTAAGCATGTATCCTTTTTCGGATAAAAGAAATTCAAATAGCGCCAGTATGCGTTCTCTTTTTTCATCTCCTGCATTAGAGGAGATGTATGACTCTGACCAGAAGATACTACTTGAGTTACTGTACCTTTTTCCATCGGGAGCAGGAAAAATGGGAAGGATGTCTACACATTCCTCAAAGGGCTTATCGTTATGGGAATCCCACAGCTTTTTTATCTCTAAAAGGGTTCCTGGGGATGATTTATACTCAAGGGCTCCCAATCTTCCTGCTGCAAAGTCTTCAATAATGGTTGTTGGAGACTTTGAGTAAAAATCGGGATCAAGACCGCCGCTTTTGTAGAGATAACCATAGTCTTTAACAACTTCTTTGAATTGTGGCGTTGACCAGGAAGGAACATATCTACCATCTTGTTCAATCCATGAATAAACATTACATTCGGGAGTTATGCCCAGCATTACCCATTTGCCAATGGCAGACAGAGTGTTTACGTTGTAGCCTAAGGTATCATCTGTGCCGTTGCCGTCGGGATCGTCATTGGCAAAGGCACTGACCATTCTGGCAAACTCGTCAAAAGACTGGGGATCAGAGTAACCAAGATTGTTCATCCAGTCGCGTCTTACAAGCATGGCAGCATCTGTAAAACCAAGTTCTGAATCAAGAAATGCGCATCTTGGAATTGCATAATATTTGCCGTCGTTGTATTTGGTATAGCTTACAGAATTCAGCAAAGATGAAAGAGCGGGATATGGAGACATATCTTCGGGTAAAGAACATATACTGCCATTTTCAATCATTTGCGTATAAGTTGCAGAATCGTTGGCATCATTGGAGGAAATTGTAAGGTTTGCAAAGACATCAGGGAGACTATCTGTAGCCATAAGAATCTGATATCGTTCCTTGTAATTTGTCCATGTTACAGACATGGGGATAATTGTGATGTTAAACATTTCTTCTATCAAAGCTCTTAATTTATCATTTTCCGCATCATTTTTCATGTTCTCAATATTCCAAAAGCCTACGGATATATCGAGATGTTTATCATAGGATAAGTTCTTCAAGGAATCAGTAAGGTATTGGTTTCGAAGATCTTTTGCAGAAATTACATTATTAGTATTCGAACATGCAAATATATTTACTACCAATGTTAACAATAAGCATAATGAAGTAATCTTTTTTTTCATGTGTGTCACCTGTCATTTCTGAGGTTGTAGTGAAAGACTTTTTCGATAGTTTGTTGGTGTGTCTCCTTTTATTTTTTTGAAAACCTTGGCGAAGTAGAAATAGTCGTTAAAACCTGCTTTCTCAGATATTTCAAATACAGTATCTTCAGAGTGTTCCAGAAGATAGCAGGCATATACTATGCGAAGATTGTTGAGATAGGAAATAAATGACTGGCCAGTTTCCTGCTTGAAAATCTGGCTTGCATAATTGGGATTTATTGAGCAGTACTGGGATATGTCATGCATGGATATATCTTCTTGGAAATGAGCTTCGGCATAGTCTATCATCATTTTTACTGACTTATGAGATACACTTAGATGTTTTGGGACAAAGTTTTCCTGTGAAGAATTTTCTAAACTGGGGGCATTGATCTTACTATCAAGAATTATATAGGCTTTGTTCATGGCATCTATGAGTTCACTTTTTGAAAAGGGCTTAAGACAGTAGCCAATGGCATTGTGGAACATTGCTTTTTGCGCATAGGCAAATTCTGCGTGCCCACTTATCATTATGAACAACGTAGGAAGGCCCTCTGCGTGAGTTGTTTGCAGAATATCAAGACCTCCCATTCCTGGCATTCTGATATCAACAAATGCCAGATCAGGCTTTCTGGTCCTGATATACTCAAGGCCTGAAGTTCCATTGTAGAACTCAGCTGTTATATCGAACATGCTTTGATCTTTTATAGTGGCTATAAGACTTTTTACTACCCATTTTTCATCATCGATAATCACTGCATGATACATAAGTTTGCTCCTTATAATTTGACCTCATCATATGGAATGTGAAATTGAACGTTTGTGCCAACTCCTTCCTCTGAGTCTAATGTAAGAGTGAAATCAGCTCCGTAATATAAAACCATTCTACTGTTAACGTTTAAAAGCCCTATGCTGGTGTGGTCATTAGGGTTCTTGGGATTGTCCACATTTTTCAAGGACTGACGAAGAGCATCTCTTGTAACAGTATCCATTCCTACGCCGGTATCATATACCCATACTGCGTAGTAGGAATTTGAAGGATCCGGTCCAGCACCTATTATAAGTTTTCCCGGTGTTTCGCTGGGTTCTAAGCCATGAACAATGGCATTTTCTACGAGGGGTTGCAGAACCATACGAGGAATCATGCATTGTAAACATTTGTCTGCTACTTCGTATTTAACTTCGAATCTGTCTCCGAATCTTTCTTTTTGGATCATGAGATAAGACTTAACTATTTCAAGTTCTTCTTCTAAAGTAACAATATCTTTTCCTTTGATGCTGTATCTAAAAATCTGTGATAGAGCGTTAGTGACGGATATTATTTCGTCATCCATGGAAGCAGAGGCAAGTCCGCAGATAAGAGTCAATGTGTTATAGAGAAAATGCGGGTTTATCTGGCTTCTTAAGTATGCAATCTCGGTTTTTCTGTTGTTGGACTCCATTTCATACATTCTTGTATAGGTCTCAAAAATTGTGTGGTTAAGTCTGTCCGTCTCAGTAAGCATTTCATTAAAAGAAGTGGTGATGTCGTCTAGTTCTTGAATTCCGATAAGGCCTTGATCAACATGAAGGCCTGCTTTGGCGACATTTCTGTTTCCTGTGGATACCTTGTGCATGAAGTCAGTCATCTGATCAAATGATGTAATGAAAGGCTTATATAGCAAAAACATGAAGAGTAATATCAGGGCTGAAAGACATAAAAGTCCGATAAGTACACCACGGGATAATGAAACAAGCTGCATAGTGATTCTTTTTTGCTCCACCAGAACATAAAGTGTATATGAGATAGAAGATATGTTATGAGCTTTTACGGCATAGTATGCTTTGGTAGATGGAAGGTATGTCTTATAGATAGCATTTTCTGAATACTCTTCCGGCAGGTTGCCTGTAAATTCAGGATCTCCGAACACTATGTTCTTATTGGAATCTTCCAACAGTATAATTGGTGAAAAAATCTCAACTTCTTCTGAACCATTTCCCAAAAGAGCTTCCAGATCAATAGCCAAAAAAAGAATTCCAAGATACCTGTGATCAGCAGAATTCAGTGTGTATATCGGCATAGCAAGAATATGGCAATACTTTTTTCCTATGGTAGTAGTTCCTAGTGCCCTGTAGGGAAAACGTGATGGCTCTAGTGAAGAAGTATATATCTCGTAGTTTGATATGGCTCCGTTTAATGATACAAAGTCTCCATTTGTTCCATATACTGCAATGTCAGCTATAGATGATGCAAGTTGGGCAGAATCAGAGAATTGTTTGTGCAGAGCCTGATACAGCTCATATTTGGAATCGATGTTCTCATTCTGAAGATATTGCTGAACAGAGTTTCCGTAGGCCAGGCTGTAGCAGATGTTTTCGTAGTTCTCATAAGCATTTCTTGTGGTCTTTGCCAATTGAGATGAATAGGTTGTAAGACTGTTATTAAGCAAAGCCAGATGTGAAGTTGTATTTTGGATGGTGATAAGAACTGTTAAAACAAAAGCCCCCAGGATAAACAAAATCATTATAGACAATAATTGTCTTTTTAAAGGAATTAGAATCTTTTTGTCTTGAAAACGTATCATCGTGCATCCTTGTACAACATTTTATAGTCTTTCAATGATTACTCTATCCCAATGATACCAAAACCTCAATGTAATATTCCATACAGAATCTGAGAATTTTACATATTAAATCTAAGAATATTATTTCACATGAAAAATATGCATAGAACGGTGGGAATTATACATTTTACCGAATATAAACCGTTCTTATAATGGGAGTATCAAGCGGAGGTAAGTGTATGAACGGGAAGAAAAATTTCTGGAAGACTTTAGCCAGACAAAAGACTCTGTGCTTTATGGCTCTTTTGCCTGTGCTGATGATCATTGTCTTTAAATATGTTCCTATGTACGGTATTCTTATTGCTTTTAAGAACTATAAAGCAGCTAAGGGCATTTGGGGAAGCCCATGGTTGAATCCTGTATTAAAGAACTATCATACTTTTTTTAAAAATGTAAATTGCATACAGATTATTTGGAATACCTTGAAGATTGGAGTATTGACGCTGGTATTTACATTTCCAATGCCAATAATATTCGCTATTCTCTTAAACGAATTAAAGGGGAAAATATACAAAAGGATTGTGCAGACAATTTCGTATATTCCGCATTTTATATCTATTGTAGTGGTTTGTTCTATGCTGAATGGTTTTGGTTCGACATCTGGGTTCTTTAATGATATAAGAGCCTTTTTTGGAGCAGCAAGAGTAGACATGAATAATGGAAGTACATATTTCCTTCCTATGTATATAGGCTCTGCAATTTGGCAGGGAGTTGGGTGGGGCTCAATAATTTATCTGTCGGCTCTTTCCAATGTGGATGTATCACTCTACGACGTAGCAAACATTGATGGCGCCAACAGATGGCAGAAGATTAAGCATATTGTATTTCCATCTATTCTTCCTACAACCACTATTATGCTGATCATGAATGTAGGAAATGTTTTAAACAGTGATTATACAAAGATTCTGCTTATGCAGAACAGTACAAATATGAGTGATCTGGAAACTATAGCGACTTTCGTTTACAGGCAGGGTATCGTTGAAGGAAAATTCTCATATGCGACGGCAGTTAACCTGTTTGTTTCAGTTATTTGTTTTATATTGGTGTTTGGCGCCAACATGATTACCAGAAAGATAAACCCTGAAAACAGTATGTGGTAGGAGATGAAGATGCTTACTAAGGAAGAAAACAGCAACAAAATATATATTGGCAGCAAAGTCTTTGATGTGTTTTTGATAGTTTTTATGGCGGTTTTATCACTGGTGTTTATTTATCCGTTTCTTAATGTTATAGCAATATCGCTTTCGAGTAACAGGATGATCACTACCGGACAGGTAACCTTTTTTCCGAGGGAGCTGTTCTTTGAAGGCTACAAGCTTTTGTTTAAGGAACAAAACATATTCAGAGCCTATGGAAATACTGTAATAATTGCAGTGGCAACTATGGTATTGTCGCTCTCTCTTACGTCACTTTTAGCCTATGTCATGATGGTTCCTGATTTCGTTCTTAGAAAGTTTCTTGCTATTTTTTTGCTTATAACAATGTTTTTTAGTGGTGGTACAGTGCCGACATACATACTTATACAGCGGCTTGGAATATATGATACATGGTGGGCTCTTATTCTTCCAAATGCTCTATCGGCTTACAATGTCTTTATTTATAGGGCGTTTTATAAGGGAATATCACTTGAAATAAGAGAAGCGGCCAGAATAGATGGAGCAGGAGAATTAAGAATCCTTACTACAATATATGTACCTCTTTCCAAGGCATTGTATGCGACCTTTGGACTTATGTCGGTTGTTGGCGTTTGGAACAGTTATTATGAAGCTCTTTTATACATCAAGGATCCGGACAGGCAGCCCATACAGATGCTTCTCAGGAAGATAGTTTTTTCGTCTGGAACAGACAGTATGAATGACACAAATCTGATGCTTGCCAGCGGAGCTTTAAATCCACTTAATGTTCAATATGCATGTGTTGTGGCTACAATTGGCCCTATACTTCTGGTTTATCCATTTGTTCAAAAGTATTTCGCCCAGGGAATGCAAATTGGAGCTGTGAAAGGCTGAGCATGGTGAGAGTGTTTTTGTGATTCTTAATCATTTTTCATATGAAAAGGAGGATAAAATGAAGAAGAAAGTATTGGAAAAACTTGCTGCTTTGTGCCTGATTGGCACGATGATAGTTGGGGTTGTTGGATGCGGACAGACAGAGACGTCATCTTCAATAAATGATGAGGCGGAAAAAGAAGTGAACACCTCAGCTCAGACAGAGGCATCCGAGTCTAAGTCCACTGAACAGGAAGCTAATAGTGAGGCTACTGTAGACAAGAATGATCCTAATGCTACAGCTATGACAAACGGACTTAATTTGCCTGAGATTGACGGTGGTGTGTTAAAACTTAATGTAAGTATCCCGGAATTCAATATTTCATCTGAAGGAACCATGATCCAGCAGGAGTGGGAAAAGAAAATGGAAGCGTATCTTGGAGTAGACCTTGATATTACTTGGACCAGAACTCCTTATGCAGATTACAGAGAGAACGAGCTTTTGGTATTACAGGCGGGAACAAATATTCCAGATATTGCTACTACTACAAAAGGCTCTTCCATAGTTGAATATGGCGAGGATGGAACATTACTTAATCTTTCAGATTACATGGATTACATGGTTTACTATCCTGATTATCTTGAGCAGACTAATGGTGGTCCTAACTATGCCAAGAATGAAGATGGATCTATGTATTACTTTATCGATGGCTTCTATAATCCTGATGACATTATGGGGGCACAGTCATTTACCGCATTTGCATACCGCTTTGACATACTTCGGGATATGGGCTGGACACCGGCAACAACACTTGATGAGTTCACGAAGCTCTGCGAAGATATGAAGGCAAAAATAGACGACGGAACTCTTGATCTTGATTATGTCATAATAAATAACACCAAGGACTATTCAATTTACCGCGGGTTCGTAGGAATTTTCCATACTTGGGACTGCTTGTATTACAACGGATCTGAGTGGGTATTTGGACCAATAGAAGATAATTTCCGTGATATGCTCAAGTACATCAATGGTCTATATAAGGCAGGATACATTGATCCCGAGTTTGCAACTGCTGACTTTAATCAGGGAACAGTTAAGGCAACAACTGGTGTAGGGGCTATATGTCCCACTCTCTGGGCTGGATCGGTAGCCTCCTGGAATTCTGCAAGAACTGATGACAAGACAGAATGGGGACTGGCTTATCTTCCTGCTGGTGACTACGGTACGGCATGGAAATGGGGCTCAAGGCAGGCTGGAAAATCTCTAAACGCCAATGCTTCCGGTATATATATCAGTGCAGATGTTGAGTATCCTGAGTATGCAGTAGCACTCATAGATTATCAGTACTCTGACCAGATAGTTGAGCTGCTTAACTGGGGCATTGAAGGTCAGACATACAACGTTGTAGATGGCGAGAAAGTTTTTGTTGATGAAATCATGAATGCTGAGAATCCAGCGAACACATCAGGTGAGTATGGACTTATGGCTTCAAGTGTATGCCGTACAGGTATTCCATTTGTACCGATTGACTTTAATGCCATGCTTGATCTTGCATCACTTCCCGAACCTTGGTGGAACGAGAGCAATGGTTTCTACGAAGGCAAGTATTGGGTAGAGTCGAGCGTAAATGGTGGGGATGATTCTGTATCCCCATACGACAGAGCCCCTGTTACATATCTTTCAGCTGAAGAGCAGACGGATAAGTCACAGCTTAGTTATGGTGGTGTTTGCGAGAGCAGAGCAAAAGAGCTTGCTCACAAGTTTATCGTAGGCGAACTTGATATCAATGATGATGCAGCTTGGGAGAGCTACATTGCAGATATTAAGAGTCAGACAGACAATGACTTTGATTCTATTCTTGAAACATTAAACGCTAGGACAGTTAAATGATCTAGGGCAGATAAAGAGAGCAAAAGCATTAAATATGCATAGAAAAAGCGGTGTGGCATTTTGTTACACCGCCTTTTTGAGAAGGAGTATATGATGTAGCCATGGTTATTGAAAAGCTGAAGGTAAACCATATAGAAAAAAATATAAATGTAGAGGATCGGGATCTTTTTATTTCATGGGTTGCTTCTGAATTCGAAAATGACAGTAAAATGGAGTGCTTTAGCATTTGTATAAAAAATGATGACGGAGATACTATTTGGGAAAGCGGGCTTGTTAAGGAGCAGCGTAGAACAGCTTATAGATGTAGTAATGTTCCTCTTAAATCTGATGAGAGGTATGTTTTTACTATATCTCTTTTGGCAAAGGCAAATGGGGAAATGACGGAAGCTAAAGCAAACGGCTTTTTTGAGACCGGGTGGCTTTTTGACAAAGAGAAAAAAGGTATCTTTATTGGAGAAACTAAGGAAGGAGAAAATCACCTTTTCAGAAGAGATTTTCGATGCAATAAGGAAATTAAAAGTGCAAAGCTATATGTATGCGGAATGGGGCATTTTAGTTGTCTTATAAATGGAAAAAAGGTGACGGAAAATGTTCTTGAGCCTGGTTGGAGTGATTATAGGAATCGTTCTTTTTATGTGGCTTATGACATAAAAGATAGATTAAAGTCAGGAAATAACTGCATGCTCTTCAGGCTTGGAGAAGGAATGTTTCATGTACCTCAGTCAGATTATAGATATGTATATTATCCTCGAAGCTTTGGTCTCCCTAAGCTGTGGGTAAGGCTAAGTATAACTTATGAGGATGGCGAGAAAGAGTTTATTGAAACCGATGAAGAATGGAAGCAGATCATAGGGCCTGATATCTATCAGGAAATGTATGGTGGAGCTTACTATGATGGGAGACTATATAAAAAGGAGTACGCTGAGCCGGATGTGGTTCCAGATAGCTCTTGGGAGAAAGCTTCTATTGTGAAGGGACTTCAAGGGAAAATGACTGTAATGCCAATAAGACCTTTAAAAGTTATGAAAGTTCTTTACCCTGTTAAGGTTCAGAGTATTGCTGATGGAATCTGGTTATATGATTTTGGTACCAATTTTTCAGGTTGGGCACGAATAAAAATAAGACTAAAGAAAAAAACTGATAGGCCAATTATAATGCGCCCGGGAGAACTACTAAAAAAGACAGAAGACGGAATTAGAGTTGATCAGAAAGTAACCGGCCAAAACTATAGCTGGATATATGTTCCCGGAGAGGGAGAAGAACAGGAGTATGCGCCGGACTTTACTTATACAGGTTTTAGATATCTAGAGATTGAGGGAGCAACTCCCTTAGAACATGAAAGCATTAATAGAGAAAGCTTTCCGATCATAGAGAGGGTTATAGGGGAGTTTATTTATCCGGACTATGAGGATATGGGGAAGTTTACCTGCTCCAATAAGCTTTTTAATGACATTCACAAGATTGTCCGTCAGGCAATTCTCAGTAATACAAAAAGCTATTTTACTGACTGCCCGCACAGAGAGAGACTTGGATGGCTTGAACAGACTCATCTTATAGGACCATCGATTCTTTATAATTTTGATGCAATAGATCTTTATTACAAGATAGAGAAGGATATGGTGGACTCCCAGCATGAAAACGGACTTGTTCCTGATATATGTCCGGAGTATGTTACGGGTTTTGAAAAATGGCATGAGGGATTTGTTGATTCTCCTGAATGGGGAAGTGCCATAGTACTTAATCCCTGGTATATTTATCGAAGGTGTGGGGATAAGACTCTTATAGAACAGCATTATGATTCCATGAAAAAGTATGTGGATTACCTTACAGACAAGACTCATCATTATGTTTTGCATCATGGCCTTGGAGATTGGTTGGATATAGGTCCCAATACCCCTCATTCGCAGAACACTCCTGTTGCAGTAGTGGCTACCTGCATCTACTATCTGGACCTTCAGATAATGGTTAGGGCAGCAAAGCTTTTGGGGAATGAAAAAGATATGGATTTTTATTCTCAGCTGGCTGGGAGGGTTCAAAAGGAATACAGATTACAGTTTTTTGATGACCAGACATCTAGATTCGCTACGGGAAGTCAGACAGCTCAGGCCATGAGTCTTATGTGTGGTCTTGTGGATTTTAAGGATGAAAAGAAAGTTCTTAAGGTACTTATAGATGATATAGAAAAAAGAGGTTATGCCATAACTGCTGGGGATATAGGGCATCCATTTTTGATAGCAGCTCTCATGAAATACGGAATGTCAGATGTGATAAACAAAATGACTAATATAACTGAGCACCCGGGATATGGGTATCAGGTTGTAAATGGTGCCACGACACTTACAGAAGAATGGGATGGAGTAGACCCTGATAATCCACATGGCTCACAGAATCACTTGATGCTTGGAAGTATTGAGGAATGGTTCTATGGAGGTCTGGCTGGTATGGAATGGATAAAAGGAAAGGGCCATTGGGACAACATTTTTATTAAGCCTGCCGTTTTAGAAGATATCGATTATGTGGATGCATCTACCTGGCATCCTAATGGCATAATATCTGTAGCATGGCGAAGAAATGACAAAACCATAAAGGTTAAGGTGACTATACCCTTTGGAATAAAAGCGACATTATGTGACAGAGAGGGTAATGCCATAAGGCAGGTAGGATGTGGGATACACGAATATGACTTATAGAAAGTCACATACAAGGAGAAGCACAATGATAGCTATTACAGACCCTAGGATTGAAAAATATAAGACACCATATAAGTATTCCGTTCCGGTGCTATCTGGTTCCGGTGCAGTGGGGGCTTTTGATGAAAAAGCTGTGGATATTCCTTTTGTCTTTTGGCATAAAGATAAGTTTTATATGCTTTATACAGGATTTGATGGGAAGGGGTATCAGTCTGCTCTTGCTACTAGTGAGGATCTGCTTAATTGGGAGCACAAGGCAGTTATATTAAAAAAAAGTGAGGATGCCAATAGATGGGATCATGTGGGAGGTGCTGCTACATGGATTATCAAGGAAAATGATGATCTGTGGTCCCTTCCAAAACTTCGTAAGATAGAAGGAAAGTATTGGATGGTTTACCACTCTTATCCACAGGAAGGCTATGAAAATGGACCAGCGGAAATAGGTCTTGCCTGGACTGAGGATGAAGAGCTGATTGACTGGCACTTTCCGGATGCCCCTGTTTTTTCCTGGAAAGACGGAGATGACTGGGAAAAAGGAGGGCTTTATAAGGCGTGCATAGTTAGGGAAAATGATACCTGGTACATGTTTTATAACGCCAAGGATAAAAAGGAAAGATGGATTGAACAGACGGGAGTCGCATTTTCAAAAGACCTGAAGACATGGGAAAGATGCCCGGAAAATCCTGTTCTTAGAGTGGGTGAGGATAGCTGGGATCAGCGCTTTGTATCAGATCCATATGTAGTAAAGGATAAGGACACATGGGTGAATTTTTACTTTGGCTACGGAAAGGTGTATGAGGATGGGCATGCGCATGCCCAGGAGGGGCTGGCACTGTCCAAGGATCTTATTCATTGGGAAAAAATACAGGACCCCATAATTACTTTTGGAAAAACTGGAGATTATGATAGTGGTCATGCCCACAAAGCATCTATTCTGTATCATCAGGGAAGACTTTGGCATTTTTATTGTGGGACGAGCAATTGGAGAGCAGGTTTTTCCACTGATGCATTCGGAGAGTACAGAACTATTTGTGTGGCGTCGGATAAGCCTTTTGAAAATGACAGTCACATCAGGCCATTTTTGTGGATGAAAGGAGAAGGTAAAGAGGCTATTTCAAAGGAGCTTGAGCAGATACAGGCATGTGGGATAAAGGAAGTATGCTTAGAATCAAGACCTCATCCTGATTTTTGCCAAAAAAAATGGTGGGACGAAGTTTCTTTTGTTCTGGAAAAAGCAAAGAAAAATGGAATGAGAGTATGGATATTGGACGATGACAAATTTCCTACAGGACATGCCAATGGTGCTTTTGCTAGGCAGCAGGATAAAAAGAAATGGTATCTTGCTGAAAGGCATATGGATATTATGGGCCCATGCAGGCAGGGGGCTGTACTTGTTGAGCCTTTTTATAAGAGCGGTAAACTGCTTGGAATAATAGCTGTGCCAAAACCTGATGGAGACAGTCTTGACGTGTCTATGGAAGGCTGCATTGAGTTAACTGATAAGGTGGTTAATGGTTTTGTGTATTTTGACCTTCCAAAAGGACCCTATAGATTATTTGTTCTTTATACAACTCATGAGGGCGGCGGAAGGGACGATTACATGAACCTTATTGATGAGGATTCTGTAAGAGTTTTGATAGATGAAGTGTATGAGGCTCATTACACTCATTTTAAAGAATACTTTGGCAGCACTTTAGCGGGTTTTTTCTCGGATGAACCTGAGCTTGGTAACGTAAAGGGATATCCTTTTGATGACACATTGGGGAAAAGGGATCAAAAGCTTCCCTGGAGCAGTGAATTATCGGACAGACTGTTGGAGCTTTGGGGAGAAGACTTTTTGAAAAATATGATTTCTCTTTGGTACGAGAGCGGGATGGAAACAGCAAGGATCAGAAGTGAGTACATGGACTGTATGTCTGAGCTTGTTTATAAATGTTTCTCGGGACAGATAGGAAGATGGTGTCAGGAGCACGGAGTTGAATACATAGGTCACATTATCGAGGATGATAATGCCCATACACGGATGGGATGTAGCATAGGACATTACTTTAGAGAAATGCAGGGACAGCAGATGGCTGGCATTGACGTTGTGCATCACCAGATTGTTCCGGGATTTACGGAACCTGTTCATCAGTGGATAGCAGGGGACAGGGATGGAGAATTTTTCCACTTTGGTCTTGCTAAGCTTGGGGCATCTGCAGCTCATCTGCAAGAAAATAAAAGAGGAAGAGCACTCTGCGAGATATTTGGAAACTATGGCTGGGCTGAAGGTATTAGCTTTATGAAGTGGCTAACAGACCATATGTTGGTTCGAGGAATAAACGAGTTTACGCCTCACGCATTTTCTATGACTTATCCTGACAAGGACTGTCCGCCCCATTTTTATGCCGGCGGCAATAATCCGGGATTTGAGTGTTTTACATATCTTATGAGATATATGAATAGCGCAGCAAAGTTCCTTAGCAAAGGAGTTCATGTGGCTGAGGCAGCTATTCTCTATCATGCAGAGGCTGAGTGGGCTGGTGGAGAGTACGAGCTTTATCAAAAGGCTGGACGTAATCTCATGGAACATCAGATGGACTATGATATTGTCACGGAAGATATGCTTATGGAGCTTATATCTGATGGAATAGAAAATCATCTTACAGGGAACGGCTTTGAGATAAATGGAGTGAGCTTTAGCGTACTGGTCTTGCCCTATAGGACATATATTGATGATGCATTGGAGACATTTGTTATAAAGGCTGGAATGGCCGGAATCAAGATAATACAGATAAAAGGGTGCCCGGAAAAGAAGATTGATAAGGAAAAGGTTTCGGAGGAATTTAGTAAGTGTGTGACAGTGGTATCTGATTACAAAGACTTATATAGGGATATTCCAAGGAAGTGTTTTGATGTTTGCGGAGGAAATATAGATCTTCGAAGTTTTGCCATGAAAGATGGAGAAGAGCTTAATACCATGTGGTTTAATGAAAGCGTAGATGAAAAGATAAGCTTTTGTATAAAACCGCTGGATGTAGGTTTTAACAGAGTAAAACTTTATGATCCATGGAATGAGAAAAATGTGACTTATAAAATAGCAGATTCTGGCTTCCTGTTAGAACTTGAGCCAGGAGAAGCGGTATTTCTTGATATCTATAAAGAGAATAATGAAAATGAATATCCGCTTTCAAGAAAGATGATTTATAGACAGAATCTTGATATAAGTTGGAAACTTTTTTCTAAAAGAGTGTCAGAAGATTATTTTGAGCCTTTTAGGATACTTCAGACTGGTGAATATCCCGCATTAAATGGAATAGGTTATAATCCAGCTTTTGCAGGAGCTTATCGCTATTGTGGAAGTTTTTTGTGGCGTGGAAATTTAGAAAAAGAATGTGTTTTACATATTCCCGAAGCCTCGGATTGCGTTAAAGTAATTCTAAATAACCATGAAATTGGCTGGGTGGCTGGTTTTCCGGGCAAGGTAGATCTGACAGGAAAGCTCTTGGAAGGGGAAAACGATCTGATTCTTGAAGTTAGAACAACACTGGTGTGGACCATAAAGGATGGCGCTTCAACCCATTTGCAGGTATCGGCAACCGGAATTACCAGGGAGCCTTATATTGGAGTATATGAATTGGAGTATACATAAAATGAGAAAAATAGGTGGCTTTATTCATGGAGGAGATTACAATCCGGAACAGTGGCTGGATAGACCGGATATATTGGAAGAGGATGTCCGGATGATGAAAAAAGCTGGTATTAACTGCGTTACCCTGGGGGTATTTTCATGGTCTTTTTACGAAAAGGAAGAGGGCTGCTTTGAATTTAACTGGCTAAAAGAAATAGTTGACCGCCTGTACGAAAATGGCATCTATTTTATCCTGGCAACTCCATCAGGGGCAAGACCTGCATGGTTAGATGCTAAATACCCTGATGTCATGAGAGTAAATGAAATGGGAATAAGAAATCACCATGGGGGAAGACACAACCATTGCATGAGTTCGGTTAATTACAGAGAAAAGGTCAGAATTTTGGATAAGAAGTTGTCTGAGAGCTTTGGTAGTCATCCTGGATTTATCATGTTTCATATTTCCAACGAGTATGGTGGATATTGTTTTTGTGACGCTTGTACTAAGCGCTTTAGAAATTATCTTAAAGACAAGTTTGGAGGTGACATTGAAGCTCTGAACCGCGCGTGGTGGACCAGCTTTTGGAGTCATAGATATAACAGCTTTGAGCAGGTAGAGCCTCCTTTTATCATTGGAGAGAGAAGTGTTATGGGGCTTAATCTTGAGTGGAATAGATTCACTACCTATAACACCACAGACTTTATGAAGGAAGAGATAAAGGCTGTAAGAGAGGCTACTCCGGATGCTAAGGTAACTACCAATTTCATGTGCCTCTATGGAGCTTTGGATTATCATGCTATGGCCAAAGAGCTTGATGTCATATCTTGGGATAGTTATCCCAAGTATGGTAACGATTATGAAAGCCTTTATGAGACAGTGGCAGAGACTGCGTTTAGTCATTCGATGATGCGCTCAATGAAAAAAGACAGACCATTTTTATTGATGGAAAGCGCACCGGGGCTGGTTAACTGGCATGAGTACAACAAGCTTAAACGCCCTGGGGTTCACAAACTTGCATGTATGCAGGCAGTTGCCTGTGGTTCTGATAGCGTACAGTATTTTCAGTGGAGAAAGGGAAGAGGCTCTTTTGAACAGTATCACGGCGCTGTAGTGGACCATCTTGGTAAGGATGACACAAGGATTTTCAAGGAGGTTATAGAAGTATCGGAGCTTCTTAAGAAGATAGAAGAAGTTGCTGGATCGGTTGTACAGTCCAAAGTTGCCATATTATTTGACTGGGATAGCAGGTGGGCAATCGCAGATATGAAGGGACTTTCTGCCAAAACCAAGAACTATGAAAAGACATGCATAGACCTCTATAAGGACCTTTTGAGGCTTGGCGTTGAGGCAGATGTTATTCCTGTGACAGAAAAACTTTCTGATTATGATATTGTTTTAGCCCCAATGCTGTACATGTTAAAGCCTGGTATGGCAGATGCTTTAAGGACGTATGTGCATGATGGTGGGAATCTTGTAGCAACATACCTTACAGGATATGTGGATGATAATGCTTTGTGCTATATTGGAGGATTCCCCGGGAGTGGGCTTTGTGAGTTGTTTGGAGTTATCAGTGAAGAGATAGATACCCTTTATCCTACAGATAAAAACGGAATGAGATTTGCAGACGGGACTGTACTGGAAATTCATGACTACGCTGAAATCTTAAGGGTTTCTGATGCTGAGGTACTTGCCAGCTATACTGATGATTTCTATAAGGATACTCCAGCGCTTACTTGCAAGAAATATGGGGCTGGAAGCGCATATTATGTGGCAGCAAGGCTTATTAGAAATGGCAGACTTGGAATGGTTCAAAAGCTCCTTGAAAAACACGGCGTGAAAACTTGCATACTTCCTGACAATGTTGAATACCATCAGAGAGTAAAGGATGGAGTAAGCTATAGCTTTTATCTGAATTCAGGCAAGAAAGATGAAAGGATAAATAATGTAAAGGGCTATGATCTTGTAGGCCAGGAAGATGTCAGTGGCGAGTTATATTTGAAACCTTTTGAAGTTGCTGTTATAAGGGAGGATTGAATGGAGTAAAGGGGAATTTAAGTAAACATAGGATGTTTGTGCATAAAAAGAGATTTTAGTAACTTCTAAAGTCTCTTTTGTTTATGGTTGAATAATGCTGACCGAAATAACAACCTATGTTGAGGCGGTGATGATTCCAAGCAGGAATACCTGATAAAACAGGCAATACATCATTGCGGTTTGAAATATATACAAATAATTTTATTTGTATTTGTATATTAATAATATATACATAGGATGTTTGATTATTTAAAATAGTAATTGCTTATAAAACTATTTTTTTGGAGGGTAAAAAATGAAAGGAAAAGTATTGGCTAGTGTTTTGACATTATCTATTGCAGCTTCACTGGTTTGTGGTTGCGGTTCTCAGGCTACAGAGACAGTTGCAGAGGATAAGACGAGTGATTCTACAGGTGCAGTTACTGAAGCTAAGACGGAAGAGAAAACTTCAGAAACAAAGTCTGAGGAAAAAACTTCAGAAACCACAGAGTCAGTGCCTATCACTGTATGGGGATGGGATCAGTCATTTAACGGCGTTTCTTTTGAAGAAGCAGACGCACTTGATGACAGTGTAACAGTTGATTTTCAGGAAATGGGAAAAGCAGATTGCCTGCAAAAAATACATACAGTTTTAGCGTCTGGAGTAACTGATGATCTTCCGGATATTGTAATTATTAGTGACGCAGCGGCACAAGGATATCTTATGTCATATCCGGGATCTTTTCTCCCAATGGATGATTATCTGAACTATAACGATTTTGCAAGTTATAAAAAGGACTATGTGTCTTACGATGGGGTTGGCTATGGAGTTCCTTTCGATACCGGTGTGGCAGGTCTTTTTTATAGAACTGATTATATTGAAGAAGCGGGTTATACTGAAGATGATATGCAGAATCTGACATGGGATGAGTATGCGGAGCTTGGCAAAAAGCTTGCAGCTAATGGGCATATGCTCCAAACCTTTAATCCAAACGACGTTTCAAATTTCCAAATATTGCTCCAGTCATGTGGCCAGTGGTATACGGATGATAATGGTCAGGCTAAATTTGTTGACAACGAAGCACTTCATGAATGCTATAGATTATTCAAAGAGTTTAACGAAAGTGATTTTGTGAAAGTGGTCAGTGATTGGTCTGAGTTCCAGGGAGCAATAAATGGAGGAGATGTTGCATGTGTTATCAGAGGTTCATGGATAGCATCAACAATCAAAGCCGGAGCCGACCAGAGTGGATTATGGAAGCTGGCTCCAATTCCTGTACTTGAAGGTATAAATGGAGCAACTAATAAGTCTAATCAGGGTGGATCAAGTTTTTACGTTCTTGCAAATGCAAAGAATGCAGATGCAGCAGCAAAATTTCTTGCGAACACATTTGGCGGCAATACAGATCTTTACAATACACTTGCGAAAAATGCCAATATTATGGGCACATATTTACCTGCTTCTTCAGTAGAGGCATATAGCACAGGCGATGATTATTTCAGCGGGCAGGAAGTAAACAAGATCCTTGCTGGTTGGATTGCTGAGATCCCAGCGGTTAATCCGGGTGCGTATACTGCAGAAGCTCAGGCTGCACTTCTTGCGGTTACTCCCGAGATATTAAATGGTGGAGATATAGATTCACTTCTTTCCACAGCAGAAGAGCAGTTTAATCAGTCAATACAGTAAAAGAGAAATAAGATGCCGGGATGCAATGTCTCGGCATCTTATTAAAAGGATAGAGTGAAAATGGAAAATAAGAAAACTGTTCTTGCACGATGGTCGATGATATCAATTGCAGCAGTATGCGTAATGGTTTTTAGCTATGTTCCGACTGCCTCAGCTTTTTTGCTTTCGTTCCAGACTGGAAAAGGTGCTAATCTTCAGTTTAATGGATTTGCAAACTATATAAGACTAATAAATGATGGTACTTTTTGGGTAACACTGGGGAATACTCTTATATATGCGGCGGTAGAAATACCTATCATGCTCTTTATTGCGCTTGTTGTTGCAGTTCTTTTAAATGATCCAAATATAAAAGAAAGAGGAGTGTATCGTACCTGCATTTTTTTGCCATGTGTTACATCGATGGTCTCGTATTCGATTCTGTTCAAAAATATTTTCGCATTAGACGGAATAATAAATAATCTACTACTTAGATTAAATATTGTTGCAACACCAATTCCTTTTGTGCTTGATGCATTTTGGGCCAAGGTGGTAATAATAGTATCTTTGATATGGCGATATACAGGATATTATATGATCTTCTATTTGGCTGGTCTTCAGAACATAGATCCGTCTATATATGAAGCTGCTAAGCTTGATGGCTGTAACTTTAACCAAACTTTTTTTAAGATTACAGTACCGCTTCTTAAGCCGATTATTTTTTTGACTACGATCATGGCTTTAAATTCCACATTACAGCTTTTTGATGAAGTTGTTAACCTTACAGGTGGAGGCCCTGGAAATTCAACAAGGACTATATCGGAATACATATATGATCTTTCATTTAACTATGTTCCGTCATATGGGTATTCAGCCACAGTGTCATTGGCAGTATTTGCTCTGGTTGTTGCTTTGACAATTTTGCAGAAGGAGGTTACGAGAGAAAAAGGTGAATAAAGCAGTTAGCTATTCAATAAAGAGACTTTTTTTAATAATTATTTCTTTTCTTTCTGTATTTCCTTTTTTGTGGATGGTCATAAGCGCTACTAATGATTCGGCTGATATTATGATGGGGAAGCTGACATTTGGAAGAGCTTTGCTAAAAAATATTAGAAATGCTATAGAAAGCGCAAATTTGGGGAGGTCTTTTATTAATTCGACGCTCTTGTCAGTTGTGATCACAATTCTTTCGCTTTTCATATGTTCTTTGGCTGGTTATGCCTTCGTTATTTATAAGAATAAGGCCACAGAAGTTTTGTGCATGATAATAGTTGCATCGATGATGGTTCCATTTGCGGCTAAGATTATTCCTCTTTATAGAATGTTTGCGAATATGGGATTACTTAATAACTATTTGTGTATTATTCTCCCAGCAATTGGAGCGCCTTTTTTAGTATTTTTCTTTAGACAGAATTCTGAAAGTTTTCCAAAAGAAACTATAGAGGCTGCCAGAGTTGATGGATGTAATGAGTGGATAATCTTTACTTCAATTTATTTTCCCATGATGCGTTCTACATATGCCGCTGCTGCAATTTTTTCTTTTATGGCAGCTTGGAATAATTACATGTGGCCATTGATAGCATTGCAAAGCGAAAGTAAATATACTCTTCCGTTGGCAGTGTCTAATTTGGCCAATGGATTTACCCCTGATTATGGAATGGTAATGGTGGGAATTATTATATCTACAGCCCCTACAATTTTGATTTTCTTTATACTTCAGAAGAACTTTGTTGAGGGAATATTGGGATCAGTAAAGTAAGAGGAAGGTTAATTATGGATAGGAAGCTAAGCAGGCCATTTATCCTGTTTGGAGGAGACTATAATCCTGATCAATGGGATGATGAGACTATAGATCAAGACATTGAGGTCTTTAAAAAAACAAAAATAAATACGGTCACACTTCCGGTTTTTTCTTGGGCAAAATTGGAACCATCGGAAGGAATATATAATTTTGAATGGCTTGATCACATTTTGGATAAACTTGATGAAGCTGGACTTTCTTATTTTTTGGCCACACCAACAAGTGCGCAGCCTGCATGGCTTTCCAGAAAATATCCGGAAGTGCTACCTGTTGATATTGCAGGAAGAAAAAGAACTCATGGAATGAGGGTATTCTTTTGTGTCAATAGTGATAAGTTCAGAGAGCGAGCAGCAATAATCGCAGGCAAGATGGCAGAGCGTTACAAGGATAGACCGGGACTGATCGGGTGGCATGTTGCAAATGAATATGGTACATATTGCTATTGCGAAAATTGTCAGAAAAAGTTTAGAAGCTGGCTTAAAGAACGCTACAAAACATTGGATGAATTAAACTTAAGGTGGCATACATGTTTTTGGGGAAAGACACTATATGATTTTGAAGAAGTGGTAGTTCCAACGGAATTAAACGATGATTACAGGTTTAATCCGGCAGTTCAGCTAGACTATATGAGGTTTATAACTGATTCAACTATAGAGTGTTATGAAAACGAGGCTAAAATACTAAAGGCTGCAACGCCGACACTTCCTGTATTTACAAATATTTCAGGGTATATAAAAAAGCTTGATCAATCAAAGATGGTTTCGCATATGGACACAGCCGGATGGGATAATTATCCATGGCCTACTGATGAAAGGAGTTTTCCGGCTATGAAGCATGATATCATGCGAGCTCTTAAAGGCGGAGAATCCTACTATGTCATGGAGCAGTCGCCTAATCAGCAGAACTGGCAGCCATATAATAAGTTGAAAAAACCTGGAGAGGTAAGGAGGCTTGCTTATCAGGGCTTGGCGCATGGCTCTGATAGTAGCCTGTATTTTCAGATGAGGCAATCTGTTGCTGGGCAGGAAAAGTTCCATGGAGCTGTTATATCACATTCAGGTAGGACAGATACCAGAATAATACGAGAGTTTACAGAGCTTGGTGGTGAATTGGAAAAGCTTGGGGATCAGTTTATTTGTGGGAAAGCTGATAGCAGGATAGGAATTGTGTTTGATTGGAATAATTGGTGGGCGCTGGAGTTATGCAGTGGACCTTCAAAGGACATGGATTATCTTAGAGAAGTTCATAGATATTACAAGCACTTCTATTACAATAATTATTCAGTTGATTTTCTTATTCAGGATGTGGATTACAGCAAGTACAAAGTAATAGTTGCTCCAATGCTTTACATGATGAAGGAGGGGATAGCTGAAAAACTGCGAGAGTTTACGCGAAACGGTGGCATTCTCATAGGAACATATATGACAGGGTATGCAGATGAAAATGACAGATGCATCTACGGTGCATATCCGGGACCATTAAAGGATGTATTTGGGATATGGGTCGAAGAGACAGATGCTTTATATCAGGATGAATATAATCAGATTCATGAAATAGATGATGATAGCTGTTCATATAAATGTAGCTTTTTGTGCGATCTGATTCATACCGAATCTGCGAATACCTTAGCAGTTTACGAAAGAGATTTTTATGCGGGGTTACCGGCGGTTACTGTTAACAGTTTTGGAAATGGGAAAGCATATTATATTGCAACAGCTCCGGACTATGAATATCTTGATAAGCTAATAAATAGAATACTGGTTGATGAAAAAGTCGAACCAGTTATGAAATCCAGTGGAGAAATTGAGATTGTTAAGAGAATAAAAGACGGTGATGAGTATATTTTTGCTATAAATCATGGGAATGAACGTGGCATAATATATATCGGAGATAACCATTATAAAAATCTATTAACAGAAGATCAGGTCACTGGAACAATAGACATATCTGCCGGTGATGTAATGGTTATGAAAAAAGGAATTGATAAGTGAGGATGTTGCATGAGCGCTGAGCATGGATTTGAAGAGAAAAAGAAATCTGTGGTTGATAAAGTGATGGATGGAATAATCGCAGACATTATTGAAGGGAAAATCAACCCGGGAGATAAATTGCCTACAGAGATTGAACTTTGCGATAGATATGATGCAGGGAGAAATTCTGTGCGAGAGGCTATCAAGAAGCTGGAAGCAAATGGAATAGTATATATAAAACGAGCAGATGGAACCTTTGTAAGTGAAAACTATAATCAGAAAATGCTTGATCCAATGCTTTATAGCATTATTCTTCACAAAAACAGTTGGCAGGATTTTGTTGAATTGCGATCTGTAATAGATATAGGAACGCTGGAAGTTATCATCAATAATGCGCATGAAGGTGATAACTATCGGGAATTTAAGAGAATTCTGGCTAATATGGAAAAAGAGATATATGAGGACGAACCATCCATAGACAAGATCATGGAGTGCGATGCGGAATTTCATGCGGCAGTAGCGGCAATAGCGCATAATCCTCAGCTTGTAACAATAACAGATTACATAACAAAACTTACTGCACCTTCCAGGAAACAGGCTATTAAAAATTTTATAGAAAAGAATGAAGAAGACAACTTTATAAAACTTCATAGGCAAATGTTAGACGTCATTGAACACAAGAGAAGTGAGTTGATTGTAAAAACAGTTCTTGATCATTATGTTTATTGGAAAAAATAAGGAGAAAACACATGAAAGTCGGAGTAGTTTATACAAGCACAACACCTGAACTTATAGAAGATGTAAATAGAGAAATAAAGAAAGAACTTGGAAATGACGTTGAGATTTATGCGCAGCAGGATCCAACGATCCTTGCTGATGTCAGAGAGGCAGGATATGTTACTCAGGCTCCTGCAGCAAGACTTATTAAGATGTTTATGAACGCAGCAGAAGAGGGATGCGATGCAGTGCTTAATGCATGCTCATCTGTGGGTGAGGTGGCTGACAGCGTTCAGGTTACAGCTGCATATATTGGAATGCCCATTGTTAGAATTGATGAGGAAATGTGCAGGGATGCAGTAAGAAAAGGACTAAAGGTAGGAGTTATGGCTACACTTCCAACAACTCTTGTGCCAACCTGCAATACAGTTAACAGAATGGCAAGAGAGTGTAACAAGCATGTGGAGATCAGTCAGTGTCTTGTGGAAAATGCTTTTGGTCTTGATCAGGAGCAGTTTAGAGAGCGCATGAGTGCATCTGCAGAAACAATTGCTAAAGATGTAGATGTTATAGTTCTTGCCCAGGGAAGTATGGCATATTGTGCAAAGTACCTGAGTGATAAGTTCGGAGTTCCTGTTCTGGCCAGCCCTGCATACGGAGCGGCAGCACTTAAGGCAGCACTCGTGAAAAAAGGAGTCATCAATGGATAAGGTTATATTATCGGCGGCGCCTGTCTGTGCCACACCTCATAGAATTGATCCGGAAGAACTCGCAAATGAAATATATGAATGCTATAAATGTGGGGCTGCAATGGTGCATCTTCACGTAAGGGATGAGAATGCAAATCTCACTCCCGATATTTCACATCTGTCTAAGACCATAGAAATAGTTAAAAAGAGATGTGACATCATTATCGAGATTTCCACAGGAGGAGTTTCCAACCTGACAATTCAAGAGAGATGTGCACCTATCTATGCAGATTTTACGGAAGCGGTGAGCCTTAATGTGGGTTCTGTAAATCTTGGAAAAAGTGTATATCAAAATCCTATTGATGATGTTAAATACTGTGTTAAGGAGCTTCTTGCTCACAAAAAATTCCCTGAAACAGAGCTCTTTGAACTTGGAATGGTAAATACAATGGCGAAGCTTGTTGAGGAGTTTGATTTTTGTTCACCTATACTTCTTGCCCTGGTATTTGGCCATGAAGGAGAGCTTCCGGCAACAGAGAACGCTTTGCGTCACATGGTCCAGTATGTAAAAGAGTGTTTCAGAGGAAGAGAAGACATCATTTGGGGATACACACAGGCTGGCAGAAAGAACTGGGATATGATGAGATATGCTCTTAACTATGGAGCGGGGACCCTGCGAGTAGGATTCGAGGACTCAGATTACCTTGATGAGAAAACGCGAGTTGAAACTAATAGCCTCATTGTGAAAAGAGCAGCAGATCTCATCCGCGAATGTGGAAAAAAGGTAGCAACACCAAGGGAAGCAAGACAGATCTTAAATCTCTTTTGAAAAAAATATATTCATAAAATACAAATAGGGGAAGGTTTTACCGGGGATGGAAAAAGTATCTTATGAAGAACTGCTGAAAAATGCAAAAGCTATCAGCGCTGAATACAGGAAAGAATTGGATATTGCCAAAAAAGAGCTCAAAGAAGCGGCAAATTCTTTAAACATGGTTTGGGTCGTTCTTGATGATGACCCAACGGGAGTTCAGACAGTTCATGATATTGCGGTTTACACAGATTGGGAAAAGACCACTCTTCTTAAAGCTTTGAAGAGTGAAAAAAGTATGTTCTACATACTGACCAACTCAAGAGGCATCACTAAGGATGCGTCTTTAAAGCTTCACAGAGAGCTTATGGATAATCTCATAGATGCATCGCTTGAGAGCGGCATAGCCTTTGGAGTAATTAGCAGAAGTGATTCAACACTTCGAGGACATTTTCCTCTTGAAACAGATGTTATAGAAGAGCGTATCAGAGACAGACTGGGGCAAAAGAGCGACGGTCTTATTCTGGCGCCCTTTTTTTATGCCGGAGGAAGGATAACTTATAACGATGTTCATTACGTTAAATATGGAGATGAACTGATCCCTGCCGGTTCTACTGAATTTGCCAGAGATGAAACATTTGGATATATAAGTTCTGACCTTAGAGACTACATTGAAGAGAAGACCGGAGGAAAAAGAAAATCAGGTGAAGTTATCAGTATTTCGCTTGAGCTTTTAAGACAGGGAAATCTGGATGAGATTGAAAAAAAGCTGGATGAGGCGACTAATGGCGCTCCGATAATAGTTAATGCGCTTGAGCCGGTTGACCTTGAAGTGTTCTGCGCAGCTCTATATAGGAGTCTGAGAAAGGGAAAGAAATTTGTTTATCGCACGGCTGCAGATTTTGTAAAAGCTGTTGGGGCAATTTCTGACAAGCCTCTTTTAACAAAGAAATCGCTGAATATCACATCCGATAAAGGCGGGGTGATAATTATCGGATCACATACTGAAAAAACAACAAGGCAGCTTGAGAGGTTAAGGGGCTTGGATAACCTGGTGTTTATGGAATATGACTCAGATAAAGTTTTGGAAGGAAAGCTTAGTGAAGAAACAAAAAGGGTTTCCAAGTGGGTGACTTCTGAAATTGAAAAAGGAGTAACAGCTGTAGTTTATACCAAGAGGAAGGTACTGAGTTTACCGGGAGATACTAAGGAGACAGCTCTTTTGCGGTCTGCTGAAATATCGGATGCCTTTACAAATATAGTCGCAAGTCTTGGTTGCGAGCCGGCATATATTATAGGTAAAGGAGGAATAACCTCCAGTGATATTGGAACAAAAGCCCTTGAGGTGAAAAGAGCTCTTGTGATGGGGCAGATACAGCCCGGAGTTCCTGTGTGGAAAACAGATGAAGATAGTAGATTTCCCGGAATTCCTTATGTAATATTCCCTGGAAATGTAGGCGATGATGAGACTCTTTATAATGCGGTAATGGCGCTGACAGACTCAGAAAGGACTGACTGATATGCTGACTGATACAAGTAAAAGTAAAAATGCAAAGGTGGTACCCCTGGGAGCCAGGGAAGTTGAGCTTACAGATGGTTTTTGGAAATCTGTGAGAGACGTTGTATTTAGCGCGACTGTTCCTCAGCTTGAAAAGATGTTTGACTCAGCAGATATCAGCCATGTGGTTGAGAATTTTAGAATATGTGCCGGTGAATCAAAGGGGGATTTTGCGGGAACCGTATTTGGTGACGGCGATTTTTATAAGTGGCTTGAAGCTGCGATGTACTGTGCAGTCATGGAAAACAACTGTGACCTTTTTGACAGGATAGAAAAATATATTGATCTTGTTGGAAGGGCTCAAAGAGAGGATGGCTATATTTCAACAAAGCAGATAATCGGTGAGATGAATCACAGCGGCCTTGGAAGAATGGGCGACATCAACGATTTTGAAGTGTATAACTTTGGCCATTTGATGACGGCAGCAGCTCTTTATTACAGACTGACCGGAAGAACGAGCCTTCTGGATATTGCATCAAAAGCTGCTGACTATTTAGATAGCATGTACGAAGATGCAGAGGAAAAAGATCAGGTGCAGACAGCTGTTTGTCCATCTCATTACATGGGACTTATAGAACTTTATAGAGCTGTTGGGGACAAGAAATATCTTTTATTGGCTGAAAAAGCTATAAAGCTCAGGGATTCTGTAAAGAACGGGCTCGATGATAACCAGGACAGACTCCCGCTAAAGCAGCACAGAAAGATCATAGGACATGCGGTAAGGGCCAATTACCTGTACGCAGGACTTGCTGATCTTTATCTGGAAGAGGGTGGAGATGAGTACCTTGAGGTTCTAAACAGTGTCTGGGATGATCTGATGAGGCACAAGATATACATAACAGGAGGGTGCGGAGCGCTTTATAACGGAGCATCACCTTATGGAAACTTTTTTAAACAGCAGCTTGTGCATCAGGCTTATGGATATGATTATCAGCTTCCAAATGTGACGGCATATAACGAGACCTGTGCTAATGTCGGGCTTGTAATGTGGGCATACAGGATGTTTCTGATAAGTCCTAAGGCAGAGTATTTTGATGTTATTGAAAGAGTAATGCTCAACACAAACCTTGCTTCACTAAGTCTTGATGGAATTAAATTCTTTTATGAAAATATGCTTGAAAGGATTAAAAATCCCGGATTTGATCCGGTGTGGCCCCTTCATAGAACGGAATATATAACAAGTTATTGCTGTCCTCCGAACCTTGCCAGAAATCTTGCTCAGAGTTCTGAGTATCTATATGCAGTCCGCGATAATGCAATATACATAGGAATGTATGCGGCTTCAAACGCGCATATTAAACTGTATTCAGGTATGGAGACAGAGCTTAAGTGCGAGACTTCATATCCCTACGACGGAACAATTATATTCACTTTTGAAAATGTAAAAAATGAGGCCCGCGCAGATTTAATGCTTAGGATTCCTTCATGGGCAAAGAGCGGCAAGATAAAAGTAACTGATGCAGGAGTTGAAAAAATAACAGATATCACATCTGATCTGACAGGATCATACTATAGGGTATCTATTGAAAATCCAAGTGAGTCGGTTGTGGAAATTGTTTTTGATATGCCGGTGAGATATACCGCAGGGCATGATAGAATTGAAGAGTGTAGAGGCAGAGTATGCCTTGAAAGGGGGCCTTTAGTTTATTGCATGGAAGAGGGCGATGCAGGAAGTGCTGAGCTTAAAGATGTTTTTCTTCCGGTAAACGAAAGATTTTTTGTCGAAAAACACGTAGATATCCTGGGGCGGGATATACTGAAAATTGAAGGAAAGGTTAAGATTTTAAAAGGCGATGAGAATAAGAGTGGCAGTCTGTACAGAGAATTGCCTGAAGTAAGATTCGAAGATCAGACAGTTTGCTTTATTCCCTATTTTGCCTGGGACAACAGGGGAGAAGACAAAGACATGAGGACATATTTCCCGTTGTATTATGGAGGGTGACATGAAAATCGTTGATCAAAAATGCAATTATCAGTTTAATCCAATAGGTATAAGTCTGGAAAACATTGTTTTTACATGGAAGTGTGCAGAAGCACTTGGAACAAAAAGTGTTAAGACCAAATTTATCCTTGCGGAAGACGATAAATTTGAAAAGGTTCTGCATCAGGAAGAAAGTAGTGAGATAGCAAGTCCCTATCATCCTGAGTTTTCATATGATGCAGGGAAAACATATTACTGGAAAGTGTGTGTGACAGATGATGCAGGAGATTACTGTGAAAGTGGAGTAAGCTCTTTTGAAGGTGGACATCCTGACGGTAATTTTAGAGGAATGTGGATAACACCAAAGTTTTCACATGATCTTCATCCGGTTATGAGAAAAGTCTTTTCACTTACAGAGGATGAGATTGAAAAAATAAAAAAGTCCAGATTGTATATATGTGGGCTTGGATTATATGAAGCCTGCATTAATGGTGAGAAAGTAGGTAATGACTATCTTACACCATATTTTACTGATTACAGATATTGGATACAGTACCAGACATATGATATCGGAGAGCTTTTAAAAGAAGGAGAAAATACGGTTACTGTATATCTGGCAAATGGCTGGTATAAAGGTAAATTCGGCTATATGGCTCATGGGCAGATGTGTGAGTACTATGGCGATAAATTCCTGTTGATAGCAGATATGATCCTATCGGGTGATGGCTTTGAAAAGCGCATATGCACGGATGAGAGCTGGGATTGCTTGAAGTCACCTGTTGCATCTTCAGGAATATATGATGGTGAGGTTTGGGATTTTAGAAAACAAAAGAATATTTGCAGTGCGCAGGGAAGAGAAGTTTCAAAAGCGATAGCTGCAAAAGCGCCGGTCGGTAAAATAACTCCAATGATTGGGGCGCCGGTCCGCGCCCATGAAAGGATAAAACCTAGTGAGATCCTGTTGACGCCTGCAGGTGAGTATGTAATTGACTTTGGCCAGGAAATAAGCGGATGGGTTGAGTTTACCAATGAAACAGAAAAGGATAACAGAGTAGTCCTTGAATATGGCGAAGTTCTTCAAAAGGGCAATTTTTATAGGGATAATCTTCGTACTGCAGAGGCAAAATATACTTATATAAGTTCGGGAGAAAAAGACAGAGCCAGAGCTCATTTTACATTCTTTGGATTTAGATATGTAAAAGTTACAGGTATGACACTTGAGGAAATAAAAAAAGCTGATTTTGAGGCAGTGGCACTGTATTCCGACATTGCAGAGACTGGTTTCATTGAGACTTCAAATGAAAAGATAAACAGGCTTATCTCCAACACAAAATGGAGCCAAAAAGATAACTTTGTTGATATACCAACCGACTGTCCTCAGAGAGATGAGAGGTGCGGATGGACCGGAGACGCTCAGATTTTTTCTGGTTCTGCATCTTATCACATGGAGACACCTTCCTTCTTTAGAAAGTATTTGAAAGATATGCTTTTTGAGCAGAGGGAGAAAAATGGAGCAGTTCCCTATGTGGTTCCTGATGTACTTACCATTGGAAGAGAAAAAATGGCTGAGCCTGAATTTGACCTTACAGAAGATAAGTGGGGAGAGGCAGGTGCCAGCGTTTGGGGGGATGCTGCTGTAATCATCCCATGGAACATGTATCTTCATTATGGCAATAAGGAATGGCTTTCCGAGCAGTATGACAATATGAAGTCCTGGTGTGATTTTGTGATCCATATGGAGGAAGACCATTGTCAGGGTAAGAGATTATGGGACTGCGGATTCCATTTTGGAGACTGGCTATCTCTTGACGTTGAGGGCGATGCAGCCGGAATGGATAAC
Organism: Butyrivibrio sp.; assembly: GCF_017635265.1. Classification (GTDB taxonomy): domain Bacteria; phylum Bacillota; class Clostridia; order Lachnospirales; family Lachnospiraceae; genus Butyrivibrio. The sequence continues at coordinate 32,629 of NZ_JAGBLU010000080.1, forward strand.
AGAGAAGGTGGAACCGATAAATACTTTGTTTCATCAGTCTATTACATGACTTCTCTTGAGATTACTTCAAAGGCAGCAGCAATACTTGGAAAAAAAGAAGATGCGGAAAAGTATCATGTTCGTTCACTTGAGGTAAGGAAGGCTATAAGGGACAAGTATAGGACCGGCAAAGGGACTATCAGTATAAACACTCAGACAGCTTACGCTATATCCATATGGTTTGATGTTTTTGACGAAGATGAAACGGAAGCAGCCGGAAACAACCTGATAGATATTTTGAAAAAATGGAAATATCACCTTGCAACAGGATTTGTGGGTACGACATTTCTGTGCAGTGCTCTAACTAAGACGGGACACACAAAAGAGGCGTTTACACTTCTTTTGAATGAGGATTACCCAAGCTGGCTCTATGAAGTAAACCTTGGAGCAACCACCATTTGGGAGAGATGGAATTCTCTTTTACCTGATGGAAGCATAAGCGGAACTGGGATGAACAGCCTGAACCATTATGCATATGGTGCAATTGTTGAGTGGATATATACAATGGTTTGCGGCATAAGTGTTGATGAAGATCATGTTGCAGGCAAAAAAGTATGTATAACTCCGCATGTTGACGAGAGATTAAGCTTTGCGAGAGCTTCTGTTGACATGCCGGTTGGTAAATATGAGTCAGGATGGGAAATAAATAATGACGCAGTAACATATTCATTTACTGTGCCATTTGATGGTGAAGCCGTATTTGTCCCTGATAAGAAGATCACTGACATTACTTTAAATGGTGATAGTATCTCTTTTGACGAACTAGTGAAAAGAACTTTCTCAAAGGGAAATTATGAGATTAAGGCTACCTACAAGCAGTGAGAGAGCCTCTTGATCATTTTGGTGCTGACTTCTGTTTTGCAGCAGTGGAGCATTTTGGTTGTGATCTGCTCAATGAGCTGCTTGGCAGCGGTCTGACCGATAAAAAGTCGTGGAACGTCCATGGTTGTAAGACTTGGTTCAACGACGCGGCATTCGGAAATATTGTCAAATCCAATAATGGCAATATCTTCCGGGATGCGGTATCCACGAAGCTTGAAAGCTTTAAGAGCACCGATGGCGATGATATCATTGTCAGCAAAATAGCACCTGGCAATCTCGGCGCCATCATCTATTATTTCGAGCATGTCCCCCATGGCATCTTCGATGGATGGGGCAAGTTTATGAATTATGGAACGGGATTTTGACATCCCGTTCTCTTTTATTGCCTTAAAATAGCCTTCCTGTCTGGCGGCAAAATTGTAAATAGGATAGCTTGACTGCAGGTAACCGGGCTGAGTACCGGAGATACTGATCAGATATTCCGTGGCGATGTAAGCGCCTTGAGAGTTATTTATAAGAACGCTGTTGCAATCCAGCGACTCAAAATATGTATCCATAAGCGTAAGAGGGATGTGAAGGTCTATAAATTTCTGACATACCTCTTTAGTTATCTCAGTTCCGACAAGAATGATACCAAGACAGTCAGATCCTCGAAGTTCTGCAAAGCATTCGTCAAGACTGTCTGTTTTTTCATAGAAATGAATAATCTTCGTTCCGATCTTTCTTTTTTGGCATTCTTCTTTTACCCCCTGATATAACTCATCAAATATAGGAGTATAGGAAAGAATAGCGTTGTGAGTCTTATAAAAAATCACGTAGATGCTTCCGTTTAAACTGTCGGAGTTTTTGAGTTTTGTAAAGTCATACCCGGCTTCTTCCGCAGCCTTTATAACGAGCTGTCTGGTGCTTGTACTGACTCCGGGTTTATTGTTTAAAGCCATGGAAATGGCTGTTTCACTGAGATTTAGCTTCTTTGCAAGTTCTTTTGCTGTAATAGACATACCCTCACCTCTCTAAAGATAATTCTAAAATAAAGTAAAAATAAAGTAAATAATACTTTACTAAATATTGGAATAAAGTTTGCGTGAAGTTATATTTACGCTATAGAGATGATTGTTTTTTTCGTAGAGGAGGATGAGTATGGCTAGTATAAAAATTGGTTTCGCACCTACAAGAAGAAGCATTTTCAGCGCACCGGCAGCAGTTGAATATGCTAACTACACAAGGGAAAAACTAAGGAAAATGGGCGTTGAGTTTGTCGATATCGATGATATCGCTGAAGATGGGCTTCTTCACGATGACGCTGACAGAATAAAGATTGAAGAGAAATTCAGAAAAGAGAAGGTTGACGGATTATTTTTTCCACATGGTAATTTTGGAACTGAATATGAGGTGGCAAGACTGGCAAAAAACATGAATCTTCCGGTGCTTATCTGGGGACCAAGGGATGAAAGACCTGATGAGAATGGAATCAGATTAAGAGACAGCCAGTGCGGCATTTTTGCGACAGGAAAGGTATTAAGAAGGTTCAGAGTGCCATTCACATATCTAACAAACTGCAATTTGGATGATCCTGGATTTGAGCAGGGAATAAGACAGTTTATCAGAGTTTGCAATGTGGTTAAGGCTTTTAGGAATATCAGAATTTTGCAGATTGGACCACGTCCCTATGATTTTTGGTCAACCATGTGCAATGAGGGGGAACTTCTTGAAAAATTCAATATACAGCTTGCACCCATACCACTTCCGGAGCTGACAGCTGAGATGAAGGCTGCCAAGGAAGAAGGAAAAAAGGTAGCTGAGACTATTAAGTATTGTAAAGAAAACTTCAACATTTCTGTAAATGAAGAGCAGCTTGAGAATGTTGCGGCTCTTAAGGTTGCTATGAGAAGTCTTGCAGATAAGTATGGATGCACTGCAGGAGCCATTCAATGCTGGAATGCGCTTCAGTCAGAGATAGGCATCATGCCATGCGCTGCCAATTCTCTTTTGAATGAAGAGGGATTTCCTGTAGTATGCGAAACAGATATCCATGGTGCAATAACAGCACTTATGGTGGAAGCTGCCGGTATGGATGAGAGCAGATCCTTTTTTGCTGACTGGACTGTAAGACATCCAGATAATGATAACGGTGAGCTTTTGCAGCACTGCGGGCCATGGCCTATTTCCTGTGCCGGCTGCAAGCCAACAATCGGGTATCCTCTTGCCTTTGACCATCCAGGTGCAGTTGAGGCAGAAGCTAAACACGGAGATCTGACTCTCGCAAGATTCGACGGGGATGATGGGGAATATTCACTCCTTTTGGGAAATGCAAAGGGAATCGATGGCCCATACACAAAAGGAACATATCTGTGGGTTGAAGTTGCTAACTGGCCAAGACTTGAGGCAAAGATTGTGGAAGGCCCATATATCCATCACTGTGTAGGAATTCATCAGGACGTTGTTCCTGTTCTTTACGAGGCATGTAAGTATATCGGTGTTAAACCGGATCTCTATGACGATGTTGAGCAGGAAGTACTGGATAAGATACATGGAATTATTTAACTGCCAGGTGCTCAAAGAGGTGATTGATCATGAATAGAGAAAGAGTAAAAGAATTAAGTATAAAAGCGATGGACCTAAGGAAAGTCGTTCTTGAAATGATAAGAAAATCCGGCGGAGGACATATTGGTGGTGACTTTTCCGTTATGGAAACGCTGGTGACACTGTACTTTGACATTATGAATATATCGCCGGACAACAAGGATGATCCGGATCGTGATTATTTTGTAATGAGTAAAGGGCATTCTGTTGAAAGCTACTATGCCGTTTTGGCAGATAAGGGATTTTTTGACACGCAGGAGCTTATTGATACATTTTCTCAGTTTGGTTCAAAGTTTATTGGACATCCCAATAATGAGGTGGATGGAGTGGAGATGAACTCAGGTTCCCTTGGACATGGACTTCCTGTGGCGGTTGGAATGGCTCTTGCATGCAGGATGGACAAAAGACCAAGTCGCATCTACACAGTTATGGGTGATGGAGAACTTGCGGAAGGCTCGGTATGGGAAGGCTTCATGGCAGCAGGTCACTATAAACTCGGAAACCTCTGTGCTGTGGTTGACAGAAACCATTTACAGATTTCGGGAACAACAGAGGAAGTGATGACTCATGAAAATCTTCATCAACAGGTGGAAAGCTTTGGATGGAATGTTCTGGAAGCAAACGGAAACAGTATAAGTGAGATGTCGGAGGCTTTTCAAAGTGCTATGAACGTAGATGATAAGCCTACTCTTATCATTGCCAATACAATAAAAGGATTTGGTGGTGGTGATGTTATGGAAAACAATGTGGGATGGCATCATCATGTTCCAAATGATGAAGAGTACGAGAAGATTGTTAAGGCAATAGATGAAAGAAGGGAGGAACTTGAAAATGAATAAGATTCCGAACAGACAGGCTATCTGCGAAGTTTTAATGGAACATGCAAAAAGTGATAAAGATATAATTGCACTCTGTTCAGATTCAAGAGGCTCGGCTTCTATGACTCCTTTTTTTAAGGAGTTCCCGGAGCAGGCTGTGGAAGTTGGGATTGCTGAGCAGGATCTTGTTGGAATAGCGGCAGGAATGGCACATGCAGGTAAAAAGACATACTGTTTTTCCCCGGCTTGTTTTTTATCTACTCGTTCTTATGAGCAGGCAAAAGTTGATGTGGCTTATTCAAATACTAATGTTAAGCTCATTGGAATAAGCGGCGGAATAAGCTATGGTGAACTTGGAATGAGCCATCACAGCGCACAGGATATAGCAGCAATGTCAGCAATTCCCAATATGCGAGTTTATCTTCCAAGCGACAGATTTCAGACGGCAAAGCTTATTGAAGCTCTTTTAACAGATGATTCACCTGCATACGTAAGGGTGGGGCGAAATCCGGTGGAAGATATATACAGTGAAGAGAGCACACCTTTTGAGATGGATAAGGCAACTGTGTGGAAGTTTGGAGATGGAATCGGCAAGAAGATTGTGATCGTGGCTTGTGGAGAAATGGTGAGACCTGCGCTTGAAGGGGCTAAAAGCCTTGAAAAAGAAGGTATTACAGTTACGGTTCTTGATATGTACTGCGTTAAGCCTTTTGACAAAGATGCACTGATTAAAGCAGCAGAGGATGCAGACCTTGTTGTTTCTGTCGAGGAGCATGCTCCTTTTGGAGGTCTTGGATCAGATGTTGCGTCTGTTGTATCGGCGAACAAGCCTTGCAAAGTAGTGCAGATGGCACTTCCTGACGATCATGTCATAACAGGAAAATCCAAAGCAGTATTCGATTACTACGGGTTAAATGCTGAAGGAATCGCAAAAACGGTAAAGGGGAACTTATGAGTGGGCGGTATGTAATAAGTATCGATCAGAGCACGCAAGGAACAAAAGCTCTTTTGTTCGATAAAAACGGGGTGCTTATGTGCAGATGTGATGTGGCTCATAAGCAGATAATAAATGATCTCGGATGGGTTAGTCATGACCCTGAGGAAATCTATGAAAATGTAATAACGGCAGTTAAAGGAGTCATTTCAAAAGCAAATATAAGTCCTGAACTTGTGGTGTCGGTTGGAATAAGCAATCAAAGGGAAACAAGTCTTATTTGGGAAAAAGAGACCGGCAAACCCTTGAACCATGCGGTAGTCTGGCAGTGTGCAAGAGCGGCCAGCATATGCGAAAGATCGGAGATAAAAGAAATTGAGGCATATATCTACAAGACAACAGGCATAAAACTGTCGCCATATTTTCCGGCTGCCAAGATAGCATGGCTTTTGGAAAACACAATGGGGGCGGGGAAACTGGCAGATAATAACGCCATTTGCCACGGCACGATGGACAGCTATCTTGTGTACAGGTTAACAGGTGGACAAGTATATGCAACTGATTATTCCAATGCTTCAAGGACGCAGCTATTTGACATTTTTAATCTGAAGTGGGATGAGAGAATCTGTTCAGCCTTTGGGATAGAAGTTTCTAATATGCCAAAAGTCATGGATTCTGATTCTTGTTATGGCTACACTGATTTTGAAGGCCTTTTGTCTGAAAAGATACCGATCCATGGAGTAATGGGCGACAGCCATGCTGCATTGTTTGGTCAGGATTGCTGCGAAAAAGGAAAAACAAAAGCCACTTATGGTACAGGCTCATCTATAATGATGAATATAGGTGAAAAGCCCATACTAAGTAAAAATGGATTGGTGACGTCTCTTGCATGGGGAAGAGGTGGGCATGTTCAGTACGTTCTGGAGGGAAATCTTAACTATACCGGAGCTGTTATTACATGGCTTAAAGATGACCTTGGCCTCATTGAAAATGCAGCTGAGACCGAGAAGTTTGCCAATGAAGCAACCAGGGATGACGAGCTTTACCTTGTGCCGGCTTTTACCGGGCTTGGGGCTCCATATTGGAATTTCCGCGCAAAAGCAGCGATAATAGGAATGGACAGAACTACAGGGAAAGCTGAGTTTTGCAGAGCAGCCCTTGAATGCATTGCATATCAGATCACTGATATTGTAAAAGCCATGAGCGAAGATTCAGGAGTGACACTATCGGAGTTAAGAGTAGATGGTGGTCCCACCAGAAATGAGTATCTGATGCAGTTTCAAAGTGATATGGCGGGCTGTAAAGTTCTTGTCCCCAATCAGGAGGAATTATCCGGTATCGGAGCTGCATATATGGCGGGAATTGCTGCAGGTCTCTGGGATGATAGCATCCTTTCGAAATTGAAAAGAACTGTTCATGAGCCGACAATGGATGAAAAGAAAGTAAAGAGTAAATATGAAGGTTGGAAAAAGGCAGTAGAAACTGTCAATAAATGAGGTAAAAGACATGATAAAATTCAATATTCCGGATGAGAAAAAAGTAAGAGTAATTCTAGATACAGATGCAAAGAATGAAGTAGATGATCAGTTTGCGATTGTTCAGGCACTTCTTTCTGAGTCCATGGATCTAAAGGCGCTTGTAGCCGCGCACTTTGGTACAGGAAAATCAGAACATAGCATGAAGGACAGTTACGATGAGATTCAAAAACTTCTTGATCTAATGCACATGAATGGCCAGGTTAATGTTGTTTGCGGCGGGGAAAGAGCAATGTCATCGGAAGATGATCTGGTGGAGTCTGAGGGCGCCAGATTTATTGTGGAAGAAGCTATGAAAGATGACGACAGACCATTATATGTGGCATTTCTCGGTCCCCTTACTGACATGGCAGCAGCTCTTAAGATGGAGCCTCGAATTGCTAAAAAGAATCTGACTGTTATATGGATTGGAGGAAGAGATTGGCCAATTGGAGGTTGGGAATACAATCTTAGTAACGATGTTGCTGCAGCAAACTATGTTTTTAAGTCCGATGTGCAGCTTTGGCAGGTGCCTAGAAATGTATACAGAATGATGCCTGTTTCTTTTGCTGAAATGTATGACAAAGTGTATCCTTGCGGAGAAGTTGGGAAATATCTCGTTGAGAATGTAATTGCTTTTAACAATGAAGATAAAGCACGCCCAATTGAATACAGATGTCTGGGCGATTCTCCTGCTGTGGGAATCATTATGTTCAATGATTGTGGTGAATGGGATTACAAGCCAGCACCTTCATTTGATGAAAAGATGAATTATATTCATGAGGGTAAATACAGACCTATTAAGGTTTATAAGAATATCGATAACAGATTTATTCTGGAGGATTTCTTTGCGAAATTGAGACTTTTTACGTCTTAATTTTGAACATTCTGTGAAAAATAAAAAATAAATAAAAACTTGATTACAATCAATGTTCACTCTATGACTAGGTGTTAAGATATGCTTCGTAAACATTAGTGATAAATAATTAACAAACAATTTTATTGGTTTGAGAGGAGTATATGATGAACGAAGCATGGAGAGGGTTTAAAGGAACCCACTGGCTGGATGATGTAAATGTTAGAGACTTCATCCAGAACAACTACACACCATATGATGGAGATGAAAGCTTCCTTGCTGATGCTACAGATGCTACAAACAAGCTCTGGGGCAAGTTACAGGAGCTTCAGAAGCAGGAACGTGAAAAGGGCGGCGTTCTCGAGTGCGAGACAGAAGTTGTATCAAGCCTTACAGCTTATGGCCCTGGATACATCGATGAGTCTATGAAGGACCTTGAGCAGATCGTTGGTCTTCAGACAGACAAGCCACTTAAGAGAGCATTCATGCCTTACGGTGGAATCAAGATGGCAGAAGAAGCTGCTGAGACATATGGTTACAAGGTAAATGAGAAGTTCCACAAGATCTTCACAGAGTACCACAAGACACACAACCAGGCAGTATTTGATGCTTACACACCTGAGATGAGAGCTGCCAGACACAGCCACATCGTAACTGGTCTTCCAGATACATACGGCCGTGGACGTATCGTAGGCGACTACAGAAGAGTAGCTCTTTACGGTATTGATTACCTCATCAAGAAAAAGCAGGAAGATTTCAACAACTGCGGTGATGGCACAATGCTTGATCACATCATTCGTCAGAGAGAAGAGATCTCAGAGCAGATCAGAGCTCTTAAGGGAATGAAAGAAATGGCTGCTGTATACGGATTCGATATTTCACAGCCAGCTAAGAATGCAAAAGAGGCTGTTCAGTGGCTTTACTTTGGATATCTTGCAGCTATCAAGACTCAGAACGGTGCTGCTATGTCTGTTGGACGTGTTTCAACATTCCTTGATATCTATATTGAGAGAGATATTAAAGAGGGAACTCTTACAGAGTCACAGGCTCAGGAGCTTATCGACCACATGACAATGAAGTTCAGAATGGTTAAGTTTGCTCGTATCCCTTCATACAACAACCTCTTCTCAGGAGACCCGGTTTGGGCAACACTTGAGGTTGGTGGACTTGGTATGGATGGTCGTCACATGGTTACAAAGAACGACTTCAGATTCCTCCACACACTTGAGAACATGGGACCTTCACCAGAGCCTAACCTTACTGTTCTTTACACATCAAAGCTTCCAGCTACTTTCAAGAAGTATGCTGCTAAGATTTCAGTTACAACATCTTCAATCCAGTACGAGAACGATGATGTTATGAGACCTATCTGGGGCGATGACTACAGCATCTGCTGCTGCGTATCTGCTACACAGACTGGTAAAGAAATGCAGTTCTTCGGAGCCAGAGCAAACCTTGCTAAGTGTCTTCTTTACGCTATCAACGGTGGTAAGGATGAGAAGTTCCTTACAAAAGATGGTCAGCACATGCAGGTAGGACCTGAGATGGCTCCTATTACTTCAGAAGTACTTGATTACGACGAAGTAATGCACAAATATGACATTATGATGGATTGGCTTGCAGGACTCTATGTAAACATCCTCAACCTCATCCAGTACATGCATGATAAATACTACTATGAAGCAGCTGAGATGGCTCTTATCGATACAAATGTAAGACGTACATTCGCTACAGGTATCGCTGGTTTCTCACACGTTGTAGATTCACTTTCAGCTATTAAGTACGCTAAGGTTTCAACTGTTCGTGATGAGTCAGGTCTTGTAATTGATTACAAGGTAGAGGGAGACTTCCCAAGATACGGTAACGATGATGAGAGAGCTGACGAGATCGCTGTATGGCTTCTTAAGACATTCATGAAGAAGATCGAGAAGCATCACACATACCGTGATTCAGAGCCTACAACATCTATCCTTACAATTACTTCAAACGTAGTTTATGGTAAGGCTACAGGTGCTACACCTGATGGAAGACCTGCATTCGCTTCATTTGCTCCCGGTGCTTCACCATCATACGGTGCAGAGAAGAACGGTCTTCTTTCATCACTTAACTCTGTTGCTAAGATTCCTTACGAGTACGCTCTTGATGGAATTTCAAACACACAGACAATGAACCCTAACGCTCTTGGTCATGACGACGAAGAGAGAGCAAATAAGCTTGTTAACGTACTTGATGGTTACTTCAACCAGGGTGCACACCACCTCAACGTTAACGTATTTGGTAAGGAGAAGCTCATCGATGCTATGGAGCATCCTGAGAAGCCTGAGTATGCTAACTTCACTATCCGTGTATCAGGATATGCTGTTAAGTTCATCAACCTTACTAAGGAGCAGCAACTCGACGTTATCGCACGTACATGCCATACAGCTCTTTGATATACTTTCTTGTGAGCGCTAAACTAAAATTCTGTGTTGCATAGCTTTATATAGAGCTCTGTAGTATTTGCAAAGACACAGTAAATAAAAAATAATTCGCCTCATTTCCTTTCATGCTTATTCAGAACAGGAAATGAGGCTTTTATTTTTTATTAACTGTCTCTATTGCTCATACTAAATCGCTCTATCTAAAGCTATGGTCACCACAGAATTTTTCTATTTACTGCTGAAGATAGTACCATTTGTGTATGAAGAACAGCAGACTGCCCATGCTCATGGCCAATCCGCGTCCCTCTTTAGAAGAGTAGTGATTTCCATACGAGGAGTTCTTTGGATGAAACGGTGCTAAGTGGTCCTGGTATGGTCTCCGATGAGCGGTGGTTTCCGAGAAGGTCACAATCAAAGATGATCGGCGTGCCATCGGGATTTTCAAATTTCTGCTCTGGTTCGAATGCAACTCCAAGGCAGTCTGTGCTTAAAACTCCGCAGGTGAAATCCTTAAGTGCTTTGTCATAATTTGTCTTAAGGAAATATTCTCCATTTTTTTCTTTTAGCTCTATGGTGACTTTAGTCTTCTTATCTACAAGCTTATTCTTCTCTTTCTTATAAACAGTTGCTCCATTGAAGTAAGCATTACCATCAACCCATACTGGAAGATGACCAAAGTGAGCTTCGGCAAGATGTCCCATATCGGGATCTTTTTCAAAGTCAAATTGATTATTCCACTCATCATAGGTTGGGAAAATATCAAATGGTGCAGTTCCAACTACCTTGTAATCTGCATCAGCGGCAGTTTTCTTTTTGTCATCTATTTTGTGCTGCTGCACAAAGATGTTGTTGTAAATTCTGTCATCACCATGAAGGATGGTCATAAAGCCTGCAACCTCTGTACGGTGACGGATATGGTAAGGTGTATATCTTGGCTCACGTTGACCGTTAACGATGCTGTCTACACCGGAATTTATAAGGCTGAAGCTTCCGAGAAGAAGATTGTGAAGTACTGCAATTCCTTCACTTGGAATAGTGATAGCAACAGGTGATAAAAGAATGTTGTTATCAATAAGTGTAGGACCATGTCCAACCTCTATAAACACATCGCTGTTAAACATGGCACCGGGACCTTGTTTTATACCATCAGGACGGGTATTGTCATGCATAAGATTTTGGCTTACTCTTGCCCCTTGAGCCTGCCAGTCAAGCCAGACACCCATAATGCTGTGATGAATATGATTTCTCCTTATTGTCACATCTATTGCGGCATGGAGCTTTATTCCTGCAGTCTCTGCACCACCAAGCTGCTGAGAGGTACATACATCATGAATTTCGCAGTCCTCAATTGTCGAGAATACTGCGCCCATTCTGCCAACTATACCTGTCTGTTCGCAGTGGTGGATGTGACATCTGCGAACAGTATGATGACCTATGTTTTCTTTTAGCCATCCGTGGTACTGACCGCGGCATACAGCGTCTCTCTCCATTTGAGTTGGGCTCTTGACCTGTCTTTTTGTAAAGTACATATCGTTTTCCGGATCGAGATACTTACCAAGAGAAATGCCACAGCATTTACTTCCGTAAATTTCGCAATCTTCAATTACCCAGCCTTTGCTCCAGTGAGGTCCGATCATTCCATCCTGATAAGCAGCAGGAGGAGCCCATGTTGTGGCAGCTTTACAGATAGTAAAGCCACTGACTGTTATATAGTTGATACCGTTTTCTTCAGGCATAAAACAATTGCGTCTTACAAGAAATTCTACATTTTCCTTATTAGGGTCAAGTCCCTGGAAATTACCATAAAGAATCGTCTCATCTCCGTCCTGTTCAGTGTACCATAGGTATTTTGCTGCATCCTGATTCCAGGCAAGAGGATCCGGATTGCCCATTTGGCATTCAGAAAGGGAAGTGGTTTCAAACATCATGCTGTTATTAATGAAAACAGCGCCTGTGTGCCTGATGATTGGAGCAAAGTACCAATCTCCGTAAACTCGTGTTGTGTATGGATTATAGTCACCAAAAATGCTGTTCTTAACAGATGTTTTCCAAAGGTTTCCTTTAACCTTAGTCCAGTTTTTGGCTTCTTCGGCACCGGTTATTACGGCAGCAAGCGGTTTTTCAGAGCGATATATTATTGGAGAATTTTCTGTTCCGGCATTTCTCGGAACTACATGTTCTCTGTATATCCCCGGTCTTACAATAATCTCATCTCCCGGCTGAGCAATTTTTGCAGCATCACCGATAACTTTAAAAGGGCGCTCAGTGCTTCCGTCCCCATCGCGAAAGGCATTGGCATCAACGTAGTAGATCATAAAAACTCCTTTCATACATAATTGACAATAAAGTTGAAATTTGTTTAACGATTAACATAGATATGTATAATATACTATGCACGAAATGCCCAAAAGTCAATGATAAATGCACAAAAATAGAATGAATAAACCGAATAATTAGTTAACTTTAACAAAAAACCTTGACAAGAGAGTTTGCTGAGCGTAATAATATACATACGTTTAACGATTTACTAAATATCACAAATGAGGAATCATAAATGGTAACACTCAAAGAGGTTGCTGAAAGGTGCAACGTGTCTGCCACAACAGTTTCTAATGTTATCAATGGCAAGGCGAAGACCAGTGAAGAAACTAAAAAAAGAATATTGCAGGTGATAAAAGAGACCGGTTATAAGCCTAACTATATTGCGCAGGGACTTCGAGTAAAAAAGACCAGAACAATTGCCATAATAGCAGAAGATATTGCGCAGTTCACTTCTCCTGCAATCATCGAGCGTATCATGGAGACCTGCGAAAAAAAGAACTATCGGGTTGTGGTTCATAATCTCAGACTTTATGACAGGTGGTCGGACACCTGGTATGGTCAGGAAGACGAATATCATTCGGTTTTGGATCCGGTGATAAAAGATATACTTTCATCTCAGGTTGATGGAGTTATATATCTGGCCGGACATGCCAGAATCATAAAGACATTTAATGCAGGCTTTGATCTGCCGATAGTTATGTGTTATGCCTACTCGGAATCTTCTGCAATTCCGTCAGTTGTCATAGACGACGAGAAAAGCGCCTATGAGATGGTTTCATATCTTATAAATAAAGGGCATGAACGTATTGGATTTATCGGAGGACGAATGGACAATATTCATACTGCTCAGCGATTATTGGGGTATCAAAGGGCCATGTATGAGAAGGGACTTTTATTTGATCCAAAGCTTGTATATTACGGGGACTGGACGAGGCAGGCAGGCTTTGATGGTGCGAGGTCATTGCTTGAGAAGAACGTCACGGCAATATTTGGAATATCTGACAGGATGACCGGAGGTGTATATGACTACCTCGAAGAAAAAAATCTGATTGTCGGAAAAGATATTTCAGTAGCCGGATTTGACAATGAAAGTATAGCGGCGTTCTTTAGACCTCAGCTTACAACAACAGAACTACCACTTGGAGAAATAGGAAGTAAAGCAGCAGAACTTTTGCTTGATAAACTGGAAGATGCGAATGGGGATTCGCAAAATGGGGATAATCCGAGGGTTTACAAGTTTCCATGCAAGATGATCATCAGAAAATCGGTTTCTGAAAGATAGTGTTTTTTTACCATTTTGGTTTAACGTTAAACCAAAGGGAGGTGTTAGGGGTGTCAAAAAAGAAGATTTATTCTCTTAAACTATTTCTGTTAGTATTACCATTCATTATTTTGGTATTACTCTTTAGCTACTATCCGCTCTATGGCTGGATGTACGCGTTTTATGATTATAAGCCGCCAAAAACTTTATCTAATTGTCCGTTTGTGGGATTTAAATGGTTTGAATCTTTGGTAAGCAGCGAGACTAAAGTGCAGCAGATCATTCAGGTTCTGAAAAACACATTTGCCATGAGTGGACTTACGCTTGGAACCAGCTGGCTTCCAATGCTTTTTGCAGTATTTCTTAATGAGATCAGAGGTGTAAAGTTCAGAAAGTTTGTGCAGACAGTAACAACACTCCCAAACTTTGTGAGCTGGGTAATGGTTTACTCAATCGCTTTTTCACTTTTTAACAGCACAGGTATGCTCAATTCCCTTTTATTAAAGTCAGGAGTGATTGATCAGCCTATTCTTTTCCTTCAGTCATCAAGTCATGTATGGTTTACACAGTGGCTTTGGCTCACATGGAAAAATCTTGGCTGGGCAGCAATTATGTACATTGCGGCTATATCAAGCATTGATGATGAGATGATACAGGCAGCCAGAGTTGATGGAGCAACCAGAATGCAGATAATCCGGCACATTACAATACCTAGTCTTTTGCCAACCTATTTCGTGCTTCTGGTGCTGAATGTGGCTAACTTCCTCAACAATGGAATGGAACAGTATTACGTATTCCAAAACGCTTTTAATAAAGAGTACATCCAGGTTCTCGACCTGTACGTTTACAACATGGCTATGGGTAGTGGCGGATATTCGGTTTCTGTAGCAATCAGCATGCTAAAGAGTCTGGTAAGCGTAGTTCTTTTGGTCATAGTTAACGGAGCATCAAAGAGAATCCGCGGTGAGAGCATACTATGATGGAGGTTTGAGATGGGACATTCAAATGAAAAAGGTTCAACAATAAAAGTAAGTGCAGGGGACAGAACAGTGGAAATTGTGTGCTATATAGTTTTTTCTATAGCAGCTTTCCTTTGCCTTTATCCTTTCTATTACATAGTTATCAACACAATTAGTGCCAATGATTTAAGCGCAAAAGGAGATATTCTTTTTTGGCCGCAGGGGATTCACTTTAAAAACTATTTGTCGGCTTTCCGGATTGATGGTCTTTTAAGGGCATTTCAGATTTCTCTGATGAGAACAGTTATAGGAACAGCGCTGACAGTATTTGCTTCAGCTTTCCTTGGATTTATGTTTACTCAGGAAAAAATGTGGCTCAGAAAGTTCTGGTACAGACTGATAGTTGCAACGATGTATTTTAACGCCGGAATCATTCCATGGTTCCTCGTAATGAAGACAATGCATCTTACTAATAATTTCTGGGGCTATATTCTTCCGGCAATCGTGTCACCTTTCAACCTGATCCTTACAAAAACATTTGTTGAGTCAGTGCCAAAGGAACTGCAGGAAGCAGCAGAGATGGACGGGGCAGGAGTTCTGACTGTATTTTTCAGGATAATAATTCCTGTAATCAAGCCTATCATGGCTACAGTAGCGATTTTTTCAGCGGTAAGTCAGTGGAACGCTTTTCAGGACACATTGCTTCTTATGACAGATACAAAGCTTTATCCGTTGCAGTTTGTATTGTATCAGTATTTAAATCAGGCAAGTTCACTGGCATCTCTTGCTCAAAGTAACACCAGCACCTCTTCACTTGCCGCAGCAGCCGCTACAACACAGACAACAACAAGTGTAAGAATGACTATTACAGTAATCGTAGTGTTACCAATCATGCTCGTATACCCAATCTTCCAGAAATACTTCGTAAAAGGAATCATGATTGGAGCAGTAAAAGGCTAACGCCCCCAAAAGGTAATGGAAGCAACCCATGCGGGTTGATATAAATGTTAAGAGGTTAAAAGGAGGAATGAAAATGAAGTGTAAGAAAATTGCTTCTCTTGCTCTTTCCGCAGTTATGGCAGCATCAATGCTGGCCGGTTGTGGAAGTAGCGGAGACAGCGCAGGGGGAACAACAAACACACAAACTCAGACGGAAAGTAAAACCGAAGCTACAACTACAACTGAAACATCTACAGGGGATACGGCTGCAGCTGCTGAAGTGTCACATGATGAAGAGTACACCGTAGACTTTTACGATGTAGCTGCAAACTTTCAGGGCGTTCAGTCCGGATGGTATGGCAAGATTGTAAAAGACAAATTTAATATGAATCTCAACATTATTGCTCCACAGGTTTCAGGTGATGGCGCAGCTCTTTACCAGACACGATGTGCAGCAGGCGCTCTGGGTGATCTTATCATTCTTGATAATGCTGATATGCAGGAGTGTGTAGAGTCAGGGCTTATTCATGATCTTACAGATGTAATTGCCCAGTATCCAAATCTTTCCAGATATATGGAACAGATTAAAGCTTTCAATGCAATGCTTGGTGATGGAAGCAAGATTTATGCCATTCCGCTTGAAATGAATACAAATGGTCCAACAGCCTATAAGCAGCTTCATGTTTATACTTATCCTCGTTTGGGATGGGATATGTACAATGAAGTAGGTGCTCCGGAACTTAAGAATACTGATGATCTTCTCAATTGTCTTGCTGAAATTCAGAAGGCTCATCCACAGAATGATAAAGGCGATCCGGCATATGCAATCAGTATGTGGAAAGACTGGGATAGCCAGTACATGGAAAATGTTGCGCAGCTTACAAAATGGTATGGACAGGAAGTTAACGGTTCCGTTCTTATCGGAACAGACAATTCAATTGCACCCCTTACAGATAAAGCCGGTGCATATTACAAAATGCTTAAGTTCTTTTATCAGGCAAATCAGATGGGACTTGTAGATCCCGATTCAGCTACACAGGACTGGAACATGATGGTTTCAAAGATGCAGGACAAGAGAGTTTACCTGTATTGGTACAGCTGGCAGTATGGATTCTGGAACACGCCTGCTAAGGGAGAAGAAGGTGTTAACTACATTGAGATTCCTGTAGCAGATACGAACCTTTATCAGCCTTCTGATACATATTATGGCGACGGAAGAGTTATTGCTGTAGGCTCTCAGGTCAGTGATGAAAACTTTGCAAGGCTTATGGAATTCCTTGACTGGTATGCGTCACCGGAAGGCGTACAGATACAGCATGGTGGTACAGAAGGTCTTATCTATACAGTAGAAGATGGCAAATATGTCCTTACAGAAGACGGACTTAATCGTTTCTCTGCAGAAGTTGCAGTTCCTGAAGATCAGGGCGGCGGAAACTGGAATGATGGCAACAACCAGATTAATCAGTGGATCGTTGCAAGCTGCGATATCAATCCTGATACAAACGAGCCTTATGGAACAGATATGTGGTCATCAACAATCAAGATGAATGAGACAAAGACAACAAAAGAATGGACTGAGAAGTTTGGCGCAGCTGATGACGTTGAGTATCTGTCAAAGAACAATATGATGACAGTAGTTCCAAGTATCAACATTGCTCTTGCAATTGATACAACTGATATAAGCCTTATCCGTAAGCAGTGTGGCGATATTATCAAGGATGCATCCTGGAGAATGGTATTTGCTGCTGACGATGCAGACTTTGAGAAGCAGTGGGATGATATGACTTCCCAGCTTGAAGGCCTTGGATGGGCAGACCTGGTAGCATTTGATACAGAAAAGTACGCTCCAATGCTTGAGGCAAGAAAAGCAGCACAGTAATAACAACATTGCAAAAACCAAAGAAACACTCTATGCTAAAATATAAGCATAGAGTGTTTTTTTGGTTTAAAAAGCTTTTTGGATTAATTTTGAGGATAAAAATATGACATATTTCACTTGCTTTTTTCTGGACAATGAAAAAGACATAATAGTTAACCTGTACAAAGAATTGGACAGGATGTACTACGTACTGACTACGCCTAATCATGGTACCGGGAATCTTATAAGAAATCTGGCGAGTTTATGTAAACTGCCACTTTCCAAGGGAGAAAATGATATGCTTGTCATCCGCGGTGAAGTGCCGTGCTTTGTTGATTCATCCAATGCGGAGAGCTATGTTTTTATGTTGGGAGGGACTGAGGTCGCCAGTATTTATCCGGACGGACGTGTTTTGGTTAAAGCTTCAATTCCTGCAATAGCCAAGACTCTTATGAGCCAGACCAAGGACTTTAAGCTTGAGCTTGACAAGACAATATTTAAGACCAGAGTTCGCAAAGACTTGAAATTCCGTGCGGACCTTCACACGCATATGAACGGAAATCTTCCGGGTGATGTGCTTATTGCATTGGGAATAGCTCATCAGATAAGATATCCTCTTTATTATGTAAAAAAACTTGATCTAAAGCTCACTCCCATGCAGTGGGAGAAAGTTAATGCCCAGAGAGAAAAGGTGGCAAGACAGTTTGTTACATCAGGACTTCAGGGAAAATATCTCGACAGACGAATCAATGACAATACGTTCATTAACTTTGCGGACCTTATCTTAAATAATCTGGATAATGCAGAGATGAATATAGTTAAAATCCGCGGTTCCCTTGCTGTTATTAAGGATGGGCAGGCCGTTTTCACAAACCTTGAGAAAGTCTATCTCTATCGCTATGTCTTTTGCAAAGGAAAAGAGAGCGAAGAAAAAATAAATCTGCACAGTGTGGATCAGATTCCGGATGAAGATGTAAAAGCTTATCTGAAGCAGATGCTCAAGGATAAAGAAAATGCTGATTACTGCAAGAACACAATCTTTCAGGATAAGCTCTTGTGGATAGCAAGAAACTACAAAGCACAGGGTGTTTATTATGCCGAAATAAGTGATACGACTCTTGTAAAAAAATACGAGTCTCTGGAAATGCTAAGACAGGTTCATGAGGTCATGCCTCATATATACAGGGAAACCGGCGTAATGATCAGGTTCCTTGCAGCTATGCGAAGAATACCTTTGACTATTGTAAAAGATGCGGTAACACCGTCGGATTACATAGAGCAGAATCTTGAAGTTCTGAAAGCCACTGCACTTGACCCATATGTTGCAGGATGCGATTTTGTTGGCGAAGAGATAAATGACATAATCACATTAAAACCGGCTTTCAAGGAGATTGTAAAGATTGCAGGTAAAGATCCAAGTTTTGTTATAAGGGTTCATGCCGGAGAAAATGACAGCCAGAAAGATAATATTGCGCACAGTATCGCCTGTGTAAAGGATTCTCTTGCTCCCGGACAGAAAATGCCGAGAATGCGCCTTGGACATGGTCTATATACCTATAGTCCGACTTCCAAAAAGGGAAAAGAAGTATTAAAGCAGCTTAAGGAAAACAACGTTGTTCTTGAATTTCAGATAACAAGTAATGTGCGCCTTAACAACCTTAACTCATTGGAGCATCACCCGCTTAAACAGTATCTTAGACAGGGAATAAGCTGTGTTCAGGGAACTGATGGTGCAGCTCTGTACGGAACATCATCTATCGATGAGCAGCTGTCGCTGGCCAAAATGCTTGGGTTATCTGATGCAGAGCTTAAGCTTATGAAAGACTCTGAAACCCGGATAATAAATGAGGCCCGCGAAGCATATTCGGTCAAGAAAGCTTCTTTTGCTGAGCTGGTAAAAGACAGGGATATGGAAGAAGTCCTTTTGGAAAAGATGCAAACTGTGAAGATTTCAAAAGGTAATTCCAAAAAGATGGCAAAACTTGACTCTAATCAGGAGTTAAAGGAGCAGATAAGCGAAATAACCTGGGACAGATTCCCGGTAATATTTATCGGAGGCAGCTTTAATACTGAGAACAGAGCTACGAGAATCAGTAAAAAAGCAACAATGCAGATTGATGAATTACTGGAACATATGAATCCGGATGAAGTGTGTTTTGTTATTGGACATAAGCTGGCAGGTTATGAAAAATATCTTTTAAGTCATAATAAAAAGGGCTTTAGAATTTATGCCGTTGTCCCCTCTCAGATGGAGAGAAAGGAAATAGACAAGATAAAAGCTTTGGGAGTACAGGTCAGAGTATCAACGGAATCTCAGGGAATGGGAATATATAAGAGCTTCAATTACGAAATATTTGAGCGCAGACCTTCTGCTGTTGTGGCATTTGATGGTAACAGTGCTGCAGCAAATCTCATTCAGGAAGCCAAAAACGGCAAAGGTAAATCAGCTATTTTTGTTTGGGAGCATTCCAAAAACCTGATGCAGAAAGCAAAATCCCTTCACGGATATGTGTATACCTTTGGAGATGAGTCAAGTTTAGTAAAAATCATGACGGATCTTCAAAAGGATTTACTAAGAGATGTCAGGCAGTAAATACTCGTGTGGATTCTCTTAGGTGGATTGTGTGTTCAACAGTTATCATAGTTCTTTTTTCAGTACCGTTAAGAAGACCATACATTGCTTCACCTGCATATACTCCCATTTGACGCGCGTCAAAATGGGCGGCAGTTATGGAAGGGTTGTGGTGTGCCAAATCGCTGCTGTCATAGCAAGCTGCAAGCAGTATGTCTCCAGGTACGGACACACCCATTTTTGTGAGGGCATCACAAGACCAACCGGCAGTTACATCATCACAGCATATTATGCCGTCGCAGCGCCTTTGCATAGCGGTTTCAACAGCAATTTTACAAGAGCTGAAGCTTGAGACGTCACGAAATATTAAATTGGGATCGGGGTCTATGCAAAAGTCGGAGATGCCCATTTTGACCCCTTCCAGCCTTTTTATGTTGACGTTATAATTCATGTTTCCGCCGATAAAAGCGATCCGTTTACAGCCATTGTTCATAAGACTTGAAGTAAGTTCCCTGCAAGCCAGAGCAGTGTTTGGTTCTACCATAACAGCGTCTTTTATTCCGGAGCCTACAACTACCACAGGAATATTTTTCTTTTTTAGATATGAATGGCTTTTCTCACCTGAAATGGCACGGGTAAATATCACACCGTCAAGTGCGCCTTTTTCTACGGCCGGAATAAGTGGCTCGTACTCATCGGTGTTACAAAGTATCAGAAGAGTTTCATAGCCGTGATCTGCCAGAGCCCCTGCGGCTCCAAGAAGACACAGGTGAAAAAATTCTGATTCATATAAAAGATCTCTTGATAAGACCACACCAACATTACCACTTTTTCCATTGGAAGGAGTGGTATTTTTTTGCCTGTTCTGAGAAGGAGAGCTGTAGTCCAGTTCTCTGGCGGCTTCAATGACCTTTTTTCTTGTCTCTTCTGAGACCCTTCCATTTCCGGATAAGGCCCTTGAAACAGTTGTGGTGGAAATATTCAATTTTTCAGCTAGTTCGTTTAACCGTATTTCTTTTCCCATAGTTTTGATTATAGTTTGGCAAATTCAAAAAGACAATCAGTTTTGCGCAAAAAAATTGAAATTGCGCGGATGATGCGCAAAATTGCGCGCAGATTATAAAATATTCGTAAATTTGATATAAAAACTTTGAATTATTTGAAAATTATTCATCTAGAGGCTTTTGGGCACAATTACTAAAATATAATCATGGATTTCGAAAATTTATAAATAATGCACATGGGAGAGGGTATGGAAAAAAGTAAAACGAAGACTCCGTTTATGAAGGTAATAAAAAGGCATTGGCTACTTTTACTGATGCTTTTACCGAGTCTTTTATATGTGATCATTTTCAGTTACGTTCCAATGACAGGAATAATCCTGGCTTTCAAAAAATATCAGTATGCAGGAGGAATTTACTTTTCTCCTTGGAATGGTCTTAATAACTTCAAAGCTCTTTTGATTTCAGGGAAACTTGGGATGGTTACAAGAAATACGCTGCTCTACAACATAGCCTTTATAACTTTGGGTGTCTTATTTGAAATGGGTAGCGCAATTTTGCTCAACGAGTTGTTCTCCAAGTACTTTAAAAAGATAACTCAGTCACTTATGTTTTTGCCCTACTTCATAAGCTGGGTTGTAGCAGGCGCCATAATGTACAACATTTTCAACTACGAGAAAGGAGTATTTAACCATGTATTGACATCTCTTGGAGGCAATGCATTTGATTTATACAATACTCCATCGGCGTGGATCATAGTAATTATTTTCCTGAAGATATGGAAACAGACAGGTTATGGCTCAGTTGTTTATCTGGCAGCCATTACAGGTCTTGACCAGGAAATGTTCGAGGCAGCATCAATTGACGGTGCCAGTGCCTGGCAGAAGATAAGATATCTTACGATCCCATCTCTTATGCCAACCATGATGATATTGGTTCTTTTGGGAATAGGAAATATCTTCAGAGGAGATTTTGGTCTGTTCTATCAGACAGTAAGGTCAAGCGCACTGCTTCAGCCAACAACTGACGTTATTGATACATATGTGTTCAGACTCCTCATAGACAACGGAGATATCGGAGTATCTGCGGCAGCAAGTTTATATCAGTCAGTGCTGTGCTTCATAACCATAATGATATCCAATGGCTTAGTTAAAAAAGCTAATCCTGATTATGCACTGTATTGATGGGAGGAAGGAAGACATGACAAATCAAGTAGTTATAAATAAACGCAGAAGGCTAAGTAAAGATGAGCTTGCGGTTAATATAGTCGGAGTTGTTCTGATAGGTATTTTTGCTCTGATCTGTGTAATTCCTTTTTACCTGATAATCATAGCTTCTTTTACCTCAGAGACATCACTTATCAGAAACGGCTATCCGCTTTTGCCGTCAATTGAAAACTTTAGCTTAGACAGTTATAAGCTCAGCCTTAAAAATCCAATCGCGATACTTAAGGCATATGGAACAACAATAGGAGTTACGGTAGTTGGAACATTTTTGTCAGTTCTTTTGGCTACAATGACAGGCTACGTTCTTTCAAGAAAAGATTTTCCCTGGAGAAATAAGTTCGCATTTTTCTATTTCTTCACAACTTTGTTTAATGGAGGACTCGTTCCATGGTATTTGCTCTGTGTAAGATACCTTAATTTCAAAAACAGCTTCGCGGGACTTATTTTGCCACTGATGTTCTCTGTCTGGAACATGATAATAGCCAAATCATTCATGTCAGGGCTGCCTATGGAAATAACAGAGTCAGCAAAGATAGACGGAGCCAATGATCTGGTCATATTTGCAAAACTTATCATTCCGCTTTCAAAGCCGCTTCTTGCGACCTTATCTCTTTTCTCAGCGCTGGCTTACTGGAATGATTGGTATAACTGCATGTTATATGTGACTGACGAAAATAAATTTACACTTCAATACTACCTGCAGAGACTTTTGGGAAGTGCGGAAGCAATGAGAATAGTTGCTGAAAAGTCAGGAATTGCTCTTCCGTCAATTCCAATCGAGAGTATGAAGATGTCCATGACAGTAATAGCTACAGGACCAATCGTGTTGCTTTACCCGTTTGTACAAAGATATTTTGTAAAGGGGTTAACTATAGGAGCAGTGAAAGGATAAAAGGAGGTATAAATGAAAAAGAAGGTATTATCAATTATTTTGTCTGTCGCTATGACAGCGGGGGTATTAACAGCTTGTGGTGAGAGCGCTTCTACAACAAGTGCTGACACAACAACACAGAGTGCAGGATCGGCAGAGCAGACACAGACTTCAGCAGAGGCACCGGCAGCAGAATCAACCGATCTGTTGGCAGGGCTTCCCTCAGCAATCGGGGAAGGAACAGTTACCGCAACACCTGAGATGTACTCAGGAATTGACTTAAGTAAGCCCTACACAGTTCAGATGTATCTTATCGGCGATACACCAAATGACTGGGACGAGGTACTTGGGCTCATAAATGACTATCTTAAGCCATTTAACACAGATCTTAATGTAACATTCCTTAGCTGGAGTGATTACTCGACAATGTATTCACTTGTTCTTCAGGGAGGAGACGCAGACCTTATTTTCACAGCTCCATGGTGCTACATGTACACCGAAGCTGCAAAGGGATCTTTCTATACACTGGATTCTGACTTTATTGCAAAATGTATGCCACTTACAAATAAGTATCAGGCAGCAGAGAGCTGGGATGAGACAACTCTTTCAGGTAAGACCATAGCAGTTCCATCAAACACAGCTCAGCCAATGGGTAAGATTGTAGCAATCAGACAGGATATTGCTGACAAGTATGGAATTTCAGAGCTTACAAGCTGGGATGACTACAAGAACTTCTCTCTTACAGTTGCAGAAAAAGAAACTCCTGAGACAGGTGTGTATGCACTTGCTGCAGCAGGGGATAACAACGAGCTTTGGGATGTATACAGAGAGCAGTATGACACATTCCTGGCACTTGATTCAGATTTCTTTGACATGATCTATGAGTATAAGGAAGGATCACTTCCTACAAAGGACGATATCAAGCTGGTATACGAATATGAACCTTTCCGTCAGTATGCAAAAGACATGAAGGAAATGGCTGACGCAGGATGCTGGAGCAGATCAGCTCTTACAAACACAGTAACAGATGACGATGCTTTTGGAGCACTTCAGGGTGCATCAATTGCATGGAACGCTTCAGTATTCACATACATCAGACAGGCAGAGCAGACAGACGGCGTAGTAGGCGCTGCTTATGATATCACAAAGCCACATCTTGTAGGCTGCGAAGCATATTCCAACAACGACATGGCTATCACAGCAAGCTCCAAGAATCCTGAGAGAGCAGCTATGGTTCTTGATATCATGAAGATGGATACATATGTTAACCGCCTTATTCTTCTTGGTGAGGAAGGAAAGCATTACACAATCAATGAAAACAATGAGTACACAAAGGTTGACGGAGCAACAGAAAACTATCCTCCAATGACAGTTTCAGCATCCTGGGCAATCAAGAATGGCGAGCTTTCAGAGGCAGGCGGAGATCCTAGAGAAAAAGAGGTTTCTGACAGCTGGGAAGAAAGAGTTGTAAGCAACCCTACTATCACATTTGTATTTGATGACACAAATGTTTCCAATGAAAAAGCAGCAGTTAACACAGTATTGAATTCTTATGTTCCAATGCTTGAGCTTGGTCTTGTAGATGATGTTGATGCTACTCTTGATAAGATGATAAAAGAGTGCTACGATTCAGGACTTCAGACAGTACTTGATGAATTCTACAGTCAGTATGAAGCTTGGCTTGCAACAAGATAAAAAAATATGCAGTATCGTGATTTTGTGTGATGCCGCAACAAAAATGCACGAAATGATTATTCAGGGAGCAGATAATCCTGCTCCCTATATTTTTAAACTTTATCAGGAGAGAGGAAATGGAGTTAAAAGATACCAGCTTAATAAATCAAAATTGGAAATTCAACTTGGAAGATTGTAATGGAGATATTTTTGCAGGAGCTGAATATGATGATTCATCATGGGAAGTGTTGACACTGCCCCACGACTGGGATACTTTTTTTGCTCCTGATAAGGATAACAAAAGTGGTGCCGGGGGCGGCTATGCAAAGGCCGGAACCGGATGGTACAGAAAAGAAGTGACCTTAAAAGATGAGGATGTCAAAGAATCAGGATATGAACTCATTTTTGAGGGAATCTATATGGAGAGTACCGTGTTTGTTAACGGCAAAAAGGTAGGTGGAAACAACTACGGATACACAACCTTTTCTGTGGATATCACAGACAAAATAGTTCCAGGAAAAAATGTCATAGCTGTTAAAGTTAATAATAGCAAGCAGCCAAACAGCAGATGGTATACAGGATCTGGAATTTACAGAGATGTTTACTTAAGAAAACACGGAGATGTCTGCACCAATCTGTTTGGGGTAAAAGTGGATACAAATACAGTTACAGATGATGGAACCTTAGCTACACTGGATTTAAGAACTAAGATAGACAATTATTCTGATACAGACAAAGACTCAGTTATCAGATGGACAATAAAAGATAAGAGTGGAAAAGAAATTGCTACTACAGGCGCATCCCTGTGGATAGGCGCAAATGGAAGCGCAGAAGCAGCAAGCATGATGTTTGTTAATGACCCTGTTTTGTGGTCTGAAAAAGATCCATATTTATACTCCCTTGAGACAAGAGTATACGAAGGAGAAACATTAGTTGACAGACGCATAGAAAAAATAGGAATAAGGAAAGCTCTTTTTACCAAAGATAAGGGCTTTGTGTTAAATGGAGAACAGGTGAAGATAAAAGGCGTATGTCTCCACCATGACAGCGGATTATTCGGCGCAGCTTTCCACAAAGAGGTCTGGAGCGAAAGATTTAAGTCACTTAAGGATATGGGCGTAAATGGAATCAGATGTTCACACAATCCTCCGGCGCCAGCCTTCCTTGATCTTTGCGATGAAATGGGCTTTATCGTAATGGATGAAATCTGTGATGAGTGGACCCTGGGCAAGAATAAAAATGAGAACTATTATTCGGATAAACCATCCTACGGCTTTAGTCAGTTCTTTTCACAGGATGCGGAAAAAGAGCTAAGAACCATGATAAGGCGCGACTATAACCATCCAAGTATTGTCCTGTGGAGTATTGGGAATGAAATCCCTGAGCAGGGCTATGCGTCTGGGGCACAGATAGTAAAAATGCTCTCTGACATAGTGCACTCAGAGGATTCACAAAGGCTTGTTACAAGTGCCTGCGATAACATCGCATCCCTTCCTGCAATTGCCACCAAAGACAGCTTCCTTGAAGCTCTGGATGTAGTTGGCTACAACTATGTGGGAAGATGGCGTGAAAGGGCTGAAAGGTTCTATGAAGACGATAAGATTGCTCACCCGGACAGACTTTTTATTGGAACAGAGAATCCGTCTGTTTGCGGGGACAGAGGCGACTACAGCTTAGAAGGGCCAAATAACACAAACTATATCACAGCGACTCTGACCCATGAAGCTCTTTGGAGATTTACTGCAAGCAGGGACTATGTTGCAGGAGACTATATCTGGACAGGAATAGATTACCTCGGGGAAGCTCATTGGCCAAGGCGCGGCGCCAACTTTGGAGCAATTGACACTGCGGGATTTAAAAAGGATGCATTTTACTATTTCAGATCTATATGGAATAAGGATGATGTGACACTACATCTTTTGCCTCACTGGAACTTTAAAGGAGACGAGGGCATATTTAAGCAGGTTCTTTGCTACACTAACTGCGAAAGAGTTAAGCTCTATCTGAACGGACGACTTATTTCAGAAAAGTCAGGTGCTGCCTGTCCAAGATATGGAGCTACACAGAGCTGGGATGATGAGATGAGAAGATATCATCCGACTACAGGAGACCTTCATTTATCCTGGGATGTGCCATATGAAGCAGGCGAGCTGCGGGCAGAAGGTTATATTGGAGATAAGCTTGTAAAAGAGTGTGTGGTAAAAACTACAGGCGAAATGTCAAAACTGGCAGCAGATGTGAAGAACGTCGGAGAGTTTACGTTTGTGGAAATAAGCGCTGCAGATGAAAATGGCAATTGTGTTCCGAACGAAGATTCTGTAGTTGCTGTTAAGTATGATGACACAGTTGAGTTTATTGGAATGGATGCAGGTAACATGCTTGATCTGTCCTGTTATAAAGAAGAAAAAAGAGCCATGCTCGCCGGAAAACTACTGGCAGTTTTCAGGAAAAAAGAACAGGGCTCTAGGGCAACAGTTTGTTTTAAGGCAGAAGGACTATCAGAACTGAATATTGATATCTGATCATTTTGATAATTCCCAAAAAGCTACAGCGCTTGCGGCTGCAACGTTAAGAGAATCAACGCCATGTGCCATTGGAATCTTAACGCAATAGTCGCAGGCGCTTATTGTTTCAGGTAAAAGTCCATCACCTTCAGCACCGAGAAAAATGGCCAGTTTGTCTGCGTTTCGGAGTTCATCATCGCTAATATTCTTAGTGTCGTTTCTAAGTGCCATTGCGACGCTCTTAAATCCAAGCTCCTTTAAACTCTCAAACTCTTTTCCCTCAGGGAGAAATGTCCAGGACACCTGGAATACAGTTCCCATGCTGACCCTGGCAGCACGCCTGTAGAGCGGATCAGTGCAGCCATGTGTGAAAAGAACAGCATCTATAGAAAGGGCAGCAGCACTTCTTACGATGGCTCCGAGATTTGTTGGATTAGTTACATTTTCAAGAACTGCAACTCTTCTGGCCTTTTGACATACATCAGCTACAGAAGGCAGCTCTTTTCTCCTCATAGCGCAGAGCACGCCCCTTGTAAGGTGAAAGCCTGTGATCTGTGTCAGAACTTCAGACTCGGCAATATATACCGGAACATCGAAGCTATTAGTGAGCCTCTCTATGATTTCCTCTGCTTCTTTTTCAGTCTGATCTTTTTCCAGTAAAAGAGATATGGGCTCGTAGCCTGCATCCAGAGCGCGTTCAATAACCTTGGGACTCTCGGCGATGAATATTCCAAGATCCGGTTCATTTATGTGAAATAACTGATTCTCGGAGTATTCATGATAAACGCGAAGATCAGGAGTGTTTAAGTTTTCTATTTTGATTAAAGTTTTTGCCATTATATAGTTATTCCTTTTTATTATTTTTGAGTTTTTGATAATAGTTTGCAATTCGAATGGCTGAATCTGAATTTTGTTGATAGGTTTGAATAAGATCAAATAGTACAGGGTCATCAGATTTATATATCGTGATGCAATTAGCTGATGGGTTATTTACTTTATCATATAGATAATCAGAGGATGTGCCAAAAACCTGAGCTATATAGTTTATAGTCTGAAAGGATGGCTCTCTTTGTCCGTTTTCATACCTTCCATACCCCATTGCTGTCATGTTTAGTCGTCGCGCGGCTTCAGCTTTACTAATACCTAAATTTTCGCGAATTTCCTTTAATCGTCTAGAATTAAAGCTCATTATTTTCCTCCTTGACATATAACCAATGGTTGCGCTAACATAACCAACGGTTATATGGTATCAGATTTTTTTGTTATTGACAAGTAAGATGTTTTTTAGAATTGTTTTAAATAACGATATTCATTTGACACCAAATACGATACCAATTACAATGAGGAAAAAGAGAATGTCAAGATGGGAAAAACTAATAAATAATATACTCAAAATGTCAGGAAATATGCGATTTGAAGAGCTTAAGAGGGTTTTAGAGGCATATGGGTATGTTATGCAGGGAACTAAAGGTGGGAGTAGTCATTTTACATTTAGAAAACCTGGCAAAAATCCAATAACAATCCCTGCTCATGAACCTATTAAAAAGATTTATGTAGAGATGGTTAGGAATGTAGTTTTGGAGGAAGGTGAAGATGATGAAGAAGATGAAAATGAAAAAGATTGAGGATTTTGTAGCGCTACCTTACAAGATGGAAATAGTAAAAGATTTAGATGAAGGCGGATATGTAGTTTCTTTTCCAGATCTACCAGGATGCCTTACAGTAGGAGAAACAATTGAAGAGGCAATAAAGAATGCTGAGGACGCAAAACGTGCGTGGTTAGAGGCTGCAATTGAAGAGCAAATAGAAATAAGTATTCCTGAAAATAAAGAAAAGTATTCTGGTCAATTCAAGCTACGGATTCCCAAAAGCTTGCACAGGATACTGGCTGAGCAATCAAAACGCGAAGGAATCAGCATGAATCAGTACTGTGTATATCTCCTTTCAAGAAACATTGCTCTTAGTACAAATAAACTGAATTAGTTTTCTACAAACGGATCTGAACTATTCATATCTTCCTTTTATGTTTGGATAATATTACAATTATTCCATAGCATTACCTATTTTGGAGGATAAATGGAAGAAAAACAGCATAAGCGCAGAGTACACTATTCCGGGAAATATCCCAGAAAGTTTGAAGAAAAATATAAAGAGCAGAATCCTGAGAAATATGCAGATACAGTGGCGAAGGTTATCTCAAAAGGTTCGACACCTGCAGGTATGCATATTTCCATCATGGTAAAAGAGATTCTTGAGGTGCTTAAGATACAGCCAGGCGAAAAGGGGCTCGACTGTACACTAGGATATGGCGGACATACCAGAAAGATGCTGGAGCAGCTTAAAGGAAACGGCTGTGTTTATGGGCTTGACGTTGATCCGATAGAATCACAAAAGACCGTGGAGAGGCTAAGAAGCGCCGGCTTTGGAGAAGACAATTTTAAATTCAGACTCATTAACTTTGCAAACATAGATAAAGTGGCTGAGGAAGCCGGGAAGTTTGACTTTGTTCTGGCAGATCTTGGAGTTTCCTCTATGCAGATCGATGATCCTAAGAGGGGCTTTTCTTATAAGGTCGACGGACCACTTGATCTAAGGCTTGATCCTGAGCATGGAGAGTCTGCAGCAGAAAGACTTCGCAACATTACAAGGGATGAATTTGTCGGGATGCTAATAGAGAATTCTGATGAGCCATATGCTGAAGAAATTGCCGACAAAGTTTTTAACCTGATGAAAAAGGGGAATCCAATGGACACCACAACTGCCCTCAGAGAAGCAATTGAAGGGGCTCTTTGGAAAGTTCCAAAAGAAGAGAAAGATCAGGCGATTAAGAAGAGTTGTGCAAGGGTATTTCAGGCACTTAGAATAGATGTAAACAGTGAATTTGAAGTTCTTTATGCATTTTTGGAAAAGCTCCCAGGGATACTTAATCCAGGTGGAAGAGTTGCAATTTTGACCTTCCACTCAGGGGAAGACAGACTTGTTAAAAAGTCCTTTAAGGAACTGAAAAAGAATGGAATTTACAGCGATATATCAGAGGATGTTACAAGGCCTTCAGCAGAAGAATGCAGGCTGAATCCTCGCAGTAAGTCTACCAAGATGAGATGGGCAATTAAGGCGTAACAATCAAATTTGTATTGATGTGTATTGAGGAGTTTTTATGGAAAAGCGATATGTTACCGATATGACACAGGGCAATGAAATAGCGCTTCTTATTAAGTTTACTATTCCTATGCTTTTAGGTAATCTGTTCCAGCAGTTTTACAATCTTGCAGATACTATAATAGTAGGGCAGTTCGGTGGCGAATATGGCCTTGCTTCTATTGGAGCGGTTGGAAGTGTGAACTTCTTATTCTTTTCACTTTGCATGGGTATGGGCGCCGGTGTAGGCATCATGATTTCCCAGAACTTTGGCGCCGGAAAAGATGAATATGTAAAAAAGATTGTAGGAAACTCTATATACATAACCTTAGTGGCAGGTATCCTAATGAGTGTTGTAAGTGTGTTCTTTGCAAGGCCAATTCTGACAATCATGGATACTCCGGAAGAATGTATGGCAGATGCTCTTTTATATATGAGGATAGTTTGCGGTGCCACATTTTTGGTTGCTGCTTATAATATGATTTCTTCAATATTAAGGGCACTTGGAGATAGCAAGACACCACTCATTTTTCTGGTTGTGGCATGCTTTGTGAATGTAGTACTGGATCTTGTAACAGTAGTAGGACTTCATATGGGAGTTGCGGGAGCGGCGATAGCAACTGTTTTTTCCCAGACAATTGCCATGATAGGCTCCATAGCTGTAGGTGTTAAAAAGAATCCATATCTTCAACTTAATCCCAGCCATAAGGAACTAAACACAGATATCATAGATAAAGCTGTAAGACTTGGTATTCCGCTGGCGCTCCAGAATGCGCTTATTGCTTTTTCATGTGTGGCTCTTCAGAGAGTTGTTAACAGCTTCGGAAGTAACGTAATGGCAGCTTATACTGCTACAGGACGTATTGAACAGCTTGTTCAGCAGCCATTTGGCTCTCTTGGAACAGCAGTGTCTACTTTTGCAGGACAGAATGCAGGAGCCAAAAAACTGGACAGGGTAAAAAGTGGATGTATCAAGAGCGTTTTCCTTGTTGCAGCATTTAGCATACTAATGATCATAGTTATGTTTGCATTTGGAGAAAATATAATAAGATTCTTTACGCCTAACGCTGAGGCAATCAGAATTGGTGCAAGGGGGCTTAGGATAACAAGTTTATTCTATTTTACGCTGGGACTTATATATGTATTCAGAGGAATGCTTAACGGCGTTGGTGATGCGGCTTTTGCACTGATAAACGGACTTATAGAAGTTGTAGGAAGAATCGGTTTTGCGGCAATACTTATGGCTATACCCGGAGTTGGGCTTTGGGGATGCTGGTATACAAACGGACTTACCTGGGCAATTACAGGACTTGGCTGTGTCCTGAGATATCTTAAGGGTAAATGGCGTACTAAGGTGTTTGCGTGAGAAGTAATGAGTTTTTGAGGCTTTGGCTTGGAATATAAATACCGAATCAACTGCAAATGGAAAAGGGGAAGGTAACAAATGAGAAAAATATTGAACGGGGAAAGCATAACTCTCGGAACCTGTTATTATTCTGAGCACTGGGATAAGTCGCTGTGGCGAGAGGATTTGGAAAGGATGCTGTCTGTGGGGATAAATACAGTTAGAATAGCAGAGTTTGCCTGGAGTAAGGTTGAGCTTACTGAGGGTAACTTTAACTTTGATTTCTTTGATGAGTTCCTTGATCTGACGGATGAAATTGGGATGCAGGTGATCATGGGAACACCTACAGCTACGCCTCCGGCGTGGCTATCTGAGAAATATCCTGATGTATTAAATGCAAGGAAAGATGGAGTTCTTTTCAGGCATGGAATGCGTCGTCATTATAATTACAATTCTGAAAATTATCGCAGGTTGTCTTCAATAATTGTTGAGAAATTTGCAGAGCACTATGGTAAAAGAAAAAGCGTAATAGGCTGGCAGATTGATAATGAGATAAACTGTGAAATAGCCGAGTTTTACTCAGAAAGTGATGATAAAGCCTTCAACAGATTCCTGCAGAATAAATATAAGAGTCTTGATGCATTAAACGAGGCATGGGGAACAGTTTTCTGGAATCAGACCTACACTGACTGGAACGAGGTTCACATTCCGAGAACTACTATTCAGGGAGTTGTTAACCCGCATCAGACTTTGGACTATTACAGATTTGTATCTGATAGCGCCTGCAGCTGGGCTAAAATGCAGGCAGACATAATCCGTAAATACAAAAAGGAAGATGACTTCATTACCACTAACGGCATCTTTGGTCATGTGGATTATCAGAGAATGAGAGATGAAAGTCTCGATTTTATAACCTATGATTCATATCCAAATTTTGCCTATACTCTTGATGGATATGATCCTTCAGAAGACGCTCTTAGAGACAGAAAGTGGAGCAGGCATCTTACAGAGACAAGGTCAATATCACCTATATTTGGCATTATGGAGCAGCAGTCCGGCGCTAATGGTTGGAATTCAGGCATGGCAGCACCTACTCCAAGACCGGGGCAAATAACCCTTTGGACAATGCAGTCAATTGCTCATGGAGCGGACTTTGTCAGCTACTTTAGATGGAGAACAGCTACATTTGGAACAGAGATGTATTGGCATGGAATCCTTGATTATTCTGGAAGAGATAACAGAAGGTTAAAAGAGATTTCTGATATTAATACTAAAGTGCAGAAATTATCTGATGTTGCAGGATGCCGATATGCTGCAAAAGTTGCGGTGCTAAAAGACTACGACAATGTATGGGATGCTGAATATGATGTATGGCACAAAAGCGTTGAGGAACAAAGCCAAAAGGCAATCATAAATGCCTCTCAGAAAACCCATACTCCGATTGATTTTGTATATCTTAGTGGATATCTCAGAAGAGATGATGCCGGTGGACAAGTGAACACAGAGCGGCTGCTTGAAAAGCTTTCCCAGTATGATCTTTTAATCTATCCACATATGACAATTGTTGATGATAGATTTTTACCTGCTCTTACAAAGTATGTTGAGAAGGGCGGAAAGCTTGTAATAGGCTGCAGAAGCGGATACAAGGAAATAACAGGAAAGTGTACAATGGAGAAGCTTCCTGGAAAACTCAAACCGCTTACCGGCTGTGATATCCCGGAGTATACCTACATTGCACCTGATACAGGTGATGTCCACATTAAGTGGGACGATACATTATTCACAGCAAGTGTATTTGCTGACCAGCTCACTGTGGGTAACCGGTCCGGATCAGAGGCGGATTGTGGACAAAATCGGACTGAAGAAGACAGTAGTTGTATGAATGATAAGTCTGAAGATGTTAGCAATACTGTACAGAACTGCAAAGTTCTGGCAACTTATGAGGATGACTATTACAAGGGCTTTGGCGCACTTACAGCTAATAAATTCGGTAATGGTGAAGTATATTATTATGGCAGCGCCTTCAATGAAGAGTCAGTTGAAGTCTTTTTTGACAAACTTGGAGTTAAGAACCCATATGGAGAATACCTTGAACTACCGGAGGAGTTGGAGCTTGCGGTAAGAGGAGATGGTGAAGATCAATTCGCATTTATACTTAACTATTCAAAGGATGCCAAGAACTTCATAATTAAAGGAAAAGCGCTTGATGTATTCAAAGGGGAAGATGCTTCAGGAATGATAACCCTTCCCGGATATGGAGTAAGTGTTTTGAAGCTATAAATTGAATATTGAAAAAGAAAAATATCATTCATAATAGGAGACAAATTACATGACATTACTTGAGAAATACAAAGCAAAACAGAAAGAACTTAACTACCTTGGACATGCAATGTCCCTTATGCACTGGGATCTTGAGACTACATGCCCCGATGGCGGAAAAGAAAAATTATCAGATGCCATATCATTTTTTTCAACTGAGCATTTCAAGAAAGCAACAGATGATGAATTTTATGGTCTTGTGTGTAAACTTTCTGAAAAAGAAGAGTTCGACAAACTTGACGATGTAATGAAGTTTGACGTTACCAGAACTAAGGAGCAGCTCGATAAGATGAGACGCGTTCCTCAGGATTTCTACGAAGAGTATGTAAAAACCATTACTGCTTCTTCTATTGCATGGCCAAAGGCTAAACAGAACAATGACTAGAAGTCATACGAAGAGCCACTTGAGAAGACTATCAAAGCAGTTAAAGAATATAAGAAATATGTTTCTCCTGATATGCAGACCTATGATGCTCTTATCGATGATTATGAAAGAGGCATGACACAGTATAAGATCGATGCAGTTTTCGGGGAACTTAAAGAAGAGCTTATTCCTCTTTTGGATAAAATTCTTGCCTGCCCACAGCCGGATCACAGCAAGTTTACTATGAAAGTACCTGCTCACGAGCAGGCTGAGCTCTGTAAGTTCATTGTAGAGTACATGGGAATTGACATGGAAAGATTTGCTCAGGCTGAGACCGAGCATCCATTTACTACTAACATGTCTATTGATGATGTCAGGATCACGAATCATTACTATGAGAATGAGGTCATTTCCGCTATATTCTCAGCTATTCATGAGGGCGGACATGCCATATTTGAACAGAATGTTGACCATAAATACGAGGGAACTGAAGGTGCTTCCATCAGTTACATGGGACTTCATGAAAGCCAGTCAAGGTTCTATGAAAACATTCTTGGAAGAAACATCAATTTCTGGAAACCAATCTGGCCAAAGGTTTGTGAGATTGTTCCTGAACTCAAGACAGTAACACTTGAAGAATTTTATAAAGAGATTAACCACATTGAAAACAGCCTTGTCAGAACTGAAGCTGATGAGCTTACATACTGTCTCCACATTATCCTCAGATACGAGATGGAGAGAGCAATTTTCATTGATGGAGCAGATGTAAAAGACCTTCCTAAGATGTGGAATGAAAAGATGGATGAGCTTCTTCACGTTGTTCCTGAGACTGATGCGCAGGGTGTTTTACAGGATATGCATTGGTCTGACGGAAGCTTTGGATACTTCCCATCATACCTTCTTGGCAGCATCTATGACGGAATGTTCCTCGAAGCAATAGAAAAAGACCTTGGAAGTATAGACGATATCCTTGCAGCCGGAGAAATCAAAAAGATTACAAAGTGGCTCAATGAGAAGATCCACCAGTATGGCGCAACCAGAATATCAAGCGAAGTGCTGGAAGCAGTGTGCGGACAAGAACTCTCTGCAAAGCCGCTTATCAGGCACTTCAAGGATAAATATGCGAAGATTTATAATTTTTGATGTTAGGAGACAGGCGTTTGAAGAAATAACAGATGCCTGCAGCAGAAATTATTATTGACACCATAGCTATTTACCAAGTATATTGAACACAACAAAATAAACAGGCGCCCATTGCTACCGAGTAGTGGGATTAACGTCATTTCTTTACCGTTAGGTCTTAGCAGGTAAGGGAATGGCGTTTTTTTTGGAGGTAAAAAAATGAAGTGGATCTATCTATTTATTGCAGGAGCTCTTGAAATTACGTGGGCGGTAACCATGAAGATGTCCAATGGCTTTACGTTGCTGATTCCATCTATTATCACCGGAGTGGGATACATAGCAAGTGCAGCGTTTTTGTCGATAGCATTAAAACATCTGCCGCTTGGAACGGCTTATGCTATGTGGACCGGAATGGGAATTGTTGGAACTACATTGCTGGGAATATTTCTTTTCCAAGAAAAACTTACTGTTCCTCAGGTAATATGTGTTATTCTGATTGTAGTTGGAATAGCAGGACTTAAGATTTTGGCAAAAGAGTGAGGTACGTCATGTTTAGAAAAATGAGAAGATTTAATCAGCAAATATCAGATTCAGAGTGTATAGAGATATTGAAAAATACTAGGAGAGGGGTCCTTTCACTAATAGGTGATGATGGTTATCCATATGGACTTCCTATAGACCATTGGTACTGTGAAGAGGATGGGAAAATCTATTTTCATGGAGCCAAAGAGGGACATAAGATTGACGCAATCAAAACATGCGATAAAGCAAGTTACTGCGTTTATGATGAAGGATATCGCAAGGAAGGTGATTGGGCTCTCAATGTTAAAAGCGTTATTACCTTTGGCAGAATCAGCCTTGTTGAAGATGAAAAAAAGGCGAGAGAAATCTGTACTGCACTAACCAGGAAGTTTACCGATGACGAAGAATATCTGGAAAAAGAGCTTAAGAATGCATTCCCTCGTGTGCAATGTCTGGAATTTACACCGGAGCATATGACAGGAAAGCTGGTTAATGAGTCATAAATGTGATGCAGATGCTTTGGTGTTCTTGCCGGGATGGACCATGGGGACGGGGTCAATGTCATTTAGATAAGCCCGTCGACTTTTTAATTGAATAGTTATCCCAAATCAGAGGTGAAATACCCTCTGATTTTTTAACGCTTTTTTGAAAAAAAGCTTGACAAGTCAGCCAAAAAATGTTGCCGCACCTTGATTATAAGACATTTTTACGGAGGTGCTGATATGTCATTTACTGTTAAGCAAATCTGAAAAGAAACTTGTTAAGGAACAACGTAAGCTTTCCAGAATGATTAAAGGTTCATCTAATTGGAATAAACAGCGTATAAAAGTTGCAAAGATACATGAAAAAATTACAAATCAGAGGAATGACTTTCTACATAAAGAGTCAACAAAGTTGGTGAAAGAAAACCAAATCATCTGCATTGAAAACCTTAATGTGAAAGGAATGGTTCGTAATCATAAGCTCGCCAAGTCAATTAGTGACGTAGCATGGTCTAAGTTCTTTGATATGCTTGAATACAAAGCATCTTTCTATGGTTATGAGATAATTAAGGTTCCGAGATTCTATCCAAGTAGTCAGACTTGTAACTGCTGCGGATATCAGAATCCTCATATCAAAAATCTCAGTATCCGAGAGTGGAAATGTCCTGTTTGTGGCACATATCATGATCGTGATGGTAATGCTGCTAAAAACATACTAAAAATAGGTCTGTCACTTCGCATGACAGCTTAACGAATGACAAGGTAGGCATGGGCTGTGCCGAACCAAACGCTTGTGGACATCGTTGGGAAAACTACTCTCTACGGAGAGCGTGACAATAACCGTGGTGGTTGAAGCAAGAATCCCATCAAGCTTTAGCTT
>NZ_JAGBLU010000081.1 GCF_017635265.1 Butyrivibrio sp.
ACATATAATCTCCATCTTCATAAATCAAATCATGCGATTTTATCCTTGATGAAGTTGTCTCAGCACCTTTGCCTGCATAAGTAGCCTTCTTAGCAGTTATTAAAAAATCTAGTAAATTCTTGTCCATAATTCCCCCACAAACGATTGATTGGGAATGAACCATTCCCAAAGGTTTTATAACTCGTTACTATTTGTTATGTCATCATCCGCAAACCCTTGTAAATGCTAAATTTGCAGATGTTTTACTTTCCCTTATGATTTCCCTTGTGTTATATTGTCCCATAGTGCTTTACGAGCGCTGATAAGGGAAAAAACAAGGGAAAGATTTCACAGTAACACAATATAACACCGTATGGGCAATCGGACTGTTGAAATGCTTTTTACCCAATTTTGCCGTCACACGACAGGCAATAAATAATTATTGCTTGCTGTACTTTTAACAAATTCTTTTTGAATTCATACCCTACAAAGTACTCTGAATCAATAACTCCTTGTGAAACCTCTTCACCTCGGCAGAAAGGCGGACAAGGATTTAAAACGGCATTTCTATTAGCGTGATCCATCAAAATTTCAGTGATCTGATAATCCTTAAAATCCTCTAAACTCTCTGAAGGAATAGAATCTGTACATATTATATCTTTCCCTTCGATGGCAGTTTGTAAATCAACATTACAATCAAGTCCTGATATTTGATAAGCAAGCGGAGCACTTTGTGTAAGTGAAAAGCCAAAAGCCTCTGAGGCTTCTTTCCAAGCTCTTCCGATATTCCCATCTCCACCAACAAATAAGTATTCATCACAAAGATAGTCTCGTCTGTTTTTTGAAAGACTATATAGGTCAGACATCATTTCACAAGGATGATTATCATCTGTCATTGCATTTATGACCGGAATCGTCATTGTATTTGCCATTTTCTCAAGCATATCAATATTTTTATGTCGCACGATAACAGCGTCTGCCCAGTTTTGAAGATATCCGCAAACATCAACTATATCTTCTTTTTTATCTAATACTGTCGGGTCAAAAAGTATTACTTGCCCACCAAGAAGATAAATCCCCTTCTCAAAGGTAACTCTTGTCCGGATACTGGATGTTGGAAAAAACATTACCACGGTCTTCCCTTTCAAGAAGTCTTCATATTGTTCCATCGAATCTGCGATTTTGAATATTTCCAACAACTCCTGCTTTGAAAAATCAGTTAGTCTTATAAAAGATTTCATTTTTTATTGCTTCCTATATCTTATTGGCAAAATTCAACAAGTTACTGTCCTTCCTTCTTGATCTTTTCTAATGTATCTTCAAGAACTGCTTTTCTCAGCTCAGAAAGCCATTCTGAAAAAGCAACCGTAATAATCATTTCTGACAACTCATGAATAATCATACATGTTTTCAGACAAAATAAAAAGCCATATTGAAGCATTTCTGCCTCAATATGGCCTGTAAATATAACACACTTATTTTGAAAAAGAATACTCAAAACCTACTACTTTCCTACCAAAAACCTACCGAAAACCTACTTTTTCAAAAAATTGTATCATCCGCAGTAGATCTGTATCGCCCGGTGAGTAAATTCAGCAGTTCCTTCTCCGCCCATCTTATTAATGTTCTCGGTGAATTCTCCGCCACCGGCATACATCTTACCAAGGCCGGAAAGAATCTCATTAGTACACTTATAAAAATGCTCGGTAATAAAGCTCTGTAGCTTCTTTACCTGATCCTGAACTTCTAAAGATGCAGGATCCTGATCCTTCATAGCTCCGAACTCTTCAAAGAGTTTCATGAAATCGGCCATCATGCTTTCTTCCTCGCTCTTTGAACGCTTCCTGTTCTTCTCTTCGAATTCCTTATATTCCTGAGTACTACCCCACTGCTCTTTTGCGCGCTTGGCGTATTCGTCTAATTTACTTGAATCAAATGCTGTAAAATTCAAATATCTCACTCCTCTCAGTTTTAAACCACGGCACATACTGATCAGATTTTCGATGTGTTCCTTCTTTAATTCTAGAAGTTCTATCTGCTGGTCAAGTGCCAATCTCTTGTCAAAATCAGATCTGGTTACGATATCCTTGATATCCTTAAGCGGAAACTCAAGCTCACGAAACAGTAAAATCTGCTGAAGTCTCTCCAGCGCCGCATCGTCATACAGCCTGTATCCGGACTCGGTATACTCTGCCGGTTTTAAGAGTCCTATCTTATCGTAATACTGCAGCGTGCGTATACTCACTCCTGTCAGCTTACTCACTTCATTTACTGTCTTCATGGCTATCATCTCCTTCACGTGTGATTACATCATAAACTATTACGTTACGTCATAGTCAAGCAAAAAATATATAATTTTGCAAAAAAAGACCGGCATCAAATCCATTTCTGAATTCCTTGCCGATCCTCTGCTTTTCCTTCTTTCGATTGTAAGTCTTTCCGCTCGGTACGCTCCTTGTCACGGGATTAAGTTCACCCCAGGTGCGTCTCTGCTTTGCGTGATACTCACGCTGCGCCTTCTTACTTCGCTTATCCAGCGAAACATACTTGTTCATGATTGTTACCTCCATATTATATTTGCTTGCCCACCCATTATATCGGATGGGCAACTGTCTGTCATTACATCTGCGGATCCTCCTTGCATCGGAGTTTTAACGTTCCGATTTTATGTTCTATCATTCATCTCGAAAAACCTGAATTTGCTTAATAATGCAATACTATGCTTTATCAATTGTATTTGTAACGAACCGCTCAATTCCATGACAAAGCATTGTCATGGGTATGAATTTTGAAGCCCAAAAAGAATACCCTATTCCTAATGAGAACACAAAAGAAGCTATCATTTCAATCCAAAATGTTTTCGTAGCTTTCTGCTTAAACAATAATAGTTGAACGCCTTGAGCCGCGCACCAAATCAAAGCTGTAATCAGAATACTTATGAACCCATTCAGGCCAAAGTATATCAGAACGACTTCAGTAAAAGACTGCATCATAGCTCGCTGCGGAATTTCCATACAAGCAGCTTCTACACATCGAGGTAATAACTTATGTATGTCCTTTTCATTTTTCCTGTCAGCTCCCACTATAATAATAGAGCTTGTTGCCATGACTGTAAGCATAGCTATCCCCCATAAAGACGGAACAAGTGCCCTTTCAAAGCTTAAAATATTATAATTTCCCCAGAGGCAAATAATAACTGTTGGAATAATCCCTGTAATAAGTGGCTTAAACATATCAAGCCACCATATTTTCTTGTTCATAATAACAGTTGCCAAGGCAAACTGACATCCAAACCATAATCCACTGAGCAAAAAGCCCATTGTAAAAACAAACAAATACAACACGCTATCCATTATTCTCCTTCATCCCACACTAGGATTTATCAAAGTGACATAACATAAATCTGGCACGGATTCCATTCGTCCCATAGATTAGGCATCAGTTCAAATTCCTTAAATCCAAGACTTAGGTAAAAATGGTTTGTTTCATCATATTGCCTATACTTTCCCATTTGAACAGTCTTAACCTGAATAAAGGAATAGCCATGTTCAACAGCAATATGCTTTGCCTCGTTAAACATACATCTGCCAATACCTTTGTGATGATGCGTCTTCAATACGCCCATAACTGCAATTTCAACGGTATCTTTTCCCGTTTCCTTTAAACACAAAAAACCATTTTCCTTTTCTCCCTCAAAAGAGGCAACCATTATTTCATTCGCACTTTCACGAATATAGTTTTCTGTTGATTCTGGAATTCCAAACCACTCTGGTAGAGCCGTAAGAATGCTTTTTGTAATTCGTTGTTTCTCCTCAATATCATCAACTGTTCTTATCATCTCTTTTCCATAACTACTATCGCCCCGGCAATCATCCAGCCCGTTTCTGTAGGTCCTTAATTATGCTGTCCTTTTTCTTTGTATCAGCAAACACACTGTAGTAATATACCCCTGCAAGAATCACATATGGAATCGTAAATGAGCGATATAAATCCAGCCATCCTTGTATAGTTATAGTGTCAATGCAACTCACGATAAAAAGCATTACTGCTATCAGCACACATGCTAACAGATATTGGATAACCATCATAGCCAGTGGGCTTACACTGTCAAAGAGCCCATGAAGGGATAAAACAACAGAGGCTATGATACAAATGACAAACATCATCAGCTCATTCAAATTATTTGTCTGACCGCCCAAAATAATGTTGATGACAGCAGAAGAAACAGAAACCACTGTGTATGACACAAAAATCATTAAGGCTAAATTCTTAAAATATTTTTTCACTATACCATTCTCCGCATTTTCTGAAGATACTGATCAAATTCCTTCTTGTAGCTTCTGTTGACACAGATCCTCTCACCATTATCAAAATAAGCATAAACCTTCATATTAAGATCTGGCTTTAACTGTTTTATTCTGAAAATGTTTATGAGATTAGACTTGGAAACTCTCACAAACCCATAGTTCCAAAGGAGCTCCTCACACTCTGCGAGTGTTTTCATAATACGATAGACCCCGGTCCCGGTGTACATAAAAAGTTTTCTGTCCACATAATCCAGGTAATATACCTCTTTGGGGTCGATCAGTATCTCTTCCCCATCGTCAAGATCATCATCCGCAGGTCTTCCCGAAAGAGATATTCTCTCGGACTGCACAATATCTATTATCTGTTTTATCTGTGGTCGCATATTTGAAAAATACAGATCCACATGCTCATTTGTATTATTCTTGTCTTCGAACAGGTTTAACTTCATACTTACTTTTACAATCCGGCACCAGCAAGGAAAGTTTCAACATATTCCATGTATCCATCCGGATCATCAATAACTCCTTCGATATGTGCACTGTTTACATAAGCAATGCTCTTTTCTGAACTGCCAACATTTTCATATACTTCCTCAACCTTTTCAGGAAGGCAGACTGTATCCTTTTGTGAAACAAAAATGAGTGTAGGCAGCTGATCATTTTCTACAACCTTGATTGTATCACCATCATTCCAGTTGATGCGATAAAAAATCTTTGAATATAGCTTACCTGCTTCTGTAAGATAGGATGTCACAAATGACTCCATTTCCTCCGGATCATCATCTGCAATCACGCTTCTGATCATGTATTCCATTCCCGGAACAGGACTGTCACAGATAACTGCATCCGCTGCTTCTACTGTTCCAGGTGTTGCGTTTGATGCATAAATTGCTGTGGCCTGTGCCCCCATTGACTGTCCATGAACAATAACCTCTGAGCTTCCAAGTTCTTCTCTGGCATATCTTACAAGCGCCTTTATATCACGGAGCTCATGAATCCCAAAGGTTACTTTATCATCCGGATTTAATCCATGACCTCTGTCATCAAAAGCAACTACGTTATAACCTCTTTCGATATACTGCTGTGCAAGAGGATATGTGCTTACTCTGTCGCCACCTGCTCCGTGCACAAGTACTACGCACTTATCGCTTTCCACATCAAAAAAGGTTCCGGGAACAACATTGCCATCCTCTGCCGTAACAGAAATCTCTTTGCCTTGAGTGCCGGCGATAAAGCCATCAAGGTCAAAGCCGTACTTTGCCAGCTGCTTAATCGAGTTGCCCTGAGTATCATTGTTTTTATTCTGATAAAACACGCCATCAGTAACCAGCTTGGCCATTCCAACAGTTCCTGTGACTATCAGTACAGCAACTACTCCTAATATGATTTTAACCACCCTGCCAATTATATTTCTTTTCATTTGTTTTTACTCCCTTTCTTAAGATATTTTTACTTTATCAAAAACACACTTCTCATATCTTAAGATTTGCATAAGTTGCATTTTCTGATGTATAAGGTGCAATTGATATCATCATGTAACAATAGACTTCTATTTTTGAAAATATATAGTCTAAAAAAGGAAGCAACCAAGTCTGATTGCTCCCTCATAAAAATCAAGTTACCGTCAATTACCATCGTACTGTCCTATTGTAGATTCTCCCTGCTCGGTTTCAATAGTTCCCTGGCCATGGTAGCCAAGATTCCCGCTCATGGAAGCATCATCTGTTCAGGCTATTTGCCATATTGCATTACCATTTCCAATATTTGCAACCATAGTAAAGTATACATACTTGTAGTTGGTATGATCCATTCCATATGGAGTTAAGTCAGCACTAGTGTGGCTGTTTTTATATTTCTCGACTATATTGCTTAGATATAATTTGCAATCTACAAGGCGGAAGATGGAGTCGATGGGCGTCCATCGACGACTGATGACAACGCAGTAGATTCAAATTATAGCAAGCATAT
Organism: Butyrivibrio sp.; assembly: GCF_017635265.1. GTDB lineage: Bacteria > Bacillota > Clostridia > Lachnospirales > Lachnospiraceae > Butyrivibrio. Next base: position 6,255 of record NZ_JAGBLU010000081.1, read on the forward strand.
AGT
>NZ_JAGBLU010000082.1 GCF_017635265.1 Butyrivibrio sp.
ACTGCGGATTTCGTGAGAATATGAGTGAAGAGTCAACCAAGCCTCATCGACGAAGTCGATTTAAAATGGCTTGGTTGATGCATTCTTGAATTGTTGATTCAAGAATGCATGTTTTTTTCTAAGTAGGACTGTAAGCCGGGTTATGTCGTGAATGATCATCTATCTAGGACTGCCGTCACCGACAGCCTCAAGCGACCCACCTGAAAGCGAGTCGGGCAGACTCATAGCTTTCTTTTCGGTCTTGCTTCGGATGGGGTTTACATGGCTACTGATGTTACCACCAGCACGGTAGTCTCTTACACTGCCTTTCCACCCTTACGCCAGCAATATAGTGAGGCGGTCACTCGGAAAGCAAGCTTTCCTCGTTACGCGGCATTCGCCGCATAACTATGTCAATATGTTGCAGATATCATGCAAGCATGAATCTGCTCCATCTTGCCATAGCCACCCGCCTCATTGCTAACGCGGTATATCTCTGTTGCACTATCCTGGGAGTCACCTCCACCAGACGTTATCTGGCATCCTGCCCTGCGAAGCCCGGACTTTCCTCTCCCATGCCCTTTCGTCTGCATGGCAGCGATCATTTGTCCTACTTAGGAACATTATTATAACACAGTTTAAAAAATATGAAATATATCTTTTTTTGCAAAGCATCGTAACCCACGATAAAAAACTTAAAAAAACTCTAAACCGGAACAGAAAATCCATTGTACTTCCTATTCATCAAAAAAGAGCCCTAAGGCTCTTTTTAAGTGGATGTATTACTAAAACTGCTTATTTAACAACTTCTTCAGCAGTTTTTTGCTTAAGAAATTCAAGTGCATCAATAGCTGACGTATAATAACCTGCAACTGTCTGGGCTTCAGGAGCTAAAGATTTTAGCGCTTTAGTCTTCAAAGTTTTAAAATATAAAATTGCACCTTCTATATTACCGGTATCAATTGGCCTGTCATTGCAATAAATTGTTCCTCTTGCAGTATCATATTTTGCCAAATCCTTTTTGCTCACAGGTTGCATACCCATGGCAACCGCCAACGAATTGATTGTTTTAGCTCTGTCGTAGGTCGTCATTGTTACGTTCTCCCTCAAAATCCAAACTATAATTCTTCTGTACTAACACAGCGAAATTTATTTTACTCTACGCCTCGTAAAAGTAAATGGATTTTAAGCGAAGAAAAAGTGAAAAAAATGTGTATAATCTGTGTGTGTAATTTTGTTTCAATCAAGCTCTTGATTTCGTAAAATATGTATTCTTGAATCAACAATTCAAGAATGCATCAACCAAGCCATTTTAAATCGACTTCGTCGATGAGGCTTGGTTGACTCTTCATTCATATTCTCACGAAATCCGCAGTATATGCGGATTTCTGAAATTTAGTTCAAGATGTCATAATATTTTATTGTTGCCTCTACTCCATCCTGCACACCAAACTTTGGTTTCCACCCAAGTTCCTCAAGTTTTCCGGAATCAAGCGCCGAGCAGTTCATCATGTTATAGCTTTTCTTTTCACAATCATCCGGATTTTCAAATACAACCTTAACCCCGGCTGCCTTTGCAATGGTCTCAGCCAGATATCTGATTGTAACTATTGAATCCTTATTGGAAATATTGTAAGCCTGTGCAGTTTCCCCATGAAGCAGAATTGTCAAAAGAGCTGATGCGCTATCCAGAGTATAGCAATAGGACCTGACCTGTTCCCCAGCGCTCTTCATGACTATATCCTTACCTGCTGCCGCATTTTTGGTAAAAACAGCTGAAGCTCTGCTGTCACTTTCAGTGATTCCCGGTCCATATGAATGGCATGATCTTGCAATGACCACATCGACTCCAAATTCCCGATTATATGAAACGCACATAGTCTCTGCCGCTCTTTTGCTCATAGGATAACAGGAACGTGGATTCAATATATCCACATAGCCATAATCATCTTCCTTGTACAAATTATCAAGCTTATCTCTGCAGCCTTCACTCTCCGGCTTTTTATTTCCATATATTTCCCCTGTTGAAACAAACAGCACTCTGCTTCCATCCGCCTCTTTGGCTGAATCGAGTACAGTCTTTAATCCGATAAGATTACTGAGCATTGTTTCCACAGGTTCAGATGACATTTTGGCAGGATCGGCATTACTTGCCCCATGTATGTAAAAATCAGCTTCCGGAAGAAAGCTATTAGCCTTTACGGCATCAAATCCCGCAAAATCAAATTCTTCCGCCGACAAAACTCCGGCAAATCTGTCAATAACTCTCTCTTTATTTCTGCCTGCCAGAATCAATTTAATGCCTGCATTTCTCTCTTTGTTTAAAAGAGCTATAATATCCACCACCGCAGAGCACAACATCCCTGTAGCTCCTGTAATGCATATTCTTTTATTAAATAACGAGGTAATGTCAGGCATGGCATCAATTACCAGCCTGACATCATCAAAATACTCTTTACAATATCTCATTTTCATACCTTAAAACAGCTTCCGCCTACAAATTCTCTGCAAATTGAATTCTTGGGAAGGAATGAATTATCAACACTTACAAAATAATCCAGAAATTTAAGCAGCCTCTTTGCCTCATAATATTCAGGTTCATTTTTTCCAATCGAGAAAAGAAGCGGTTCAGCGTACTGCTTTATGACAGCAAGTTCATATAACTGGGCTGAATTAAACATCTCATCTGCTTCCTCCTGGAACGGGAAAATATTGGCTTCTTCTCCTGCTCTTACAGAGGGCCACATATTTATTGTAGCCTTGGCACTCGCCCCTCTTGTTCTGGCATCTCTTACAATTCTGCGAAGGAGTCTGCCGTCAGTTGTAGGAATCCTGTTATGAGAATCAATGCTAAGTGTAGTAAGAGCACTTATATAAATCTTAAATTTACTGCTTGCAGGAAGAGCATAACTCATTTCTTCATTAAGTCCATGGATTCCCTCAATAACAAGGACGTCATTTTCGCCAAGCTGAAGGAAATTGCCGTTCATCTCTCTTTTACCGGTCACAAAATTAAATTCCGGCATTTCCACTCTCTCGCCGTTAAGCAGTCTTATCATATCATCATTAAATTGCTTAACGTCCATTGCTCCGAGACATTCAAAATCATAACTTCCATCAAGATGTTTGGGAGTCAGCTCTCTGTTAACAAAATAGTTATCCAAGCTGATTGGATGGGGAACCATTCCATAAGTACGAAGCTGAATGGACAATCTGTTGGCAAAACTGGTCTTTCCGGAGGAACTTGGTCCGGCGATCATTACAAACTTTATGTCCTTACGGTCATGAATCTTTTTGGCAATCTCACCGATTCTGCGTTCCTGAAGTGCTTCCTGAACCAGAATCATCTCATTTATCCTGCCTGCACATATCTGTTCATTCAGATCACCTACGTTATCAATTCCCATCATACTGCCCCAGTCGCTGGCAAGCTTCATGGTTTCAAAGAGTTTTTCTCTTGGTTCCGAAACCTTTAAGAGATTTGGGTCGACCTTCATAGGAAGTGTCAAAAGAAGTCCGTCATGAAATCTATCCAGCTTAAAATGTTCGATATATGAGGTATTGGGTAGCATATATCCATAAAAATAATCATAGAAATCTTCTATACGATAAATATTAATTTCAGAACTTCTTCGATATTTTAAAAGTGAAACCTTATCGGTCATTCCCTGCTTTTTAAAAATTTCCACCGCTTCATCAAGAGGATATACCTTCTTGATAATTGGGATAGCACTATCGATAAGTTCCTGAAATCTGTCGGAAATTCTCTTAACCAGCTCATCAGTTATCGTAACATTTCCTCTTATAGTACAGTAATAACCATTGCCTATGGTAAATTCAACTTTTGTGGCAACATCGGAATCTTTGCCCAAAGCATCTCTCACAGACTTAATCAGCATCATTACGGCTGTTCTGCGCATGGTTTTATGGCCAATGTCATCAGCAAAAGTCACAAAAGACAGTGTTCCGTCTTTCTTTACTGTTTTAAAAAGTTCCCTTATCTTGCCATTGTAAATAACAGCTGCAATCCTGTACTTATATTCAGACTGATATTCTTTTGCAATCTGTTCAAATGTGGTTCCCTTATCGTACTCTTTAGATACTCCGTTTATTGTAATTTGTGGCATAGCATCTACCTCATCATCTTAAGATTTTTTGAGCAAAAGAAATATCGGAAAGTTCTTCAACAATGTCTTTCTTTCGCTCATTATGACTTTCGTCAAGGTTTTCCAAAATGCTCTCAAGAACCTTTCTTCCATGTTCAAGATATGCCAAAAGCAAAGGCTCTTTTCTTAATAAATTACACTCCCCATAGCGGTTACATATTCTCTTCTTTGTCTGAATATCAATTTCACCACTATCAGCAAATAACGTTTCTAAAGCTTTATCATATGCACTTTTGGTGCTGTCTGTTGCATCAGATACAGACACTTTCATTGGAAAATAATATTTGCCGTCCTCAAAAACAACTCTCTCATCCGTTATCACATAGCCCTTATCCCTGATAAACTGTCTGAATTCGGCAATATCGGACTGAGGCTGAAAAACAGCTACCTTTATACCGAGATCATAAAGATTACCTTCCTCTATGATCTTCTCCATTAGCTTTCCGCCCATTCCTGCGATAACTACAGCCAAAGCTTCGCCTTTTTTGAGCTCTTTTAATCCATCAGACAGTCTGGTCGTAATCTTCATATCAAGGCCATAATCCGAAATATTTGATGCGGCAGCAGACAACGGTCCTCTCCTGACATCCATAGCTATGCAGGACTTTGCAATTTTTTTCTGTACCAGATATATGGATACATAACCATGGTCACATCCCACATCCGCAACCGTAAGAATCTCATCACCTTTTAGCATATCAGCAACAGTGATGAGCCTCTCGGACATTTTTAATTGTATGTCTTCTTTACTCATATTTAGTCAAGATAATCCTTGAGTTTGCGACTGCGGCTCGGATGACGAAGCTTTCTAAGTGCCTTTGCCTCAATCTGACGGATACGCTCACGGGTTACGTTAAACTCCTTACCTACTTCTTCAAGAGTTCTGGCTCTTCCATCATCTAAACCAAATCTTAGTCTTAATACTTTCTGTTCACGCTCTGTAAGTGTTCCGAGAACTTCAACAAGCTGTTCCTTTAAAAGAGTAAATGCTGCAGCATCCGCAGGTACAGGAACATTATCGTCCTGTATAAAGTCACCAAGATGACTGTCTTCTTCTTCACCAATAGGAGTTTCAAGTGATACCGGCTCCTGTGAAATCTTAAGTATCTCGCGAACACGCTCTACAGGCATATTCATCTCTTTTGCAACCTCTTCCGGAAGCGGCTCACGTCCAAGTTCCTGAAGAAGCTGACGACTTACACGAATAAGCTTATTGATAGTCTCAACCATATGAACAGGGATACGAATTGTTCTGGCCTGATCTGCAATAGCTCTTGTGATAGCCTGTCTGATCCACCATGTAGCATATGTTGAGAATTTGAATCCTTTACGGAAATCAAACTTTTCAACGGCCTTTATAAGACCAAGGTTACCTTCCTGAATAAGATCAAGGAATAACATTCCTCTTCCTACATATCTCTTTGCTATGCTGACAACCAGACGAAGGTTAGCCTCAGCAAGACGTTTTTTTGCTTCCTCTCCTTCGTAAATAATCTGATCAAGCTCTTTCTTTCTGGCATCTGAAAGCTCATTCTTATCCTTGTCATCAGAAAGCTCTTTTTGAGCGTCAATACCTGCTTCCATTGCCTTTGCAAGTTCAATTTCCTGGTCAGCATTAAGAAGCGGAACCTTACCGATTTCTTTAAGGTACATTCTTACAGGATCTTCAATACTGATTCCATCGGGAACTGACAGGTCGATATTTTCCATATCAACCTCGTCCTCATCTGAAAGCATCATATCATCCTCATCCGGAAGATCATCATCAACTTCCGATACTCTAAGAACGTCTATTCCTGAGCTTTCAAGAACCTCAAGGACATTGTCAAGCTGTTCCTCATTGAGATTTAAATCCGTAAAGAAATCGCTGATTTCAGAATACTCAAGAACATTTTTCTTCTTTTTGGCAAGAGCTAGAATATCTTTGATTTTCTGAGTAAAGAGCTCCTTTGTAGCTTCATCAAATTCCTGGTTTTCACCATCATCAGCTTTGTTCTCAGCTTTAGCCTTTTCACTCTTTGACGCTTTCTTAACCTTTGGTTCCTTGGAAGCCTTTGGAGCTTTTGAAGCACTCTCCTCCGAATTCTTCTTAGCTGTCTTTTTCACCAAAATCACAGTTTCCTTTTCCTCATTTGCTGACTTGGCTGCTTTCTTTTCTTCCTTGGTCTCTTCCTTTTTAGCCTTTGCTTCAACCTTGGCAGTTACCTTTGTTGTAGCCTTAGCAGCTAGTTTCTTTGTTTCTTTTGTCTCTGTTTCTTTCTTGGCCATTTTTTATATTTCCTTTTCTATTATTTTCAGTCATCCGGTGATATATCAACATGTGACAATTTTTCTAAATCTTTTTTGCCCTGTATAGTCTTGGTTAAAAATAAAGGATCATCAGGCTTTAGTTCTTTTTTCATCCTGTCATAGCCTGCTGCCTTAACACCATATATTATGTCGTGGAAAGCTTTCTTTCTCTGATCCTTCGTTTCTATCTCGATCAAATTGGTATTGAACATTTCAGCCACCTGCCGATGTTCTTCCTCATCCGTAAATCCGTCCAGAATCGCTGCCGGCGAGAAATTGCCGCTTTCCATTCCCATAAACAATTCTGTAGCCACTTTTCTGTACAGATCATCCGAAAAATCTTCCGGAGTTATCCACTTTGTAACCTTTGAAAAAATCTGAGGCTCATCGGATAGCCATGTCAAAAGAAGCCTTTGATTCTTTTTGGCTCCATCCTCCGGAGATCTTTTTTGCTGTATACCCGATTTAGGTCTTTCAACTTTCCTTACAAGACCTCCCTGCGAAGCAACACTTGTTACAAGCTTTCGCAAATCGTCAACTGCTATGTTGAACCTCGCAGCCACAGCCTCTATATAGTTTTCTCTTTCCAATGCCTCTTCAAATTCACAGAGCTTCATCGCAAGTTTTCTATGGAACTCTGTCTTGGACTGAGGATCTGACATATCATGCTCCGACTGAAGAACCCTTACTTCAAAAAAGAATGTGTTCTCCGCATTTTTTATCCTCTCCTCAAAGGCTTCCTTTCCTTCGCTTTTAATAAACTCATCCGGATCCTTGTGTGGCCTTAAATCCAAAACCTTTCCCTTAAGACCGGCTTCCTTGAGAATCCCTATTCCACGAAGTGCAGCCTTTGTACCGGCTCCATCACTGTCATAGGACAAGATAACTTCATCCGTATACCTCTTAAGGATCATCGCCTGTCCTGTTGTAAATGCAGTTCCAAGAGAGGCAACTGCCATTGTAAATCCTGCCTGATGCATGGCTATAACATCCATGTATCCCTCACAGATTATCATGTATCCCGCTCTGGAATTCTTGGCATAATTAAGTCCAAAAAGATTTCTGCTTTTATCAAAAATAGGTGTTTCCGGAGAATTGAGATATTTGGGTTTTCCGTCTCCCATCACTCTTCCGCCAAAACCAATAACTTTTTGGGATGCATCCTGTATCGGAAACATTACCCTGTTCCAGAATTTATCATGGGTTCCCATTTTTTCATCATGGGATGCAAGTCCTGCCTCTATTATCTGTCCATCGGTATACCCCAGCTTTTTAAGGTGCTTTGTGAGGTCATCGCTGGTAATATTGGCATAACCAAGTCCAAAGTGCTGCATGGTCTCATCAGTCAGTTTTCTGGACTTAAAATACTCCATGCCTTTTTGTCCGGTTTTGCCTCTAAGCTGATAATAGTAGTACTTGGCAGCTTCTTTATTTATGTCATAAAGGATCTGTTTTTTATCCCTGATAGCCTTGGCTGCAGGCGAATCGTCCTGCTCCGGAAGCTTTATCCCCGCACGCTGTGCAAGCTCTTTTACCGCTTCCTGAAATGTTAGATTGTCATATTTCATCAAAAAAGTGATTACATTGCCTCCGGCTCCGCATCCAAAGCAGTAAAACATTTGCTTATGAGCTGAAACGGAAAATGAACCGGATTTTTCATTGTGAAAAGGACACAGACCAAAATAATTGGCTCCCTTTTTCTGAAGGTGAACATACTGTCCCACAACATCCACAATGTCATTTCCCCTTCGCACTTCTTCGATGACTTCATCAGAATAGTACATTCTTTATAAAACTCCCCAAGTGTGTGGTATATAAACTTCTTCAAATACTGAAATGGCGTACCTGTCGGTCATAGAGCTTACATAGTCACATACGACTCTTTCTTTTGTCTCACCGGCATCCATCATATTCTTTAAGTAATCAGGAAGACGATCTATGTGATCAAGATAATACGAATACAATATCTTGATCATCTCCTCAACCTTCCCCTCCTGTCCTTTTGCAACAGGGTTTGTATAAACTCTCTCAAACATAAACTTTCTGAGTTTGTGAAAAGCTTCGTATACCTCTTCAGACATAAGGATGTCATCCTTATCCAAGCTGTTTGCAACAATGTCATGAATGAAGGTATCAAGCCATTCTCCATTAGTGTGTCCGATAACTTTGCAAAGATCTTCCGGCACCTGATCCTCGGTAATGATACCGCCCCTTATGGCATCATCCATGTCGTGATGCATATAGGCAATCTTATCAGAAAGTCGCACAACCCTTCCTTCAAGAGTCGCAGGTTTTAGATCCATCTCATGATTTACTATACCATCTCTCACTTCCCAGGTAAGATTCATGCCCTGACCATAGTTTTCAAGCTTTTCAACTATCCTAAGACTCTGTTCATTGTGCCGGAATCCTCCGGGGCACACTTCATTGAGCGCTCTTTCCCCTGCATGTCCGAAAGGAGTGTGTCCAAGATCATGACCAAGGGCAATGGCTTCTGCCAGATCCTCATTTAAAAGAAGAGCTTTCGCTATAGTTCTGGCGTTTTGAGAAACTTCAAGTGTATGCGTCATACGGGTTCTGTAATGATCACCGTTTGGTGACAAAAAAACCTGAGTCTTGTCCTTAAGGCGTCTAAAAGACTTAGAATACAAGATTCTGTCTCTGTCCCTCTGAAAACAAGGCCTGATGTCGCATGGCTTTTCTTCTTTTTCTCTTCCCTTGGAATTCATGCTTAGAGTGGCATGCTTACTTAAGATTTTAGTCTCGCGTTCTTCCAGTTGTTTACGAATTTTCAATTTTCGCTTCTTTCTGTGGGCCGTCTGCCATTTACTAAAAAAAGAAGCCCACAAAGATATTATTCTACGTGAGCTTCAAAAATCCTTTTTTTATTTTTAAATTTTTATCCCATCCATTCATTTTCTCTGGAAGTGTACTGTTCATTTATCCATTCAACAGCCTTTTCAAGGCCTTCCTGAGATACCTCAAAGTTTTCTGTTGTCTTAAGAGCATCTTCCGTATGTGCATAAGAATTAGGCTCCGGCCATACTGTAGCCATCAAAGTCGCTGGACCTCTTTTATCTAAAGGAGTAAACTTGACATTTTCAAGAGGTTCACGGGCAAGCCTGTATCTCATTCCCTTATAACTTCCAAAGTATGCTTCGCCGTATTCATAGTGAGACAGCGGAAAAAAACTGTTTAATTCAATTGCCATATCGTAATCCCATCAAAATCCAATCTTGCCTGTTTCTGAATGATTCACAACATAATATGCCGCATTGTCGGAAGGCTTAATATAAACCTGTATTTCTCTGATGCTTGACGGCTTGTTTCCTTTAGAAACAAAGTCCTGTTTAGCTCTCTCAATAATATCTGTTGTTCTGATTTCGTGATGATTGTACTGTACAAAAACCTCTTCCTTACAATTAAACTTAGCGGCCTTTGAGGTAATGTCATCCCCAACAGTTTTGGCTGCCTTACGTGCTTTTTCAGACTGCAGTTTAACTGCCTTTGCAGCAGGAGCCGCTTTTTCTTTTAAATCATTGTATATTGGTTCTGCTTTACCCTTTATGTCATTATAGATTGGCTCAGCTTTGCCTTTTATATCGTTATAGATTGGTTCTGCTTTGCCTTTTATATCATTGTATATCGGCTCCGCCTTACCTTTTATATCATTATAGATTGGCTCAGCCTTACCCTTTATATCGTTGTATATTGGTTCAGCTTTCTTTTTAGCTTCATCAATAACAGGCTCTGCATTCTTGGAAACTTCTTTTACAATATCCTTTATTTCCTCAACCGGTGACTTTTTTCCCATAGTTTTTTCCCTCCTATTACTTGAATCTACTCATAAATGATGCCAAAGGTCCCACTGCATCCTGAAGATCCTTTATAGCTTCATTTAATCCCTCAAAATCAATTTCAGACAGAGCCTTAACCGCATTTGTAAGTCCCTCTCCATTTTCATCAACAAGACTGTTCAAATTCTCACTGGCCTTGGTGATACTGCTTATCATAGTGTTTGCTTCGTTTAAAGAAGCCTGCGCCTGAATTGCCGTATCATTTATATGATTAAGCGTAATCCTAACCTTTGGTATGACTATCAAAACCGATACGAGCACGCACACAGCCATCACAGCAACACAAAATGTGGAAATTCTTTGAAAGAAAAGCTTTTTCTTTGTAAGATCTCTTATTTCGATCAAAACCTGATCACTTGTCACATTCTCGGTCGTGTTCTGCTCTTTGTTGTCCACACCTTCCATATTCATCCCCCCTTTTTATTCATTTGTGATATATATTATACATTCTTGAATCAACAATTCAAGAATGTATCAACCAAGCCAATTTAAATCAACTTCGTTGATGAGGCTTGGTTGACTCTTCACTCATATTCTCACGAAATCCGCAGCATATGCGGATTTCTGAAATTTAGTTCAAGAAGTCATACAACTTTATTCGTCCTGTTCATAGCTTTCCGCTTCTTCTATGCGTCTGTCAACCTCTCTTTGAACGGCTTGGAAGAAGTGTTCCGGATGACATGACTTATAAGCTTCCATATATTCTTCCCAGGTCTTGTCAAAATTATTGGCTATTACAACCTTGGGCAGATAATTCTGTTTACATTCCGTCATCCTGCTGTAGGTTTCACCCTCAACCGTTGTTTCGGAAAGATTCTGAGCATATGTATATATCGGGTACCAAGGGCCGGGGGATGGATGTGAGCCAAGCATTTCAACATAGGTCTGCGCCCCATAGGCTTTTAAGCATTTCTTGACCTTATTTGAAAGACCATCATAAAACTCAACTTCCTGTCCATCGGGTTTCATGGCATTTACACCATCTCTGCTTGTTCCAAGCCATTGTGGAAAATAAGAATATTGACAAAAATGAGATGCCTTGTATTCGGAATCATATGCCTGATTTCTCATTCCTTTGGTCTTTTTGAACAATCCGCCATCACCAATGATATAATCAACACCTTCTATTCCCCAAAATCTAAGGTTATGAACATCCTGTTCCAAAAGATCACTGACAAACTTAAGCGCTCCGTCAACATCCTCGCAGCTTTTTGTAATAGCAAGACCTGAACTGCCGTGAAAAACAGTTCCGGAATTGTGCCACTGATTGGTAATGTCTTCCCTTATTGTTATTGGCAACGGCACATACTGACACCCTTCCTCATCAAGGCCGGCAAGCTTTATGGCATCCTCAGCATAATATGCAAAATCCCACCACTGATCCACCATTCCCAAAACTCTTCCGCTTGACAATTTACTTATATATTCGTCATAGGTCTGCTTGTAAAATTCAGGGTCTACAATCCCTTTTTTATATTCTTCATTGAGCTTTTTGAAATACTCGGCTGCAGTACCTGTAGTGTTGTAGTCGATAACCTTCCCGGTATCAGGATCAACTATTGCAACTCCGTCATTGGGATATCCATCAAGGAACTGTGGTGCATTTTCAAGACAAAAATATCTCCAGTCATCGCAAAGAATGGTATATGGAATTATGGCAGAGCCGTCAGGCATTGTAGCATTAGCAGCATAGTACTCTTCTATAAGATCAAAATACTGATCCAAAGTGCACACTTTGGGGTATCCTGCCCACTCCAAAACTCTTGTCTGAATCCAGAAAGCCTCATCAACATGCACGCAGACTCTCTCTTCTCCATAAGTACTGGAAAATTGAGGAATCCAATAAATGTGTCCGTCACTTTGTCTTAGCAGATCCCACGTTCTTTCATCAAAAAGCTCTTTTATCATGGGATATTTATCAATGTAATCATCAAGCGGCACCAAGGCACCGGCTTCATACAATCGGACAGACTCTTCTCCGGCATCTATGAAATCAGGATACTCTCCACTTGCAATAAGTTCATCAATAGCATCGGATGCTGTCCTGTTATCCAGCCACGTTTCCTCCACAACGACTCCCGTAATATCACCTATTTCTTTTTTTATATCGTTGTCCTTAACCGTTGCTGTTCCCGGCACTGCAAAAAAAGCAGTAAATTCCTTGTAGTTCTTATCAGAGTCTGCCATATCATCAGTATTATCCGATGATTTTTTTACGGTAGTTCCGGCAAATATTACTCCAATCAAAAGAATGATCGTAACAATCCAAATTGTTTTACTCATATTCTGCCTTTCCCAAGTAGTCAGAAACTTTTATCAGACAAGATCAAGTATCTCAAGAGGATCACTGACAAAAGCATTTGAACCTGCACCAGCTTCAATAAGCTCTTCTTTAGTCCTAAAGCCCCACAGACATGAAATACAAGGAATCCCCGTGTTAAGTGCTGTCATGTGGTCCACATCAGAATCTCCTACGTATACACAGTCTTTTTTATCCACAGCCAAAAGCCTCATAGCTTCAAGACACTCATCCGGCGCAGGTTTTCTGTTTAAGTCTTCTGTAACTCCAACAGCCACATCAGCAAGACCGTTGAAATATACATTTTTAAGCTCCTGCACGCCGTCCATAGACTTATTGGATACAATCGCAACTTTATAGCCACGTTTTTTAAGTTCTCTTAAAAGTTCAACAATATGCTCATAAGGCCCTGTTTTAATATTGCAGTGTTCAACATAATATGCCTCATAATCGCTTAAAATCTTATCGAACAAAGGGTTCTCTTTTCCGCCGACAATAGCTCTCTCAATGAGCTTAACAGCACTGTTGCCCACAAAATGCTTGATCTCATCAAGAGTTCTCTCCGGCATTTGGTACTTTCTTAAAATAAAATTCACAGAATCGGTAATATCCTCAATTGTATTAAGGAGCGTGCCGTCCATATCAAAAATAACTGCTTTGTACTTCATCTTATTAAGTCCTTTTTCAAAAATCTCAACTTAATAATTCTATCATTATTTTGTTTTGCAATAAAGAAAAAAGGAGGGAATTCCAAGTTTTTAAGAGACTCTTGTACCAAAAGTAAAAAAAATTACTTATATACCCGCGAGCAAATGGATTCCTCGGGCAAGGAATGCAAATAGCTGCTTTTTACCCAAAAATAAACTGCCGCCTCGGGTAAGAAAAACAAATAACACTTCTTTACCCGCGAATAAACTGAAGCCTCGGGTAAGAAAAACAAATAACACTTCTTTACCCGCGAATAAATTAATTCATAGGGTAAGGAGCGCAATTAGCTGTTATTTACCCGTGAATATTGAATAAGCTTGGGTAAATATGCGGAAAATTGTTTTTTTACCCAATGGCTGGTAGGAACATTGGGTAAAAAACAAGAAAAATGAATTATTGCCCAACGAATTCTTTGACGGACACTATAAACTACTACCTATAGAGTGGACACATACCAATTCACTTTAGACCCACTTTCATGTGGTAATACCCATTTAAAATACAGCCTAAAATCTGTTTTATACATTTTTTTGAAGGCAATACCGTGTTTTCGGACAATTGTGTTA
>NZ_JAGBLU010000083.1 GCF_017635265.1 Butyrivibrio sp.
ACATATAATCTCCATCTTCATAAATCAAATCATGCGATTTTATCCTTGATGAAGTTGTCTCAGCACCTTTGCCTGCATAAGTAGCCTTCTTAGCAGTTATTAAAAAATCTAGTAAATTCTTGTCCATAATTCCCCCACAAATGCCGATTTTTATGATTCAATTTCAATATTAAATACTACAGTTTCTCCACAATCAATACACTGATAAGGTCCATTTTTTAAATTGCCCCCTCTTCTAAAAGCATAAATGAAAGGATATATTGCCTGCATTGCAACCATGCAAACATTATCACTGTTATCTTTATCAAGGTCACTGCCTATAAAACGAATAACATCTCCAACTTTGTACTTTGGACAATGACTTTCTACTACTGTAACCTTTACCTTGTTATCTGTATAACCCACTTCAAGCCTCCTATAAACTGCGATTTGCTTATTTCATTATCCCGTAAGATAAATCATATAACACTTTCAATTAATTGTACTGTTTCAGACAATCCACCCTCAGTCCTGATCTTATCAGATATTTCCATTGCATTTTTGCTTTTTTCATCATACGTATCTTGCATTTGAACAATGGAATTATAGATATTTTCTTCAGTCAGGTCCTTTGCTTTCAATGGTTCCGTGGCCACATTTAAATTTCTAAGCTGCATTGCAAATCCCATCTGGTCCAGCACATGAGAGACCGGTATAGACGGTATTCCATAGATCATGGTTGCAGCAGATGTTCCAAAACCACAGTGATGAATCACGAAGCTGCACTGTTTGAAGAGCCAGCTGTGAGGAACACTCCCAACAGACATCATTGTTTCCGGAAGTTTATACTCTTCAAGTGATTTTTGAAACCCTTGTATGATTGCCCTGCATCCCGCCTTTTGAAATGCTTTGACAAACATATCCAGTTTATCCGTTTCTGCTTTATCTTCGAATGACATTGCGCCGAGTGCGAGCAGAACAGGCTTTTCACCACTTTTAAGAAAGGCTGTTAATTCCTCACTTGGCGAATATACCTCCTCTTCTTCAAACCAATAGCCTGTCAAAATATGCTGGTCTTCCCAATACGGGCTTCTTGTCACAACAAATTTACTTATGGGGATCAGGTCGAGTTTTTGAGACATCAGGGAATCACCGACTCTCATCGCTTTAAGACCATAAACCTTTCTGATCTTGTTATATGGCTTGTTTATCTGTTTACCGATCAAGCCCCCGATAAGCTTATTAATAAATGTCTGCGGCTTTTTCTTTTCGGGGATCATTTCAATCTGCAAAGTCACGTTTACTGTAGGAATATTCAAGGCCTCTGCTTCTACTGCTCCCATCTGACTGTGACTTACTATGATAAGATCATTTCCTTTGCATGCCTCATATATTTCATTCGTTGAATTCTGAATGATCTTAAATATGAAATTCATTGTCTTAAGCATGCTAAGGGCAGCATTTGAACTTTTACCTCTGATAACAGCTGCTTCCATCTCTATATCAATATCAGGTCCGACGGGAAGAAAAGAAATACCCGATTCTTCAATAAGTTTTCTCCAACAGGGATGAGAACCGAGTTTAACAACATGTCCGTTTTTCTTAAGAGCCCTTGCAAGATATATGTACGGTTGGATATCTCCTCTAGTTCCCATTGTGAAAATGATAGTTTTCATGAAATATATAACTCCTAACCTGCTGCATTATATAAAAAGATTTAAGGATGTAAAACAAATACTTGATTGGGATACCCAAACTCCTCAGTCATTTCGCCCTCTTGAAATCCGAATTTTTTATACAAAGCTCTCGGAGCAATTCCTTTTTCATCATTTTCACGAAACGTTGATACCGTGATTTCCCTACTTCTATCTAATTCAGCAAGCGCTTTTCTCAGAAGGATTGAAGCCAACCCTTGCTGCCTGTATTCAGGATCCACAGCAAGACAACAGATCATATTTCTATTACGTGAAAACAGAAGAACTCCCACAATAGTTTCACTGTCTTTGACACATACAGCTTGCAGCTTGTTCATAAACTTCAATACAGTCTGCTTATGTTCTTCTAAATTTTCTTCTGTTTCGAGCCCGGGGAAATTCCAGCTAACCTTTCGAACAAGCTGCATCCACAAATCGATATATGAACTTTCTCCAAATATTGCTTCCATTTCTTTCATCACTATCATATAAAAATACCCCCATCGTAAATAAAATTGATACGTAAACAATCGGTGTAAGCCCAAACAAAAAAACAGACTTCATATATCCAAAATCTGTCCTTTTTGTTTGGGCTTCAGACCGATTTTTATCTAATTGAACTAAGTCGCGTCCGGGTTGCTGTGGAATTTCAATCTGCAACCATCTAATCAAATCTTACCACTACAGCTCTGTTTTTACATCATTATTTCCCGTGTATCTGTCTTCATTCCACGACAAAGAAGCCTTCGTGAAAAAGGCTTGGTTAGCGGTATGAGATCCAGTTATTTAACAAAGCATATATCTGCCATCTATGCGAAAAGTTATGAGAGGTTCACCACACTTGGAGCATTTACAAATGTCGTGGTTATACAGAATCTTGATCTTTTCAGCAGTTGTCTTGCCTCTGAGTTTGGATAGATACTGCTCACATCCGAGTAGATTTCTACAGAGAGTCATTTTCTGAGCTTTACATCTACAGGCCAAAAGCCCATAGTAACGTATCCTTACAAATCCCTTAGGAAGTATATGGAGCAGAAAGCGTGATACGAACTTTTCTCCTGAGATTGTCATAGGTCTGTATTTACCGTCTGTCCGATAGTCCTTGGCACTGAAGGTTACATTCTCAGAATCCATGCTCAGAATACGCCTGTTGCTTATGGCAATTCTGTGGGTATATTTACCAAGGTATTTAAAGACTTCCTGTGCTCCTTTAAATGTCCGTTTGGAATACACGACCCAATCCATAGCATAGAGCTTATCAAGAAGACTCTTGAATTCATACTGATTCCTCAGTATTTCTGCACCTTCTGAGTAGGACAGTTTTTCTGATTCATGAAGGTATTTCAATTCTTCCAGATAGTATTTCTTAAAAACAGCAGACATGACTTTTACCGGTAGAAAGAATTTATCTCCTTTGTCTTTCCAATGGTTCTTGTCATCGAGGCCTCCCCCTAATACTATCGTATGAATATGTGGATGATAATTAAGCTTGGATCCCCATGTATGTAGAATACAGATATATCCTATTTTCGCTCCGAAATGCTTGGCATCTTTTGAAAGTTCTGACAGAGTCTTATTAGCCGCATGGTAAAGTGCATCATAAAGAAGCTTCTGGTTGGCATAGATCAAAGGATATAAAAGCCCTGGCACTGTAAATACTGTATGAAAGTATGGTGCATCCAGTACATCTTCACGCCTTAAGTCTATCCACTCATCAACTTCCAGTGCCTGACACATAGGACAATTCCTGTTCTTGCATGAGTTGTAATGTATAAACTTAGCATGACAGGATTTGCATTCACTCACGTGGGCCCCCATCTCTGCTGTACGACAGGATCTTATACACTTGATTGCGTTGAACTGTTCATCTGAAAATGACCTGTCAGCAATCATAGGAATAAACTGCTCAAAAACATCCTGAATAGTGATGTTGTCCATGTCAGTCTTCCTTCTTCTTTCTCTTGCCCTTCTTTTTCCTTGGATGATCCAAGGGACTCTTAACACCCATGATTGCTTTATTCGAAACATGTATATACACCTGGGTGGAACTCGGAGATCTGTGTCCGAGCATAGCCTGTACATACTCTCTGTCAGTATGATTCTCAATCAGATGTGTGGCAAAGGAATTGCGCAGGACATGGGGATGCAGCTTGATTCCGGCGTCTTTGCCAACTCTCTTAACCATTGCCTCAACGCCGCCTACTTTGAGTGGTCTATGAGGCTTTCTCAATGAAACAAACAGGACATCACGCGGCTCCGGGCAGGCATACCAATACTGTTTAAGCAGTTCAAGTGTCCTGTCGGAAAGAATAGTCCAATGATCACCTCTGTTTTTACTATTGCGGATATGTACCTGCATTGTGCTCATATAGATATCGCCAGGCGCAAGCCTTACGACTTCACCTGCTCTCAATCCTGAAGAATAGACAAGAGCGATTATGGCTTTATTTCTGATGTTCTGAGCAGTATCAATAAGCTTTTCTATCTGTTCCAGGGAAAGAGTTTGTGGCAATGTCCAGTCAACCTTCATACGTGGAACTATATCCAGATCCCAAGGGATATGCAGTAGATGCTTATAAAAGAATGAAAGTGCAGAACACATACAATTGCAGTAACCGGGTGTGGCACCATCATCCCTGCGTTCCAGAATGTAATCACGGACATCATAAAGGGATAGCTCTGAAACAGGCTTCTCTCCAGCCCACTTCAGGAACTTAGTAGTATGAAACTTATAGATAAAGCAAGTCCTTGGAGAAAGATTTCTAATTTCGCATTCCTTTTCAATTTTTTGTAGTATTTCTTCGTACATAAAAAGCCTCCTTAGTTAGTAGTAATCTGATAGTTACCCTAACCACGGAGGTGGACGTCCAGAATAAAAATGCTTGTGTGAAGTAATAATAAATGATACGCTTTTCATGGCAGTAGTAGTGGTTTTGGTAATGGTAGGTTTTTGTGTGGTAACTTAAACATACATCATCAAGGTGTCACTATCTACTGCTTTTTGAGTAAAGAAAACGCTGCGCCACAGCCTTGGCAGGCCGTCGCGCAGCGACTTAGTTCTACTGGAATATATTTTTCAAATCATACTGCAAGCTCAAAAATGTAACTGTCATACTCTATATCCATATGATACTTCCTGTACTTTGTTTCTTCTTTTACCTTGAACCCAAGCTTTATTAATAATCCGCAAGAAGCCTCATTTTCCTTGGCTACTTCTGCAGTTACAGTTTTAATATCGTGTTCTCTTGCCCACTCAATCAGCTTTTTTACTGCCTCTGAGGCATATCCTTTTCGCCAGTACTTTTTGTTTATGCAGTAACCTATGTCGATATTGTTTCTGTCTTCATTAGGAAATGCACAGCAGTTTCCTATACTCTTTCCATCTTCATTATCATCAATCACAAGGTAATATCCATCTTCACTGTCTTCCATAGTATCAATAGCACTCTGATATACCTCATCAACGTAATCTCTTGTGGGGTCACTTAAGTACTTTCCATTTTCCAGGTCAAACCACATATTGGTACAAAAATCTTTATCTTCAGTTCTATAATTCCTTATAGTTACTCTGTCACATATTAAATTTTTCTCTAATGTCATCTATGCTTATTGCTCCTTTTGCGCTACTACTTCTCTAATCATCTTTTCATTTCAAAAAACAGATTAAACATCAGTGGCTGGTATATCTTACTTGTCTGCCAAATTTTCTTAAAATCAGCTATTGGTATTCTTCGGTTATATAGGCTATTCTCACTATTTTTATGCTCAATCATCGAATCTGCACTATATATGTATTCCTCGTCGAAGCCAACCACAGTTATATAATGAAGCCACCTTGATCCAGGCACCGTTCTGGTGAGCACCACAACAGGGATTCCCTTGCATACAGTATCCTCTAGAGCCTCGATATTACCTATGCGAAGCAAGCATTTAACTTTATATTTAAGGCATAATAGAATAATCCCCATACCCGCAACGGAGCCTTTCCATAGCTTTATTGGAATCTGCCTGTAAACAGAAGGTCCGTCGATATCAATTCCAAGATGTCTGAAAACATATGCAGTAGAATAACCGCTGCAATCGCTTGCCTGTTGGTAATCAAAACTGTTTTCAGCACTTATCAGATACTTCTTTTTCTTACACTTTCTGATTATCTTAGGAATCGGAAGTCCGAACAATATGATATTTACTGCAGTTACCCAAACATACAGCCAAAAGATTTTTCTTAATATCTCAAGTATTATTATCAATTAGTTCTCTCCATCAATTTCATTTTTTCGTGTATAATTTTTCTAAATTATCCTGTAAGCTAATGCTCCTGTGTAGCAAAATAGTGTTCCTTAGCATAAGCAAACACCTCATTAAAGTTCTTTATAGCTTCTTTGCTTATCGGGTTATTAGGTTCATTCATGTCAAAGGCATGATACATCCCTTCGTAAATATCGACTTTAGCCTCCACTCCTGCAGCCTTAAGATCATTAATATACTTCAAAGTTTCGCAATAAAAAGGCTCTGCTGTACAGACAAATGTATACGCAGGTGGAAGATTAGAATAATCTGTTTGCCTTGCCGGTGCGGCATAAGGAGATACATCTTTCTTTGCATCTTTCCTCAAGTATACCGCCCATGCCTGATGATTTCTTTTTGTATTCCATACCTTGGAATGATTATTTTTAGAACTATCTGTATCATAATTGTCTATCATTGGATATAGCGGCATCTGAAAAGCAACTTTTACTTCGCCCTTATCTCTTGCCAACATTGAGATGGCTGCAGTTAATCCACCTCCCGCACTCTCTCCCCCAACCATTATCTGGTCTGGGTTTATTCCAAGTTCTTTAGCATGGTCTTTAATATACAATAGTGCGGCATAGCAATCATATAAAGCTGTAGGATATGGATGAAACAGCGACAAATGATACCCCGGAGCTATAACTACAGCGCCATGATTTCTCACAAGATCCGCCGCCCGTCCAATATAGGCCATCTCTTTCATTCCTGTCATATATCCACCACCATGAATCCACATAACTCCCGGCGCATTTGAAGGTTCATTTATGGGTCTCAATATCAGCAGCGGAATCCTTCTTCCGTTTGCTGTTATTTTAATTCGCTTGCTATGTATCCCCTTGGTACTAAAACTGTACATTTCATTAGCCCCCACATTTATTTGGAATAATAAATTCTTTAACCAGATAGAATAGATACCCTCCCAAAACAGCAATAATCAACACTAAGTTGATTACCCTTTCTGTCAGAGGATCACTCATCCCATTTGCAGAAAAAACTTTGAGCGCATTATTAGCAGAGTGGAATAAAATACATGGTACAATAGACTTCCCATGATAAAAGATTATTACCAGCACAAATCCGACCAGAACGGCAAATACAATTTGAATCATGGACGAAATCAAATCTTTTCCACTTCCGTTGAAAAGATTCACAATATGTCCCAAGCCAAATGTCAGCGCAGAAACAATAATTGCACTCTTAAGATTGTCCTTCTCCATTGCCCTGAATAATAGTCCACGGAAAATAACTTCTTCAAGAAAACCTACGCAGAGCATGCTGATGAAATAAAACAGAGATTCCAATATGTCATATTGCAATTTTATTCCGCCCCAAAAGGCTGTCGATGCAATTATAATAAGCGGTATATAAAACAGAAACCGTTTTGCTGGAATAGATAATCTACAAAACCCGTATTTTTCACCAAGTTTATTTTTTTGAATCCAGAAAAACAAAATCAAAGACATTGCTATGTGAAGCACAGCTGTTATAGATTTTGTAATGCCAATGTTCTCTGAAAACTGATCTGCCAAACTGCTCAGAACAACATAAGCAACAATCCACAGGATTGCAAAAGTAATCTCACTTTTCTTATATATTTTTGTCATTATAAATTCCCCAATCTTTCTTTCATAGTCCGTTTTACTGAAAGATAACACGCTATCACATCATCCCGACAAACGTGAATTTGTCTGCAAATCTATTCTTGTCCTGTTCTTATAAATGGGGCTGAAATTGTAGGATCTAATAATCCTTCATATGCACTTACTTTTCTGAAAGTATTACCCATCATTTCAGAACTTCTATATTCTCTTATTGCATTCATATCAAAGTCAGCATAGTACAACCCTTCTGTCACATCATCAGCGAGCACAATTGTATTATCAACGCATATTCCGTTTTTATCCCAACAAATAGGACTGTATGCACAGGAACAACCTGCATTTTGTCCATTCGCATTTGCCATTGCTATCCCAACCATATTTTCATATGCTCTGGTAGACAATGCTTGAATGCGTGGTTTCATCGAGCCACAGTCATTAGGCACAAGAATAATCTCTGCCCCTTTTAGCATAAGCATTCTCGCGCTCTCAGGGTATTCCCTGTCATAGCAAATCATTATGCCAATTTTTATACCATCAAAATCACAAACCTTAAACTCGGTTCCTGCCTCGACATCTTTTTCATCTGCAAAATCACAAGTATGTACCTTTGAATACTTCATCAGTATTTCCCCAGCCTTATTGATTACAAATGCCGTATTTTGAGGTTGTTCTTTGCCTTTTGTAAATGATGTCAGTACAACACCGATACTAAGCGCTTTGGCCGCTTCACATACTTTCACGATAACTTCGTCTTCACAGGATATGCTTTTTTCATATGTCATCGGAAGCTCATAGCCTGTTATAAAGCACTCCGGAAGTAGCAAAATGTCTGCACCATTTTTAGATGCTTCCTTAATAGAGCAGATTATGGTATCAATATTTCTCTTTATATTCGCATTCTCTGCGCGAGACTGTAAAATCGCAACTTTAAAAATCATACTTTTCCCTACAAGCTCCGTTTTTCTTAGTCAGTTTTAACTGAAATTTTAAACATCTTTAGCCATATAAAGTAAAAGGTCATCATCATTGACGCAGGGTGCATACTGTTCTAATTGTTTCCCTTTATACCAAACTCCGCTGCCATCAAAATTGTAGCCTCTTTTTACATACATCCTCTGAGCTGGTCCATATCCTGAATGAACTCCAACTGCCAAGTATACTTTATTGGAAACTTTTGACGCTTCTTTCTCGACAGCATCCAAAAGCCTATTTCCGATACCTTTATTATGAACATCAAAGAAAACTGTCAGATCTTCTATTTCAGGATAGCCTTGATTCCCCCAAGGACCTTCTATAGGATTCAGAACCAGAGTACATTGCCCGGAGACTCTGCCATCATACTCTGCGATAAAAACAAATCTTTTACCATCCTCCTGTTCTTTATAATACTTTTCGTATGTAGCTAAGGAAGGATGCCAACCATACGAAAAATATGTATCATAAAGGATTTTGGCATCTTCAGGAATCATGCTTCTAATTCTTATAGTTCCGTCATCATAATATGTAACCATCTTCAACCACCTATTTCCTCAATCATTTCTTCAAATTGCTCGAGTTTATCGGGCTTTACCTGAAAGAGTTTCACCTCGATAAAGGTCTTATTCATTACACGTCCCCCAAAAGTTCTTCTCTTCAAAAAACGGAAATATATTTATCTGTTATTTTGCAAAATCTCCGATTTTTCCTAGCATTTTACCAAGACTATGATATCTTCCTGAATAGATGACTGGATCCAGTACCGTAAGATCAATGTCAAATATATCTTCACATTCAAGTCTTTCATCCATCTGTATATTGCGGATATGACAAAAGAAAGTAGTTGAATCTCCAGTCTCGACAGTTCTTGCAACCTCGCATTCATACACCCATCGGCTTTCATTCAATACAGGAACATCCAACACCTCTCCCCTCACAACCTCATAGGAAATATCATTCTTAGCGCCATCTTTGGCATGTTTAGAGCCAAAATAATCCATAAGCGGCAGCATATCTATGCTGACAAGGTTTGCACTAAAAACTCCGGTTCTTAGAACGTTTTTCTTAGTCATCTTAGTTCCTGCCATACTTATAACAAATAAATATTGGTCACCATCTTCATGCGTTGCACTTGCCCAGGTGATAGGAGCAAAGTTTGCAGAACCATCCTCGTTATTCGTGCCAATAATAAAAGAAGGCTGAACACACATAGAGTATTTAGGATCAACAGATCGTCTTTTTGCCATTTTTTCTCCTTAGATAGTAATTTTAAACTGAAAGTTATATTTTTAATGTCCTTCAATGTTGTCTGGAAAAGGCGCATCACCATACACTGTTATGATATAACTTCCATCTTCATTTTCTAGTTCACGATACTTGTATTTTGCATCAAATATGCGGTCCACTTCATCTTCAGCCATAGCTGAATTGAATGTGACCTTGGACTCACACTCGACATGGTTACCTGTTCCAGAAGTATTTCCGGTAAAAGAATGTGCGTCAACAATAGTGGCATCTTCTATTGACTTCTCTATATATGCCGTCAGTTCTTTTGTTTGCTTATCAGTTGTTGCATGATTAGCAATATATCCAACTATCTCTATTACAACAAATAGCGCTATAAGAAGAACCGGAATCGCCACTATCGTAATTCCTATCCCAGCAAGAATCTTACTTACTGCCTTTTTCATTGCTCTATTTTCCTTTTTTCACAGTTTCTTCATCATCCAATATGCATCCATATAGGCGCCATCAGCATATTTCATGTTATCAGGAAATGTACCAAACTTCTCAAATCCCAACTTCTCATACATAGCAATGGCATCCTTATTCTCTGCCATAACTTCAAGCTCTGCCTGCTCATAGCCTATGTTCTTCGCAACATCAAGTACAGTCTGAAGCATAGCTTTCCCTATACCGCATCCACAGAATTCTTTGTATAGAGCAATTGCAACATCACACCTGTGGCTGTACCTCTTATATGGTGCAATGCTCATAAGGGAGCAATTACCGATATGCTTACCATCAATAAAGGCAACAAGCATAAGCTCACGCTCTGCATCTATCTTAGCCTGAATGAACTTATTCTCTTGTTCCTCTGTAATTGTGATTTCTTCAGGTTCTCTGATCAGATAAGGAGTCTCGGCACTAGTTGTTCTCAGATACTCTATAAGAGCCGCTGAATCTTCCGGCCTTGCATTTCTCAGTATTACAGTTCTGCCAAGTTTATCCTTAATAGAAATTTCCCCAAATTCCATAATTGCCCTCCAACAAAAACATATTTTTACTATAACAGAAAAAGAGCCATTTAACAGTAAATTATACTGTCAAACGGCAATTTTTCTGACATATTGAACCTATTTTCATAAGCCATCTGATTTCTCCTATAAGGCTGTCAATCACAACTGAATAGCTCAAATACATTCTGGGACTTCTTTCTGAGAGTATCAATCATCTCATATCCGTACATGTCTTTTTCCGACAAAAGCTTAAGCACAAGCATCGTCATGCATATGTCAATTACTCTGCTTATCTCTTCAACGAATTTTTTGAAATATTTTTCCCAAATGTGTAACCATGCTATCATTAATGTCGCTATATAGAGTGAAGGCCTAAAAAAGAAAGAGAGGATCATCTTCATGGATGACTCACAGATTGTAGAGCTCTACTTATCAAGAGATGAATCAGCCATATCGCAGACATCTCAGAAATACGGAAGCAAACTAAAGCGGATAGCCCAAAATGTGTTATCAGACATTGATACAGCAGAAGAATGCGAAAATGATGCATACCTCCAGACCTGGAACCTGATACCTCCAAACGAACCGAGGACTTATCTTTTTGCGTTTGTAGGAAAGATTGTCAGGCATCTGGCTATAGACAGGCTTCGTCATGAGGGCAGGCAAAAGAGATCTGCAATGTACTGTGAGCTTACTGATGAAATGCAAGAATGTGTCCCCGGGACTGCTGATGTTTCACAGGAATTTGATGCAAAAGAGCTTTCAGAGACCATAAACAAATTCCTGGAATCCTGTTCAGAGGAACAACAGAACATTTTTGTCAGAAGGTACTGGTACTTTGATTCTGTAGCTGAGATATGCGCAAAATACTCTCTCCCACAGAGTAAAGTAAAGACCACTCTTTTCAGGATGAGGGAGAAGCTAAGGAAACACCTCGCAGATGGAGGATTCAATGTATGAACGAACATGATTTATTAGATGCCATCGGCGGCATTGACCCCAAATTCATAAAAAGTGCTGATAGAACCGTTTTAAAACATAAAAAGATAGCCAAAATCCAAAGCTACTATTTTGCTGCTGCAGGTCTTTTGCTTCTGGTTGTAGCTGGAATAGTTATCAGAAACAACCATATAGACACAACATACGAGTCTATTAATGAGACGGAAGAAATCACAACATTAGGTGCCATTCCTGAAGAGACGGAGGGAGAAATCCCAGATGCAGCTGAAGGCTCTCCTATGTTAACAAGCGGTGTCCCTGAAGGAAGTGCAGAAACAGATGGCATTGGAAATTCAGAAGAAAGTGAAGCAATTGCTACAGAAGAGTCTCTGGCAACAGAATCCTCAGATTCAGACTATCCGGCAATGGTCATGTACGATGGAGCTGTTTATAAAGACTCCGGTGAAGATTATATTGGGGAAGTTTTAGACGATAACCTGCTCCAGGTTTCATCCTACACTGATGGCGAGCCATCTGAAAACGGTCAGCAGAACTTTGACAGATCATCGGAAACAAAATTCTTCGTTCTGAATGAGGAGGCTATAGTTGTACTCGCCGATCCTAACGAAGGAATCTGGAGAATATTTAAGAAGCAGTAATATCAATGGAGGACATTATGAAAAAGAGAATAATATCAGCTATACTATCATTATTAGTTGTAACAAATGTGGTTGTGGGATGCGGTAATGCAGAATCACAAGGCATTTCGCCAACTAATCCTATTGGCGATGAAACCACTATTCCAGACGGAAGTACAGCAAATGCAGCAGTCACACCTGTTTCTGAAATCCCGGAGGCAGATATCAACATGGACTTTAACAGCTCTCTAATCGATTTTATCGAGAAATATGGTTTTGAAGACAAAAACTACATGATATCCCCAACTTCTTTCAGGGCGGCATTGGCACTTGCTGTTTCAGGCGCTGATAATGAAACTAAAGATGAACTCCTTAAAGCAATGGGCTTTAATTCCATGGATGAGCTTACCGCATGGTATAAAAACGTATCTTCCTCAGTAGATTCCTATAACGAATGGCTGAAATCCGCCAAGGAAGAGTTTAAAGAATACAGGGATTACTACGATGATGATGCCAAGGAGCCCGATGGTGCTTTTGACCTTGAAAACTCCATTTGGAGAAATACTAAGTCCAGTGGTGAGCTTTCCAAGAAATACATTAAATATGTGAAAGATACCTTTGGAGCAACCGCTGATAATGTTTCCGAGGAAAAGATTACAGATACAGTAAATAACTGGATCAATGAAAACACCAATGGTCTCATCCCGTCCATCAGTAACGACCTATCCTATGCAGATTTAGTTCTTGTAAGCACCCTGTACCTGCGCACTGCCTGGGAAAATGATTTCTATGAACTTGCTACAGAAGAAGGCGATTTCAAGACTGTTTCCGGTGACACTGTAAAAAAAGACTTCATGAACCAGCAGGACAAATTTAAATACTATGAAGATGATAACGGAAAGTTTGTTGTCCTTCCCATGAATGGCGGAATAAACGCTGTGTTTATCCTGGGAGAAGTAGACGATGCAGCCAGCAAGATAGCCAATGCATCCGTTGAAGAAGTCGCTGTTAAACTTCCCAAGTTTGAATCAGAGACGTCCTTTTCAGAGAACCAGCTCATCGATTTCTGTGTAGCCCGTGGTGCAGAGCAGGCCTTCACTCAAGACGC
>NZ_JAGBLU010000084.1 GCF_017635265.1 Butyrivibrio sp.
ACAAAAGCTGCCTGATATCTAATTTGTCATTTTCAATGTGCTATAAATGAATTAGCTTTATTAAGGTTACCCAAAATGCAGGTAATGGCTAATTTCTAACATTTTCAATTTACTCCTTGACATTTCTTAGCTGGACTTTTTTGACGATTTGATACATTGAAGTTTGATAATTGATTTATTTTGGTATAGGGATTAGAAATAAGAAATAAAAAAACACCTACAAACAATAACTACTTTTGCACGTGTTAGTATAAGATGCTCATAAATACTACTATGAGCCATAACGTATTATAATGAGTAATGATACTCTTAAGGAGTTAGAACAACTCTCTTTATAAATATAGAAGTATATTTCGATGGTGTAATTATACTATGAATCAAAGGTGTTCTCAATAAAGCGATTATAAACATACTATAAACACACTATAAAAAGCCGCCAATGATGCGACTCTAATGATCAATCACTTTTTAATCCTTGAATGGCATATTCCAAACATTGAATGACTACCTTGTTTAATGAAGTATTGTTATCTTTGGCTTCTTGCTCGAGACGGTTTATTATTTCCTCAGGAAGTCTAAATGTTTTGTTAACGTATGACGAATACTCTTTTTTGATTTCTAACATAATCCGCACCTCTTGTATAATTCTATATATATTTGTGCACAGAATATAGAATAGAATTACAATATAAATATCTTGTATTTACAAGATATGTGAATTAAAATCGTCATAGTATTATTTTTTATTAAGGAGTAAATTGGGATTATGAAAAAGAATTTTGTAACACTTATAGTAACTGTATTTTTTGCAACTGGAGCACTTGTTGGATGTGGCTCACAGGAAGTAGTAACAACTACAACGCAGGATACAGCAGTATCCGCAACAACTGAATATGGAACTGAAGACACATCTGTTGAGGAAGCAACTGTAGAGGCAACAGTAGAAGAGTTTGCTGAGGTAGCAACAGAAGAAGTATCAGCAGATGAAGCAACTGAAGAAGTATCTGCTGAGACAACAGGGAAGTCAGCAAAAGAGCAGCTTGCTGAAGCAACTATTGTCAAGGAATACAGAGTATATAATAAGTGTGCAGAAACTAACGAAAGATACAACGTGTATCTTGTAGAAGGCAATCAGAATGACACATCAGTACATGTATCATTTAAAGCTCTGAGCTGTGGTGATGAGGATGGCTTCAACGATGAGACTTTCAAGGACTATGAGTTTGTATTTAGTACAGTTACTTCAGATGAGGTAGCACCATATTTTGAAGAGACATCAGGTGACAATACTTGTATTTTCTTCCCTAATGTTTCATCAGATTACACTGTAGAATACAATGAGGATTTTGGTTGTTTTGTATTGGTATCTTATACTGATGATGCAGAACCTGAAATTATATCTATCTCATTTATCTTTGTAGAGCAGTAACTAACAACAAAAGCAGCTGATAGAGGGTAGTGAAACATCTACCCTCTTTATGTGGATTGTAGCTCAAAGGCAGAGCACTAGTTTCTGTGAAACTTTCATTAAAAATCAAGATAACATATTGACTGTAGTATTCTTACTTTCTATAATGTGATTAAGCAAGAAGAAGCTTATAAAAAATCTTCGCTGGGATTCGTGCCCCATATAAGACACGATAGTTGATGAAGTGGGATCCGTGATGGCATGCGGTGAACATGGAGGCTCCTAAGGGTGGCAACTTACCACGAACCATCTAGCGAAAGCGAAAAGAAAGTTGCATTAACAAAAAGTCCTGCAGCGATGCGGGACTTTTGTTGTGAAAGGATTTTTAATGGAAGTAATACAGGAGTGCGCCAAGAATTTTAAGGCGCTTATAGATAATAATACACAGTATATTTATCATGTTTCTTTAAAACAGAAAGTAAAAGTATTTACAATAGATTTTCAGTATGCTGATTTCAAGCATGCTATTGGACTTCATTACCTGACTGATTTATCTGTACCTAAACAGGCGTCAAAAACTATTCCGTGGATAATAGATGAAAAAAAGCCTATTACTGATGATTATTTAAGAAAGAGTGTGTTTTATAAAGGCTCTTCACATGATGAAAAAGATATAGAATTAAGAATCTCTGAGGCTGTCTGCCTTGAGGAATATTTGGATATAAACAATATTGTATACATATATTCTCCAAAGGATTTTCCAAGAAACAACTCAATTATTTCATGTGATTATATTATCAAAAGTTATATTAAAGAGCGTAACAAGACCGTCTATATATTTATAAAGCATCGTAATGGAGAAGATAGTCCATGCGTGATTAAGACTTTTTGTGTTGAGAAGAATACACCTTATGGCGGTATCTATTGCTTTATTATGCTCAAAGATAAAGTAGTAAATGGTGTTAGACGCAGACTATTTAGACATAAGAAGTATACAGATGAGCAGATTACTACTGTTGAGCCAAATGCTATGATAGCTGAGAATAATGGTAAAGAATAAAAAGAACAGGAGAAAAGTGTTTGACCAAATGTTTGACCAAAGGTCAAGTCGGTGCCGTCAAACCTCCTTTCTATGCTACTTTCGGAGTCTTATCATTCGTGTTCGAATCACGTCACTCCGATTTGCGTGTAAAGTGAGACATGCGCACAAAACAAAGCGGACAGCTGTTTGAGTTTACTCAAGAATAGCTGTCCGCTTTGTTTTGTGCATACGGCGAACGCCGCGGCAACGAGGAACAAGCGAAGCAGTTCCGAGTTTGTCGGCATGTCTCAACCTAAAAAAGTGGTTCCTAAGTGGTTCTTAAAAATAGAGATAGAAAGATTTTTTGTACCCTTTTATTAACGAGTATAAAACTATTCTAAAATAAATATAAAAGTGTATTTTTATTCTTGTAAAAGCGATAAAATATTTATGCGCGATGTTGAATTATTGGTACAGATAGTGAAAAAAGGAGAATGATAATGGCTAATAATGAAACGAATAAAGATACTAAAAAGATTCCGCTTATAAAAACAGTTGCTGGAATGAGCGCAGTTACATATATTGCTTTGCTCGTTCTTTTTATTGTTTCTATTGCAATTGTTACAACTGAGATGATGAATATCACAAATACATCTATTTCAACATCTAAGACAGTTGAAGGGGTTATGGAAGATGTCCGAGTATTTGAAGTTGATATGAGAATTCTTGATAATGATGGTTTTGCCTTGGCATCTATGTACGATACCATCGTTTCTTTGGGGCAGCTTGAGACAAAAGTTCCCGAAATGCAGCAATGTCTTACCGAGATGGATGAGGCAGTTTCCGGATTGGAAACAACTTTTGCCGCTATAACAGAAAGTGGTAGTAATGCGCAAAAAGCACTTTCAATTTTAAAAGAAAACTATTCCGGATATAAAACCGGGTATACAAGTGTAATAAGTGCAGCTCAGTCAGGTGACGTGAACACAATTCTTGGAGTTGTATACGGAGATGCCTCTACTCAGCTTGCCAATATGAAAGAGCAGCTTGAAGTTATCAATCAGGAACTGGTGTTAATTGAAGAAGAGGCTCATAACCGTGTTCAGGCAAGAGCCAATTCTGCCATTACTGTTGTTAATGTCCTTATGTTCGTATATATTTTGTCTATAATTGCATTCCTTATATTTAATTACAGAATGGTAGGAAGAAAAGTTAACCTTATTGCTGATGAGATAAATGATATTATCAACAATATCAGAAATCATAAGGGAGATCTTACTGTAAGAGTACAGACACAGACTTCGTCAGAACTTGTTCATGTAAAGGATGGCTTTAACCATTTCATTGAAACTCTTCAGGTTATTTTAAAAGAAGTAAAAGACGGAACGGTGACACTGACTGAATCTTCAGAGAATATGACTACACAGATTCAGCTCGCAAGCGATAATATTACAAATACGTCAGCTGCACTTGAAGAATTGTCTGCAAGTATGCAGAATGTTTCTGATACGGCAAGTGTAATGAACGAAAAGCTTGGCGATGTTAAGGATGCTACAGACAGTATAAACGGAGGCGTTGAAGATGGTACTGCCAAGGCTGAGGAAATCAGGGCAGAGGCAATCGAAATAAAAGAGGGCGCTCAGAGCAAAAAAGACAATACAGGAACCAAGATGGAAGAACTCTCAGGAGTGCTTGAACAGTCCGTTAAGGATAGTGAAAAAGTTGCGCAGATCAATGAACTTACAAATGTTATTTTGGATATTGCATCACAGACCAATCTTTTGGCTCTCAATGCTTCAATTGAAGCTGCAAGAGCAGGCGAGGCAGGAAAAGGGTTTGCTGTTGTAGCAGAAGAGATCAGTTCACTGGCTGAAAATTCAAGACAGACTGCAGGAAACATCCAGAACATAAGCAATGAAGTTACAGCAGCGGTTAAAGCTCTTGCGGATAATGCGATGCAGGTGCTTGATTTCATTAACACGACAGTACTTGCTGACTATGATGCATTTGTGGATACAGGTGAAAAGTATGAGGCAACTGCAAAATTTATCAATGATATGCTCGACGGCATATCAGATCAGACACAACACCTGAATTCGATTATGGGTGAGATGGCAAGTTCTGTATCTTCTATATCTGAGTCAGTATCACAGGCTTCGGAGGCGATAAATCAGTCAGCTGAAAATTCTCAGTTTATTGTTGATGAGATTACAGGTATCAGTTCTGCAATGGATACTAACAACGACGTAACAGAAAAGCTAAATGACAGTACAAAACAGTTTATAAATATTTAAACATAAAATGGCTCCTCACAGACATAAGTGAGGAGCTTATTTATTTTGCTTATGAAGCTTGTCTATGGCAAACCAAAGGGCTAAAAGTGCAATTATGCCAAGAATGAAAATATACTGAGTGGGCCGGTGAGTCGTATTGTTATGCTCCGGTGATATTGATGAATCTTTATACAATAGCAGATAGCTTCCGACACAGTCTGCCGATACCGAAAGGGTATCAGCTTCTTCGTCAGCATCCTCTAAAACTTCGCAAACACCCATGTTGTTGGCAATACAGGCAAAACTTCTGCCATCCTTTCTTAGAAAAAGAGGAATTTCAATCTGAAGTTCTATCGCATTGTTCAAGTTATATATGTCAATGCTTACATCTGAATCTATGGTTTTCTGAGCGGTGACGTCCATATAAAAGCCTTTGCTGAAGCTACTAAGGGAAGTATCACCGGCAATGAACTCATCAAACTTGGCTTTGACTTGAGCTGATGGAGCCTCATCCAGCATCACATAATTAAATGTAATTTCACATGGAGCACCATCAAACACATCATTTAGTTCTTTTTTTGTCAGGCAGGAGATAATCAGCTCATCATAATCACCGACTCTTATAGTGGGAGCCGCAACTTCTGTAAGACTGTCTGAATTGGCATTTATGGTCACGGTGCCTGTACCGTAACTGATATTAGTGGATTCATGCATTATGTTTATTTCCTCTAATATCATGATACTATAAAACTATATTCAGGTGGTTAAAAAAAGTGAAAATAATTCTTGATATTTGAGGCAAAAAAAGCATTAATAAGGCAATGCCTGTTGAGGAATTTGTGCAGAAGTATTAAAATGAGCAAAGTAGATAAAACCTGATGGAGGAAAAGGTGATGGAAAAAAAGTTTGGGATTAAAGAAGTTGTTGCTATGGGTATTGGAACTGCACTTTTTGTAGTACTTACAAACGTCCAGATTCCACTTGTGATTGTTCCGAATACGGCTCTTCAGCCACGCATGGCAATCATGGCCTTCTTTGCAGCTGTTTTTGGACCTGTAGTCGGAGGTGTTATTGGTCTTTTGGGCCACGCGCTTGGTGATGCTATTTTCTATGGCTCAGTATGGTGGAGCTGGGTATTCCCTGAAGCTGTTGTCGGAATTGCTGTTGGAATGTTCGCTAAACAGTTTGCAGTTAGGGAAGGTGGATTTGGTACTACCAAGAATATAGTTTTCTTTAATGTTATCCAGGTTGTAGCTAATGCAGTTGCATGGATAGTAGTCGCTCCTGTTCTTGATATACTTGTGTATTCAGAACCTGCAAACAAGGTATTTGCTCAGGGAGCATTTGCATTTCTTGGAAATGTAATTATAATAGGAGTTCTTGGTACAATCCTTCTTTCAGTATATTCCGGAATTTCCGGAAAATCTTCTGATTTGAAGGTGGAGGAATAATTTTTGAATACAGCATCCCCAATTATAGAATTTTCGGATGTCTCTTTTAAGTATCGTGCGCAGACACAGCCCACGCTTAAAAATATTAATCTTAAAATTTATCCAGGACAAAAGGTGCTGATAGCCGGTCAGTCCGGATCAGGAAAGTCAACACTGGCACATTGCCTGAACGCTCTTATCCCCTGCTCTTTTGCGGGGGACATGAGCGGTAGTCTCCGAGTGGATGGAAAGGAACCGTCCAAACTCGGAGTTTTTGGTATGTCACAAACTGTTGGAACTGTTCTGCAGGATACAGATGGGCAGTTTATTGCTTTAACTGTAGCAGAGGATCTTGCTTTTGCTCTCGAAAACGATAATGTGCCGCAAGAAGAAATGGTTGAAAAAGTTGCAGATGTGGCAGATAAGCTTGAACTGTCGGATTTTCTTTCCAATGCTCCCGGTGCTCTTTCAGGCGGACAAAAGCAGAGAGTATCTCTTGGTGGAGTAATGGCACTTGATGTAAAGGTTCTGCTTTTTGATGAACCTCTTGCAAATCTTGATCCTGCAACAGGCAAAAGAACTATTGCACTTATTGATGAGCTTTTAAAACGCGAGGATCTGACGGTAATAATTATAGAACACAGGCTTGAAGATGTCCTTTACAAGGATGTCGACAGGATTGTTCTGATGGAAGATGGACAGATAGTTGCAGATATGCATCCGGATGAGATGCTCTGCACAGATCTTTTACCCTGTCATGGGATTAGAGAACCCTTGTATATTGCAGCATTGAAGGCAGCAGGAGCAAAACTTAAGCCGTCATCACATCCTCAGCACATCGAAACCATGGATGTGGGAGAGTATAAGTCCAAGGTAAAAGAGTGGTTTGAAAGTTCCAATATTTCAAGAATGAAAAGTATGGCTGATACAATTCTTTCTGTTTCGGGTGTCAGTTTTAAATATGATGCTTCCAGGCAGATCATCAGAGATGTCAGCTTTGATATAAAACGAGGAGAGATGATATCTCTCGTAGGCAAAAACGGCGCCGGCAAGTCAACACTTGCTTCTTTAATTTGCGGATTTTACAAGCCTGATAGCGGTAAAATCAGTTTTTACGGTCAGGATCTCAAGGAAAAGTCAATTAAGGAACGCGGTGAGAAAATTGGCTATGTCATGCAAAGCCCCAATCAGATGATATCAAAGCCTATGATTTATGAGGAAGTGGCTTTGGGACTTGAGGTAAGAGGTGTTCCTGAAAACGAGATAAAAGAAAGAGTTAATAATATCCTTAAGATATGTGGCCTTTATCCCATTAGAAACTGGCCTGTGTCAGCTCTTTCTTTTGGCCAGAAAAAAAGAGTTTCAATAGCATCTATTCTGGTGCTTGATCCTGAACTTCTTATTTTGGATGAGCCTACAGCCGGACAGGATTATCAGCACTACACAGAAATCATGGAATTTTTGTGTGATATCAGAAAAAAACTTCCTGTCACAATCATGATGATAACTCATGATATGCATCTGATGCTGGAATATACCGACAGAACTTTGGTTCTGACAGACGGAAGACTTTTAATGGATGCTAAGCCGGAGGAAGTACTGACAAATGACGGGATATGTGAAAGAGCATATTTGAAGAGAACTTCTCTTTATGATCTTGCCCAAAAATGTGATATAAAAGAAGCCGATGAATTTGTGGCAAGGTTTATAGAATCTGAGAGAGCCATCGGGAAACAAGAAAAATGAGCAGAATGATTTCATATGAAAAAAAGAATACTCCGATACATAAGCTCAGTGGCTTCACAAAGCTTGTGTTCTTTTTGCTCTGGTGCCTTGCAAGTGCACTTACTTTTGATACCAGAATTTTAATTGCAATGATCATCATCGGAGCTATAGTATATATAATCTCCGGCACCAAATGGAAACAGGTGAGCAGTGTGTTTATCGCGATCATGTTTTTTATGGTGATAAATCTGGTATGTATATTCTTTTTTGCACCATTTCAGGGATGTGAGATTTATGGGAGCAGAACGGATATAGCACACCTGTTTGCAGGATATACACTTACCAAAGAGCAGCTCTTTTACGAGTTTAATGTGTTCATTAAATACTTTACCGTGATTCCTTCGGTTTTTATTTTTCTTGTAACGACTGATCCAAGCGAGCTGGCTGCTTCATTAAACGGAATCGGTGTTCCCTATATGATTGCTTATTCTGTTGAAATTGCACTAAGGTATATTCCTGACGTTCAGGATGAGTACCATAAAATAAAAAATGCTCAGGAAGCCCGCGGCATAGAGATGAGTTCAAAAGGGAATCTTTTATCACGAATCAAAAACACTTCGGCTATAATCTTTCCGCTTCTTTTTACCACCATGGAGAGAATAGATGTTGTAAGTAATGCCATGGAGCTTAGAGGATTTGGCAAGAAAAAGAAAAGAACCTGGTACTCAAAGCGGTCATTACAAACCGCTGATTATTTGGTGCTGGCCTTTATAATTTGCTTTTTTGCAGCAACTATGATAATAACATTTTGGGATGGAAACAGATTTTATAATCCATTTATTTAATATGTATTATGTATCCGACTTGCCAGTTTGATCCACAGGTCGGATATTTAATTTTAACAGAGGAAAAGATGAAATTATATTTTGCGCCTATGGAAGGGATAACTCTTTATCCCCTCAGAAATATACATAAAGAGATGTTTGGAAATGCTCTGGATAAGTACTTTACTCCGTTTGTTTCAACAGCCAGAACCTACAAGTTCAAAAAAAGGGAGCAGAGGGATATACTTCCGGAATTTTGCAGCTCCTTTTCCGATTATAAAAATGAAGTTGTTCCGCAGATCATGGGAAATAAGGCAGAGCAGATAGTATGGGCTGCCAGGAAAATGCATGAACTTGGATATAATGAAGTAAATCTCAACATGGGATGCCCTGTAGCTACAGTTGTGAACAGGCATAAGGGCTCCGGTCTGCTGGAGGATACAGACAAGCTTGATGAGATGCTCTTCGAGATATTTGATACGATTGATAAAGAAAATCTGCAGATTAAGTTTTCATTAAAAACAAGGCTAGGTATGCATGATGATTCAGAAAGTCTTGAGATAATGAAGGTTTTGGCAAAATACCCGGCCAGTGAACTTACAATACATGCAAGAGTGAGGGATGATTATTATAAAGGGCAGATAAGACCTGAGGCTTTTTGCAGGGCGGTAAGAGTGTATCGTGAGAATGGTGGCGCGGCACCGATTGTATATAATGGAGATATTAATTCTGCCTCCGATTTCCAAAAAATATCCGGAATCATAGATGAGCATTGTGGCGAGATAAAAGGAAGTACTGATAATAAATGTATTTCTTTGGTTGACCGTTTTATGCTTGGAAGAGGTCTTATTATTAATCCCGCACTTGCCAGAGAAATTGCCGGTGGAGAAGTACTGAAAGCTGATGAACTTCGCGTTTATCTGGATAGATTATATGATGCCTATGCCGAGTATATTCCTGAGGATCAAAATGTAATTTTTAAGATGCTTGAACATTGGGCATTTATTCATGTGCACTTCAGAGATTGTGAAAAATACCTTAAGGCTATTCGTAAATCACGTAGTAAGGGTGAGTATAAAGCTGCGGTTACAAATATGTTTTCAAGCTGTGAGTTTGTGATATAATACCTTCTGATGTTATTTTGAATAATGAAAGAAGGAAAAGGGTATGAGTCAGGAAAAAATAGACGCTTACAAGAAAGAAAAGGCAGGTCGAAAAGAGAGACTTGCCAAGCAGAAAAAGAGAAAGAAAATTGCAAAGATTGTTTGCATTGTTGTTCTTGTTTTGGCAGTTGTAGGTGTAGCCGGAGGGGTTATCTGGAATAATTACGGTTCATCTGCCGAAGCAACAGAAGGAGCTTCAGTTGAAGCATCTGTTGAAGCTTCAGCAGCGACATCCGATGAGACTGCAAATGCAGAAAATTCGGCAACTGATGAAGCATCAACTGAAACATCTGTAGAAGCAGCTTCTGAATCCTCATCTAATTAATATAGTGTACGTCTTTGTAGATGGGCGAAGAAATACTGCCTGCGCAGACATGGTTCTGTGCAGGCAGTATTTCTTTTTTTATATAATACAGTAATACATTATTTATCTTCGCAGTCGCATGGATTTTTCATGCTTACGCGGCTTCCGGACGGAACGGAAGCTGTTATGAATGCATTTGCACCAATTACAGTGTCGGCACCAATTACTGTCTCGCCGCCAAGAATTGACGCACCTGAATAGATGGTTACATTGTTTTCAATAGTAGGATGCCTCTTTACACCTTTTAGAGCCTGACCGCCACGAGTTGACAAACCACCGATGGTAACACCCTGATATACTTTTACATGTTCCCCGATGATAGATGTTTCGCCAATAACAATGCCTGTTCCGTGATCTATCATAAAGTATTTGCCAATGGTTGCTCCGGGGTGAATATCTATTCCTGTTTTAGAGTGAGCATATTCAGTCATCATTCTTGGAATGAGCGGAACTTTTAACAGATATAGTTCATGAGCGATTCTGTTGATCGTTGTAGCCGTAAGTCCCGGGTAGGAGAGGATAATCTCACCCTTGCTGTACGCTGCGGGATCGCCGTCATAGCATGCCTGAAGATCGGTATCAAGGAACTCACGAATCTTGGGTATCTGTTTAAAAAATTCATGAGTAATACATCTTGCGCCACACTCTAAAGTTTCATCTGTAGCATTTTTGTAATCAGGACTGTGATGGAAAGCAATTGCTATTTGTTTTTGCATGTTGTATATAACATCTTCAATTACAACTGCAATCCTGTTGCTGTCGTTATAGCTTTTGTATACTTTATCCCTGTAATAGCCGGGATAGAGGATTCTGATCAGTTTAATTACTATGTCTTTTACAGCGTCTCGATCAGGCTGGTTGTAGACATCCATCTGATCGATATCCCTCGCTTTTTGGTAGTCTGACAGTATCAAATCAACAATATCTTTTATTTCTTCTTTTAAAGTATCTTTGCCATCTGCTTTGTAATCCATCTGATAATCTCCGCACCTTTTATAATCAGTAAAAATATGGACGTGTTTACTGTTACGGTTAATTATACATTACTTGTTAAATGGTGCAAAAGAAAAATGCAAAAAATCTGAAATAAAAACTAAATAAATATAATGAACTTTCCGATATATGATGTGACAAACAGTATCATGATTTTCTTTTTGGCATGGATTGCCTGTTTTTTGATTGGAACACGGATGTTTATATAAGATGGAAAATCTATGATTTTCGTTATGAAACTTTACTTCGGCATATGAAATGTGAGCGGAAAA
This sequence comes from Butyrivibrio sp., assembly GCF_017635265.1. Lineage (GTDB taxonomy): Bacteria > Bacillota > Clostridia > Lachnospirales > Lachnospiraceae > Butyrivibrio. The sequence continues at coordinate 11,474 of NZ_JAGBLU010000084.1, forward strand.
TTTTTTGGAGGTGCGTGTTCTATGATGAGATCTCTTTGGTCCGGAGTTGCCGGCCTTAAAACTCACCAGCTTGAAATGGATGTTATCGGTAATAATATTGCCAATGTCAACACTACTGCATATAAGTCACAGGCTACCGGATTTTCCGATATATTGTATCAGACTGTTAAAGCAGGTACCGGTGCAAGTGACAACCTGGGATCAACGAACGCTTCACAGGTGGGCTTTGGATCAAAAGTCAGTTCCATAAATATGAATATTACCAAGCAGGGATCAGCTGTTCTGACAGACAATGTGTTTGATCTTATGATAACCGGCGATTCATTTTTTTGCGTCAGTCCGGATGTCTCTTCGGGGACGGTGAATTATACCCGTGATGGTTCCTTTACAATTGATTCTGATGGTTGCCTTGTTACACAAAATAATGGATTTTATGTGATGGGTGTAATGGGAGATGGCGAAATTACTGACGGAGTTACAGTTGAGGCACCCCTTGCTCTTATAACAGATAATACCAAAACAATTGCAGGGACAGCTACTTCAGCAGCCTATTTCTCGGGAAATATCGACAGTGAAGATACAAATCTTGCTGAAGGAAAAGCGTTGACGCTTGAAGTATACGGAAGCGATGGCGAGACATATTCTTTGAAATTCCAACTGACTGATGGAGGGGATACTGAGGATAACACATTTACAATGAATCTATCATCAATTCAGGATTCATCGGGAAATACAATAGCTTTTGATTCCGCAACAGAAATGAATCTTGTTTATGACAAGCATACCGGTCGGATTTCAACAATCAATGATGTTAGTACTGATACTGTTGCATTCACAGTTACAGGTGATGCTTCTGTAATAGGTCCGCTTTCGATTGATTTTTCAAACACTTCGAATTATGCCGGAAATGCCTGGACTCATTCATCATCGATAACGGGATATAAAGGTGATACGGAGGGCTTTAATAAAGGTTATGAAAACGGCGAAATGAGCGGAATATCCATTACTGACAACGGAGCTGTTTATGCAAGGTATACTAACGGGCAGACAGTAAAGATTGCACACATTGTTGTTGCTGAGTTCAATAACGCCATGGGACTTGAAAAAGTTGGTGATAATCTTTATTCTGCATCGCCTAACTCAGGAAATCCAATATATATGGATATTACCAGCGACGGCGGATATATGTCATCAGGCGTTTTGGAAGGAAGTAATGTTGACCTTGCAAAAGAGTTTACGGATATGATAACAACTCAGCGTGGTTTCCAGGCGAACAGCCGCGTTATTACTACATCTGACGAAATGCTTCAGATTTTAAGATCACTAAAGCGCTAACGTTTTTCGGAAACTGACTATTAGGAAACTGGAAAAATATAAAAAAAGTATAAAATTTTGTTTCATAGAGCTGGAGCGGATTCCAGCTCTTTTTTAATGGAAACTGTGAAAAAAGTATGAAAAAACTGTTGTAAAAATGTGTGCTATGATGTATATTCAACATTACAAGCAATAACGACATCATAATTGGATACTTAAAAGACATTTTTTTTGTATAGTATGATATTAGGGCAAAGCCGCTGGAAAGCGGTGACGCAAAGCTAAAGGGTCTTAATCACATAGGTATGTGACAGACAGCCAGTTGCTGGTGCCAGTTCGAGGCACTGTGGTGACCGGACTGTGACAAGCAGACGGTCTTTTTATTTGCAGGATTACGGTACGTATTTAGTTCAAGGATGAACCCTTGATACAGGTGGTATCAGGGTGTACATGGAAGTAATTCCGGCGACTGGTCATTTAGCGATGCAAAGCCTAGCCATATTTTATCAGAGGGTATTTTGCGACGCGGTGAAGTCGTAAAATACCTTATTTTTTTACCCTGAATAAGGAGCAGTATGTCAGATATTAATTTAAAGAAGCTTTCAAGAGCGGATCTTTTGGAAATGATGATCACTTACTCCGAGGAAGCGGAGGCGGCCAAAAGACACGAACAGGAATACAAAGAACAGCTTGATAAAGAAAAACTTCAGCTTCAGCATGAGTTTGCAGAGGAAAGAGCAAAAATGCTGAATAACTTTGAAGAAGAAAAAGCACAGATGAGAGCCAAGTTTGGTGAACAAAAGGCTCAGATGCAGGAAAAATTTGACAAAGATATTGCCGGACTCAAGAACAGATTGAATAGGGAAAAGGCAGAACTTCAGCAGCAGGTTGATGATGCACTTAGTAAGATAGAAAATTCCAAGTCTCTTGCAGAGGCATCAATACAGCTTGGCGGAATTATGGAGGCGGCTCAAAAATCCGCAGATTTGTATGTGGAGACGCTAAAAAAGAGCGCCGGTGAAGAATATAAACAGCTTATGCAGGAAATAGAGGAATCGCGTAAGAAGATTAAACTAATGGAAAAACAGGCCGAGCAGAAATACGGACCGCTTAATGAAGAGCCTTCACAAGAAGAAAAGACTCTTAAACGCAGGTCAGGCAAGAAAAAAGTAACAGAGAAAACTGATGAGTGAAGATAAAAATTTGAAACCTTCCATTGAGGAGTTAAAAAAAGAACTCAAAAGGGAGAACAATAAAAAGGAATATAGAACGGTTCTTAGGAATACGCTGTTTGTAGTAGTTGTTGTGGCAGCTTTGGCAGTACTGGTTTCAAGCTTTTTTATCACTGTACTTAAGATAAGCGGTGATTCCATGACTCCTACGCTTGATACAGGACAGATTGTCATAGCCCAGAACAGTTCCGGTTTTGAACCGGGGGAGCTGATTGCTTTTTATTATAACAACAAGGTTTTGGTGAAAAGAGTAATAGGCTCACCCGGAGATTGGATAAATATAGATAGTGAAGGTAATGTATCTGTTAATGGGGAGGCTCTTGATGAAAAATATGTTACAGATAAAAGTCTTGAGCCAACAGATTTAACATTTCCTTATCAGGTTCCGGAAAACAGATATTTTGTATTGGGGGATCACAGAAGTGCTTCAATAGATTCAAGAAGTAGCGTGGTAGGATGCGTTACGAAGGAACAGCTTATAGGAAAGGTTGTGTTTAGAGTATTTCCATTCAATTTGTTTGGTGGTCTTTGATTATTAACTTATAAAACATACTTGAGGGACTATTTATGCGGCAGGATACAGAAAAACGCGCACAAAAGTACATAAAAAAGCATGAGAATTATAAGAAATGGCTCACATACGCCCTTTGCTTATCTCTTTTAACAGGAACGGTAACGTTATATGTTCTTAATAAACCGGCAACAGCCATGACTGAAGAGGGAGCAGGACAGGTTGGAATCGTTCTGGAAACTGCTGATGATAATTTTGAGCAGGGACTTATTGAACAGATGGAAAGTGAGGAAAATGAAACATCTGAGTCATCGATTAGTGACGGCGAGGGTGAAAACGTTGATTTATCAGGCGAAAGCGAGCCTGATCAGGCAGAATCCGGTGATGAAAAAACACAGGGAAGCGCAAATGAAAACAAAGAGCCGGAAGAAACCGACAATTCAGTAGAAAGTAATAGTACACAAGAAACTGATAAATCAAATGAAAGCATAGAATCGCAGAAAGCAGATAGTTCTGAAGAATCATCAACTGCAGAAATAAGTGATATGGCATCAAGCAGTGATTCTTCTGATAGTGAGTCTGGAATTTCTTCAAGCGCTTCATCAGCATCAACTGTAGAGGTAGCCGCAGATGCTTCAAGTGCCGCTTCTTCAGGACTTTCTGTTGCGGCTGAAGCTTCAAGTGAGGCATCGTCAACAGATAAAATAGATGAAGATATCGAGTATGTAAATGAGTACAGTATTAAAGCAACTCTTGTGGATGAATTTGGAGAAGAAATTGATTCGGAAAACTATACAGAGATAGATCTTCCTGAATTTGACAGTGAACTTTTGTTAGATGATCCGGAGAATCCGCCTTATGATGACGTGAAGGTAAAAACAGGACTTTTTAGGACTGCAGTTTATTCATACGTTGAAGCAACAGTTAACAATAAAATCATAAAGGGACTCAAAAAGGAAACTGTTGAAGGATACGTTAAGAATAGCAAATCTGAAGAAGCTTCGGATAGTGCAGCTTCCTTGTCAATGACAGATGAAGAAAGTGAAGATGAGCTGACTTCAGTTACAGTATATTCATACACCACAGATGGTGAAAACTATATCGCATTTGAAGAAGATACAGTTATTAATTTTGTTTATTCCCTTGGAACACAGACCGAGTTTGAATACGAAGATGTCAACTCTGGACTTAAGATTACAGCCAAGCTTCAGATACCCGGGGCTATTCCTGATGATGCTCAGCTTGTTGTAACTCAGATTACTAGCGACACTAATGGCTATAACTATGATGCTTATATGAATGCTCTTAATGACAATGCCAAGTCTATTGCAGATGATGCAGGTCTTGAGGATGCAAACATATATACAGATAATAATACACTTATGTATGATATTGCCTTTATGTATGAAGGCGAGGAAATACAGCCTGCAGAGGGCGCTGTGAGCATAAGCATCGAGTTTACTAATAATCAGCTTACAAACGAACTTGCTGTTTCAAGTGAAGAGGATATAACAGTAGTTCATCTTCCAATCAAGGCAGAAGTAAAAGAACAGTCAGAAATAACAAGCACTGTTGAAGCAACTGAGATTAGTTCTGAAGATATTGAGGTTAAGACTCTTACAGATGCAACAGCTGAAGTTTCATCTTCTGAAAAAATTGAGTTTAGCGAGGATAGCTTCTCTGTATTTGCTGTTGTCGCATATCAAAGCCATGAACCGGGTGATGATACATTTAAAACAGTACTTGGTGATTCGATTAATTTTGGTATTGTTGCAAACTCAATTACTATTGGAGAGTCAGAAACTAACTTTGCAGTTAAGGAGGCCGTAACAACATCTCACTCTGGAAATGATATGACAAATCCTGTGGAACAAACATTTATGGCAGGTGCTGTAAGTGGAAATTTCCAAATTAAGGGTGAAAAAGCCTATTTTATAGTCCCTTCTGACTATACTTCTCAGATAACGCATGCGTCTGGTGCAACATATCTGGCATTTGATACAGCTTATACAACTGATGAAATTGATGCTGTTATAGAAGATATGATGACTTATACAATGGATGCATCTGAGGAATTAGCTTCAAGATCTGATACAGCATCACTTGTTTACAATAGTAGTTCACAAAAATATAGTGTAGATATTAGAAACTATGAAGCGGGAACATATTATGTGACATTAGATGCTGATGATATGTCAAATCTTGCGCAAGCAGATAAATTGCGTATTTATAAAAATTCCGATCAGGTGATTGTATTTAATGTCATATCGGACAAAACTGTTTATCTTCAAAAGTATTCAGTAAGTACTGATGGTGGTAATCTTATAGGTTCTGACACATTGTCCGGCTCTAATGCATATAATGCTGTTTCGCAGACAATCATATGGAATTTTATAAATGCTCCTGAAGTTCAAAGTTCAGGTTCTGTAAGTGGTGTTTTCATTTCAGGAAGAAGTGATTCAAAGTGGATTAATTATTCTACATCATCCGGATGGCTTGTGTTTGGAAATGTAGTTATTGCCAGTGGTGAATGGCATAATACTTACACTGATATCAAACAGATAAGTAGTACAGCGCAGTTTCAAGCTTATAAGACCATAGATGGTGAAGCTTCAACTGTTTCAGGATTCAGGTTTACATTGTACAAAAAGGATTCATCATCAAGTGATGGTTGGACCGAAATAGAAACTGTTACTAACAGTGAAGATGCACCGCATAATGTCTTATTTAGTTCAATTTCTTATGGCAGCAATAGTAGTAAGACAAGCTCAAACTATCAGTACACCAGTGTGAGCTCTGAAGGTGAAAGTGAAAGTTTTATTTATAAAATCGCAGAGACATATGGAACTACTGATGATTCCGGAAATGCTTATAGCGCAGATAAAACTGTTTATTATGCAAAAGTAACTGTCACATGCCAATTACTTAATAGTGGTACAACAACTAAGTATTTTCATGTAAGTGCACCGGTCTATTATACAGATGAGAGTTGTACAAGTGTTTATACTAATCAAGACAATAATGACATTTATAGCGATAATAATATTCCGGTATTCGATAATGCAACGAAGAGTGGAGAACTTGGGATTTCACTTTACAAGTATTTAAATGGCGCAGATCCGGGGAATCTTCAGTTTACGTTTACAGTAAGAGTTTTGAATTCAAGCGGTGCTTTGACAACTCTTACTGACTCACTTACAAATGATGGAAAAAATATCACATATTCTTTTGCTTATAAAAATAACTATATTACAACGGATAGTGCCGGAAATGAAAGAATTTACCTCGTAATTACAGAGAATGATATTTCTGATGCAACAACTTCCAGCATTACAGCAACTAAGGATAATGATTACATAATTGTAAGAATAGATAACCCTCTTACCACAAGTCAGAACATTTACTATTTTAACTATGACTATGAAGATAGTACAGAAAAGGGGTATATAGATCTGATCGAGTCTGGTGTTGCTACAAAGGTAATAAGTGGTGTTGCCAGTGCTAAGACCAAGAAGTCAGCAAATAAGATTTCTGATGCCTCAAAGGTAGCTTTTTACAATGAAGGAGCAGGAAATCTTCGTATCCATAAGATGGTAGTAAATGATTATGGATCCGGATTTGTAAGGGATAATACAGGATCAGCTCTTTTATCCAACGTTGTATTTAGAATTACAAATAATTCGTCTGGGGATTATATTGTATTTACTGGTTTTACAGGTGGTGTTAGTGATGCTCATACTGCTGTGGAATATGACTCAAGTTGCAATGAAACCGGCAATACATATGACGTATATTACAACAGAAGTGCACAGTGGACTGTAGTAGGTATTCCTTCAGGAACATATACGGTAGAAGAAGTTGCAGATGGGTTGACATTTACATATGATGCATCTACCAATACCAGCACAGCTATAGAGAGCAGTAACCTTTCACGTGTGACAAAATATGATGTAACAGAGGATGCAGAGTCTTCATCTGCTACAAGTTATGGCACAGGTGGAAACAACTACAGGATGGTTTATTCATGTGACCTTAGTAATCACTATGATGAGGGCCCAAATTATGTAAAGGTTGGAAGTACTGATATCGATAATGATTCTCATACACAGACTGTTCAGGTATGTAATTATTACAGTATTCCTATAGGACCGATTCAGGTATCCAAAAACTTTACGGGTGGAATGTGGAAAGATGATATGGAATTCACCTTTAAAATCGAGGCTGCAGGGTATGAAGCTTATGATTCTGAAGGCGATGCAGTAACTCTTTCTTCACAACCAATGCCGCAGGCATATGGCTCAACTGAAGTGGTATCTACAGTAACGGTGTCAGGAAGTGATGCTACACTTAATTCAGACGGAACATATACTGCTATTGCAGAATTTGAAGATATACCGTTTAGGTATGAGGGTACATATTACTATAAGATAACTGAGTATGTTACGGATGATACGAGAATAGATGGAGTTGCATATGATGAGTCTGTGATATATTTGAGAGTTGTTGTATCCAAGAAGTATACAACTTTTGAGAAAACATATCTGCGCAGCAATATGGTTAATCCATGGTATTACTACTACTATTCTTCAAGCTCAAGTATTACTATGACGGAAGATTTCTATTATCTTGGTGCGGATGTGACTTATGCAAGTGATGAAGATTTTTATAATGTACTTGCAGAGTGTGAATTGTATTTAGATACAAATCCGGATACATCAACCAGCTATAATAATACTTTTTACGCTAATTACACTGTAGGGTCAGTATATACTACTGCTTTTAATAACGAAATTTCAGGAAGTCTTACAGTTGTAAAAAAGTGGCTGACCAATGATGGGAATGATGATTCAGCTAATCATACTTCTCTAACGCTATATATATGGCAAAGGGTGGCCGGAAGCCAAACATGGACTGTTTACGGGGAACCAATACTGCTTTTACCAAGTAGTAATTCCTCTGAAAACTGGACTAAAACAGTTACAGGACTTCCACTTATGGATTCAAATGGCAACAAGTATGAGTATTGCGTAAAAGAGGATGATAAGTATCTGGGAACATTTGAAGTAATTTATACCTACAATGGAGTGCAAAGTTCTGGCAATGGACAGAGCGAAATCGATGTTGATGGCATAGATTACTGTGATACCGGGTATAGCATGAGTGTCGGAACAGATGATATAAGCTATGGTACCGTAACTATAACTAATAGAACGCTTGTTACAAATACGCTTCCTTCTACCGGAGGAGTGGGAAGTATTCCATTTTACGTGTATGGAATAGTGCTAATGATACTGGCAGCATTAGGATATGTATTATTTAAAAATAATACATGGTTAATCAGGTTTAACATGCCGAAGGCATTTAAGCAAACGCTTTTGCGTAAAATAAAGTGATATCAAAAACACAAACAACAAGATCCAAAGGAGAGGAAAAATGAAAGCAATAAGAAAACTTCTAATGGGATTCCTTGTATCAGTAATGGTACTCGGAATGGGACTCACAGCTTTTGCAGCAGGCGAAGGCAGTATAACAATTTCTAATGCAGCAGCAGGTCAGGAATATAGCCTTTATAAGGTGTTTGATTTTGCTCCGGCAGGTGACACAGATGATAACGAACAATACTCAAGTGGTGTTTATACACTTGCAGAGAATTTTGCAGGATTTGCTACTTATTCCAGTGAGGCATACGGTGCAGCAAGTCAGTTCTTCACAGTTGGAGATAATGGTATTCTTGATACAACAGGACTTGCAACTGAAGATGATGCTAAAAACTTTGGCAAGTTAGTTCTTGAATATGTAGCCAGTGCTGGTGTGACTGCTGATAAAACTGTAAAAAATACTTCGGATTCAGCTAAGTCTGTTACAGTTTCAGGTCTTGACTATGGCTACTATGTGATTGATACAACTCTTGGAACAGCTATTGCAGTTGATACAACAACTCCTTCTGCAACTGTAACTGAAAAGAATGATGTTCCTTCACTTGATAAGACAGTAACAGAAGGTTCAACAAAGATAACTGATCTTACAGGAAATGATGCTCAGATTGGTGACACAATTGAGTACAAAATAGTAGTAGAGCTTAAAAAAGGCGGTCTCAATTATCAGGTTGTAGATACATTGGATAATGGTCTTACACTTGACGCAGATAACTTTGAGGTTGTTGATGCAAATGGTGCAGATTATGCTTATACTCTTGACGAAACAACAGAGCACAGCTTTAAGATGTCTTTTGATACACCTGCAGAAGATACAACTGTAACAATTACCTATAAAGCAACACTTAATGCAGATGCTCTTATTTATTCGGATGTAAACAAGAACGAAGCTTACCTTAAGTATGGTAATAATACTGAAACAACCCACAAGACAACTGAGACAAAGACATACAAGCTTACACTTTATAAGTATGCAGACGGAACAACAACACTTCTTCCGGGAGCGGTATTTAATGTATATAGAAGTGCAGATGGATCTAAAGTGACATTTACTGTTTCAGATGATGGTCTTACATACACAGTTGATCCTAATGGAACAACTTCAGAAGTTACTACCAAAGATACAGCGGCTATTGTAATAAAAGGACTTGATTCTGAAACATATATTCTTGAAGAGACAACAGCCCCTACAGGTTATAATCTTCTTACAACAACTGCAAAAGATGAAAAAGGAAATGAATATCAGCATGCTCAGTCTGTAACTATTCCAACAGAGTCTACAACAGCTGTTGCAACAGTATTTGATAAGACAGGATCACTTCTTCCATCAACAGGTGGAATTGGTACAACTATTTTCTACATTCTTGGTGGTATTCTCATCGTTGCAGGTGTTGCATATTTCATCGTTCGTAGAAAAGCTGACGCAGAGTAATATTTTTGGGGTATGAAAAAGTTAATATATATTTGAATCTTGTTAAACATAATTCATCAGGGGGATAATTCCCCTTGATGAATTAACAAAGATTCCCAGCAGATAATTGGCAATAAGGATTGATCCCAGGGATAATTTATGAAAAAGAAAAAGGGATTGAAAAAACAAATACCTAACATTGTATTTGGTGTTATTTTTTTGATTGGAATAGCTATCTTTCTTTATCCATCCGTAAGTAATTATATAAATTCCCAGCATCAGAGCAAGGCAATTAGTAATTATGATGAAGCTATATCCAATATGACACAGGAGGATTACAGTAAATTTTGGGAAGAGGCATATAAGTACAACGAAGCATTGACTCAAAAGGCTATGAACTTTACTCTTTCTGACGAAGAACTAGAGGAGTACAATAGTGTACTTAATCCTACAGGCACAGGTATTATAGGATATATAGAAATAGAAAATATTGGGGTTAATCTACCAATATACCATGGAACTTCAGAATCAGTTTTGCAGACGGGAATAGGACATCTTGAAGGAACTTCTTTTCCTACAGGAACTAGTTCTACACATGCTGTACTTTCAGGACACAGAGGACTTCCATCCTCAAAACTTTTTACGGATTTGGATCAGATGATAGTAGGAGATACTTTTCTTTTGCATATCATGGATCAGACTTTTGCTTATCAGGTTGATAATATAAGCATAGTATTGCCGGAAGAAGTAACCGGATTGGCAATAGTAAATGGAGAGGAATATGTCACGCTGGTGACTTGTACGCCGTATGGTGTAAATACTCACAGGCTCCTTGTAAGAGCAAAGCGTGTTGATTATAACGAAGAGACAAAACTTATCGTACCTGCTGATGCAACGAGGTACGGGAATATGATAATTGCTCCTTTTATCGGAGCACCAATGCTGCTGATAGCATTTATTATTTTTATGGTTATGACTAGAAAGCCCAAGAAGAAAGCAGCAAAAACTGAGGTTGACTAATGATTAAATGTTTGCGAAACCTTAACAGAATATTGATGGCTGCGGCTGTGGTTATTTTCGCGGCTGCAAGTATTTCTTTACCTGTAGAGGCCAGGGGACTTATCGATATGAACTGGCAGGACAAGGGAGAGATGACTCTTGTTTATAAGTTTGATGATAAGCTTCTTCAGGGGATGGAAGTTGATGCATATCTGGTGGCAGATATAAATGAGAACGGTGAGTTCACACTTATTGATGAACTTAAGGACCAGCCTGTTACTGACATCAACAGGATTACTGACCAGAGTCAGTGGGATGATGTGATTGATACTATTGAGCCTTATGTTTATAGTCATATGACTCCTGCAGCTCATTCAGTAGCTGATGCTAGTGGTGAAGCACACTTTGAAAACCTTCATCTTGGACTGTACATGATCCGTACTGCGGCGCTATATGATGCTGAGGAGGCATGTACTTATGTGGTTGATACTTTTTTGATATCAGTACCGACAACAGATGAAAATGATACCTGGGTAAATCCGGTTTATGCTCCAATATTACGAGCAAAATGTTCTCAAGAGTATCCCAAAACCTATGAAATCAGAAAGGTTTGGAAGGACTCCGGAAATGAGGATAAACGTCCTGTATCAATCAGCGTAGATTTGTACAGAGACGGAGAGAATGTTCAGACTGTAGAACTTAGTGCTTCAAATAGCTGGTTCTATACCTGGTCAGATTTGGATTATACTGACGAGTCAGGTAATACATCGGCTCATAGCTGGACAATAAAGGAAAATATCAGTTCAGATTCGAATTATACAGTTAATACAATAGAAAGCTCATACAATGGGGAGAGCAGTAAGGTTATTCTGTTTACTCTGGAAAACACTTACAACGAGCCGGAGATACCCGATACTCCGGATGAGCCGGAAACACCGGATACTCCTGACACACCTGATGAGTCTGAAACACCGGAAAATCCGGATACGCCTGATACACAAACACTTCCTGATCTTCCTGAAGTGCTTGGGGCATTCAGAAATCTTCCTGCAGTATTGGGAGCAAGGAGACTTCCTCAGACAGGGCAATTATGGTGGCCGCTTCCGATATTGATAATTGCAGGGGTTTTATTTATTGTTAAAGGAATCATGAAAAACAGGAAAAATGCCGGTTGACAGATGATTGTACCGAATTTAGTAAGTGATTGATGCTGATTGCACCTTGTGTTTGACCGCAGGGTGCAATTTTATATATTTATTTGTAAAAACTGTCTGCATCCGAAACTAAACAATTGTATCAGGTATGTTACTGTTCAGACAGAAATGCGCACTATGCTGCGCATTTCGTGAGAATATGATTCAGGAGTGAGCGCATTTCTTCGACGAAGTCGAACTTAAATGAATGCGCGAATCAGTTACTGTAGCGAGCTGGAAGCGAGTGAACAGTAACTCAGGTATTGACAAATATATAAATGTCGCTAAATTTGATATAATAAAGATATAGAAAGAGGTAAGAGATAATGATTTACAAAACAAAGGGAACATGCTCTACACAGATTGATATAGAGCTTAATGGAGATACCATTGGAGCTGTTAAGTTTACAAACGGGTGTAATGGTAACCTACAGGGAATTTCAAAGCTTGTAGAGGGAATGAAGTGCGAGGATGCCATAAGTAAGCTTAGAGGCATTAAATGCGGATTTAAGAATACTTCATGCCCCGATCAGCTTTCCTATGCGATTGAAGAGGCGATGAGGCAGAATGCGTAGACAACTGACCGGATATACTTACATTTTAATTGGAACAGCACTAATATTCATAGCAGCATTTTTGATAAAGCATAATCTTGAGGAATCAGCTGCTGCCGGAAGTGCATCAGACAAAATGCTTGAAGGTGTTATTGAACAGATGCCCGGTGTGGTTTTGGAAAACCTGTCCGGTGATATGCCTGTTGTAGATGTAGATGGACACAGTTTTGTTGGAACTGTCGAGATTCCTTCTTTGGGACTTCTTTTACCGGTTCAGAGTAGTTGGAGCCAGGAAGATGCAAAATATGCTGTTTGCAGATATAAGGGATCGATGTACGACAATGACCTGATCATTGCGGGGCATAACTATTCAGAGCATTTTGGTAATTTGAATCGGTTAAATTCCGGAGACGAAGTTATTGTAACAGATATGAACGGAATGAGCGTTTATTATGAAGTTACAAACATGGAAACACTCGGGGCATATGATGTAGAGGAAATGGAGGCCGGTGAGTGGGATTTGACTCTTTTTACCTGTACTTTAGGTGGAGCAAATCGTGTCACAGTAAGATGTGAGTCTACGGGAAAGTATAGCGAGACAGGAACGGCACCTGATGTTATTAAGGCGGCAGAGGAAAGTAAACATATCAGAAGATGAGCGCTTTTCTTATGCAAAAACGCGTTTTAGCCGATAAACTTACTGTAATATTATAGTATCTTAATAGAAATTTTAGCACTCTCACCTAGACAGTGCTAATTCGAGGCGCTATAATTACAGTACAAAATGGAGCGAATGTATCCAAAGGAGAGGAGATGATGCGTAGTGATAATAGTAAAAATGAATTCAACAACAGTAGAATGCAGTATCGCGGCATCTGAACTTCATGAAATTGGGCTTACTCCTGAGGCAGTTATAGAAGGGGCAGAGAATACCACTTCGTTTTTTGCACAGCTCAACAAGGAAGTTGGAGCACAGCTTGATTATGACCCGGAAACTGAGGTCATGATGATGAGTAAGAATATGATGATGGATGGAAGTGTGCGCATCTTCGCTGTTAAGATGAGCAATGAAGATATTCAGAAAGCAACAGACCGTATTCGCGGAGCAGCTGATACTATTCTTAAAATGCTGACCCAGGAAAAGGTAGATGACATCAAAGCCAAGACAGGCAAGGAAAAGGGTGTTGCCCTCAATGAAGTTATCACTAATGTGACGGAGACGATAAATAAGATTTATGGTAAAGATGACTTTGAAACACCTGATATAAATCAGGCAACCACAAGTTATCAGCCACTTTCAGAGTATGCAAGATACATGATGGAATTTGACAACTTTGATGAAACAAAGCGTTTTTCAAAGGTTGTACAGAGACTACCTATTGTGGATTCCAGCCTGTATAAGTATGAGAATCGCTATTACCTTATTGCAGGACTTATGTCAGCTAATGAGAGTATTATTTATGACATGAGAAGGGCAGGCGTTGAATATTCCCGGATGCTTACAGTCAATGCTCCTGAAGCTATGTTTATAGCTGAGCATGGAGAAAAGCTTATTGCCGAGGATGCAATCATACATTTGGCAGATCTTGCGAGATAATTTGAAGGACTAAACATGAAGGCAGAATTTACAGTTTTTAATTTTTCGGGAATTTATGATGATGAGAGCTTTTATCGAAGAGATAAAGGCTCTTCATTTTGTGGAAAGATCGTGGATTTAAGAGATGTTCCCGGGACAAACTGTTTGTGCGATGATTTTGCAAGAAAAGAAATCAGGAAAAGAATTCTGGATCATCTTAGAAAATCTATATTAGGCGAAGAGCCTGCTTTTGAAGATAAGCTGTTAAACAATTTTACAAAAGGTGTTCATTTCATTGATTCCGGAAACTATCATTATATGTCAGCTCTTTTATTGGAAATGATAAATGAGCCATTTTCACTTGTGGTGCTGGATCATCATCCGGATATGCAGCCATCGATGTTTGGAGATATTCTATCCTGCGGAAGCTGGGTAAAAGAAGTTATTGATAAGAATCCATATGTGAAGGATGTACATGTAATAGGGGCTGATAGAAAGCTTATTGATGAGCTTGATGAGACGGATGTTGGAAAAGTGAAATTTTATGACAGAGAAGATGTGATTATAAGGTTGACTGAAAAGAATGTAGGAATTGGTAACTTTAAAATTAGTCTTCCGCAAACAGATTACCCTGTTTACCTATCAATTGACAAAGACGTTATTTCAAAAGAATACCTGGAGACTAATTGGGACCAGGGTGATTTTACAGATATAGAAGTTTTGGAATTTACAAGAGCTCTTTTGGCAGAAAAGAATGTGATCGGAGTTGATATATGTGGTGAGAGCTCATATGATCAGGATGGTGCTGCTCTTGAAAGAGCCATTGCACAAAATGATAAGTTTAACATGGAATTGCTTGAACTTATAAAGACTGAAATAATGCGCATCGAATCTATTTCTTTGCGGATAAATCTATATGTTTCACAATTTGATCGAAGATGAACAAATCAGCATATCGGTGTAAAAATAAACGAAATATAGTATAATATTTTCAGACTCACTTTAAGGTCATTTTTATGATATAAATCATGGAGGCAACATGGAAAAAAGATTCAGAGATTATTTAAGGCATCTTGAGAAGCTTGATTTTGAAGTTCTTTCTGAGGATGAAGTTTTTTCAGAAAGGGAAGGAATAGTGATGCAGACAACTGTTCTTCATCAGGAACTTATGAGAACACTTACGGCTATTATAGGATTTCTTACATGTGCCAGTATTTTTCTTGCAGCCGGATTTGTAAAATTCTTCTTTGTGAGTTTTATCTTTGCAGGTATATTTGCCGTTGCGGCTGTGATTTGTGCTGTTCATTACAAGGATATATCTGATGTAATGAAAAAAATGTATTTTTATATCGATAAGTTGACAAGACTTTAAAATTTTTTCTGAAAAAGATTGCAATAAAATTCCAAAAAAGTATTGACAGTGCGGGCAAAAGTGGGTATCATTATCTACGTTGCACGCAGGAGTGGCGGAATGGCAGACGCGCATGGTTCAGGTCCATGTGTTGGCAACAACATGAGGGTTCAAGTCCCTTCTCCTGCACTAGAGTTTATCTAGTGCAATGAAGTGGTTTGTACATATATAGAATTGCGGAAGTGTCGGAATTGGCAGACGAGCAAGACTAAGGATCTTGTGATGCTTACATCGTGAGGGTTCAAGTCCCTTCTTCCGCACGAAACAAAAGGATCAACTCGAAAGAGTTGGTCCTTTTTGTTTTGCGCGGAAGGGGACTCTCACCCAGCAGCTTCGCTGCGCGGGTTTCCCTAAAGGGAGGATAATCAAAGTTTTTGAGGGTTTGCCAAAGTTTTTGAGGGTCTGACTTGAGGGTCAGACCCTTTTTGAGTGGGAGTTTTTGAGGGTTTAGTTTGAGGGGCTGGTTTGAGGGGCTGGTTTGAGGGTTTGGTTTGAGGGTC
>NZ_JAGBLU010000085.1 GCF_017635265.1 Butyrivibrio sp.
GACTATATTGCTTAGATATAATTTGCAATCTACAAGGCGGAAGATGGAGTCGATGGGCGTCCATCGACGACTGATGACAACGCAGTAGATTCAAATTATAGCAAGCATATAGTCGAGTTAATATAAAACAGCTACACTAGTGTACTGACTCGTTCATCTTTAACCAGATTGCGACGATGGATTTATTTCCTTGCAGATAATTCCATATACAGGCAATTTGGCTAATTACGAATGAAACAGTTGCACTAATGCTTACGGAAATTTTTCAGTTCAAATCCCAGCATTGTAATATCATCAAACTGTTCCGCATTTCCTCTAAAGACAGCCACATCATTTGAAACAGCAGGAAGCACACTTGTAAACGGTTCATCCTTAACCTTATTTATCGCCCGGATGAGCCTGTCTGTGCCATATTGAACAACCTCTTCGTTTATGGCCTCCGGGATACCATCCGTGTAAACAAAAATTTTATTACCGGGATTTAGCTGAATCTCATACTCTCTTGCTTTTAAATTCTCCATGGCAGCAAGTGCAAGCGAGTGCTTGTCTTTATATATTTCATAGTCACCACCGGCGCGCTTAATAAGAGGGTATTCATGCCCGGCATTGGCACATTTCATAACACCGGTGAAAAGGTCTATTATTCCTATCCAAACAGTAACAAACATTTCAGCATCATTGCCTTCGCACAGAGTATTATTGGCTTTAAAAATAATTTCAGCAGGATCCTTTCCCGATTCGGCAAAACTCCTTATAGCAGTTTTGCTTCGCATCATAAATAAAGCCGCAGGAATTCCTTTTCCCGAAACATCTGCAATTACAAGAGCAAGTTTCCCGGGACCGGCAAAAAAGAAGTCATAGAAATCACCGCCTACTTCTTTTGCTGCTTTCATTGAAGCATAAATTTCAAGCGTATCTTCAAGCGCCTCAAACTTAAAATTTCTTGGAAGTGAGGATTCCTGTATGGTTCTTGCAAAAATAAGCTCCTGCTCAATTCTTTTTTCCGCAGCAGCAATGTAGCCTTTTAGTGTCTCTACAGTCTGATTGATATCATCTGAAAGTGAAGCAAATTCAGATGAATTTCTGACAGTAACGACTTCATTAAGATCCCCTCTCGTAATCTTATCAAGGGAAGCATTTATAAGGTCAATATTGCTGATAACGATCTGTCTTACCAAAAAGGCTATAAGTACATAAATAACCGTAAAAAGTAATATATCCGCAAGTGCAGTCTCATATGCCTGAGCATTTCTGTACCAGTAAAGCTCACTGTTTGGTATATAAGTCAAAAGAAGCATATCAGAGCCGATAGAATCAACTTTATTAAGCGACATCTCTTCAAAATACTGCGCGTCGTAAAAATCCTGATCTTTTTTTTCTTCAAGTTCAAGTCTGATCTTTTCATTTACAGTATCGCCCTTATGCCTTCCAGCAACAATATCCCCATCATTTCCAATTATTTCAAAAAACTCATTACCATCTGCAGTAAGTCTTTTTGACACTTCAAAATAGCGGTTTTTTATGCTCTGCGATGACTCTATTATGCTATTTCTGCCATTCTGATAAGCAGACTGGGTCTGAATAATATATGAAAAAGCAAAATTAGCGGCTATGACAACGGTGGTAACTACAAAAAGCCACTTCTGGAATGTTTGAGATACTGAAACATCTTCTCCGCTTACATCTCTGAAAGGGTTTTTCCACTCTCCCGAAAGTACCTGAAGTATAACCGACATTATAGCCAGTGCCAGTCCGGAAAATACGATCATAGGCACCGAACACATGCTAACCACATGGAAGGCCATTCTCATATCACCTCTGTGTGTGATGAACACAACATACATATGGAACACTTCCATTACTGCCCCCATAAAGAAAGCATAGACAGGCGAAGGTTTTTTTCCGTTAAAAACCTTAGCATTCATAAGCCACGCCACGAATCCGGCAAGACATGTGGACACACTGCAGGCAATTCTGGTATATGAACCAATACCAAAATAAGTACCAACAATATATCTTTCTACTCCGCCTATAATTCCCGCTATCACTCCCGAAACAGGACTAAAAAAGAGGCCCGCCGCAAGCGGAGCAACATCACGAAGATTAAGAAGCATGTCCCCATAATCAACAGCCACATGTGTGGATAGAATAGAGCACATACCATAGATAAGTCCAAAAGTCAGACGCATAAGAAAGGTCTGCTTTTTGTCTTTGGTGATTTTCCATAAAAAGACTGTCAGCACTACATAAAGTGCCGCAATTGCTGACATTTTCAGTAGCATAAGTGTCATTGTATCATTCCCTCATAAGAAGCTGTGTATTCTCGGATTATATTCCAGAAATCCGCATATACTGCGGATTTCACAATAATATAATGCAAGAATGTATTTTTCAGACTATCTTTCTTTCCCCCAGAAAAACAGTCCAAGCATACCCGGTCCCACATGAGCCCCCGAAAAAGGTTCGTGCTGACAAATTGTAATATCTGCATCCGGATTGATTTCTTTTACCATTTTAGATAAAAGCTCAGCGTCTTCATAACAGTCGCCGTGAGAAATGCACACGATTTTGTCTCCGTCATCCATTCGCTTTTCAGCATACTTTTTGGCAATGGCATTGATAGCGTTCTTTCTGCCTCTTACCTTGCTGCAGGAAATAATGTGTCCTGTGCTGTCACCAAATAAAATCGGCTTGATATTAAGAATAGTTCCGATACTGGCAGTAACTCCGCTTACCCTTCCGGTATTCTTAAGAAAATTCAGGTCATCCACAGTAAAATACTGGCAGGCATGTGGTACTGCTTCATCAAGAATTCCTGCTGCCTCTCTGCAGCTTATTCCTTCTCTTGAAAGCTGTGCTGCCTTTATGGCCAATATTCCGCTTCCAAATCCGCATCCCTTAGAATCAACTATATGTATAAATCTGTCAGGATAATTTTCCATAAGCTGCTCTGCTGCCAGCTTTGCAGCATTATATGTACCGCTTATACCTGCTGCCATCGCAATATATACAATATCCTGCCTACCATCAAGAACAGGCGTAAAATAATCGATGAATAACTGTGTATTCAGAAGACTTGTTTTTATCTTGTCTCCATTTTTTAAGCCCTCATAAAAAACGTGGGCATCAAAATCTTCAATATTCCCCTTATATACTATTTCCTCTCCGTTAGCAACATAACTGCAAGGCAGAATTCTCACCCCATCAGCCATTTTCTTTGGAAGGTTTGCCGAACCATCCGTAAATACTACAAAAGACATACATACTCCTCTTAAAAAATATTATATAAATAATTATACCATGAATCCTAAAAAAAGCGCGAAATACTCAGCGTTTCTCTACATCCAGTATATCTTCAAAGCAAATCCTGGTATTCACAATCTGCAGTATCCTGGAAGTCTCGTCAATTCGTGCAACCATCCCCGTCGCTCTTAAATATTCTCCTTTCGAAAAATACACACAACTTGCAATGCAGCCTTTACTTAATTCATGCATTTTCTTATCCAGTTCTTCATACATTTCTTCAGATAGTTCAATCTTGGGGACAATAATCTTTTCTTTTGCCAAAAGAGCTTCATCAAGGCCGCTCACAGCCTTAAACGGCAAAAACTGCGCTGCTCTTTTATCTATTGACATCTTCTGTCTTGCCATTATGCTTTATGCCCTCCTATCTGCTTATTCCTGTCTCTCCCTGTTGCCCCGGCTTCAAAATTCATCCCCTTTAATATTGCGTTCTTTCCGAATTTGTTTTTTATCTCAAGAACCGCCTTTTGGACCTTTCTGTCCTTTTCCAGTTCCTTGGCCGGTATAAAAAATGAGTACTGAACATAATCTTCAGGCGTCACATTGTTAGCAACAATATATACTCTTCTTATTTCATATTTTGGATTAACTATTTTCTCATACAGTTCTACCAAAGCCGGAATCAGAACAACTGCGGCATTAGTCTGAGTATCAACATTTATAGTTCCTCTTGCAGCCGGCAACGGGCAGCCCTTGGCATATCCCACCATCATTGAAAATGAGCCGGCCACAAGTTCCTTATCTACCATATCAAGGCACAAAACATCAGTCATTTCCTTGATTATGGTTCTTCCCTTATCAAAACTGTAATCACTCATAAGTACCTGCCCCTGAGTAAGGGAATGAGTCGTTGAAGTGTAGTTCTTAATATCCTTAATAGTTACAGGCTCTCTTCCCCAGGCATGATCAATAAGAAGCTCAGCATTAACTCCCAAAAGCTTATATAAGAGATTCTCATCACCGAAGGCTATGTCCCTCATTGTCACCATTCCATAGGTTTCAAGTTTTCTGGCAATTCCGTTGCCCACCCGCCAAAAATCCGTAATCGGTTTGTGATCCCATAATTTTTCCCTAAAGGTCTTTTCATCCAACTCTCCGATAAAATCAGGAGAATGCTTGGATAATACATCAAGAGCAACCTTTGTCAAAAAGAGATTGCTCCCAATGCCACAGGTTGCACGAAGTCCCAAAGTCTCCATGATGTCATCGATAATTTTCTGGCTGAGCTGCCTTGCAGTCATCTGATACATAGTCAGATAATCCGTAACATCCATGAACGCTTCATCAACCGAGTATACAAATATGTCATCTTTTGAAATATATTTAAGATATATTTCGTAAACACTTGCTGCGTAGTCGATATATTTTTGCATTCTTGGCGGTGCCATTATATAATCAATCCCTTTGGGGATTTCAAAAACCCTGCATCTGCCGGGAATCCCCAACGCCTTAAGGGCAGGTGAAACAGCAAGACAAATAGTCTTGTCGGACCTTTCGGGATCAGCCACAACAAGACAGGTTGTCATTACATCAAGCCCTCTCTCCCTGCACTCCACAGATGCGTAGAAGGACTTTAAATCTATGCAGATAAATGTTCTTTCTTTTCCGGTAGCCATGATCTTATTATAACAAAAAACAAAGAACATTTGTTCCTTGTTTTTTGAATTAACTTATTCCCTTGCTTTAAACAAAAGAGCATCATCCGGGTCAAGGGGTTTACTAAAATAGAATCCCTGAATGGTATCCGCTTCATAGGTGCGCAGCTTCTCGTATTGCCACTCATATTCTACACCCTCTATAGTAATTTTTTTACCCATGTCATGGGCAAGTTTTATGACATCCTCTATAAAGCTTTCCTTACCATCAATCAGATAAGCATCCACAATTGATTTATCCAGTTTGATCTCATCAACCGGCACATAAATCAGGTACGCCAAAGAGGAATACCCGGTTCCAAAATCATCAAGAAGCAGCTTTATTCCCATTTTTTTCAGGTCATTGAAAAGTTCATCTGTCTGAACGGAATTCTCTAAAAGAAGACTCTCCGTAACTTCAATTTCAAGGTACCGGGGATCAATATCATACATATCCAGCAATTCTCTGACATATGAAACATAGCCTATATCGTGTATCTGCTTGCTTGAAAAGTTGATAGATACGGGATATAGTTTTTTTCCCTGTGCCTTCCATTCAGAAAGCTGCTTGATGACCATAAATGTAACATTTCTCCCAAGTCTTGCAATCCATCCGCTCTTTTCCACAACCGGTATAAAGAGATTCGGCTCATATGAACCATCCTTCATTCTGACTAAAGCTTCGAATCCGACAAGTTCCTTTGTTTTGACAGATATCTTAGGCTGATACTTTACACAAAAGCCATTTTCCTCGATAGCCTTGATAAACTTGGTCTTTATATTTTCTTCAGTGCTTACCTTTTGCTTCATCTCATCGGCATAGACAAATACCATGCCCCTGCCGCGTTCTTTTGCCTCATACATGGCTATTTCAGCGTTTATAATATGCTGCTCCGGGTAGGTAAGTCCATCTGAATTGGAAATGCCAATGCTGGCTGACAACGCTACATTTATTCCATTTGAAGAAAAAAATTGTGAAAACAGTTTTTTCAGATCAATTATCTTCTTGGAATTCTCGTTAAGGCGCTCCCCCGGACAAAAAATCAGAAACTCATCTCCGCCATATCTTCCCAACGTCATATTGTTGGTACGGCAAAATGACTGCAGCGAATCAGCTATAGTTTTTAAAATCCTGTCTCCGGCTTCATGACCATAATTTTCATTAACATCTTTAAATCCATCCACATCAAGCATGATAATTGAATAGACCTGATTCATTGTGATATTTTCATTAAGATATTCTACAATCGTTCTTCTGTTGAAAACATCAAGAAAATCATCATGCTGCGCCTGATACTTTAGCTTAAGGTGTGTATTTTCTATCTCTAAATGAGATTTCCTTAATTCATCATTGATTCTTTTCTCTGACTTAAGTGCAACATACATTGATATTATAAAAAATATCATTGACAGTATCATTAACACAGCAACAGGCAGTATACTCTTATAGTTATCAAAAAAGTTACCTCGCTTGTCTATATACTCAGTATCATCCGGCAGAACATCCAAAGAAATCCCATATTCCATAAGAAGGGGATAATTATACACAGTTTTGCTTGGAGTATCCATAGAAAGAGGATAAGCAGAAATATCAGCACCATCATTTAAAATATCAGACATTATTTTTGCAGCATTTCTGGTCTGAACCCTAAAATCCATATAAGTTCCACCCAAAACTCCTGAATCCCTTCCACCGGCATAATTTCTGAAAATCGGCACCGTAACAGTATTTACAACTGTTCTGGTCCTATTAAGCATAGAATAATAATTCCCGTACTTATCGTTATAACATGTCATATAAAAAAGAACCGATTCTTTTGGAAGATTTCTAAGGGCATTAATCAATTCTTCCTGAGATAATTTTGAACTGTTAACATCCATAAATATATAATCAGGATATTTCTCAGCAAAAGAATAAAAAATTTTCATATCTGCAATGCCTGCAGCTGTGTCATCATGGAGCGCCACAAATATCCTTTTATCCGGCAGACAATCCATTGCCGTCTGGATCGTTTCCAAAAGATAATCTTTTTCATAAAAACCTGTAACCATCGGATTATGACAAGCATCCTGCGCAAACTGAAGGTCATTTACTCCAAAGAAAACCATTGGAAGTCCATCAAAGAGATCTTTTTGATGATCCAGAGCAAATTTTAGTGCATCATCATCTCCTATCAAAACACCCTCAATTTCTTCGCTGTTCGAATACCTGCCTTTAAAATAGTCATAGAACTTATTTTTATCTTCGTCAGTACCGAATTTTTTAACGTTCATATATATGACATCAAATTCAATACCATCGGGATAAAGTCCTTCCTTTAATCCCAGTTCCTGATCATCATATGTAAAATATGTAGGTTCATAGGAACAAAGAAATAAGACTCTGTGCTTTACCTCTGAAGGGATTTTGGGCACTAAGCCGGTCATGTTTTCCTGCATATGTTGTCCGAGCATACCAAAAGCTGCAATCAGGCATATAGTTCCCATTGCAGCAAATAAATATCTCAAATAAAAAAGATAGTCCCTTCGTTCCATACGTTTTTACCATAAATACGTTGTCGAAAAAGTAACTATCTTTATTATATTTCTTATCTAATGCTGTATACATTAAAAATATATAAAAATTATGCCACAACTTTATGAATCCAGTTGCCACGTTTGAATCTGATCGTAAAGATTATACCTCTTATGCCCCAATCGCAGAACATTCCAATCCAAACACCTATAGCTCCAACGCCCACTACCCTGATAAGGAATGTGGCAAGTGTAACTCTGCAAAGCCACATGGTAAGCGTGGCAATGATCATCGAGAATTTCACATCTCCAGCTGCTCTAAGAGCATATGGAATAACAAACGAAGGGGACCACAAAATAGGTTTAACTATAGTTATCCATCCAAGCATATATATGCAAAGGCTCGCGCTTTCAGCTGTCATCCCGGCAAGTACAGTGACAGGTCTTGCTATGGCATAGGCAAAAAGGCAACTCCCAAGAATCGCAATATATCCCCAGCCTATCATTTTCCTGGTGTAGTAGATTGCTTCATCCTTACGCCCGGCGCCGAGACACTGCCCCACTATGGTCATAAGACCTATTCCAACTCCGATTCCCGCAACTCCGTTGACATTCTCGAATATATTAGTCATAGACTGAGCTGCAATGGCAGTCGTTCCCAAAATAGATACAGATGACTGGATAGCAAGTTTTCCAAACTGAAACATTGAATTTTCAATTCCGTTTGGTATTCCCATTGCAAGCACTCTGTGTATTTTTTCCTTATCGGGACGAATTGAGAGATAGTCTCTGATGTTAATCTCCAGTTCTCTGTTCCTTAAATACATTAAAAGAACCACCGCAGAAAAAATTCGTGACAGCAAAGTAGCAAGTGCAGCTCCATAAACCCCAAGTCCAAATCCCCAGATAAGTACAGCATTTCCCGTTACATTCAGTATGTTAGAAACAATGGCAACATTCATAGGAAGTCTGGTATTGGCCTGAGCCCTGAAAATTGCACTTCCGGCTGCTGCAAGAGCAACTCCGGGATAAGACAAAATCGTAAGTAAAAAATAAATTCCTGCAGCTTCCATTACATCAGCTTCAACTGTTCCAAAAATCAGCTTCAGAAGAGGCATTCTGAACATAAGCCCAAGTATCATCAGCAGAACTGAAATACCTGCAGAAACTAAAATAACCTGTCTTGCTGCTTCAGAAGCTCTTTTGATATCCCTCTGCCCAATATAAGTGGAACAGATGATAACGCCACCTGTTGCCATAGCATTGAAAGCCTGCACCACAAGATTGTTTATGGAGTCAACAAGTGATACTCCCGAAAGTGCTGCAGCTCCCACATTACTAACCATCATGGAATCAGCCATTCCCATCAGAGAATTCAAAAATTGTTCAGCTATAATAGGAATCAGCAACAGAAGAAGTTTTCTGTTGCTGAACATGTGATCATTATTCATTACATCCTTTCAGGAGCGTCAAATCCTAATAAATCAATACCTGTTTCGAGTACTTTAAGTGTGATAACAAGGAGTGCAATATAACTCTCCTTCTTATTTTCGTCAGTTTCTGCAAGAATCTTTGTTCCATGATAGAAACTGTTAAATGCATTTGAAAGATCATAAATATATGCACAAATTCTGTTTGGAGCAAGGTCCCTTGCAGCACTTTCAACAGCATCGGCAAATCTTGTAAGCTGAAGGCATAGATTCTTCATATCATCGCTGTCAGGGCTGTCAAGCTTTGCCTCCTTGGCATTTTTGCCTTCTGCCTCATACTTTTTAAGAATAGATTTGATACGTACAATTGTGTAAAGAATATATGGGCCTGTGTCTCCCTCAAATGAAGTAAACTTCTCCACATCAAAAATGTAATCCTTTGAAGGCTGATTTGAAAGATCCCCGTACTTTATTGCTGAAAGAGCAACCTTGTGAGCTGTGTCACGGGCTTCATCATCAGATATATCAATATTGCCTTCTTTAATCCTTGAGAACATCTTTTCATCAATCTCTGCTATAAGATTCTCAAGACGCATTACTCCGCCGTCTCTTGTCTTAAATGGCTTGCCATCGCTTCCATTCATAGTACCAAAACCTACAAAATGAAGTTCGGTTTCAGGCATAACGAGCTTGGTCTTTCTGGCACATCTGAATACCTGCTCAAAATAAAGCTCCTGTCTCTTATCTACGACATAGATAAGTCCTTCCGGATGGAACTCCTCCATACGCTGCTTGATAGTAGCAAGGTCAGTTGTATTATAAAGTGAAGCTCCATCAGACTTAAGGATCATACACGGAGGAATTTCCTTAGTATCTGTCTCTTTTGCAACATCAACAACCAATGCTCCCTGGCTAAGATAAGCATATTCATGTTGCTTCATATACTCTACCATTCCGGGAATTACCTCGTGAACGTCAGACTCTCCTCTCCAAAGGTCAAAGTTAACGTTAAGGTTCTTGTAGTTTTTCTTAAGATCAGCTACTGATACGTTCAAGATATGGTGCCAAAGAGCTCTGTATGGCTTATAGCCATCCTGTAAAAGCTTTGTAGCTTCCATTGCAGCTGCTTTAAAAGCCTCATCCTCTTTAGACTTCTTGCTGGCTGCAGGATATATCTCTTCAAGTTCGCTTACTGTAAAAGGCGCTTCTTTTGGATATGAGCCTTCATAATCAGGATCAAAATAGCACAGATCAGGCTTTCTCTCCTTGAGTCCTGTAATAACAAGTCCCATCTGAAGTCCCCAGTCTCCAAGGTGAATATCACCTATTACCTTGTGCCCTGTATATTTCAAAATTCTCTTAATACTCTCACCAATAACTGCAGAACGGAGATGTCCGACATGAAGAGGCTTAGCTACATTAGGTCCGCCGTAATCAATCATAAATGTAGGCTCGTGTCCCGGAAGAGTCACTCCCATATGCTTTTCGTGAAGCATCTTACAGACATAGCTTCTTACAAACTCTCCGCTGACTGTAATATTAAGAAAACCCGGTTTAACCGACTCTACTTTTTCAAACATTTCATTGTTCTGAAGCTTTTGGGCTACAGCATCAGAAATCAAAAATGGAGCCTTACCATACTTTTTAGCTCCTGCCATAGCACCATTACACTGGTATTCACACAGATCAGGTCTGTTTGATATTGTTACCTTACCAAGTTCCCTGTCATATCCTGCTGCTTCAAAAGCATCAGAAACTTCTTTTGATATAAGTTCAAGTACCTTTTCCAAAACTTACCTTCTTTCTATTATAAAAAAATAATCTTCAATAAAATAAAGACTAATGAATTTTAACAAAATAATGCTTTTCAATCAATGGTTAATGTATTCCCGGCATCAGCTATCGGCTTGCAGACTGCACTTAAGCTTTTCCCTCTCTCTTTGTGCTTTAGAATAGCTGCAGCCGCAAAAATCCTGCCTGTACAGATCAAACATATGCGAAAGTTCGATAGAACGTTTATATCCGTTTTTCTTTTTAAAATCAGAGGGTAAAAATAAGCATCCGGCTTCCCTTGCAGCTTCTTCTCCAACTTCATTTAAAACCTCAGCATTTTTTAAAGGACTGATGGTAAGTGTGGTAGTAAAATAGTCAAAGCCTTTTTCTTTGGCTACTTTTGCCGTTTCTTTAAGTCGCAGCTCAAAGCATTTTCTGCATCTTTCACCACCTTCTTTTAAGTCTTCCATTCCCTTCGTAACTTCATAAAAATCTTTAGGATTGTAATCTCCCTCAATAATATTGATTTTTCGGGCTTTGTCATCAGAATTCATACCGGCAAAATCTTTTTCTTCAACCTGTCTGTTGTACTCGGCTATAAGTCTCTTCTCTTCAATTACACGTTTAGAGTATTCACCTTCTGAAGTAATATTGGGATTGTAGAAAAAAACCGTTATGTCAAAATACTCCCGCAGATACTCAAGACAATAGGAGGAACATGGCGCACAGCAGGCGTGCAGTAAAAGTCCCGGGTGTTCATTTTCTTTTTGAAATTCTGATATCTTATTCTCCAGTTCTTTCGAATAATTTCTTTTATTCATAAACTTTTATAACCCCAGTTTTTCAATTATTTCAGCAGTTATTTCCTCCGGAGTTTTATTGTCAGTATCCACAACTATATCAGCAACATCTTCATAAAAAGAGATTCTGTCTGCGAGCATTTTTATTATCTTTGCCTGCGGATCCGGATCTTTTAACAAAGGTCTGTTATTGTCATTCTTTACTCTTTCAAAAATAGTTTCAGGCGAAGCCTTCAAAAAAACAACCTTACCGATTTTCCTGAGAAGTGCCCTGTTTTCCTCTCTTACAGGCATGCCGCCTCCAAGAGATATTACAAATTCTCTCCAGTGATCGCTGCAAATAGCATCCAAAAGTTCTGTCTCCATATCTCTGAAAGAGTTCTCACCATCAGTTTCGAATATTTCGTTTATAGATCTGCCCTCAGTCTCCTCAATAACAGCATCTGTATCAATAAGTTCCATACGAAGCCTGTCTGCCAGAAGTTCCGATACAGTGCTCTTCCCGCTTCCCATAAAGCCTTCAAGGATTATATTGGTGGCACCTGCAACATCAAGCATCAACGATCTGTATATTTCATCTGCCTGCTCTTTGGAAATCTTTACTCCCTCATCCTGATTCCAAAGTTCATAGGCATCTATTCCCTGATAAAGCAGCATCTTTAAGCCGGAAAAAGTCTTTGCCCCTGCCCTCCTTGCAAGCTTAAGGAACTTAGTTTCAAGAGGTCTGTATACCAGATCCATTGCCGAAGACACATTTTTATAAAACTCTTTATCTTCTATAACAGCACTGTTAACATCAGGAAAAAGACCTACCGAAGTACACTGAATGGCAATGAAGTGTTCATTAGTATCGAGGATTTTTGTATAATCTTCAAGCTTCATAGGAACAACCTTTTCTCCTATATCAAAGCTCTCAAGGGCTTCATTAACCTCCCTTGCCACATCCACTGCCTTTTCATATGTTCTGTTAAGAAGATAAACTTTTTTTGCTCCTTTATTTGCACACAAAAAAGCTGTCGGTCTGGCTACACCGCCTGCGCCAAGTATAACCACGGTTTTATCTTTTAACTCTATTCCCTCATCCTGCATGGCGTGGAAAAGACCTGTCATATCTGTGTTATATCCCTTAAAGCCGCCATTTTTAGTCCTGACAAGAGTATTAACGGCTCCAATAGCCTTAGCAAGCGGATCCACATCTTCAAGAAAAGGAATCACATCAGTTTTATACGGTATAGTCACATTCATTCCCTGAATATCAAGAGCAATAGCGCCATTTACAGCATTTTTCAGTTCTTTTTCCTTTACTTCAAACGGAACATATACCATATTGATTCCTGTCAGCGAAGCCAGGGAATTATGTATCAGGGGTGACATCGTATGTTTCACCGGATTACCAATTAATCCGCAAGTTTTTGTATATCCATCAGTATAGTTCATAAATGTCCTCCCCGCTTATCTTTCTTTATTCAGTAAATTTTACCTTTAAATCACCAAGTTCGCAAGAAAATATATTTTCTTGATTCAGAACGCTTAAACTAAAAGGGCTTAGATAATAGTTTTTTCACTCGGGTATCTTTCGCTGTGATTCGTGACAAATAAAAAATAAGGGGATTAACTTGTTTCATGCTTATTCAAAACACAAGTTAATCCCTTATTTTTTATTCTACTCATCATCAGCTCAAGATAAATCGTTCAAAAACTATTATCTAAGCCCTTTTTAGTTTAAGCTGTTCATGAATAAAAAACACGATTTTACAAAAGAGCTGTTATTTGCTACGCATTTATAATATTACACATTATTAAGCAGACAGCATGAATAGATTTAATTAAGAGAACGATTTTTGAACGATTTATCTTGAGCAGATGATGTATGGCGATAATTAAAAGAGCTTTGACTTGTGTTTTGAATAACATGAAACAAGGCAAAGCTCTTTTTATTATTGTCTTATACATCACAGCGAAAGATACCCGAGTGAAAAAATGTTCTCTTAATTATATCTATCATGCGTCCACTTCAGTTGAGTTTTATAACACGTCCATCTTCGGTACCTGCGATGACATTGGCATTTTTACCGGTCATGTCTTCATTGCCGACAAAGTACTGATATTCGTGTAAAATGTGATCTTTCCTCATTCCGGAAATTGCCTGCTTCATATCATCTGATGCAAGACTGTTTCCACCAAATAAATCAATAGAAATACCGTCATACACGCCAAGAGAAATTGCAACATTCTCAATGGAGGCATTGTCTCTTTGAGGTACCTCAACGGTAAGATCCATCTTTTTATCTTGCTGTTTGTTATTTTCTGTCTCTGAACCAGAAGTCTGCACTTCCTTTTCCGGAGGTGCTGTCTGTACATTTATATCGCTGGCTGGCGGGATATTATATGCATTGTACCCTGATAAATTGCTGTTTAATCTATTTAATGCCATAATGTCCTGCCTCCTTTCCTTTATAATTCTTTAAAAGTTACTCACGTATGTTATCGGAAGTTCAGCTAAATATCTTAATACAATTATATGGGATTTAATGGCTTAAATAGGGCAAAACAGCGATATTTAAGATTAATTTAATTGTTTTTATATTTTGTAAATAAAAGAAAAAGAATGCTTATGCAATAAGCATAAACATTCTCATTCGCGGATTCCGGCAGCCTTTAAAAGCTGGATCGTATAGTCATCTTTCGGATTTTTATATACATCACGGGTCTTACCATATTCTACAACCCGCCCTGACTTCATTATCATTACATGGTCACTTATCTGATATACAACACGAAGGTCATGAGATATAAAAATAATAGATATTCCAAGCCTTTTGTGAAGATTCTGAAGAAGCTCCATTATCTGTGACTGTATAGTAACATCCAAAGCAGAAACGGGCTCATCTGCAATTAATAGCTTTGGAGATCTCATAAGCGCTATGCCGATGCATACTCTTTGTCTTTGACCTCCGGATAACTGTGAAGGATACCTGTCAAGCATCTCAAGCGGAAGCTCTATCTCCCCCATTATAGCTTCAACTCTCTTTTTCCGTTCATCTTTTGTCCACTTGTGCTTCTTGTCAACCTTCAAGGGCTCTTCTAACAACCATCCTACCTTTTTGGCGGGATTGAGAGAACTATAAGGATCCTGAAATACCATCTGCGGCCCACTGTACTTCTGCCACAACGTACCTGTGTAATCCCTGTTTATACCAACAATAGCCCTTGCCAGTGTAGACTTACCACAGCCACTCTCACCGGCAATAGCCAGCACCTCGCCCTCTTCCATATCAAAGTTCACATCAAAGAGTATATGTTTCTTTGCATCTTTTGAAAAAAGCTTTCGTTTTCTGTTTTTATAGTATACATTAAGGTTCTCTACCTTAAGCACCTTTGATTTTTCCATTTTCTTTGGCCTTTCAATCACCAATATCAATCTTGGGAATAGCTGCTATAAGCTTTTTGGTGTAAATGTCCTTGGGATTTTTAAATACATTCTCTGTATTACCGCTCTCCACAATCTTGCCCTTCTGCATTACTATAACTCTCTGACAAAGCTGACGGACAAGACTAAGATCGTGTGAAATAAATATTATGGAAGTCCCCATTTCTCTGTTCAGCTTTTTTAAAAGCTCTACAATCTGTGCCTGAACCGTCACATCAAGTGCTGTTGTTGGCTCATCCGCAATAAGAATCTGCGGATTTCCAATCATCGCAGATGCAATCATTACTCTCTGCCTCATTCCACCTGAAAGTTCATGAGGATACATATTGTAAACATCTTCAGCATTATCAAGTCCCACAGAAGAAAGCATCCTGATTGCCCTCTTTTTCCTGTCAGCCTTACTTATTTCGGGGTGATGTATAAAAAGAGATTCCTCAACCTGCCAGCCGATTCTCTTTACCGGATTAAGGGAAGTCATAGGCTCCTGAAATATTATAGATATCTCATCTCCCTGATAAGTTCTAAGCTTATTTCTGTCACAGGTAAGAAGATTATCCCCGTTAAACATTATCTTCCCTGTTTTTTCCATTGAATGTCTGTTTAAAAGACCTGCTATAGCCAGCGCACTCATACTCTTTCCGGAGCCGGATTCACCCACAATGCCGACAATTTCCCCCTTGCCGAGCATCAGGTCAAAATCTTCAACAACCGTTTCCGGAAGGTCATGATCATGAAATTCTATATGAAGATCTGTAACATCAAGTATTATTTCCATCTTCTAATTCCTTCTCCCAAAAAGGAAAATCCTAAAACCATAAGCACTATAACTATACCGGGGCATAAACAAATACTTGGAACAGTAAACATATACTGCTGTGAATCCGAAAGCATCTTTCCGAGACTTGCAAAAGGAGGCTGTGAGCCGACTCCCAGATAACTAAGTCCCGCCTCGGCAAGCACCGCATTATTAAAACCGATGAGCACTGAGGAAGCCAGTACATTTTTTATATTTGGAAGAATATGAACAAATATCATTCTAAAATCAGAAGCGCCCTGTAGCTTAGCGCTTTCAATATAGTCCATACTCTTAACTCGCAAGACTTCTCCTCTTACTATCCTTGCAAAGCTCGGAACAAATGCAATTCCGAGAGATAACAAAAGCTGCGACCATCCTGTGCCAAATACACTGACAATAACCAACGCTAACAGTATACTCGGAAACGCAAAGAGTGCATCTATGACTCTCATAATTACTTCATCCAAAAAGCCTCCGTAAAAGCCTGTGAGCGCTCCTATTACAGTACCAACTCCTGCGCCGATCAGGACCGTTCCGATTGCAATAAGAAGAGTTATTCTACTGCCGTACATAACCCGGCTAAAAACATCTCGTCCCATGTTGTCGGTTCCCATAATATGTTTTACCGATATCCCTTGAAGCTTTTCGCTTGCGCTCATTTTGGTCGGCTCATAAGGCATCCAAAAAAGTCCCACTATCACCAGAAGTAAAATAAGCCCTGTTATTATTAATCCCGCAATCAGGTAGGGATTCTTTTTTAGTTTCTTTAGAAAATCCTTCATCACTCTGCTATCTCAATTCTTGGATCAATTATTCTGTAGATTATGTCTACTAAAAGATTTATCACTATAACTATCGCCGCAATTCCCATTATGATTGCCTGAACAACAGGATAATCCCTGTTACTGATGCTTGTCAGAAGTATTCTGCTAATACCCGGTATGCTAAATACCTGTTCAATAACAATACTTCCCGCAACCATGTCCGCAAGCAGCATTCCAAGAAATGTAATTACCGGAATCATGGCATTTTTTAGCACATGTCTGTATAAAACACCATTGGTATTGTTTCCTCTGCTGTAGGCCGTTCTCGTATAATCTTTTTCTGCCTCATCAAGAAGGCTCGACCTAAGCATCTTGACAGTCATTGCGATCTTGGGAAGTGCTATGGCAATCGATGGAAAGATGAGATACCTGATAAATCCAACAACATCATCTGTATATGAGACAAATCCACCGGGAGTAAAGAACTTAAAGATCATCCCAAAGATAAAGGTTATAAGAATCCCTGAAAAAAACGGCGGTATAGCCATAACAATCTGATTGGTTACAGTAATCGTCCTATCAAGCAGCCCATTTTCATGTTTGGCAGTCGTAATTCCCAAAGGTATTGAAATTAGAACCGTTAATAGAAATGACATCACAGCCATTGTCAAGGTAATTGGAATCTTATTCAGTATCATCCCTGAAACCGGAACATTGTAATTAAATGATGTTCCCATATCTCCATGAAGAAAAGAGGCAAACCATCTGGCATATCTTACCAGAAGCGGATCATTAAGTCCCATCTGTTGTCTCGTCTGTTCAATCAGCTCCTGTGAAGCTTCTGTTCCAAGCTTTCTGAGCGCCGGATCACCCGGAATAACGTTAAAAGCGAGGAATACGCAAAACGAAACCACCACCAAAGTCACAATCATTGAAAAAAACTTTTTGATGATATATTTCATATCGCATTCCTCGCTATATCTTACTTTTCTTTACTGTGCAGGTCTTATTTTTGCTATATCCTGTACATAAAGAGGATAAAACTCATATCCTGTAAATTTCTTGTTAAGAGCAACGAATTCAGGAAGATCCTGAATATATACATTTGCTGCCTCTTCTGAAAGAATCTTGAGACACTCTTTGTAGTACTGTGTCTTTTCAGCATCATCAGAAGTTGCTACTGCATTTGCATAAGCTGCATCATATGCATCACTCTTGAAGTTGAACATGTTCTTGCTTGAATCTGAGCAGTATCTGGCAAGAAGTGCTGAAGCAGAAAGTGTTGAAGCATCAAATCCTACTACTGTAGCTTCATAATTTTTGTCAGAATATACATCACTAAGCCATGTATTCCATTCAACTTCCTGAATATTGGCTGTCACACCAATAGCTTTGAGTTCCTCGGCTATAACCTGTGCAGTATCAACGTGCTGCGCATAGTTGGAAGGAACGGTAATTGTAAATTCAAATCCATCAGGAAGGCCTGCCTCTGTCAAAAGAGCCTTTGCCTTGTCAATATCCTGATTGTATGTATCATTAAGGGCAGGATCATAGTACTTTGTAAAAGAAGGATACATCGCACTTCCGATCTCTGTTCCTGCACCGTCGGAAACGAAATCCATGATCTCTTGCGGACTAATAGCATAGCACAGAGCCTGTCTGACTCTTACATCGTTAAATGGCTCAACCGCATTGTTAAGATACAGAGCCTGAACCAGGTTCATTGTACCTTCATAAATTTCAAACTTATCAGAAAGCTGTGCAACCTGAGCACTTGTAAGACGGGCAACCATATCAAGTGAGCCACCCTCAAGGTCTAAAACTATTGCATCTGAATTAGCTTCGACTTTAAATACAACATCCTTGATATATGCCTTGTCACCCCAGTAATCATCGAATCTTGTTACAATAAAGTTCTCCTGCGGTGAACTTGAAACATATTTGTAAGGGCCTGTACCAATCGGGTTAGTTCCGGGATTCTCATTGGACTCAGGAATAATTGCTACTGTAAGAAGCGGCAAAAACTCAGAATTGGCATCCTTAAGAACTATCTCCACATGGCTGTCATCAATAATATTTACACTCTCAATACCGGAAAATGAAGAAACTAATGGCTCGCTGCCATCAACGCCTCTG
Organism: Butyrivibrio sp.; assembly: GCF_017635265.1. GTDB lineage: Bacteria > Bacillota > Clostridia > Lachnospirales > Lachnospiraceae > Butyrivibrio. The sequence continues at coordinate 18,581 of NZ_JAGBLU010000085.1, forward strand.
TTGCGGTCAATAGAATACTTGATATCCTCTACTGTAACCAGGCTTCCATCATGGAACTTAATTCCATCGCGAAGTGTAAATGTGTAAACCTTGTTGTCCTCTGAAATGTTAACTTCACTTGCTACAGCAGGGATAAGATTACCGCTAGCGTCTGGCTTTACAAGCCCTTCGAAGACGTTAAATAATACCTCTTTGATTCCAGCCCCCGTTGCATAATGAGGGTCAAGATCGCTTATATCCTGAGGTATACCTACGATAAGCTTAGAAAGATCATCTGCAGAAGCTTCAGACGCTGTATCAGCTGTGCCAGTCACTGTGTCAGTGCTCGCCACTGCGCTCTGGTCTAAAGAAGCAGAATCCCCTGCCTTGTCACTTGAGCATCCGCTCAATGCAACAGTCAGTGTTGTTAACACGATCATCAGAAGTGATGATACTCCTTTTTTCATAACATCTCCTCTAATCATGTTAAAATCTTCCTCCTATATGAAATTTTTAAATTCTATGTAAATATAAAGCCTTGACAACTTATTGTCAAGGCTAATAAATCCAAAATTTCCACTAATGTGCTGACTATTAATTAAGAGGATAAGATGCTTATTCTTTTTTTAACAGCGGTGTGTTTTTATCGGTGCTGTCTGTTATGGTTCCCTCCGCTTCTTTTTTTAGAACAGACTTAAGTTCGTCCATGAAAGTATTTACATCCTTAAATTCTCTGTAAACAGAAGCAAATCTGACATAAGCAACAGGATCGAGATTTTTCATCTTATCCATTACTATTTCTCCAATAGCTCTGCTTGGAATCTCTTTTTGCTCCATATTAAAAATTTCAGTTTCCACAGCATCAACTATTTTGGTAATCTGCTCTGCACTGACAGGTCTCTTATGACATGCCCTAAAGACACCAGCCTCGATTTTGGCTCTATCGTACGGCTCTCTAACGTCACCTTTTTTTATAACAATTAATGGTATAGTCTCCACTTTTTCATATGTAGTAAAACGCTTGCTACAGGAATCACAAACTCTTCTGCGTCTAATTGACGTATTATCGTCAGCCGGTCTCGAATCAATTACCCTGGTATCATCTTTCCCACAGAATGGGCACTTCATAATACTTCCTCCATTTTTCTCATTGACATGTACACTACATGTTGGTGAAGAAAACAAACAACCACACAAATTATTGTAGCATTATTCCAGAAAAAATAAAAGCCTTTTGCAAAAAATGCAAGAGGCTTTTATCACTATTTCATTTATTTTTATTTTCTCTGTAAGAAATCCGGAATTTTAAGTGATTTAGGTTCTACTGTGCTCTTAATATCGGTAGGTCTGTTGATACCAAGAGTAGGCTTTGGAGCAGAAGCTACATTCTCACGAGAAATCCCAATTGTCTCAACCACAGGCTGCATCGGTGTTACTGTAGCACTCGGAGTAACAGGAGATACGGTAACTGTAGGCTGAACTGCTGTGGCTGTCGTGGCTGTTGCCGATGGAGTGCTGGCTGGAGCTGCAGTAGCTGCCGGCTTAGCCATTGAAGGACTCATAGTTGCCTTATCATCTATTCCTGTTGCAATTACAGTAATTGTGCAGGAATCAGTTTTGCTTTCATCATACATAGCACCGAAAATGATGTTTACATCATTACCTGCCAGCTGACGTACATATTCAGAAGCATCAGAAGCATCTGTAAGAGTAATATCACCCGAAATGTTAATGATAACATTAGAAGCACCATTGATCTTGGTTTCAAGAAGCGGGCTTTCAACAGCCATCTTAACAGCATCGGTTGCCTTATCATCACCCTTACCGGAACCAATACCGATATGAGCAATGCCTCTATCCTTCATGACTGTCTGAACATCAGCAAAGTCAAGGTTAATAACTGCCGGTACATTAATCAAGTCTGTAATTCCCTGTACTGCCTGCTGAAGAACCTCATCTGCTTTCTTGAGCGCATCCGGCATTGTAGTACGTCTATCAACAATCTGAAGAAGCTTGTCATTAGGAATTACAATAAGCGTATCAACATTTGTCTTGATATTCTGTATGCCGAGCATAGCATTCTGCATACGAACACGAGCCTCAAAACTAAAAGGCTTAGTAACAACACCTACGGTAAGAATTCCCATCTCTTTTGCAAGTTTAGCAACAACAGGCGCCGCACCTGTTCCTGTTCCACCGCCCATACCGCAAGTAACAAAAACCATGTCAGCGCCCTTAAGTGCTGCAGAAATCTCTTCTGCACTCTCTTCGGCCGCTTTTTGGCCAATTTCAGGCTTTGCTCCAGCACCAAGTCCCTTAGTAAGCTTTTCACCAATCTGCAAAAGCTTAGGGGCTTTACACAACTGAAGAGCCTGTTTATCTGTATTTATACCGATAAATTCTACACCGGTAATATTTTCGTCTACCATTCTATTAACAGCATTATTACCTGCACCGCCGACCCCAACGACAATTATCTTGCAGGCATTATCTGCTTCGTTTGACTTAATCTCCAGCAAAACAACTCCTCCTTCATAATCCATAGACTCCTAATAGCTATAATACGATTTTTTTGCTCAATTATCAACCTGTTTTTTTCCTATAAATTTATGGTTTTTTACAGACAATTTACTGTATTTTTTCTTCAAAAGTCACGTTTTTTGTGTCTTCGTCGTAATCTTTCATTTCAAGCATTCCCGTTTTCCCTTCAAGTTCCGGTAAGATGTACTGAAGTTGAATTATTTTTTCATCAATATAATCTTTTGTGCCAATGCTTACTTCAATTCCTTCAAAATACAGATATACATCATATTCACTATCAAAAAATATTTTGTCGGCCTTAAGGCTGTATTTGGACAAAAGCTGCGTAATATCCAGAATTTCCTCAAAAACATCAGCATTTTCTATTGGGAGCTTTTCATAAAGAATGACATAATCAAAGCTTAGTCCCAATACTTCCGGAACATCATCGCTCTTTTCAAGAGAACTTTCCACAACGATTCCGTCTCTGTCAAAATATATATAATGTCCCAGATATGAAATATAACCTGCCACTGCTTTCTCATAAACGTTAATACGAATAGTGTCGGGAGAAACAATTTCCACACTCATCTTTTCCACGAAAGGAACTCCCTCTATGGACTTATTTCTGTATTTTAACGAAAGATATAATGAGTTTTGACAAAGCTTATCCGTCATTACCATATCTATGATTTCTTCGTTGGTATAGTGAGTATTTCCCGAAACATAGACATTAGTAATAGTGTAATTATCCCTGATAAAAGTAAAAACCAGTAGTCCCACTATAAAAACAGCCAGTACTATGCCAATAATAATATAAAGACTCCTGTTATATCTTAAGGAGTCTTCTATTTTTTCAAAAAAAACTCTGATACTGAAAGTATTCTTTTTAACCCGTTTTCTGCGCTTTCTTTTTGCCATTTTTGATTATCTTCCTATGTTTCTGGCCACATTCAGCGCCATACCGATTTCAGCCAGCTGTACAATAACCGCTGAACCGCCATAACTTATGAACGGAAGTGTAATTCCGGTATTGGGTATTGTATTCGTAACAACTGCAATATTGAGAATAACCTGAATTGCAATATGTCCCATAACGCCAATGACCAAAAGAGCTCCAAACATATCCGGTGCATTATTGGCTATAACCATAAGTCTCCAGATAAGCAATAAAAACATAAGCATTACCGCAATAGCTCCGAACAGCCCCAATTCTTCACAAATGATTGAAAAGATCATATCATTCTGTGCCTCAGGAATAAATCCCATTTTCTGCATGCTTTCTCCAAGACCTTTGCCAAATATTCCTCCTGATCCTATTGCATAAAGAGCCTGTAATGTCTGAAATCCTTTTCCACTTGCATAAGCTGCCGGATCAAGCCAGACCAGAATTCTCTTAAATCTATAGTTCATTCCGCTGGAATTGGCTGAATTTGCAACAATAAGAACTATTACCGTCGCAAGCGCAAGTACAGAAAGAGCTGCAATTATATACCTTTTGTACCCGGGAGTGGACACAAAAAGCATGATGACTGTAATTCCCATTATGATTATGGCAGAGCTCAAATTACTGGTAATAGAATAAACCAGAAAAGCAAGCGCAGTAGGAAAAGCTAATGCGGTAGCATAGCCTTTGGGCTGCATAAGCCTTTTTTGCAATTTAATAATCAATGTCGATGTAAATACTATGGTTGCAAACTTAGCTACTTCCGCCGGCTGGATGGAGATACCCATGATAATTATCCATCTCTTGGCATTGTTTATTACCTTACCGAAAGGAATAAGCAAAAGAAGTAAAAACAATGCTATTACATAGATAGGAAATGCAAATCTTTTTAATATCCTGTATGGAAAATAGGACATAAAAATCATAGCTCCCAGACCGATAATTGTCGGTCCGAGCTGATGCTTAAAATAATAAGCCGAATCTCCATAATCCAGATTTGCTTCATATGAGCTGGTTGAATATAACATAACAAGCCCAAAAGCCAGCAAAAACAGCACTATGAAAACCAGACTGTAATCAATATACGATTCTATCTTTGGTTTTCTTAATGTCTTAACTCTCTCCACCTTTATCCCTCATAACAACTATAGCGTTATGCTCCAAGTTATAACGCATTTACGTATTCCTTAAACTTCTTCCCCCTGGTTTCATAGTTGGGAAACATATCCCAACTTGCACAAGCCGGCGACAAAAGAACCGCATCACCTTCCTTGGCACTTGATGTACAATATTCCAGTGCTTCCTCAAAGCTGTCTTTGAAACAATAATCGTTAAAGCCATGCTTTTTGGCACATTCTGCTATCTTTTCTTTTGTCTGACCGATAAGAACAAGCAGCTTTACTTTATCCCCAAAATTCTCAATCCACTCATCGTACTCACTGCCCTTATCATAGCCACCGCCAATTAAAATCGTCGGCTTACTCATCGCTCTGATTCCCTGAATAGCAGCATCAGGGTTAGTTCCCTTTGAATCATTGTAATAATCAACGCCTCTCTTAGTAGCAACAAATTCAATTCGGTGTTCAACCGCCTTAAATGAGTGTATAACAGAGAGAATCGTTGCAAGCGGAACTCCCATTGAAAGAGAAATTGCAATAGCAGCCATTACATTCTCAACATTGCAAAGTCCAACAAGATTCATATCATGAATATTCATAATACTTGTGGCATTGCCTGAAGTACTCATAAATATTTCTTCTCCATCGAGATAAAAGCCATCGGATAGTTTTTCTTTAGTAGAGAAAAATATAACCTTGGCAGGGCATCTTGCTCCGAAATCTCTTGTGTAAACATTGTCATAATTAAGCACACAAGTATCATCTTTTGTCTGTCTGTTAGTTATGTTTTCCTTCATGGAAGCATAACATTCCATTGTATGATGTCTGTTTAAGTGATCAGGTGTTATGTTAAGAATAGCAGAAACATTGGCATGGAAGTTATCAACTGCCTCAAGCTGAAAAGAACTGATTTCACCGGTAGTAACGGAATCTTCAGTCATTTTAAGCGCACTTTCAGCATAAGAAACGCCAATATTCCCGACAACATATGTATCAGAGAAATAAGCTTTCATTATATCCCCAACCAAAGTTGTGGTAGTTGTCTTGCCGTTTGTTCCTGTTATAGCAACAAGCCTTCCCTTTGAAAAACTATAGGCAAGCTCAATTTCACTCCATATAGGGATATTTTTTGCTTTAATTCTCATAACTGTAGGTGCATCAAGGGGAACTGCAGGACTTGGAACAGTTAAGGCCAGTGTATCAAGCACTTCATCTGATATTTCACCCACTATGATCTGTGTGTTATCTCTATCCTCTTCATGTAGCTTATTTTTAATATCATCTACAGTAACCTTCGTATTTTCTTCCAATACGATAGGCTGTGCTCCAACCTGATGAAGAAGTCTCACAGATCCGACTCCTGACAGCCCGGAACCAATTACCAGTACTTTTTTTCCAATAATATCTTCTGCTTTCATTTCTTTTTCCTTCACATATCAATAGTTATTACAATCCGGCATATGCAATAAGGCACATAAGAATTGTTACTGTAGTAAATACATTTACAACTTTAGTTTCAGACCAGCCGCCTTTTTCAAAATGGTGATGAATAGGAGCCATTCTGAATATTCTTTTACCGTGTGTTATCTTAAAATATGAAACCTGCATTATAACCGAAACCACTTCTAAAGCGTAGATAAATCCAACTATCACAATAAAGACAGGCATATGCATAACATAAGCTATTCCTGTAACAAAGCCTCCAATTGCAAGTGAACCTGTATCTCCCATCATAACCTTTCCGGGATACACGTTGTACACAAGATATCCCAAAAGGCCTCCCAGCATTGCCGAAGACATAGCCTCTGCGCCTGTAGCACCTGTTACCATTCCGGCTACCGCAAAAAATGCCGCTACAACTGCTGTTACCGATGCGCAAAGTCCGTCAACTCCATCTGTGAAATTAGTTCCGTTTGCTGTTCCGAGAGCAATAAAGAAAAGAACAGGAATATTCCAAAAGCCAAAATCAAGCATTATATCCGTAAAAGGTATTTTCATAGCAAGTGAAAGATCTGTAAAGTTCTCTATATATAAAGCAAAGATCACTACAATCAGAAATTGTCCAAGGATTTTTTGCCATGCACGAAGACCAAGATTATGTTTTTTTACTACTTTAATGTAGTCATCAATAAATCCGATAATCCCAAATCCAAAAGTGAGAATAAGAACAGGAATAACTTCCTTGTGACCTGCCCCATAGAATAAACCGATCACAAAAAACGGAATAAGGAAAATAATTCCTCCCATTGTCGGAGTACCTGTCTTTTTCTGATGAGACTCAAGTCCCTCTTCACGTTCTGTCTGTCCTGCCTTAAGTTTTTTTAACATGCCGATTACTGATGGTCCGATAATAACCGCCACTACAAATGAGACAAGAACAGGGATTAAAATTCTGCTTAAATAGTTTTCCATAATACAACCTCTATTAATTAGTAGCACTACTGCTTTCTGAAGAAGCTTCGCCCGGCTCTCCTTCAAAATCCGGAAGCGCATCTCCTCCGATTACACTTCCTGTATCCGGATCAATAAGATTTCCGTTACTCGGGTCTACATAATATCCCGTAGTAGGATCTTTGTCAAACGACTCCCAAATGCTTGATCTGTCTACCGATGTAGTATCTGAAGATGCCTCACTTGCAGCTTCTTCTGTATTTTCTGTATCACCTGCATTTTCTGTATTTTCAGCCTCTTCCGAGCCTTCTTCGCTATTTTCATCCTCGGCAACTGCTGTTGTGACCAGTTGTTCACGAAGGGTTTCAAGCTCAGCAATTTCTTTTTCAGAAAGTTCTTCTGTCATAGGATAGTTAAGATACGGAAGTGCCTCTGTAAGAACCGCTCTTACAATTCTGGTTGCAAACTTGGCATCATCCTGATAAAGAGCATTAGGTCTGTCTACCACAACATAAATTGCAATATCAGGATCGGATGCCGGCGCATATCCCATAAAAGAAACTACATACTGATGGTTTCCACGGGGAAGTGTCTGAGCAGTTCCTGTCTTACCGCCTATCATGTACCCCGCAGGACGGGCTGTTTTACCTGTACCTTCAGCTCCCGCCACGACCTGATTACAATACTCTATGATCTTATCGGATGTACTCTGTGATATTGTCTGTCGTAATACTCGTGGTTCAATATTTTTAATAGTAGCTCCACTACTGCTGACAATCTTTTTAACTACATGAGGCTCATAATAGTAGCCGCCGTTAATAAGTGAACAAAACGCCGTGATCATCTCAATCATATCAACGTTGAAGCCCTGTCCGAATGAATTTGTAGCAAGGTCGGTGGATGTCATGTTTGATGCACTGTAAGTAAGGCCTTCTGTTCTCGCCTCACCTGCAAGGTCTATGTTTGTCTTAAGTCCAAAACCGAAGTCTTTTTGAAACTTGGTAAAAGTATTAACGCCGATAGCCTGGGCAACATACATCATTGCAACGTTACAGGATATTTCAATGCCTCTCGATACCGAAACGTAACCATCACCATATGTATTATGGCATTTGATCTCCCAACCGCCAACCTCAAGCTTACCGAGGCAGTTGTAAACTTCATCTCCTGTTATAGAACCGCTTTCAAGTCCTGTTGCTACAGTGAAGGGTTTTGCGACAGAACCCGGCTCATAGGTATCGGCTATGCAGAAGTTTTTCCAAAGTGCATTGTAATTCTGATAGAGCTGCTCATCTGTAAAATCAGCAAGCATTTCCTCTGTAATATATACTCCAGAGTCATAAACCGACTCTCCCTGTACCTTATTGCCCTTTTCATCAACTGCCGGCATACCTATAAGTGCTGATGTGTCTCTCGGATTATTAAGATCAAATCCGGGATAACTGGCCATGGCAAGAATATCGCCTGTATGGACATCCATTATTATACAGCCCACATTATTGGCGCCGTTTCCTTCTCTGGCATTATTCTTGTACTGTTCATTAAACTCTTTTAAATGTTTTTCAACGATCGTCTGAAGATTACCGTCAATAGTTGTAACTATGCTATCTCCATCCGTAGCAGAAATTGTGGTTCTTTCCAAATTGGAATCATCATCAAGATAACCATATTCTCTGCCCGGGGTTCCGCTAAGTACACTGTTGTAATACTCCTCAAGACCGTACATTCCGGTATTATCACTGGAAGTAAAACCAATAAGGTCACTTGCAAGTGACCCGTTTGGATACTTACGGATATAGCTTTCTTCAAACCATACACCCTGTATATTCTCGTCATAAGTATCAGATCCGGGAGTAATAAGTCCCTGAAATTCACTTATTTCCGAATAAGACAGCTTTTTTGCCAAAATATAATATTGGGAAGAAGGATGTTCAGAAAGATAGTTTCGTATTTCTCCGCCATCAAGATTAAAACATCTCACAAGTGCTTTTACTGTCGGTTCGAGATATTTAGAATCCCTTAACAGAATCTTGGCATCAAGAATCACATTGTATACTTTCTCACTATAAGCAAGAATAGTATTGTTTGAATCAAGTATTTCTCCTCTTCTGAAAGGAATTGTTGTGGAATCATATTGTTGTTGGGAAAGAACCTGTTTTTGATATTCTTCACCATTGTTTTTAGTTATAAGGATAAGTCTGACCCCTAACCCAACGAAAGCCAGTAGTACCAATACAAACAGCACCACCAGCTTTTTCCGCATTCCTATAGTAAACTTCTGTTTATTTTTTTCCTTACGCCTTTTCATTAATACTAAATCCTTCCAATTACACCATTACAATTATAACCACATTTAGTATCCGGGGCAAATTTTTATGCTTAGTTCTGTGGTATAGGTGCAACCTGGCGTACATAGTCATTTCCACCGCCATCGCTGTATGTCACAATCTGTCCTTCGCTGGCATAAGTCATACCATACTCCTGAATAGCAATTCTTTTAACCTCATCCAGATCCACATTACCATTAGCTCTGTTGTAAGCCTCATCATTATCCTGTTTCAAAGTATTAAGCTGGCTTTCAAGTTGTGCCACATGTTTAACACTGTTTTTTATCTGTGACTGCAGGTTAATATACCAGGCAAGGGTTCCCACCATAAGTACCATTGCCAATGATAAAAATACAAGATACCCAAGACTCATGTGATGACGTCTTCTGTTCTTCTTTTGAGGCTCCTGCACATGGAATTTGTCTTTTTTATGGTTTGGTTCATTTATCTTTCTTACTGCATTTCCGCGAATATATTCATTTGCCATGTCAGCCTCCCTTCTTACTGCATTTGCAGCTTGCTATAAATCATATTATTTTTTCAAACACCCTCAGCTTGGCGCTTTGAGATCGTTTATTCTCTGAAAGTTCCCTTTCACCCGGCAAAATAGGTTTCCTTGTTATTATCTTTCCCTTGGATTTTTTTCCGCATACACAAACCGGAAAATCCGGCGGACAGGTACAAGGATTTTCATTTTTTCTGAAATTGTTCTTGGTTATTCTGTCTTCCAATGAATGGAATGTGATTACACAAAGTCTTCCACCGGGATTTAAAAAATCTATAAATCCATCCAAAGAATTCTGTAAAACGTCTAGTTCTCTATTTAGAGCAATCCTAATTGCCTGATAAGTTCTCTTTGAAGGATGTCCTCCTTTTTCTCTCATCTTGGCAGGTATTGCCGCTTTGATTATGTCGTTAAGCTGGCCTGTTGTTTCAATTGGAGATTTAGCTCTTTCAATACAGATATGTTTTGCAATATTCTTGGCAAATTTATCCTCGCCATAATCTCTTATGATATGAAACAGTTCCATTTCCGAATAATCGTTAATGATATCTCTGGCAGTAAGAGCCTGCCTCTGATCCATTCTCATATCAAGAGGAACATCTTCCTTATAGGTAAATCCTCTTTCGGCATTATCAAGCTGGTATGATGAAACCCCAAGATCAAGAAGGATTCCGTCAACGCCCTTTACCCCCAATTCTTTAAGCCTTACAACTGCATTCTCGTAGTTATCTCTTATAATAGTGACTCTGTCTGCAAATGGTTCTAATCTCTTAGTGGCTGCTGCTATGGCATCTTCATCCTGATCGGTTCCGTAAAGATGTCCACCGCTTGTCAGTCTCTCTGCTATATGAAAAGAGTGACCGGCACCTCCAAGTGTTCCATCAAGATAGATTCCGTCAGGCTTAATATTCAAATTGTCCAAGCACTCATCAAGAAGTACTGAATAATGTTTGAATTCCATACTTTTACCTACTTGCATATTCTCATAATATCTATGCACGCTTTTGTCATTAAGCCATGCGCCAGACTCGTAACGCTCCGCGTTCCTCGTTGGTGGGCTTGTGCCCTATATTTCATGAGATTATCGCCAATATGTATGCAAGCATCCAATTTGTATAATCTCATGAAATGCATACATTTTCCGTTATTAAGCCATGCACCAGACTCGAAACGCTCCGCGTTCCTCGTTGGTGGGCTTGCGCCCTATATTTCATGAGATTATCGCCAATATGTATGCAAGCATCCAATTTGCATAATCTCATGAAATGCATGGCTTAAATGCTTAAACCATATTCACTCATCTTAGCGGCAATTCCGTTGATGTCATCGAAAGTACTTGCCTTCTCCCACTCTGACTTACTCCAAATTTCAGCTCTGTTACCTACACCTGCGATAACTGCTTCCTTTTCAATCTTTGCATGTTGCAAAAGATTAGCCGGTAAAAGAATCCTTCCCTGCTTGTCAACTTCGGCATCAATCGCACCTGCAATAAAGAAACGCCCAAGCATTCTGGCTTCCGGTTTATCCATTGGTAGAGACTGTAGCTTTTCCTCGAACTGGTTCCAGCCCTTTTCTGCGAACACAAAAAGGCATCCGTCAAAGCCCTTAGTAACCACAAATTGATCACCCAAAAGCTCGCGGAATTTAGCAGGTATTATGAGTCTTCCCTTAGCATCTATGGAATGACTATATTCGCCTTTAAATGCTGCTCCCACTTATTTTACCACTTTTCTACCACTTTCAACCACTTTTTGACACTTTTTACCACTCAAGCACATTATAGAACACTTTTTTCTTACTGTCCATTAAAAATATATAAAGTATCCTTTCTTGAAAACTTACGCATATGAACTGAATGTTTAGACATAGTTCTGTTCACTCCGGTATTTTTCAATGTGATAAATTGAACATAAAACGCCCACAAAAGACTTGTTTCATGCTTATTCAGAGCACAAGTCTTTTGTGGGCTTATTTATATCCATTTATCATCATTTCAAAATCGTTCACATAACTATGTCTAAACTTCCAGCTCATCTGCCGTTCTGCTATAA
>NZ_JAGBLU010000086.1 GCF_017635265.1 Butyrivibrio sp.
AAAGTACGCCATTTTTAGGGCAATTCTTCTCAATCGATCCCATATCTTCCAATCTTTTAGGATAGTATTAACTTTTCAAGGTTCAATCGGGCGGATCCCGTTATTTATGCTCTAAATGCACTTCAATTCCGAAAGGCTATTGAACCTATATCTCTCAGGTTACTGCAAAAATGCTTGCACAGCAACTGAGGGAATTAGAAACTGATGGATTGGTGCACAGAGAAGTCTATCCTGTTGTGCCACCAAAAACTGAATATTCGCTTACCGAGAGGGGACTGTCGTTAAAACCCGTTATAGACTCAGTATGCGATTGGGGACGTAGCTACATGAAAGGAACTTTCTGATAAAAGATATTAATTACCGATTTTTTCCGCTAGTTTCTTTCTCTGTCTTCTTTCATGCTCAAGTCTTTCCTGGATTTCATCCATTCTCTTAAATATATCTGCTATTGCTTCCGTCTCATCTTTAGGTCGCTCTACAGATATATTTTTGTTTCTGGCGGCTATGTCTTTTGCAAAAAGCCTTCCAAATGCCCATCTTACAAATGGCTGTATAAAGAATACCTGTGAAAAGAATGCAAACGGAAAGTTATGGCATATAAGCTCGATCCAGTTTGCGAGAAGTGTAAAGATATTAAAGCCATTGTAATATGGATAATACAAAAATGCTGCAATAAAGCTCATTGCCGGGCACATGATCAAAACAGTGCATGAAATGATCGCTGTTTCAAAAATCATTGGGTGGTTATTCTTAGGATCAAACATTCTGCATGCCATCTTAAATGACATGGGACTGCCCACAAGACACTCCAGAGCATACGCAAAGCAGAACTCTACGACTACAACTGCCCATATAGGCAGCATTCTTCCAAACATATACACGCCGCCCTGTGCTCTGATAGCTTCCAGCACACTGCCTGCCCCTGTTATCTCCATAAGAAGTTTCCCATTAACTACATACAGGCTGTAAAATACATACCCATGTACAGTGATGATCACTGTAAGAAGTGCAAAAATCATTCTTTGAAACTGGTTTCTTGGCATTTTTCTCTTCCTCCCTGCCTTTTTGGCATAAAAAATCACATGTAGCTGGCAACTGACCTATGGTAATTTGTAATGTGTACCGTGATCAGATTTACGCGCCAGGCGCTACATGTGTCGTTCATTAATGCTATATTTTGTTTTAACCTCAAAAATTATATCATCACAAATCAGGAATTTTCAAGGCAAAAAAACTTTTTTACATGAATCCTAATCATCTGATGTTGCCTTCGACTTTGCACCATTTACGCTGAGCTCTTTATATGTCTGGCAGATTAAAAATACTGCTATCAAAAATGTAAGGATATCTGACAATGGCATGGAATAAAGGACCCCGTCCAGTCCAAACTTAAGAGGAAGCAGGAGCGCAAATCCAACGCCAAATACAATCTCTCTGACCATGGAAAGGATCGTTGATTCAAGGGCTTTGCCCATTGCCTGCAAAAAGATGAAGCATGCCTTATTTACGCAGGCAAATACCATCATGCAGAGATATATCCTGAATGCCTTGATTGCAAAATCCGTATAATAGCTGCTTTCATTGGCTGCACCAAAGATTCCGATAAGCGCCTGAGGAAAAGCTTCAACAATAATTAAAGCTACAAGACCTACTGTCGCCTCGGCAATCAGAAGAGTTGTAAATAGCTTTTTTACTCTGTCCTTTAAGCCTGCGCCCATGTTATAGCCAACTACAGGAATGCACCCCGCAGCCATACCTACTACTATGGATATCACTATCTGGAAGAACTTCATTACGATCCCGACAACTGCCATAGGAATCTGCGCGTACTGCTCCTGACCGAATATTTCATCCATTGCACCATACTTGCGGATCATGTTGTTGATTGCTGCCATAGCTGCAACAAGTGATATCTGGGATAAAAAACTCGTGATCCCAAGGATAAGGGTTCTTCTTATGATATCTGCATTTAGCTTAAAATCGGCTCTTGCTGGCTTTACCAGTTTCATATGTACAAGGTACCAGACTGCCAGGACTGCTGTTGCAATCTGTCCGATCACGGTAGCTACAGCAGCTCCCATCATGCCCCACTTCAGCCCAAATATGAATACCGGGTCGAGAATTATATTTATCACAGCCCCGGCAAGAGTAGAAATCATTGCAAATTTGGGACTGCCATCTGCCCTTATGACAGGATTCATTGCCTGGCCAAACATATAAAAGGGTATTCCAAGTGATATGTAAAAGAAGTATTCCTTTGAATGATGAAAGGTCTCAGCATTTACTGTTCCGCCAAACATAGCGATTATGACATCGCTAAATATCAGATATATCGCCATGAGTACAATGCTTGATACAATCATCAAAACCACTGAATTCCCCACACTCTTCTTAGCTGTATCTGTTTCCTCTTTTCCAAGGCTAAGGCTCACAAAAGCACAGCACCCATCTCCAATCATTACGGCAATGGCAAGTGCTATTACTGTAAGCGGGAAAACAACTGTGTTTGCCGCATTACCGTATGAGCCAAGATACGTTGCATTAGCTATAAATATCTGGTCAACGATGTTATAAAGTGCACCCACCAGCAGAGAAATGATGCATGGAATAGCATACTTGCGCATCAGACTCCCTACAGGCTCAGTTCCTAAAAATCTGTTTTCATTGTCATTCATTTTCTTTTCACCACACAAAAAGAGGCGTGTTGCCATCAGCCGGATTTACGCCAAAAGCCACACGCCACTTTAAGTTTCCTTTTCTTATTTTAAATAATCCCCGATAGGACTGTTGTTGTACTGCTTAATTACTTTGATAACAATAGAGCCGTCATCCTGCTTTGTTTCCTCAAGAATTCTGTACTCTGTCTTTGCATGCTCAAGAGACTGCTTATATTTCTCTATCTCTTCTCTTGAGAGTTTCTCATTGCGTTCCTTTGAAACCTCGTCCTTCTGAAAAAAATGTAGTGTCTGACATATACATGCCGCCTGTACCCTTTTCATTTCTTTTCCTCTCTTTCAATAATAAAAAACGAGTTGCAAATAAACTGGACTTACGCAGTATCTGCTACTCGTTTGTAATGATTTTATCACTATTTTCAGAGAAATTTCAAAGGATATTTTTAACAAAGCTTCATTGAAAACTTCATTTCATGCTTGGCACAAACAATAATGCCTGATGCCATAAGTGAAACCACTGTAATAATGCATTTGGTTTTAACATCAATCGCTTCCTCATTCCACACTTCACCAAATAATATGTCGTCTGCTTGTGTCAAGTAGGAACTAAAAAATTTTTCTCCGTCTTCAATCATTCTGTCCATTGCTGCCTGTTCAAATCCACCTGACATTTCCTCACTTCCCTTCCTGTTCTTCTGCGACTTTATTTATTACTGCCAACGCATTTAGCGTTCTAGGGTAGCCAATAAAGGGAATGCAATGCAGTACAACCTGGGTCAGTACGCTTTTATCATTTCCCATGCGGAAATTCCCTGCCGTATGCCCTGTAAGCTGCGGTTCGCATCCTCCCTGAGCATATATATAACAAAATGTAACAAGCTCTCTGTCTTTAAGCGACAGGCCCTGTCTTGTATAATAGTCACCGAAACAGTTCTCTGCGAGCCAGTAGTTGACCTGTCCGCCTTTCCAGAACTCTTTCATGCCATCACCAAAGATTTCAACCTGAGCCTGCGTTCCGGCTACTCTCCGGCTTCTCATATCACTGCCATCATCTTCAGCTGCAATATCTGTAGTAGCTCTTGGCTCATCCGACAGCTTTACATTCAGTTTTTCAAAGGTATTGTTAGTTGCCTTGATAAAAGGATACACACGTCCTATTCCCAAATAATCCACTGCCTGATATACGATTTCTTTTATCTCAACAGGTGTGACACCGTAATTTAATGCTGCTTCCACCATTTTCCCGTATTCATCAATGCCCTGACAGCCGATAAGCACTGCCAGTATAGCCATGTGCCTCGTTCTGTCCCCGATAGGCTCCCACCCATCAGGGACTTTCATAGAAGGTACCTCGCCAAAGGCAAAATGCTGGAACCGTTCTACAAATTCTCTGTCGGAATCCATAAACTCCCGAAGATCTCCTTGCTGCATTTTCTCACAATACTCTCGGTGCATCTGATCTTTCCTCCGTTCTTTATTGATTAACACTCTCTTCTAACATGTCTGTAAATCTCCAGATGATTTCTATTCTGTCATCCGGGAATATCATAACCTTCTTTATAAAAACTTGTGCCATTTCGGTCGTAAGGCTATCACAGTCTCGAAAACATTCATACAATGAATTAAGCTTTGTATGCTCATACTCTGCCACATCCTGTTCCTGATACTGCTCATTTTCCAGGCTGTTCAGCTTATCATCTAATTCCTGCCGTTTCTTTAGATACTCTTCCTTGTTGATCAGCCCGGCACTGTACGACTCATAAACTTGAAACTTCTGTTTCTTCAAAAGTTCCCTATTCTTATATGTATCGACCACCGAAGCATTCTTTTTTAGATTATCACACCTAACTTTTGAGATATGCGATTCTGAATGAGAGTCTTTTGCCTCCGCTAACGAAATCATATTTCTGATTTCCTTAAACACCGTCTCTTCAAGTCTCTTCTCTGAAAGTATCCCAGCTTTATACTCCCATCCTTCATCGCCAAGTTTTGCGCCACGACAATACATTCTCTCGTATTTTCGATTTCTTGCCATGGTTCTTCCGCAAATGCCGCAAAACACAAGTCCCTTAAGCGGATAATCCTGTTCGGTATAGACTTTGCGGTCCTTCTTTTTTCGGCTTGCTATTATTGTTTGCACCTGCTCATACTCTTCCTCTGAGATTATAGCAGGATGCATATCCTTAACAACAATCCAGTCCTCTCTATTTCTTTTTACAAGTGTTTGTGAGCATGGTGCTTTTACCCTCTTAATACCACCTACAGAGGCTCCGGTATAACTAAGCCTTTCCAATATAGCCATCACCATAGAGTATGACCAGAAGTCCGCACCGCCGCTTTTCTTAAATCTACCTTCATACCCTTCATCCTTTTTATGCTGTGAAGGTGTCGGTATATGCTCTTCATTCAGCTTTTTCACTATATCCGATACAGTTTCTCCAATCAGGAACGCATCAAATATTTTTCTGACTATTGGCGCAGTTTCAGGATCAATTATATCAAATCCAAGCCTATTGGGATCAGGCATATATCCATAAGCAGGCCTTCCACCGGCTCTTCTACCTTTTTTTCGGCTCTGTTCCTTGCCACTCATCATTTTTACTGATAAGTCCCTGCTATAAGCGGCATATACAATGGAACGCATAACCACGTCCAATCCTCCGGTTGTTCCTTTATAATCGTCACTGTCATATCCATCATTTATGGATATGTACCTGACATGAAGAAATGGAAACAGGCATTCAAGATAGTCACCCATTTCTATGTAATCCCTCGCAAAACGGCTAAAATCCTTTGTAATGCACAGATTATACTGTCCGGTCTTGATCATAGCTATCATTCTTTGAAATGCAGGACGATCCGTATTGGTTCCGCTGAATCCGTCGTCAACAAATTCAGTGCGGGGATAACCGGACAATGTCGGGTGCGTATCCAGAAAATGATGGATCAGCATCCTCTGATGGATAATACTGTTGCTTTCATCCCTGCTTTTTCCGGTCTCCTCATCTGCCATAGACAGACGGATGTATATTGCAATTCTTACATCATTCATGACTTATTCTCCACCTGCCTTATATAGTTTCCGGTCATTTCATAGACATCCTGATATTTCATCACTACTTCTATGCTACCGCCATCATAAACTCTAATCTGATCCACAACAGCATCAACCAGTGCCTGAGATAGCTTTTTGGCATTTCTTACGCTTTTCATAAGTGTGATCCATTTATTCTCTGTTGAAAAAGCTTCCTGAAGATCATTAAGCTTTATGGAAAGCTTCTCATAACTCATTTCAATGCTTTCATATTCGCTTTCATACTGCTGTTTTGCGAAAGCGTATTCCGCCCCATCAAGAATGCCTTCCACATAATCTTCATACAGCCTTGTTCTTTTATCCTGTATCCTGCGTAGCTTCTGCTTTGCACTTCTTAACTGATTTTCAAGACACGTCTTTAATCCTTTGTCGCTACCTTTTTTCCTGGCAATCCTTATCAGTTTCTCGTAATCCAAAGCAGTTTTGACCTGCAATCTGATTGCTTCAAACACCTTTTTCTCTATGACCGTTTGCATTATGTAGTGTGGTGTACATCCAAGATATTTCCGGGCTTGATTTGAACCGCAATGATATTCGCCATACCAGCGGTCTTCATAACCGGTTGTCCTATGCCTGGAATAATACATTTTATAACCGCAATCTGCACATACTATTTTGGCCTGAAACAGATTTACCAGCTTTTTTCTTATTGCCGAATTATTCTTCATTCTTTCAGCCTTATCTTCGGCGGCTCTTTGTAATATCTGCTTTACTGATTCAAAATCTCCGGGCGAAATAATGGCTTCATGGGCATTCTCAACCACATACCACTCGCTTTCCGGAACCTTGTACTGCTCAAGCCCCTTATAAAGCTCCGACTTACGGCACCCATATACCTTATTACCCATATATACCGGATTCGATAATATCCCATTGATCGTAGCAGTTGACCACGAAGGGACATCTTTCCCACGGATCTGATAATAAGTTTTGACTCCTTTTTCTTCCAGTTTTTCTGATATTTCCTTATATGTAAGCCCCTCTATTTTCCATCTGAAAATGTCTCTGACATTCTCTGCCTGCTCATCATCCGGAACAATGTTTGTATGCTCATCATTCCATCGATACCCATATGGAACCAGCCTCCATGAAAAAGTCCCTTCTTTCTTCTGCACATCATATACTGCGTGAATCTTTCTTGAGATATCCTTTGCATAAAGGTCATTTATAAGGCTTTGAAGCGGAACCATCAGACTGTCATTACTGCCATCAGTTCTTAAAGTATCAAACTGCTCTTTCACAGAAATAAATCTCACATCCAGCCTTGGAAAAATCCTTTCCAGATAAGTGCCTGTTTCAATATAGTTTCTTGAAAAACGGGAAAGATCACGTACAACGATTGCCCTGATTTTGCCTGTCCGGACTGCATCCATCATTTCATCGAACGAAGGGCGGTTCATATTAGTCCCCGTCCATCCATTGTCCTGATAGACCTTCACAAGCTGAAGATCCGGCATATCCCTAATATATTCCTTGCAGACATCTATCTGGTTCTCAATAGCTGCTCCATCGTCATCCTTGCCGCTGTTCTCCACGGACAGCCTCGCATATATGGCTGTCGGGAAGATATCCGTATTCTGCACGGCAATGACGGGCATCGTATCATTATTTCTTCTGCTTTTTCTACCCATGCCGCACCTCCTACTGAGCCAGCGGAAGAAGATCCGCATTCTTTCCAATAAATTCAGTAGCCCGGCGGTACTCATCCCCATACTTGAAGGAAACCTCTACCACGTGTTTCTCATAGATAAAAACCTTATCCACAAGAGCCATAAGAGCACGTCTTGTAAGCGCATCTATTCCCTCATATCTGCGGAAAAGTGTCACCCACGCCCTTTCCGTATCTCCCGATACAGAAGCATCCTTCTTCTCCCTGCGCACACGCTCCAATGTAGCATTCTTTTCATCAAGCATTGCTGTGTACTGGTTACGGAAGTCCGCATATTCCTTCTTGGTTATTACTCCGTCAGAAAGATCCTCATAAATCCGAAGCTTCATCCTGCGGCATCTTTCTATCTCTTCCTCAAGCTTCGTTATCTGCATTTCGTAGTTGAACACCACGCGATTAGCTGAGGGAAGCCTTTCTATATATTCAAGTGACTCCGTAAGGTCAAGCACATCGGACACATGATCCTTCACCGCATTTGTAACAGCTGCCTCGACCTCTTTCACGCTTACGCTATGTGCCGTACACCCTTCATGCCGCTTATTGGAAGAGCAGACATAGTAGTAATAACGCTTCTTGCCACTCGGAACCATCTTCCTTATCATTGGCTGCCCACAGTCAGCACAATAGAGAAAGCCTGAAAACAGGTTATCCTCCGTATCTGCCCCGGTTGTACGCATATCACGCCCCAGCATGACCTTTACTGACATAAAATCATCATATGTGACCAGAGCTTCATGGGCATCCTCGACCCTTATCCACTCATCCTCTTCTTTGGCCTGCACGGTATGAACCTTGTAATTGGGTGTTCCACGCTTGCCCTGGGCAAGCACACCGATATATACCTCATTGGTAAGTATCCGCTTTACAGCCTTATAAGACCATTTGG
The DNA here is from genome assembly GCF_017635265.1 of Butyrivibrio sp. Classification (GTDB taxonomy): domain Bacteria; phylum Bacillota; class Clostridia; order Lachnospirales; family Lachnospiraceae; genus Butyrivibrio. Next base: position 8,325 of record NZ_JAGBLU010000086.1, read on the forward strand.
CAGTACCTCCTGTACGGAAAGCCGTGTCATAATGCACCCCAGCTGAAATCTTATATTCCATGGGAGAAAGCACTCCCAGCTCATTCAGCCTGTCCGCTATCCTGCAGATGCTTGTTCCATCCTTATACATGGAAAATATCTGCCTAACGATATCCCCGGCATATTCATCCACAATCAGCCTGTTCTTATCCTTCGGATCCTTCATATATCCATAGGGAGCATAAGCGCCCACATACTCGCCCTTGCGACGCTTCACATCAAGGTTTGTCCGTATTTTCACGGATATATCCTTGCAATAGGTGTCATTTATGAGGTTCTTGAATGGGATGATAAAGGAATCCGACGAGGGATCTCCGGTCAGGGTATCATATCCGTCATTGATTGCGATAAAACGAATGCCAAGCGCCGGGAATATCTTCTCCAGATACCTACCGCCTTCGATGTAATTCCTTGAAAATCGGCTAAGATCCTTGCAGACAATGGCATCAATACGTTTTTCCCGTACTGCTTCCTCCATCCGTCTGAAATCAGGTCTGTTGAAGTCAACTCCGCTGTATCCGTCATCAACGAATGTCTCAACCAGTTCAAGGTCGCTGTGCTTTGCGATGTACTCCTCGCACATGGACTTCTGGCTTACTATGCTGTTACTCTCTGCCTTGTCTCCATCGTCTTTGGACAACCTTGCATAGATGGCTGTCCGGTAAACTTTTTCAGACATAAAAATACCTCCGTTTCTCTGCTGTTTGCTAAAATCTCAAACCAGAAAAACCGAGGCGCACGCCTACAGGATTCCGCACCAATATATCCGGCACGGTTCTGTAACAATATTCACTATTTCTTTGACCACCTTTAGGATAACATAACGCAAACCCTTTTTCAATCTGATTTTTCAGATTCCGCTCAAATATGCATGGATAGTGAATTGTAATACTAACTTCCACCCCTCTTAAGGCAGCCATGGAAGTTACTAATTCCAAACATTGTGGTGGAATTTACTAATTCATAATGGTACCATCCAATAGTTCATCCACATATGCTACTCCGGCATAAAGGAGG
>NZ_JAGBLU010000087.1 GCF_017635265.1 Butyrivibrio sp.
GCGCAATCGGTAGCTCTTTTGTAAATAAATAACTATATCCACTTATTTACAGATATTTTCAAGTTTTTTTCTGTAATAAACTCCATCCTGTATCACCCTTCCCTTATATGTCATTTCCATCAAACAGCTCATCAGCTTAGGAATTGGAATATCAATGCCTTTGGCATGTAATTTTTCAGTAATTGTCGATGCGGAAATCGGTATTATATCTATCACATCTTCTATTTCGTATTCCAAAGACAATTGAGAATCTTTTCCAAAGCTGCTCCTTTCACTTTCTATAACATCTTCTCCGGCTTCTTTTCTCCCCTTTTCCGTGACACTCCCATTGTCTTTACGTTCATAGGAATCTGTCTTCCATAATCTGTCCAAAACATCCCGAACCCCAAGCGCCACACCGGCTCCCTGGCTTATCAAAAAGTTGCATCCGTCACTAAGTCTGTCTGTGACTCTCCCCGGAACTGCAAGAACCTCTTTTCCCTGTTCCAAAGCCTGATCAACGGTTATCTGCGTGCCGGATTTTTGTCTTGCTTCCACCACAAGAACTATATCTGCCAAACCGCTTATGATTCTGTTTCTCATAGGAAAAAGATTCGGTCTTGGTTCGGTTTTTGGATGATACTCAGAAATAAGGCCTCCCTTTAGGCAAATTTTCTCATATACATCTCTGTTTTCATCCGGATAGCATATATCCACTCCACAGCCCAGTATTCCGAAGGATTTACCATCTGCTTCTATTGCCGCCTTCTGACTAATACCATCCACACCCCTTGCCATGCCGCTTATAACCTGAACCCCTGCAAGTGCAAGCCCCCTTCCGAATTTCCGTGCCATAAATCGCCCATAATCCGAACACATTCTCGCTCCTACTATTGAAACGCATGGGATTTTGGGATTGGGAAGCGCCCCTCGTACATATAAACCAAATGGCGGATCAGGAATGTTTTTTAATTTTTCCGGAAATTCATCCGAATAAACAGAGACAAACTTTATTTCCTCCTTATCCAGGTTCTTCTTTTGCTCTTCGAAATTCCATGTTTTGCGCACTTTTATGATTTCTTCTGCTATCCTGTTTTTTCCTGTACATTCTTTTATAAGAGCAAAAAGCTGTTTTTCTTCCATTCCAAACAGATCTTCTAAATTAACTCCCCGTTCAAGAATCTTATATATTCCCCTGCTTCCAAGTCCATCAACGTTATAAAAAAAATGTGCATATTGATTTTGTGTTATCATTTTTAACTTTCCTCCCTCTGACTCCAATATTTGCCATCAGTCATGCGATAGCTGACTGCTTCCATTAAGTGTATCTGCTCAATATTGTCGCTCTCATCCAAATCCGCTATGGTTCTGGCAATCCTTAGTATTTTATGATAAGCTCTTGCGCTCAATTCCATGCTTGAAAAGACATTTTCCAAATAAGCTTCTTCTTTGTTTCCGAGAATGCAAAACTTTTTTATATCATTGGGAGTCATTTCAGAATTAAATTTAAGAAAAGTTCCTTTAAATCTTTCTTCCTGCCTTTTTCTTGCAACCATGACTCTTTGCCTTATAGTCTTACTTGTTTCGTTTAAACTCTTTGTTTTTGGTGAAAGATCAGAGATATCGACTCGTGGCGCTTCTACGCATATGTCGATTCTGTCCAGAATTGGACCTGATATATGTCCCAGATATCTTTTTATTTCTTTTGCCGTGCACTTACATTTGTTTCTGTCAGGAAAATATCCGCATGGGCAGGGGTTTAACGCACCTACCAGCTGGAAATCGGCAGGATAAGAAAATGTTCCCTTGCTTCGTGCGATATGTATGAATTTATCTTCCATGGGCTGCCTTAACATATCAAGCTTTGCCCTTGGAAACTCTGCCATTTCATCAAGAAAAAGCACACCTCTGTGAGCAAGTGATATAACCCCAGGCCTTGGTACATTGCCCCCGCCCGTCAGAGCAGTCTCAGTAATGGAATGATGTGGACTCATAAATGGCCGTTTCGTAATAAGTGCCTGATTTTCCTTGATTTCTCCTGCAACGGAATATATAGTCGAGACCTCAAGGCTCTCCTCTAAAGATAATCCCGGCAATATTGACGGAATTCTTTTAGCCACCATACTTTTTCCGGAACCCGGCGGACCAACAAGTAATATGTGATGAAATCCTGCCGCCGCAACTTCAACTGCTCTTTTTACTGCTGCCTGTCCATTAATATCTGCAAAATCCAGATTGTCATCCCTTTTGCTGTCCATATCAAATATTTCCCGAATATCAACGGTAGTAGGTGCAATCAGAGAATTTTTGTTTTCCTCAGGTGCAGAAAGATAACAGATTGTCTCCTGCAAAGAATCAACACCTATTATTCTTATGCCATCTACAACTGCACCTTCTTTAGCATTCTCTTTTGGCAAAAGAACTGTCTTTTTCCCCATCTCTTTTGCCTTGGTAACAATCGGAAGAATTCCCTTTACAGGTTTAACCGCTCCGTCAAGTCCAAGTTCTCCCAAAATAACTGTGTCTTTAACGCTTAGTTCATCAACTTCTCCCATAGCCAAAAGTATTGCGATTGCCATGGGAAGATCTATCACGATGCCCTCTTTTCTTATATCCGCAGGTGAAAGATTAACTGTAATTCTGGAAGTCGGTATTTTCACACCAATGTTCTTAAGCGCAACTTTAACTCTGTCACCGGCCTCCCTTACATCGCCGCTCATAAAACCAACCATATTAAAACCCGGAAGTCCCGTAGAAACATCCACCTCAACCTCAATAAGATAAGATATAATGCCTCTGACAGCTCCCGAAGTAACTGTACTAAACATAAATTTCCTCTCAAAATATATAATTAAAAAAATGGAAAATCAGTTTGCAGAAGAACACTGCAAACCTTTAAAGAGCATTAACAATTTTAATCAACTTGCATAATATACAACAAAAACTCCCCATTGGCAAGGGGAGTTTTATTTATATCATAGGAAATTACTTTTATCTAAGCATTTTATTTTGCATTGTATCAGGATCCTGCGCAAACTGCAAAGCACTTTCTCTTGATATTTTCTGCGTTCTGTACAGTTCAAGGATTGCATCATCCATTGTTATCATGCCCTGCTTTCTGTAGGTCTGCATGTAAGTAATGAGCTGATGTGATTTACCTTCTCTGATAAGATTTCTTACTGCGCTGTTAACATGTAAAACTTCAAAAGCTGCCGCTCTTGAAACACCGTCATTTGCCGGAATAAGCTGCTGGGAAATCACGGCCTCCAAAACTCCCGCAAGCTGTATCCTGATCTGTTGCTGCTGGTGAGACGGAAACACATCTATAAGTCTGTCAACAGTATTGGAAGCACCTATGGTATGAACCGTTGAAAGCACCAAATGTCCCGTTTCGGCAGCGGTAATAGCTGTGCTTATGGTCTCAAGATCTCGCATTTCACCAACAAGAATTACATCCGGATCTTCTCGCAAAGCAGCCCTCAGGGCGTTGGCATAACTGTTTGAATCTGTTCCGATTTCTCTTTGGTTTACAATCGACATACGATGCTGATATGTAAACTCAATAGGATCCTCAAGGGTAATAACGTGAGCCTCTCTGTTGTTGTTTATCATATCAATTATGGAGGCAAGAGTCGTTGACTTACCACTTCCGGTTGGTCCGGTTACAAGCACCAAACCTCTTTTTTTACGGTAAAGATCCATTACCGTTTCAGGAATACCAAGACTTTCAGCAGTAGGAATCTGAGTTGCCACGACTCTAAATGCCATAGCTATAGAGCCCCTCTGCTTAAAAACATTTAGACGATAACGTCCTATTCCGGGAATAGAAAAAGACATATCGTGCTGACCGTTTTCCTCAAGCTTTTCTTTTTGCTTGTCATTCATCACTTCGTCAGCAATGAGCTGTGTATCTGCCGGCATCATCCTATCATAGTTGTCCATAGCAATAAGTTTTCCGTTAAGTCTCATCTTTGGCGGAAGACCTACTGTAATATGAACATCCGACGCACCTTTTTCTTTTGCCTCTTTTAGGATTTCCTCGATTTTTGACATATATAAAGCCTCTCATCCGTTCGTTATGTCTATAATTATGAATCTAATCAAACTAAAAAGCAATTATCCTGCCATTAGGAACTGTTCAGAAATAAATTTATAGTTATCGAAAAATCAGACAAGGAAAATTGTAAATTTATTCTGTAACAGTTCCTTATGTAAGCTCATCAAGAGTACTGCCATAGGAAGACAAAAACTCGTTGACAAAATCCAGCACCTCAGGCAGTTCTTTATACAAGCTCCTGATTGCTTTACCTGTACTTTCCTTGGCTGTTCTGAACTCGCTATTTCCGGCATTTATCTCGTTTATACACTTTATAAGAGCTGAAAGCTTATCAGCAGCCTTAACAAGCTTTCTCATATAAATTTCATTCTCATCATCGGAAGGCTTAAAAATTTCTTCATAAGAAGGCCTTAAGTCTTCAGGCAGTTTTTCCAGCAGCTTATTGTCAGCGATGCTTTCCACCTGCTTATACGCAGCTTTTAAATCTGCATTAAAGTACTTAACAGGGGTTGGCATATCGCCGGTAATAATTTCCGAAGCATCATGATAAAGGCCTATAAGTGCTGCCTTATCCGCATCAAGTTTTTTACCGTAGCGAACATTTCCGATTATACAAAGAGCATGAGCTATAATAGCAACTTCCATTGAGTGTTCACAAAGATTCTCAGCCCTTGTGTTTCTCATAAGTGCCCATCTGTCTATGTATTTCATTCGTGATATCAATGCAAAAAAATTGTAATTCATCCCCTTATCCTCCTCTGGTCAGCCACACTAGTCAAACAAAAAATCCGCCATAATCGTGTTACTTACATCTATGCCCTCATCAGTAAGGCACAGATTCGTATGTCCGTCAATTGTATACTCCTTAAGTAACCCCATGTTTTTATATTTATCAATTGTTTCAGCATACACTTCGTGAATATCGCAAGAAAAATTATTTTTGAACTCTTCCAGACTCACTCCCCTAACCAATCTAAGTCCCAAAAACATAAATTCTTCCATTTGAGATTTAATAGGGAGTTTTTCCACATCTTCCCGATATTTTTTAAAGTTGTCCACAAAAACGTCTGCTTTATCCACATTATTACGATCTTTATCTTCTTTTGCCGCAAAAATTTCAATATACTTTTTGATGTCAGAAACATTTTTCCACCTGACATTTTCTACCATTGAAGAAGCGCCAAGTCCCAGACCAAGATAGTTCCCTCTTGTCCAGTAAACTTTATTGTGGTGGCATTCTTTATCTTCTGACAGGGCGTAGTTGGATATTTCATATCTGTGGTAGCCATTTGCCGCAAGAATACTCTTGGTTTCGTGGTACATTTTTCTGTCCACATCTTCAGATGGAACATCAAGTTCCATATCATAGAAGGGAGTTCCTTCTTCAACTATAAGACTGTAAGCAGAAATGTGTTCAGGTCTAAGGCTTAAAACCTTTTTTACTGTATCAAGATATGATTCAAGGCTCTGCCCCGGAATAGCGCTCATAAGGTCAATATTAATATTATCAAATCCGGCTCTTTTAGCATTTTCATAGGTATCGTAGAACATTGAAGCATTATGTACTCTGCCAAGTTTCATAAGCTCCTCGTCATTGAGCGTTTGAGCACCAATACTTATCCTGTTAAATCCGGCCCTTCGATATGAATTTAATTTACCGAAAATTGCAGATGCAGGATTTACTTCCAGGCTTATTTCTGCCTTATCACTTACATGAAAGCTTTCAAAAATAAGACTTAATGTATCACAAATATACTTCGCATCCGGAAATGAAGGCGTCCCACCGCCAAAAAATATGGAATCAACCTCATAATCAGCATATTCTCCGGCATTTAACACAATTTCTTTTCCCAATGCTTTAAAATATTCATCTATCAGATCATTATCGGCATTAAAAGAAAGAAAATCGCAGTACAGGCATTTTCTGACACAAAAAGGAATATGGATATACAGTGATAATCGCTTTAAAGTCTTGTTCATACTAAAATCAAAATTTCTTCATGCACATAATTCAATCGGTACTGTCAAGCTTAAGCACAGACAAAAAGGCTGCCTGAGGTACTTCAACATTACCAATCTGACGCATTTTTTTCTTACCCTCTTTTTGCTTCTCCAAAAGCTTCTTTTTACGGGTTATGTCACCGCCATAACACTTGGCAAGTACATCCTTGCGATATGCCTTAACGGTTTCTCTGGCAATTATCTTGCCTCCTACAGCTGCCTGAATCGGAATTTCAAACAAGTGCCTCGGGATCTCATCTTTTAATTTCTCACACATCTTGCGGCCTCTTTCATAAGCGCCATCCTTGTGAACAATAAATGAAAGAGCATCCACCTCTTCTCTGTTAATGAGAATATCAAGTTTAACAAGTTCAGATTTCTCATATCCCTTAAGCTCATAATCAAAGGAAGCATATCCTCTGGACCTTGACTTAAGTGCATCAAAGAAATCATAGATAATCTCATTAAGAGGAAGCTCATATTTAAGAATTGCTCTTGTCTGTTCAATATAATCCGTACTTAGATACTTGCCCCTTCGCTCCTGACAAAGCTGCATAATGGCACCGACATAATCTGTGGTGACCATAATCTCACCATTTACGATAGGTTCCTCCATATACTCTATTTCTGAAGGATCCGGCAGGTTTGTAGGATTGGTGAGATCAAAAACAGTTCCATCGGTTCTATGAACCTTATAAACAACCCCCGGTGCAGTGGTAACCAGGTTAAGATCATATTCTCTTTCAAGTCTCTCCTGAATAACCTCAAGATGAAGAAGTCCCAAAAATCCGGCTCTGAATCCAAAGCCGAGAGCCTGTGATGTTTCCGGCTCATAGAAAAGAGATGCATCATTGAGCTGAAGTTTTTCAAGAGCATCACGAAGATCAGAATAATGAGCTGAATCAGCAGGATACAGACCGCAGTAAACCATGGGCATAACCTTTTTATATCCCGGAAGAGCCTCGTCACAAGGTCTGGCTGAATCCGTTACAGTATCACCCACTCTTGTATCCTGAATATTCTTGATTGACGCTGTGAAATATCCAACATCACCTGCTGCAAGTTCATCACTTGCAATAAATCTACCGGGACCAAAGTAACCAACTTCAACAACATCTGCCTCTGCACCTGTTGCCATGAACTTTACCTTCATGCCTTTTTTAATCACTCCGTCCTTTACGCGGACAAAGACAATAACTCCTCTGTAGGAATCATATATACTGTCAAAAATAAGTGCTGTAAGAGGCTTTAATGAATCTCCGACAGGTGCCGGAATTTTGTGTACAACAGCCTCCAATACATCTTCTATTCCAATCCCGTTTTTGGCTGAAATAAGAGGTGCATCCTGAGCTTCGATTCCGATCACATCCTCAATTTCATCCTTAACCTCCTGTGGCTGTGCGCTTGGAAGATCTATCTTGTTGATTACCGGAAAAACATCAAGGTCGTGATCAAGTGCCATATAGACATTGGCAAGAGTCTGAGCTTCAACACCCTGAGTGGCATCAACAACAAGTATCGCTCCGTCACATGCAGCAAGGCTTCTGGACACTTCATATCCAAAGTCTACATGTCCCGGAGTATCTATCATATTAAAGGTGTATTCTTCACCATCTTTTGCTTTATAGATCATTCTGACAGCCTGAGACTTAATGGTAATTCCTCTCTCACGCTCAATATCCATATTGTCAAGGACCTGATTCTGCATCTCCCTGCTGGTAAGAACGCCGGTTTTCTCAATCATTCTGTCAGCAAGGGTAGATTTACCATGGTCAATATGTGCAACTATACAAAAATTCCTAATCTTACTCTGATCCACTAATAAAACCTCTTTCTAAATTCGATAAAAAAATCCAAAAATCTCATTGAGACTATGTGTTATAATATACCACAATTCAGCCTTTGAAAAAACTCCAAAAGCCAAAAATCTATTGACAGTTTGCGATATTTCATCTAATATATTTTAGAGTATGTGACAAAAGGCTTTCCGTGTCTGGCCTAAGTCAATATCATCAACAAAAATACTATTAGATTTAATAATTTCGGAGGTAATTATGGCAAATATCAAATCCGCCAAGAAGAGAATTTTAGTTAATAAGAAAAAGGCTGAAAGAAATCAGGTTATCAAATCAGCTGTAAAGACAGAGATCAAGAAGGTTCGTACTGCTATCGAAGCCGGCAACAAGGAAGAGGCTGCTAAGGCACTTCTTAATGCTACATCTGCAATTGACAAGGCTGAGTCAAAGGGTGTATTCAAGAAGAACACAGCATCAAGAAAGGTTTCTCGTCTTGCTCAGGCTGTAAACAAGATGGCTTAATCTTTTGTTTAGATATAAATATGATAAATTAAAACCACATGTCTTCTCACCGACATGTGGTTTTTTGTTTGCATTTTATTTGTATTTTTCAATGATTTTTTCTTATGTTCGAAGCTTTTTCTTTTATTTCCTCAAGACTTGTTTTAAACTTTTCAGAAACCATTCCCGGATTACCGATGATAGTCCTGTTTCTGTACCAGTCAAAAAATCCTCTGATGGGTCCTGGGGTTAATCTGTCCATCAAAATGCGATACTTAGTATACATTTCTGCGATTTCTTCTTTGGCTCCCGACAAATAAGGCGATGGCTCACGTGATACCTTTTCCTTTAAGCTGGCAAATGATTTTTCAAGAGCATTACTAAGTACATCAACTCTGCTTCCTATTCCCGAACTGATACCATCAACTTTTTTGTCAATGCTCTCCCTGACATCCTCACCTTTAAAAGCTATTATCACATCGAGACGCTTTTGGATTCTCCCCATTTCCTCTTTGGCTTTTTCCATATAAACAAGGAAATCCCTAAGATCAAGAGCTGTCTTAAAGGCAATCATAAAATCACAGCTTACATATACCGTTAATACAGTGGTAAAGATACTAAGAAAGTTATATGGAATTGATGTGATAAACATTTCAACAGGAATCTGCAGATAATGCGTAAATAACACGGTAAAAAAGCCCCAAACCAATGTTGATTCAAGGCATACATGCCCATTAATGTTCAAAAATTTATTTGAATAATCCCAGTATCTTACCTTGAACAGCAGTTCCATAAGAACACCGACGACATACTCAAGAGCTGTAGCACCGATACATCCTGCAATATAAACAAGTACAATATTAGAATAAAAAGGCTTTGAAACAACCAGCATCATAATTCCGCCACTTCCATATAATGGCAAAAAGGGGCCTCGCATAAAGCCCCTGTTAACCAATCTTTTATTCAATATAGATACATAAGCGGATTCAAAGCACCATCCAAAAAAACTATAAAGGTAAAACAAAAACAGCCACTGAAGTGGTAAATAATCAAACACTATATTATCCCCCAAAATACAGTCTATTATTGCTCAGGATTAGAAAAATCAATAACAGGGTTATCAGGCTCTGTAGTCTTTTCAACTGAAATGGCTTTTAAAACAGGTCCCTCTCCCTGATACTCTTCCACGTACTGTTTCTCAACTTTGGCTGTAACAAGCACCCAGTCTTTTTCATTAAGCTCAGATACTTTGTCATAATCACAGGCAAATCCCAAGAACTGCATATCCTGTGCACAACACGTCATAGCCATTCTTCCGGGTACAAAGCGATTGTCCGGGAACTCAGCAGGCTTAAGTACCATTCCCTTAAACCTGACTGTTTTCCCATCATATCTGTCTACATGATCCAACGCATCCAGATAGAACATTCCATATCCATAGTTATTAAGATCAATAGGATTAGCATTAAGATCAAACGGCAGATCCTCATCAAGAGTTACATCTACTTCCCCATTTCTATCCTCAAAAATAATGTCTGCCTTCTGATTGATAGCCTTAACATTCCTCTTGTAAGATGCAAGATCCTCAATACCATCACAGCGATTGAAAAGAATAAGGTCAGAGTTTCTTATCTGCTCCGCAAGAAGAGATTTCATATTGCTGAAATAAAGCTCAAAACTTGAGGCATCAATTACAGTAATCTGCTGCTCAAGTTTCCACATTACAGGAAGCTTTAAATTTTTGAAATTCCACATTCCATTGTATTCAACAAGGATTCTCTCCGGATTATGCTTAGCATCAAGCTTGACAAGTGCATCAGGATTAAAATCTTCCTCGTCTTCGATTTTTTCAATGACAGTGTTTGTAGATTTCAGCAATTTCTCTTCATAGTCATTTTCACCTTCTTCACAGACAATAAGAAGAGTCTTCCCTTTGGTTCTGAAATAAGGCTGTGCAATCGTGTATCTGAAGAAATCTGTTTTTCCACTATCAAGAAAGCCGTTTATTATATATACCGGTTTCATATTAATTCTCCTTATCATAATTGCTCCGGGATACGTTTTTATTACAGTCTGCGGAACAGCTTTTCAAGATTTTCTTCTTTAAGTTCTGAACCTATAACGCAGAACTTACCTGTAACATCCGCTGCTCCCTTACGAACATCTGCTTCTCCCGGAACATAATCAAACTCAATCCATGTTCCGTCTGTACTTGGAACAACACCCTTTGTACGAAGGACAATACCGAATCTCTCATCATCTTCAAGTTGATTGAGCATATTCTTTATCTCATCCTCTGTATATTTAAGAGGTGTCTCCATTCCCCAGCTTGTAAATACATCTGCAGCATCATGATGGTGGTGATGATGCTCATGCTCATCGTGATCATGGTCTTCGTCATGATCATGGTGGTGACAGCATTCATGTTCATCATGATCGCGATCGTGCTCTTCGTCATGGTCATGGTGATGGTGACAGCATTCATGCTCATCATGATCGTGGTCGTGGTCCTCGTCATGGTCATGATGGTGGCAGCATTCATGCTCATCATGATCGTGGTCATGGTCTTCGTCATGGTCATGGTGGTGACAACAGCACTCATCATCATCATCGTCATGATGTGCACTATAAACCACAGAGCCATCCTCTGCTACAGTCTTGTGGCTTCCATGATGGTGGTGATGGTGATGATGTTCTTCTTCCTGCTCCATTACCATCTTTAAAAGTTCTGCTTCAAGGTCATTGTTACCCTCAAAAGTATCCAGAATTTCTTTTCCTGTAATCTCATTAAGTGGTGTTGTTATGATAGTAGCCTTATCGTTATGCTTACGAATAAGCTCTACAGCCTCTTCAATCTTCTTCTGATCAGCCTTATCGGTTCTTGTAAGAATTATTGTTCCGGCATTCTCAATCTGATTTATAAAGAACTCACCAAAGTTCTTTATGTATACTTTAGCCTTGGATACATCAACAACTGTTACGGCGCTGTTAAGCTCCATATCATCAGAAGTGTCTGCAATGTTCTGAATAGCTCTCATAACATCTGAAAGTTTACCTACTCCTGATGGCTCAATAAGGATACGCTCAGGTGCATACTGCTCCATAACCTGCTTAAGTGAAGTCTCAAAATCACCTACAAGAGAACAACATATACAGCCTGAATTCATCTCTGTAATTTCAATGCCGGCTTCCTTCAAAAAGCCTCCATCAATACCAATCTCACCAAACTCGTTTTCAATAAGAACTACCTTTGTTCCGGCAAGGGCTTCCTTTAAAAGTTTTTTAATAAGAGTTGTCTTACCAGCTCCCAAAAATCCTGAAATAATATCTATCTTGGTCATTATATCTCCAATCTGCACATCCATTATCTGTGCTACAACTACTACAACAAAGTATATTCTATAGCAGCCCCCAAAAGGATGTCAAGAAAGTGGTGTTGAACCTTCTGTAGAAGCATCTGTGATTTCTGCTTCATCACCCTCAGATACATCATCAGATACATCACCCTGCATATCGCTTTCAGTTTCCATTGTTTCATTTAAGCTTGCAGCATAACTTCCTTCATCTGAATATTGAGAAGTGCTGTTTTCTTCTATACTTCCATCCGCACTTACACTTTCAGCCGGGCTGTCTGTATCAGGTTCTATTATTGAACTGCTTTTTGAAGCCACATCATTATTTTCTTTTTGTGATTCATATTGCTTATTTTCATGATTGCTATCAGGAATATCAGAAATATCAGATTCTTTTGACATAGAAGTGCTTGCAGCACTTTCATCAGAAGACATTAAGGAAGATGCTTCCTCTTCATCCGGTGATAACTCAAGCTCTTTAAGAAGGCTTTCAATATTTAAAGAGTTTTCCGGCACCATAACATGAGATGTTTCGAGGTTTAAATTGCGCGGACTTGGAACGTTTACTGTACTATTATAGTCTTTATGATTTTGATCAAATGAAATGTGCGCTTTCAAAATCTGACCATGAACATATTCACAGGAAGTACGATATCCCAAAAGCTGGCCCTCCTCATATTTACAGATTTTTACCTTGTCCATGTGTATTTCGGGATTAGATCTTGCCCTTTCTCTAAACACATTGGGATCACGCGTTGTCTCGTAATGATAACCATCATCAGAGTCATATTCTGAACCACAATAATCACAGTGCCACCTAAAGATAGGATCATCACCATTATCCGGATCTCCTACATGGTAGAGATTTTGACAATCTTTTCTTGTCCTATATGAATACCAGTATTCTGTTTTATAACAGCTTTCTGAGTGTTTGTGGGTTTCAGCAATCGTATAGCATCCACCCTTTCTATTTGCAGGAACATAGTCCTCATCACACACATTTCCTGTTCCATCCTTGTGGTAATGATATTCATATTCTACTTTACCGGCCACGTCACCGTTTCCAAGAACAACCTGCTGTGGTATACGGTTTATCGCATCGCTAAGTTCTTTAAATGTGGCATCCTGTCTAACCTTAACGCCCTTTGTGAGTAATGTGGATGCCAAAAGCTTTTTACCATCACTCACACGCTGAAAAACCTTGTCAAGCTTTCCGTTAGTTTTATTAAGCTCTACGGCTATATAGTTCTTTAAGCCATTCATATTGCTGGTAGATGTATTAGTCATACTTTTAAAATTGTTATTAATTGAATTGTTTAGCTCATTGAATTTATTGGTATTGGTCTTATTCATTCCATCAAGCTTTGTACTCGTGGACTTATCAAGCGCATCCAGCCTGTTGCTGGTAGACCTGCCCATAGCATCTATTTTGCTGCTTGTAGATTTATCAAGTGAATCTATTCTGCCACTTGTGGACTTATTCATTTCGTCCAGTTTACTATTTGTATTCTTTCCCAGCTTGTCCAGCCTGCTGCCTGTAGAATTATCCAAATCTCCGATAAGTTTCCTGGTCTGCTCATCCATTTCTTTTAACTTGCTGTCAGTCCTGTTTCCAAGCTCATCCAACCTACTATTTGTAGATGTATTCATTTCATTAAGCTTGTCGTTTGTTGAAGAATTCATCTCATCCAGCTTATTATTCGTTGATGCATTCATTTCATCAAGCTTACTGTTTGTTGATGTATGCATCTCATCGAGCTTACTATTCGTTGATGTGTGCATCTCATCAAGCTTACTATTTGTTGATGCATTCATTTCATCAAGCTTACTATTTGTTGATGTATTCATTTCATCAAGCTTACTATTCGTTGATGCATTCATCTCATTAAGCTTATCATTTGTAGATGTATGCATTTCATCAAGCTTATTGTTTGTTGATGTATTCATCTCATCAAGCTTATTGTTTGTTGATGTATTCATCTCATCAAGCTTATTGTTTGTTGATGTATTCATCTCATCAAGCTTATTGTTTGTTGATGTATTCATCTCATCAAGCTTATTGTTTGTTGATGTATTCA
>NZ_JAGBLU010000088.1 GCF_017635265.1 Butyrivibrio sp.
CAAAAGCTGCCTGATATCTAATTTGTCATTTTCAATGTGCTATAAATGAATTAGCTTTATTAAGGTTACCCAAAATGCAGGTAATGGCTAATTTCTAACATTTTCAATTTACTCCTTGACATTTCTTAGCTGGACTTTTCTGTGAAATGATAATCAATGTGATTGTAGGGGTTCAGGAAGAACATATTGCAATGCTCGATCCAGTTATTGAGGCGTTAATAAATACTATAATTGCTACTGTTGAAAAATGTGGCATGGAAATAAAAACTATCAATGATGAAATAATGATTGTAGAAAAGAATGCTGTTGCAATTGAGGTAGCAGATAAAGTGCCTGAACTAGCAGATATCATTATTGAGTATAATCATTATTTGCTGAAGGGAGACTTGAATCGAAAGAAAGAATTACTGAAAAGGATTGCAGATGCGCTAGAACCTGAACGAAAAGAACTAAATGGAATAAACAAATCTGCGACAGACGATTTTTTCTTTATGGTGAATAATTGGAATATTCGTCACAATAATTGCAATCCTAATGATGCGAAGAATTATAATTCCAAATTTGATAGTTTCAGTACCGCTCAGAAAGAAGAATGCTATGACCTCGTTTACGAACAGGGATTGGCGCTCTATGTTATGAAAGAGCAATTGGGGAGAACCAAGAAGATAGATTCGCTGAAATAAAGTCACTTGTATTCGATTACTGGAAGCCCACAAGAAGGCGGCTGAGAAAGCCTCACCTAATTGGATGGTTTTTGACACTCGTTTCAGAGTGATTTTTATTTTGGATTTGTGTTTAGCTTGTAACTTAAGAAAGGCCTAGATGAAGAAAGAAAATAATATTCCTTCAAAAGAATTTATAGATGCTGTAGCATCTGCATTTGGAAAACCATATGATGATCGGATAAAGAATACATCACATCCCTCGTTATCAGAACTTGCAAATAAATTCGATACCTCTACTGTTAGAATCCGAAAAATCCTAATTACACGTGGATTATTCAGTACTACAATTATAAGAAAAGTCATACGACTAAGGAATGCGGATAAAAGTATTGAAGATATCTGTAAGCTTACCGGATTAAAGCCTGCAGCGGTGAAGGCTTCATTACCTTATGAGAAAGGCATTTACAATATTGATCCGAAGACTTCTCTAAGAGTGCGCGTTGAAAGGAATAGTACATCGTTACTTAAATAACTGGACCAAATTCTTGTCTGCTTACTCGATAGCACAGTTCCAAAAGCCTCGACATAGCCCGCTATGCCTGCGCTTTTGAAACTGCACTCTCGGGCAAGCATACTTCGAATTAGGCCAGTTATTTTGCGAACGATGTAATAGGAAACGTAAGACTGCAATTGTTAATTTGAGGGATCTGATTGAAAACTGCTCCAGTGATGATTTTTCATCGTGTTTTGATGCTCTTTGGGATTGTGTAGTTCTTTATCAGGTATATCCCTTCATGACAAGCGGCATATGTGGTAAAGGTGCTGTTAAGTTTAGGTATTCACTTAAGGTTTCTTCACGCACAGGAGAGGCAACAGATGAAATCGTTATTGATCGGAAAGAACATTCTAAGTATTACCAGATCTACAATAGAACTTGCTTTTATTAATGCTATGAAAGAGCAGGAGATAGCTGGATGTGTTAAAGGGCCAAAGAAACTGGGGTGCTTTGGCGCGAGTTATTTGTATGGGATGTTTTTAAAATGGGAAATATTTATAAATTATTGATACCACAAGACATTGGTGCCCTGCATGATGTGAAAAGACTTAGTTCCGGAGAGAAATATGACGAACTCCCAAACTTCGTATCAATTATCATACTCTCATATGATCCATTTTTAGCTGGTGATATGTACTATGAAGCCAGTACAATTCTTACCACACATCCTGATATAGACTATGATGATGGCATCAGCCATATTTTTCTGTACTGTAATGGCAGACCTAATTTTGATTCGCATGATAGCGCTATCAATCTTTCTCATGAACATAGTAAAAAACTTCAGGAAATGCTAAAATACATAGTATCGGGACAGAAAACGTCTGCTCCTAATAATGAGATTGATGCAATCGAAGATATCGTTGCAAAAATAAAGAATTGCAAGGAGGTCATCGATGAGTTTATGAGACAATGGGCTATAGGCAATTTGCAAAATATAGAACGCTATAGAGTTTTTTGGGGGATAAAGGACTAATGGAAAAAGTTATATACGAAAATCCGCTGTCTTGTAAAGAAGACATAAACGGATTTATTTTGGAGGGAAAGGCCAATATAAGCTTTCCTGAAGGCGTAATGAGGATGGAAAATGCATTATCTTCAGAAGAAGGGCAGAAGGCCAATTATGTTTTGTGGTGTCCAGAGGAGTTTCCGTCTGATGTTAAGATTGAATGGGAGTTTAGACCTATAAAAGAGCCGGGACTTGCCATAATGTTTTTTGCAGCCAAAGCAAAAAATGGAGATAGTATCTTTTCAGAAGAATTGAGTAAAAGAACAGGGGAGTACAAACAGTATCACAGTGGTGATATTAATGCTTTTCATGTTTCGTATTTCAGGCGAAAAGAGCCGGATGAGAGGGCCTTTCATACCTGTAATTTAAGGAAAAGCTTCGGCTTTCATCTGGTGGCACAGGGAGCAGATCCGATTCCGGATGCTTCTTTTGATTCACAATGGTATACTATAGCTGTTGTCAAAAACAAAGAGATGGTATCTTTTTACGTCAATAATCTTAAGATATTTGAATATGTTGATGACGGCGTCACCTATGGTGAAATGCTTAAGGGAGGACACATAGGATTCAGGCAGCTTGCTCCAATGATCGCGGAGTACAGGAATCTAAAGGTCTCCATATTGGACTAAAAGGGGAATAGTTATTTTCTTATGCTAAAAAACATTGGCTATAAATATAGGGTACTTATGGCGATAACACTACTCATGATTGTAGTAGTGTTATCTTTTGGTGTCGTTTTTTTTAAGGGGCAGCTTGACAGAAATACTCAGTTAAAAAGTTCTGAGCTTGCCAAAGATACAGAAAATATCATGGCAAGTATAGAAAACAGCCTTTTAACTGTGCATAAGTATTATCTGGCTACTGAGTCTAATGACGAAGTAAGATTTCTTGTGGAAAACGATGTGGATTACAACCAGGTAAGTGCCATTACAAAGGGGACAGAGACACTTGCCGGAAAAAACATAGTGTCTGACTACGTATCTGCCTATACGCTGGTGAACTTTAAAACAGGAACGGTTCTGGGCAGCAGAGGAAGATACTCTACTACAGAGGTAGTGAATCTGGAAGTACTTACGCAGCTCTATGATGCTTACAGAGAGACATATACCAAAAATCTCTGGGTATATGTTGATGGAGAGGCGCCTGATAAGAATTCAAGGCAGTATCGAATGACTGTTCCTGTAAGTGGCCTTGATCTTGTACTTTTTGCACCATTTTCTGAAGTCATTCCATATTCACTTATTATAGTTAATATTAATTTAAATCAAATAACAAGTGACCTTAATAATCAGCTCCATGAAAATGAGGATGCACTGCTTTTATCATCGGATGGCGAAATAATCTTTTCAACTGACAGTAGTATCAATGATGCTCTGCTATTTGCAGAAGAGGGCGGATATAACCATGTGAGAGCACTTGACGGAAGAAAACTATATGTAAGCAGTAGGAAGTCTGATATTGGAGGACTTAGGCTTATTGTCTCGTATGATGCGGACGCGTCAATTGCCTTTGAATGGACCTATCTTATGATGTTTGCTGTCATAATACTTTTACTTCTTCTGGTAGCTGCATTTGTATTCAGAAGCATTTATAAACCTATCAAAACGGCAGCTTTGGAAGTATCGAGGAACAATGATCAGAATCTAAAGCCCGGCGAAGACGAGCTTAAGTATCTGACAAACAGCATAAAGAAGCTGGATAGTAAAAATACTGAGCTTATAAATCAGACATCTGTTTTGTTTGCCACAAGGCTTTACAGGGATGAACTTACTGAAAAAGAAATTGATCAGTATCTGTACAGATTGTCGCTGTCTGATAAAATTCCTCCTAAATTCAGGATATTAACTTATGTACTGAAACCATTGGGAGAAGAAGCTACTATTACGTCTGAAGAAGATAAGCGTATTTGCAATGAGATCATCGATGAATTCAGATATATGTTCAAGGATGAGGAAGTTCTGCCTCCGGTTTATTATGCAAAAGGCGTTGTGGCTTTTCTTCCCGGGGATGACAATGAGACAGAGCGTGAAAATGTCTATAAAGTTTACAATACAATGACTCAGTTCGTGTATGAAAAATATCACATGAACATAGGAGTCGGGATAAGTGCGGTTACTTCGGATATACATTTTGTCAATAAGGCATACATGGAGAGCGTTCAGGCACTTCATTTTGGTAAAATTGATAACGGAAGTTATCTTAGCCATTACAGACAGGAAGCCGGAATGGGAGAGCTAAGGTATGACGAGGAAAGTGCAAAAGTTCTTCAAAAGAGCCTTAGAAAAGGGGACAAAGAGAAGGCGTATGAGATAATAGATGAGTTCTTTAAAAGCCTTATCGAAAAAGATTTAAAAAGAGAAAGCGCTATTCCCGTACTGATGCAGCTTGTAAATGACATTATTTTTGAAGCTCAAGGCTCAGGCGCCGGGACCGGTGTATTCAGGGAAACTCCGGGGCAGATTTATTCAGCCATAATTGATTATCGCGACCTTAACAGAGTAAGGAAGTACGTTAAATTCAACATGATTGATCCTCTTATTCATTATCAGAATGAAGTTATAGACAGTCAGGCTGGGAATATTATGATGGCTATCGAACAGCTTGTGGAGGAAAAAGAGGGCAACATTACATTAAACGAGTGCTCTGAAATACTTAGTTACCATACATCTTATATCTGGAGGATTTTAAAAGAAGAAAAGGGAATGACTTTTACCGAGTATATAGAGAAGTACAAGCTTGATATGGCAAAAAAGCTTTTAAAAGAAACAGATATGACAGTTGGAGCCATAGCTGAGCGACTAAACTATACCAATGCCCAGAATTTCATCAGATTTTTTAACAAGATGGAAGGCACTACTCCCGGCAAATATAGACAGGCAATAAAGAATGAGCAGTAAGATACCGAAAGGTAAAAATCAGCAGTAAATTACTGATTTTAACAACTATAATCATTATATTGATATAGCATTATACACAAAAGATTACTCTAAAAACGCCCTATTAATTGGGCGTTTTTCTTTTGCAAGAAAATGATTATAGACGTAATTTATGTAAAATTTATATAATTTGCTCATGCGGCAGGAGAAAAATAAAACGAAACCTGTCAAATTTACGAAAACGGGAGGTTGACATGGCTGATAGCGTAGAAAAGCGAAAAGGCTATCGCAAGATCGTCACTTCGGAGGGCAAAGTCTTTTATACTAAAGATCCTGGATTTTTAGCATATATGATGAGACATAAGGGATTATACCTTATGCTTCTTCCTGGACTTATCTACTTTATAATGTTTAGATATGTGCCCATGGGAGGACTGGTCATTGCATTTAAAAATTATTCTCCATTTCAGGGAATATGGGGAAGCCCATGGGTGGGACTGGATAATTTCAAGCAGTTCTTTTCCAATCAGGACTTTTTGATACTACTTAGAAATACGTTGGGAATTTCATTACTGCAGTTGGTATTTTATTTCCCGGCGCCAATTATATTGGCACTTTTACTTAATGAAATAAGACATAGCTGGTATAAGAGGACAGTACAGACATTTATCTATATTCCTCACTTTGTATCATGGGTTATAGTAGCCAGTCTATCTTATCAGCTTTTCAACACCAATGATGGTCTTATCAATATGTTGATTCAAGCTATTGGAGGCTCTTCAGTTCCTATTCTTACAAGTGGTAAATATTTCTGGGGACTTATAGTAGGACAGGATATCTGGAAAGAGACAGGTTATGGAACTATCATTTATCTTGCAGCGCTTGCTGGTGTAGATCAGGAAATGTATGAGGCTGCAAGGGTTGATGGTGCCGGCAGATGGCAGATGATGTGGAATATCACACTTCCTGCAATCAAAGGTACAGTTATCATAATGCTGATCCTTAGAGTGGGTTCTATTCTTAATACAGGATATGAGCAGATATTCCTTATGAGAAATGACCTTAACGTCGCATTCGCTGAAGTGTTTGATACCTTCATTTATACAAGAGGTATTCAGAACGCGCAGTATTCATTCTCTACCGCAGCAGGTATGTTTAAGTCTATCGTTGGAATGATAATGGTTCTGGGTGCTAACTGGACAGCTAAAAAAGCCGGCGAATCAGGAATCTATTAAGAAAGGAGGAAGAAATACTAATGGCAGCAAATACTAAAGCGTTAAAAACAGGCTCGCACGGCATAAAAATGAGCCTTGGTTACAGAATAACCGACGTTATCATATATACTTTAATGGGACTCGTTGGAATATTTACACTTCTTCCTTTCCTTTATATTGCAGCTGGTTCATTTGCCACAGACAGAGAACTTACAGAAAGAGCATTCTTCATTATTCCAAGGGTCTGGTCGTTAAATGCATATAAGTATGCGATAAACAACGGAAACATTCTTTTGGGACTTAAGAATTCTGTAATACTTACCTTTTTTGGAACGATTGTTAACATGTTTTTGTCCACAACTTTTGCTTATCCTCTTTCAAAAAAGCATTTCAGGGGCAGAAATTTTGTTTTAAACATGGTAATCGTTACAATGCTTTTTTCAGGCGGAATGATACCCACATTCATGGTACTGAGAGCATACGGGCTTTATGATTCATATGCGGCACTTATACTTATCGGCGCTATAAGCCCATTTAACATGATCATTATAAAGAACTTTTTCCAAGAGCTTCCGCTTGAACTTGAGGAAGCGGCTTATATTGACGGAGCCAGTGAGATAAAGACATTTATTACAATAGTACTGCCTCTTTCAAAACCGGTTCTGGCTTCAATATCTCTGTTTTATGCGGTAGGATATTGGAATGATTACTTTAACGCCATGATCTACCTTTCATCGGCAGATAAGTACACAGTTCAGATTATGCTTAGAAATATTGTCCTGAAGGCAAGTGCTATAACAGATGTTATGATGGATTATTATGACTCAAACGGTGCACCGCCTGATAAGGCAGTAAAGATGGCGACTACGGTTATCGCCACAGTGCCGATCCTTGTAGTATATCCTTTTGTACAGAAATTCTTTACAAAGGGTGTGATGGTGGGTGCTGTGAAAGGCTGAGAGCACTTAACGAGATTTTTACCGAGTTTAGTGCGAACGTGTTAAACCAAGCGGAGCGAGGTTTAACTTCCTTATTGATAATCAAATAAAGATTATATAATTTTTTTCTTAAGGAGGAACCAAATGAAAAAGAAACTATTAGCAACATTACTTAGTGCAAGCATGGTTTTGGGGATTGCAGCTTGCGGATCCGGTGCATCCACTACAACCGGCACAGACACACAGCAGACAACTACTGACAATGCACAGCAGACAGAAAGCACAGCTACTTCAGCTGCTTCAGAAACAGCAGCTGCTGAAACTCCTGTTGAGTATCCAACAGTAACATTTATGACAATCGATTTTAACTCCGGTGCTTCTAATACTGGTGACTATGCAGAACAGACAATGGAGGCGCTTGAGTCACATACCGGCATAGATGTAGATGTCCAGTGGGTACAGAGTGATGTACTTGAAGAGAAGGCTACACTTGCAATGCAGGATCCAAGTTCTATGCCTATGATCATGACCTGGAACGGTTCAGTTACAGGTACAGTTGTAACAGCAGCCAAGCAGGGAGCTTTTGTTGATCTTACAGAGTATTTAAAAGATACTGAGAAGTATCCAAATCTTTCAAAACAGAATGCAGACGTTGCAAAGTCACTTACAGTTGACGGCAAGCAGATCGGTATTTACAGAGCACGTGTACTTGGAAGATATGGTGTATCCTATCGTCAGGACTGGGCAGATGCTCTTGGAATATCTGAACCAAAGACAATTGATGACATTTACAACATGCTCTATCAGTTCACATATGGCGATCCTGACGGAAATGGCAAGGACGATACAATCGGTCTTGAAATGACATCATACACAGGTCCTTTTGATATCATGCAGACATGGTTCGGCGTAGGTAACGGTTGGGCTGAGGTTGATGGCAAGCTCATTCCTGTATGGCAGCAGCCTGAGTACCTTGAGGCTCTTAACTGGTTCAAGAAGCTCTATGATGAGGGACTTATGCCTTCAGACTGGGCATCACGTACAACAGATACATGGTCAGACGGATGTAAGAACGGTGAAAACGGTGTTTACATCGACGTTCTTGATGGCGGAAGACGTGTATGGGATTACTTTGTAAACAATGAGATTCCTTCAGTTACAGATGCTTCTCAGTTTGCTTCAATGAATCTTCTTAGCAATATCAACGGCAAGACAATGGCTACATCAGGATATAACGGATACTTCACACTTTCTGCTTCAACATGTGACACACCTGAAAAGGTAGAAGCAACCCTTACATTCCTTGACAAGATGTGTGATGAAGAGATGCTTGTTCTTACAAATTTTGGTCTCGAAGGCGTAAACTATGAAATTAACGCAGATGGAAACGTTGTAAGACTTGATAATGGAGATGATGCACTTAAGGCTAACTACAACGGACTTAACCAGCTTGTAGCTTACATTCCTAACCTTGAGTCAGAGCTTTCAGAGGAAAAGACAGAGCGTCAGCTTCTTGAAGCTGAAGTTAAGGCTGATGCAGAGCAGTACGCTGTTATCAATCCTGCACTTCCTTACCTTATCAACTCAACAACATATGCTTCACAGGGTAAAGACCTTGATGACAAGATTTCACAGGCTCGTACACAGTACATCTGTGGTGAGATTGATGAGGCCGGATTAAAGGCAGCATGGGATGATGTATTAAATCGTGGATATTCAACAATTATTGAGGAAGTTAATGCACAGTACAAATAATTAAGATTACAAAGGCGGGCCGTCGCATTTTATGCGGCGGCTCAATTTTTAAAGGGGAGAAGCATGGAACTTAAGAGATTAGAGGGACTGGCAAAGTCAGGATATACAAGCTTTGGAAGTATGTGGGAAAAGGGAAAGGTGACTTCTGACAAAGCTTTTTTCTCATTAAAAGGTGATAACGGGGACGTGCCTGTTCAGTCAAAGGTTTTATCATACTGGCCGGATGGAAGTGTGAAATGGGCTTGTCATACAGCTCTTTCAGACCTTATGGGAGAAAAAGTCTCACTGGATATTGCTTTGAATCAAGGGCTCGGAGAAGAAATTCAGGTAAGTGAAGATGACGAAAAAATAAGAATTGAGGCAGGAAGCTTAAAGCTATGCGCCTGCAAAAAAGGAAATTATCTTTTCAAGGATGTTTATTTAGACAGTAAAAAAGTGCTGAATGAAGCAACCTGCGAGGCTTTGATTGAAAGCAGAATCGACGATCTTAATGTGCATGTGGAAATGTATATAGGGCTTATTAAAAGTGCCAAAGTGGTTGAAAAGGGAAGTCTTAAAGCTGTAATTAAGTTTGAAGGGGTGCATGTTTTAGAAAAGGATCCTGAAGTAACAAAGCTTCCATTTTCAATTTACATGGAAGTTTATAGGGATAGTAGTTCTTTTAAGTTTACACATACTCTTTTCATAGATATTGATGAGGAAAAAGAGGCTATTAAAGGAGTTGGGATTAACTTTGTTTCAGAAACTAAAGGCCCACAATACAACAGGCATGTTAAAGCACTTGTTGATAACGGAACTTTCCATGAAACGGGAGCTATGCTTCTTTGCTGGCATCCAAGAGTTGCACCTGATATTTATCATGATCAGATCATGGGGAAAGAGCTTCAGTTTGATGACGGAGCACAGGAAGGGCGCGATGCTTTAAAAGCTTCAATGGAAATGCCTGTATGGGATGAGTGGCGCCTTTTTCAGGATAGCAGTGAACACTTTTTGATAAGCAAAAAAACAGGAAACGAAAATGTCTGTTATATTGATGGACTTCACGGCCACAGAGCAAAGGGAGTATTGGCTTACGGAAGTGAATCGGGTTCCATAACACTTGCTCTTAAAGATTTCTGGCAAAAGTATCCGTCTACACTGGCTGTAAAGGGACTTTCAAAGGAAAAAACAACCGGTACGATCTGGCTTATTCCGCCGGATGCAAAGGCAATGGATTTTAGGCACTATGACACAAGGGGCTATTCCCAGACTTACTATGAGGGATTTGATGTATTTGGAGCAAGTGCCATAGGAATAGCCAATACTTGTGAATATAGCATAGGATTTTCAGATGAGATTATTCCTGATGATGAAGCTTTGGATAAGGCATACAATGAAGTTCAGTACAGGGCTCTTTATATGGCTGATCCTAAATATTACCATGAGCTTAGAGCCTTTGGATTCTGGAGCCTTAGGTCAAGAAATACAGAGGCTGAAAATTGGCTGGAGAATCAGCTTGATGCAGCTTTTGAGTTTTACAAAAATGAGGTTGAAGTCAGGAAGTGGTACGGAATGTTCAACTACGGAGATTTCATGCATACCTATGACAATGAAAGGCATTCCTGGCGCTATGATATGGGCGGATATGCGTGGCAGAATACCGAACTTGTGCCAACATTCTGGCTGTGGTTTTACTTTTTAAGAACCCAGAGAGCAGACGCATTTATTATGTGTGAGGCTATGACAAGGCATTGTTCTGAAGTTGATGTATATCACTTTGGCAAATATAAGGGACTTGGTTCGAGACACAACGTAAGACATTGGGGATGTCCCTGCAAGGAGCCCAGAATAGCCATGGCAGGTCATGACAGGATGTATTATTATCTCACGGGTGACCCAAGGATACTTGATATTTTTGAAGAAGTTAAGGACGCGGATTTTGCAACTATTGAGACGGATCCCCTTAGATTTTTCTTTGACAAAAAAGATATGGTTTACCCAACCCACGCCCGTACAGGCCCGGATTGGAGCAGCTTTTGCTCAAACTGGCTTACCTGGTGGGAGGTTAGCAGGGATGAAAAATATCGCAAAAAGATTTGCACAGGTATAGAAGATCTTAAAAAGACAAAGTTAAAGCTTTTGTCAGGAACTGATTTTGAGTATGATCCAAAAAGCAGCCACTTACGCTATATCGGAGACAGAGCTACAGGCGGAAGCCATCTTTCAATATGTCAGGGATCCGAGCAGACATGGCTTGAAATGACACTTCTTTTGGATGATCCTGATTGGGATAAAATGCTTGCGGATTATGGATGCTTTTATCCATTAAGTAATGAGGAGCAAAACAGGATAACCGGTGGACTTATTGGAGGCAGGCAGTTTTCATATCCTTTTATGGCAGCGGGAGTAATTGCCTATGGTGCTCATTATTACAAGGATGAAAGACTTGGCAGGAAGGTGTGGGAAATCATTAAAGATAGCCTTGATACAGAGCTGGGACAAAACTGTATAGAGACCATCGAGGTTAAAAATGCGGGAAATCAGGCTGTTTTAAATGAAATCCCCAAAGTTTCAACCAATGTTTTTGCACAGTGGTGTCTCAATGTTATAGTGGCACTTGAATTTGCAAAAGAGTACTTACCTGAGAGCTTTTAAATGATAAGTGAGCAATAATTTTTTACAAAAAGGAAATGAAGATGAAAAAAACAACAATTTTTCTGGCAGGTGATTCTACAGTTCAAAGCTATAAAACGAAGGATTTTCCCCAGTGCGGCTGGGGCGCCATGCTCTGGAAGTATTTTAGCGATAAGGATGTAGTAGTAACTCATCCAATGGACACGGAATTTGATAATGTCACAAGGTATGAAATGGCTGATCTGGTAATTGATAACAGGGCAATGGCAGGAAGAAGCTGCAAAAGCTTTTTTGACGAGGGCAGATGGGCTGACCTGTTAAAAAATGTGAGTGAAGGAGATTATGTTTTGTATCAGTTTGCTCACAACGATGCCAACAGGGAAAAAGAGGAAAGATTCATTTCTCCCGAGAATTACAAGGAAAAGCTTATAAGAGATTATATAAATCCTGTTTTGGAGAAAAAGGCTCACCCCGTGCTTGTTACAGCCATAGCCATGAAAGATTTTGATGATAAGGGCAGGTGCAGGATTTCTTTTCCCGAGTATAGAGAAAAGTGTCTTGAAATCGGAAGTGAACTTGGAACAGATGTAATAGATTTGGGTAAAAAAACCGCAGATTATAATACAGCAATAGGGGAAGACGCCTGCAGAGAGATTTATATGAATCTGCGCCCTTTAATGTATCATGTAAGCCCTGATGGAAAAGAGGATAACGCCCATCTTCGGGAAGAGGGAGCTTTTATTTATGCCGGTTTTGTTTATGAAGAACTAAAAAAGCTTTTGTGATTTGGAGATAAAAATATGGGAAAGAGTGAAGATTTAAAGCGCGGCCTTGTGGCAGTTAAGACTAATACCGGGATTTTTTTATCATGGAGATTGTTTAAGTCTGAGGTAAACGGTTATACCAAAACAGGCCTTAGCGGCGCTGACTTTAAGGTATATAGAGATGGAGAGCTTATAGCTACGGTAAAAGACTCCTCAAACTATCTTGATACCAAGGGTGATGAAAACAGCAGGTATTATGTGGAAAGCTACTATGAGGATGAAAGCCTTGAGGAAAAAGTAAAAGCTTTAAATACCAGAGCTTATGGAAAATCTGAAGAAGTATCTGCTTTTAAAAGCGGGGAAAATTATATTGATATTCCTGTTATGAGACCTGAAGGAGGCGTTACACCTGCAGGTGAAAAGTTTGAATATACTTTAAATGATATGAGTGTAGGAGATGTGGACGGTGATGGAGAGTATGAGTACATCGTTAAGTGGGATCCGACCAACTCGCACGATGTATCAATAAAAGGCTATACAGGAAGATGTATTTTGGATTGCTACAGGCTTGACGGAGAGCTTCTCTGGAGACTTGATATGGGACCCAATATCAGAGCGGGTGCCCATTACACCCAGTTTATGGTCTTTGACTTTGATGGGGACGGAAAGGCCGAGATGGCTGTCAAAACAGCTCCGGGAACGAAGATGACAAGATACAGCGGGGGAAAAGAGATTTCTTCGTCGTACATTACGCTTCCTGATAAAGATGTGAAAAAAGGCGTCACAAATCAGGACAATTATGTGGCATCTGCATCAGATTACAGAGAGCATCTGGTAAAAATGTTTATGGGCTGGAGAGAGCATACGGAAGTAAAAAAAGGAAACTGGCCCGGCACATTGGAAGAATGCTTTGATATTCCCGTAAAGTATGAGTACCCTCTTTCTAAAGATGATGCCGCAGAACTTGTAGACTTTTTTATCAATGATTATGCAAGGAAGAGAAGTCCAAAGAACGAGCTTGATAAGTTTGAAGGCTTCATTTATGAGGGACCTGAATACCTTACCATGTTTTCAGGAGATGGAAGAGAGCTTTCCACAATTGATTACCCTTTTAAAAGAGGTGATGACGGGCTTATGTGGGGAGACTACTGTATGCCAAGGATTGAACCCTGCAACCGTGTAGACCGCTTTTTGGCAGGAGTTGCCTTCCTTGACGGGAAGCGCCCGAGCCTTGTTATGTGCAGGGGATATTACACCAGAACAACACTTGCGGCATACAACTTTGATGGCAGGAATTTTATTCCTTTATGGCAGATTGATTCCGGTCACGTTCCTATGAAGAATCCATTTAATGACAATCCTCATGCGGGAGTCGGAACAGATCCTGTCTACGGAGTATTGGCAGGACAGGGAGATCATTCTCTTTCTGTTGCGGATGTGGATGGTGATGGCAGGCAGGAGATTATATACGGTGCGGCCTGCATTGATGATGACGGAAGTGTACTGTACTCAAGTTATGACTATCTTCCCGATGGAACCTATGCCAAGATGGGGCATGGAGACTCTATGCATGTAGCCCACATTGATCCCGACAGAGAGGGATTCCAGATATTTAACGTGTTTGAGGGGGCAGAAGCCGCTCCTTACGGATATGCCCTCAGAGATGCTGCTACAGGTGAAGTTATACGAGGTGTAGACGCAGATGGTAATGATACAGGAAAGTTTGGGGTATTTGCCACTACTGATCTTGGAAGATGCATGATAGGTGACATTGATCCGAATGTAAGGGGACTTCAGTGCTGGGTAAATGATGTCTATTCCTGCAAAGGACAAAAGCTATCCCACAAGGCACCATCTACCAATCAGGCCATCAGATGGGCAGCAGATCTTTCTACTCAGGTTATTGACGGAGCTGATTACCTTAAAGGTGTGCACAGAGGTGTTATTAATGATATTACCCATGGGGTGATGCTTGAGCCCAAAGGAACACTTACAAACAACGGAACTAAAGGTAATCCCTGTCTTGTGGCGGACCTGTTTGGGGATTTTAGAGAAGAAATAGTACTTAGGCTTGAAGATAATAGTGCCCTTAGAATATACACAAACGCTGAGATAACAGAACATAAGCTATATACACCTATGGATGATCCTATGTACAGAACAGGTATAGCATGGCAGAATAACTGCTATAATCAGACCTGCTATACCAGTTACTATTATGCCTCTGACATGGATTTTTCCAAGGTTCCCCTTGAATAAATACTTTTCCAGTATTTTTCCGCAGCGTCCATTTTCTTTGCAATTTTTTCCTGAACCGGCTCGGGAGACTGGGTAAAGAGAGCGTTTAGGCTATCAACGGCATTTGTTCCGAGCGTGTCATGGACAAAAGGTTTATAGTCATCTGCAGCGTGCCAGAATTTTATTTTTGCGGCGAGAGCATTACTTGGGCTCTCGTCGTATTTTTTTGCAAGAGCATATGCCTGATCAATGCTTTTTTTCATGGCTTCATAATCCTTGATGCAGGATAAGAACATGCCTTTAAGCGTCAGCAGAATAGATTTCATTTTCAAAAAGTATCCGGAATTATTATCTGTGGTCATATCAATAAGACCTATGCACCAGTCCATAAGTTCTATGGCTTCACGAATATTCTTTTTCTGATCTGTGCACACAAGGGCTATAGCCATGCTGGTGGAAAACTCATAGCTGTGTAAGAAAAAAGTGAATAAAACCCTTGTAAATCTGTCAAGGGATTCAGCCAGGCTTCCTGAGTGCATTAAAGCTCTTGCTATATCAAGATCGGCGATTCCCATGTAGTTGATTTTTTTCAGATCATCAAGGGCACCCTTAGGGTTACTGGAACTCTTGAGGCGAGCTATTGTAAACCTGATAGAGAACTCACTTATATCGGGGTCTGTGTTTTGAGAGATAAAAGAAATAGATTTTTCAAGCAGTTCTATGGCTTTTTCTCTGGCAGCGTTGTTCATTTCATGACTTATAGCGTAAAGAACAGTATATAGCTGAGCACATGCATAAATAATCTTAAAGCTTCCCGGATATCGCACAAGGGCTTTATCGGCTTCATTTTTTGCTTCATCGTACTTTTGGCTGTTGGTGAGCTTTTTGATCTTTTCCGACAGATCGTCTATGCTTTTTGAGGATAAATTGTACCCAAGGAGTACATCCATGGATATGTTGAAAAAGTCCGCAAGCTCCATCATTGTCATTATGTCAGGAACAGTGTTTCCGCTTTCCCATTTTGAAACGGCACCTACTGTTATATTGAATGCATCAGCCAGCTGTTCCTGAGTAAGATTCATTTCCTTGCGATATTTTTTTATGTTTTCACTAAGTTCCAACTTCATATCCGTTACTTCCTTTTTTATTGATCATGCAGCTTCATCGAGGTTTTCTTTTATCTCAAGATCAGGCTTTGTAATGCTGACGGCCACAAGAACGGCAAATACAAATGCTGTACATACGATCATCATGTTAAGTGTTCCGACTTTTGCTACCAGAGCGCTTACAAGGAGGGAACCTATAGGCATGGCAGCTGTAGCTGATGCGTTGAAAACAGCTGATGCTCTTGCCATATATTCTGTTTCCACACTTTTCATAAACTGTATGCTTAAAGTTCCGCCTATAAGAGAAACTGCCACCAGCATAAGGAAAAAGCTTGTTCCGAGCATTGCGTAGCAGTATATTTCATTGCCGCTTACCAGTTTTCCTAAAGGAACGAGAGCAACACCGATTGTCAGAACCACCATTCCTGAGATGGTTGTCCAAAGAGGGGTGAGTTTTCTTAAAACATACGGTAAAATTGCGGCACCAATGATTCCGCCAATAGATGACAACACGCCGGCAAAGCTTAAAAGCTCACTTCCCATTCCAAAGATATCACCGGCAATCGGAGCCTGAAGGGCATCCAACGGAACCAGCATGAAATTCAGTGCCACGCATAAAACACAAAAGTTCTTTACAGCTTTAGTTTTAAGTACATATTGGAAACCGTCCTTCAAAATGACAATGAATTCCTGGATGGCTCCCTGTGAATGTTTCTGAGCCTTGTCTGTAGTGGGTGACACTTCTTTTTTTTCCTTAATCAGTGCTATCAATACTGCTGATATAAGGTAACTTGAAAGGTCGATTGTCATGGCAAAATCAGCGCCAAATACTGTAATGATCACACCTGCAATGCCTGTTCCCACTAATGTGGCCGCTTTTGAAAAAATAGTGTTAATGCTCATGGCATTTGTCATGTGCTCTTTTTCTATAGTCTGTGCAGAAAAGGCGGTGGAAGCAGGCAGGTTAAAAGACTCCACTGTTGTTATGGCAAGGGTGAATATGGCAAATATTATGGGAGTAGCCATGCCAAGTTTATAAATAAGAATGAATGAAGAAAGTATAGCTGCGCGCAGAAAATAAGTGGTTACAACTACTTTCTTTTTGTCCAGCTTTTCTATGAGAGCTCCTGCAAGGGGCTGAACAAGCACGTTTGGTAAATAGTTCAGGGCAAAAACAAGTGCTGACCAGGCTGCGCTGCCTGTTATCTGATATATGATCCAGGTAAAAGCAATTGCATCAACCGAATCTCCAAACCTGTCTATAAAGTTGGCAAGAAGAAGTTTTATGTATTTTTCTTCTCTGAAAATTTCTTTGTAAATGCTTTTTTTATTTTCCATGGCTAAAGCCTCCCTGATGTGTTTTGCGGGCCGTTTATAGCGGCTGCGGAATACTTGTCGATGGTTTTAGTATAGGTGAATTCTTTTGATTAAATAATACCGCAGTTGTATGTGTCAGGAAAGAAAAACTTTCCTGATGGGAAAGTGACTTTTATTTATTTATACAGAGGTGGAAGATGCTCGGGACTTGCTGCAATGCTTGGAACGGCCTTAAAGCTTCATCCCAGGATTGCAGTATCGGAAGGCGCAATGCACCCTGAGAAAAAATATCGCGGAAAGCCTCACAAATACGTTTTGGATTATGTAAAAGATATGGAGCAGGATCTTTTAAATGCCAGAAATGACAGAGTATTCATAACCCATTCCGGCTGTGATAAAGAAATTGTCGACTCTGTGAGAGACTACCTTGGCAGTCCTGGAGTATTCAGAGAAATACATGAAACAAGAGCAGGCTCCGTGGTGTCATCTCATTGCGGCCCGGGTACTTTGGGAGTGTTGTTTATTGCAAAGTGATATTAATTGTTGTAACTATATTCTTTCCTCCCCCAATCTACATTATCATTGAATTATTTAAAAGGTACATGAGCACCGGTAAAAGAAACTACGGCAACAAGTTTTTCAAGATCATCTGTAACAGTAACTTCAAAAAAGCTGTTTCTTTTGCCGTCTTTTAAGAGTCTGGCTTTAGCAAAAAGCTTTGTTCCTTTGGACGCAGACATGAAATTTGCCTGACCTACAAGGCTTACGGTGGCGCAGTCTTTTCCAAAGTTTGATGCGACTGCGAAGGCAAAATCCGCCAGCGTATATATGGCACCGCCCATTATTCCACCGTAGGCATTTTTATGCTTTGATGTCAGGAGCATGCTGCACTTGGCATAGTTATCACCGACTTCATCTATTTTTGCGCCTGATAGCTCTGTGGCGTAAAGATCTTTTGAAAATATTTCTCTGGCTTCTTCAAGTTTTCCCAAGGTAATACCTCCAATAATCAGTTTTTTACAGGATTTTCTCTTATATAGTCCATAGCTTCAATGTATCCGTTAAGACCATGACCATATATTTGTTTGTGACAAGAAGGGGCAGTTACAGAAACTTTGCGGAATTCCTCACGGGATTGGATATCTGAGATATGAACCTCAACCTTTATCACTTTTTCAAGGCTTTTTAAAGCATCATGAATAGCATAGCTATAATGGGTGTAAGCGCCGGGATTTATTACGATTCCGTCGGTTCCGTCGCTGTATGCATCCTGAATTTTGTCTATGATTGCGCCTTCGTGGTTTGATTGGAAAATTTCCACCTCATCGCCGCAGGCGGATGCATTTTCTTTTATCATATTGCAGAGAAACGAATAGTCCTGATTGCCGTAGACTGCTTTTTCTCTTATTCCAAGGAAATTCAGATTTGGTCCGTTGATTACAAGTATTTTCATCTTTTATTATGTCTCCCCTTTAATTTTCGTTACAGGTTTGCTTTAGATTGGTAACGAATTTGCTGATATATAAAAATGATTATAAAGAAAAATAATCGCAAATAAAAGTAGGTAGATAATATGTTTTATCTTGACTATAAAGTTAGTTGGCGCTAACATAATCCTTGTAAATCTGTTGCATGATGCTAACTAAAAAACGTCATGGCAGCCAGCTTTTTAGTAGATGGTAAAAAACAATATAACTGTATTGACATACAATGATTTCAGAGAAGAATATGAAAATAATAAAAGCTATACCATTTATGGCAATTATGATAAATGAATACGAGAAAAAATAAAAAGGGACCGCGAGGTCTCTTTTATTTTTTTTAGTTACCAAAAGTAAATTCTGATAACTGACAATTTGGGAGGGTGTTATGCCAAGAGATAAGACAGCAAGTCATATCAAGGTGATAAAAGCAGCAAAAAAAGAATTTATGGATAACGGATTTGAAAAAGCTTCGATC
Source organism: Butyrivibrio sp. (assembly GCF_017635265.1). Lineage (GTDB taxonomy): Bacteria > Bacillota > Clostridia > Lachnospirales > Lachnospiraceae > Butyrivibrio. The sequence goes on from NZ_JAGBLU010000088.1 coordinate 19,011, forward strand.
CGTGAAATAGGAGCACGGGCCGGAATAACTTCGGCTGGATTATATAGACACTGCAAGGATAAAGAAGATCTTTTTTGTCAGGTTGTAAATCCCGCTATAGAGGCTCTTGATGATTGGATTGATAATCATATTTCCAATTCATACAGGAACGTTGAAAGTGGTGATTTTGAAGGGCTTACGAGCCAGTCAGAAATCGATATGATTCGGGAAGTTGCTGTTTCGCATCGCGATGAATTTAAGCTGCTGATGCTAAAGAGCTCCGGCACAAGATATGAAAATTTCATGGCGCAAATGGTAGATGCTCACGAAAACAAGATGTGGGAAGGCCTTGAATACCTTAAGCAGCATGGATTCAACGTCAAATATGTCAATAAGGACGAGCTGCATATCTTGATAAGTGCTTATATGACCGCGTTGTTTGAACCAATCATTAAGGACTATCCGGTCGAAAAAATCAATCACTATTTATCTACAGTCGAAAACTTTTTTATGCCGGGGTGGCATAAAATCTACGGGCTGTAATTGTATGGGAAAGGAGTATTGTTGTGGAAAAAGAAAAAAAACAAAGTTCATTGAGCCGGCTTTTACATTATGCCGGCAATCACAAGTATTTGATGTATGCCTCATGGGTATTGGCGACAATATCTGCATTTATTGCACTTGTGCCTTTTTATTACATTTGGCTGATCATCAAGGAAATCGTCGAGGTAAGACCTGATTTTTCCAATGCTGTAAACATACAGGCAAACGGATGGTATGCGGTTCTCACATCTTTTCTTGCTTATGTTATCTACATAGCAGGTCTTATGTGTTCTCACAAAGCCGCATTTCGTGTGCAGTCCAATATGCAAATGGAAATGATAAACCATGTAATGAGGATTCCTCTTGGGTACATAGAGTCGCAGGGAAGCGGCAAAATTCTCAAAATCATATCCAAATCAAGTACGGCTACAGAAACATATATAGCTCATAATCTTCCGGATAAAGCAGTTAGTTATGCAACCCCTGTGGGACTCATAGCCATGATGCTTTTTTTTGACTGGCGAATCGGTCTTGTATGCCTTATTCCGGCTCTTTTGGCTTTTTTAAGTATGGGCAGCATGATGGGAAAAGCTATGAAGCAGGCCATGGCAGAATATCAGGACTCACTTGAAACAATGTCTGCTGAAGCTGTTGAATATGTCCGTGGAATTCCGGTTCTCAAAACTTTTGGACAGACTGTTTATTCATTCAAACGTTTTAAAACAGCAATTGATAAATACGAAAAATGGACAATTGCATATACGATCAGCATGACTATGCCTATGGTTTTATTTACTACTTTTTCGAATGGTATATTTGCTGCAATTGTCATATGTGCATATGTTTTTGGCACAAGAGCGGTAACGGACATGCTTGTGTTCAATATTCTTTTTTATGTAATTATCACGCCTATACTTACTATGACTCTTATGAAGGTAGCTTATGCAGGCGAAAGTCAGATGATTGTTATGGATGCACTTGGCAGGATGGATGACCTGCTTGATGTCAAGCCGCTTGATGAAACTGACAATCCAAGGAAACCTGCAGACAGCAGCATTAGTATGGAAAACGTATTTTTCAGATATCCTGATTCTGATGAAAATGCCATTAATGGCATGAGCATGCTCATTAAACCGGGACAGCATATTGCCTTTGTGGGACCAAGCGGCGGAGGAAAGACCACAATAGCTTCTCTTGTTGCAAGGTTTTGGGATGTCACAGACGGCAGTATATCCATAGGTGGTGTAAATGTAAAAGACATTTCGACAAAAGAACTTATGAAGTATGTTTCCTATGTTTTTCAGGACAGTAAGCTTCTTAAAATGTCCATCATAGATAATGTAAGGCTTGGAAAAAAGGACGCGTCAGAAGAAGAGGTTATGCAGGCTCTTCGGGATGCAGGATGTATGGATATTATAGAGAAATTCCCGAAAGGTATTCACACTGTTATAGGAAGTGAAGGTGTTTATGTATCAGGTGGGGAGGCTCAGCGTTTGTCGATTGCAAGGGCTTTTCTTAAAAATGCTCCGATACTGATTCTTGATGAAGCTACTGCTTTTGCCGATCCTGATAATGAATATAAGGTCCAGCAGGCATTTGCGAGATTGTCAAGAGATAAGACTGTAATAATGATCGCACACAGGTTGTCTACTGTGGTTGATGCGGATTGCATCTATGTACTTAATGATGGCAGGATTCAGGAATCCGGTACGCACAAGCAGCTCCTTGCCCTTGGCGGAATGTACAGTCACATGTGGACAGAATACAACAAGACTGTTAAATGGAAGGTAGGTAAAGCGTCATGAGTATAACAGATACAATTCAGCACAAATATGCACTTTCGCATCAAGGTGCCAAAGATATGGAAAAAGCTTTTGCGGCCTGCACGTTATCTAATATTGTCCTAATGCTTCCGGTGGGGATTTTATACACATTGTGCGGTGATCTTTTTGAAGGCATTCTTCCGAAAAATAAAATAGTTTTTTACACTGTAGGATGTATTGTCTGTCTGTTTCTTATTGCAGTAACAACCTTAATTCAGTACAATGCTACCTTCTACACCACATATATAGAAAGCGGTGTTCGAAGGCGTGCACTTGCCGAAAAGCTAAGGAAACTGCCACTGTCTTTTTTTGGTAAAAAAGATCTTGCAAATCTGACACACACTATTATGAGCGACTGCGCTCTTATTGAAACAGCTTCTTCTCACTGGCTCCCGGAACTTGTTGGCGCCATGATTTCAACTGTGGTAGTTGTTGTGGGGCTGTTTTTAGTCGACTGGAGAATGGCTCTTGCGGCTACTTGGGTTATGCCAGTTTCATTCTATGTTGTGTTAACTTCAAAAAAACGAATCGGTAAGATGAACCGTATGGCGAGCAGGTATAGTGTCGCCTGCGAAGAGGGAATTCAGGAGGCACTTGAGACTCTCAGAGATCTTAAGGCTTATAATGCACAGGATTCCTATTTGGACGGGCTGAAAAGAAAAATCAAAAAGGTTGAAAAGCATAACATTGTACTTGAGTTTTCCAATGCTGCGTATGTTGCCAGTGCTCAGATGTTTCTAAAGCTTGGTATTGGTACGGTTGCAGCTGTTGGGGCAGGTCTTCTTGTAAGGGGAGAAGCTGATATATTAACATTTTTTATGTATCTGCTGGTGGTATCGCGCATGTACGAGCCTATGCAGATAGCACTACAAAATCTGTCAGCAATGATTTCCGCAGATGTTCCTTGCGAGAGAATGGATGAAATTCTGTCGCACAAGGAACAGACAGGAGTAGAAGAGCTGACTAATAAGGGCTTTGACATCGAGTTTAAAAATGTAAAATTTGCTTACGAAGATGGTGAGACAGTACTTGAAGATGTCAGCTTCACGGCAAAGCAGGGTGAAGTTACTGCACTCATCGGTCCAAGTGGTGGCGGCAAAACTACTGTATCAAGGCTTGCTGCCAGATTCTGGGATATTGCAGAGGGTGAAATTACCGTTGGCGGAATGAACGTTGGAAAGATTGATCCTGAAACCCTGCTATCCATGTATTCTATTGTGTTTCAGGATGTCACTCTGTTTAATAATACTGTTATGGAGAATATTAGAATCGGTCGTAAGAGCGCAACTGATGAAGAAGTTATGCAGGCTGCAAAGCTTGCTCACTGTGACGAATTTATAAAAAAGCTCCCGGAAGGCTACAATACTGTAATCGGGGAAAACGGTTCAGAGCTGTCCGGCGGTGAACGTCAGCGTATCTCCATTGCAAGGGCTTTTCTTAAGGATGCACCAATTATTCTGCTTGATGAAGCAACAGCTTCTCTTGATGTTGATAATGAGTCTGTAATTCAGACTGCCATATCAGATCTTATCGCCAGTAAGACAGTTCTTATTATTGCTCATCGTATGCGTACAGTTGACGGCGCCGATAAAATCGTTGTCTTAAAGGACGGATATGTTGCTGAATCGGGCTCTCCGTCAGAACTTCGCTCAAAAAACGGCATTTACTCTCATATGATACACACACAGCTTGAATCGGAGAATTGGAAAATTGAGGGAACCGGAAAAATCAATGCCGCAAGTGCTGCCGGAGATTACAGGATGAATGCGTGAGAACGGGGGACGGCTTAGTCTCTGACCTGTAAAAAAAGACATATTTATCAGCTTTCTGTTGGCTTGCATTATTTTTTTAAATAGGTTAATATCATTCTATTGAACTTAATAACTATTAATTCATCGGAGGGTGAGTCGTTCCGGAAATGACGAGCTGGATAAGATGACTGGTTGAGATGCCGGTTTCTTATCCGGCTTTTTTTGGAGGTAATACATATGGCTGAACAAAAGAATTTTACAGAAGGGAAAATACTTGCTCCACTACTGGGGTTTGCGATTCCTGTACTTTTTGCATTGTTTCTGCAATCACTTTATGGAGCTGTTGATCTTATGATTGTAGGCAAATTTGCAGAACCTGCTGATGTATCCGGGGTATCTACAGGTTCACAGATCATGATGACACTTACGAACCTGGTAAGTTCTTTATCCATGGGCATGACCGTATTTTTGGGACAAAAAATAGGTGAAAGAAAAGCTTCTGAAGGAGGGAAAATCGTAGCAAATGGAATAATGCTGTTTTTGGCAATAGGTATTTTCCTTACAGTGTTTATTTCATTATTTGCCGGAAACCTTGCAAGTATCATGAATGCACCTAAAGAGGCTTATGATCTGACGGTTTCTTATATAAGCATATGTGGTGCAGGAGCAGTTGTAATAATATCTTACAACCTGATAGGAAGTATTTTCAGAGGAATCGGAGATTCTGTCACTCCGCTTATAACTGTGCTTATAGCGTGCATCTGCAATATCATAGGAGATTTAATTCTGGTTGCCGGATTTGACATGGGAACTAAAGGAGCAGCCATAGCAACTGTAGCAGCACAGCTCATAAGTGTTTTGATTTCTTTGGTGCTGATCAGTAAAAAAGAACTACCATTTAAACTCGATAAGACATGCTTTAAAGTTGAAAAAAAGATCATCAAAAAGATAGTGTTTATCGGAGCGCCGGTTGCTTTGCAGGACCTTCTTGTGGGTATTTCTTTTTTGGTTATTCTGGCTATCGTAAATTCTCTTGGCGTAATTGCATCTGCAGGGGTGGGAGTTGCTGAAAAAGTTTGCGCATTTATTATGCTGATCCCTTCAGCTTTTGCACAGTCGATGTCTGCTTTTGTATCCCAAAACAGAGGCGCAGGCAAGTATGATAGGGCGTTTAAGGGGCTTAGATATGCTATTGGAGTATCCTTCATATTTGCAGTACTTATGTTTTATACAGCTTTTTTCCACGGAGATATTTTATCCGGAATTTTTGCAAAAGATACAGAGGTTGTTGCTGCTTCCCAGGATTACCTTAAGGCATATGCTGTTGATTGCCTGTTTACTTGTTTCCTTTTCTGTTTCATTGGTTTTTTCAATGGAATGGAGTATACAAGATTTGTTATGATTCAGGGTATAGTTGGAGCATTCTTTGTTAGAATTCCTGTGTCCTACATAATGAGTAAAAGAGAGCCTGTGTCACTCTTTCATATAGGACTGGCAACACCGTGTTCGACAGTTACGCAGATTGCGATGTGCTTTCTCTGTCTTTGGATCTTGAAAAGGAAGTTGAACAGATAATATACTTGTAGTATCAAATTCGGAAGCAACAATTCATTTTTATTAAACAGGACTTCAGAATATGCTGTTTATATTCTGTTTGATTTTTTGGATGAAGGAGGAATGGCATGATAAATTGCAGTGTATATGCTCCATGCAGATGAAAATATTTGTATGGAGGATAAATAATAATGAAAAACAGAATAAAGGAATTAAGAGATTTTTACATAATCTGGCTCACACAGAGTCTGTCACAGCTTGGTAGTGCAATAACAGGATTTGCACTGACGTTGTGGATGTATGAAAAGACAGGATCTGCGCTTAGTACAGCAGCACTAAGGATCTGCACATATGCGCCGTATGTCATTATGAGCATTTTTGCCGGAGCAATAACAGATAAATTCGACAAAAAGAAAACCATGCTCATATGTGATCTTTTTGCGGCGCTTACGACTATTGCTGTATTTGTGTTATACAAAACCGATACTCTGTCAATGTGGCATTTATATGCGATCAATGCGTTTTCAGGTCTCATGAATACTGTTCAGCAGCCTGCATCAGAAGTGACATATTCACTTATTGTTCCCAAAGAGCATTATCAGAAGACCAGCGGTTTTCAGCAATTGTCCCGTTCACTTATTTCAATTGGGAATCCGCTAATATCTGCAGCACTTTATGGATTAGCCGGCCTTGATACAGTTATTGCTGTAGACCTTCTGTCTTTTGCTATTGCATTTGTGGCGTTATTGTTCTTTATAAAATTGCCTGAGGTTCAAGATGGAGCAGGCAAGGATGAAAATGTGATCAAACTGGCAAAGGAGGGGTTAAGGTTTTTAAAAGATACTCCGCTAATACTTACCGTAATACTGTTTATGGCGGGGGTTAACCTGACAGCTTCAGTTTTTGACGCAGTACTCCCTGCACTTGTCATACCTCAAAAAGGTAACAATGTGTATGGAATCGTAACGGCATGCTCAGGAGTGGCCATGGTTGCAGGAAGTTTTCTTCCGATGATTCTGCCCAAGCCCAAGGACAGAGTAAGAGTAATATACCTCACAATGCTTTTTGCACTGGGAATAGAAAACTTTTTACTGGCATTTTCAAGAAGTTTGGGTTTATGGTGTATTGCACAGATAATAGGATGGGTGTTCGTACCACTTATGGCAGCCAACCAGAATGTGATAATGCGAAATGTCATTCCGATCGAGCTTCAGGGAAGAGTATACGCTTGCAGAAATACTCTGCAGTTTTTCACTATTCCCATCGGTCTTTTCCTTGGGGGATTTTTTGTAGACAAAATCTGCGAACCGTTTATGGCACTTAAAAGTGATGATCCATTCTGGACTTTTCTTTTCGGAAGCGGAAAGGGCTCAGGTGCCGCAATGATGATGTTTATTCTTGGCGTGACAGGAACAGCCATCTGTATAATATCCGGTCAGATCATGAAAAAATATAAATATACTGAGTAAGACTCTTGATTTGAATTTCAGTGTAAAACAGACCATTTAAGTGAATTAGATGGTCTGTTTTTATCATTTATGATCCTGTTTGCCAAAATATCATCTGACCAGTTACAGTTCAGACCCTAGCTTGAGATAAGAAGACCGGTAGACTACACTTGATTCATCAAGTCGATCTACCGGCCTTTTGTCTATCGAAGATCTTCGATACGCTGTCATATACGCTGGATTCTGGATCCTGTCTTAATGAC